>CAYTJD010000033.1:0-11226 GCA_964438005.1 uncultured Solibacteraceae bacterium | reverse complement strand
AAGGACATCGCCAAAGACCAGGTCGCCACCACGCTGGCCCGCGGCCGCTTCGAGGGCCATCAGCTCAGCGATGTGAAGGACGTGCTCATTTGCGATTCCTGGGCCGGCGACGGCGGTTCCGGGTCGCGTCTCGCCTGGGGTCGCGACGGCATGCTCTACATGACCACCGGCGCCTCCAACGGGAATGCCGCGCAGGAGCCCGGCAGTCTGCGCGGCAAGATCCTCCGCCTGCGCGATGACGGCACACCCGCTCCTGGCAATCCCTTCGCCGGCAAGCCCGGCTACCGCCCCGAGATTTTTTCCATGGGCCACCGCAATTCGCTCGGTCTCGCACTCAATCCCGTTACCGGCGACATTTGGAATAACGAGAACGGCCCCTACGGCGGCGATGAGATCAACATTATTAAGGCCGGAGCCAACTACGGCTGGCCGCTCGTCAGCTTCGGCCGCGAATACACCGGCCCCAAGATCCCCAACTTCGGCGAAGGCATGACGCAGCCCATCGTCTTCTGGGCCCCGTCCATCGCCCCGTCCGGTATGGCTTTCTACACTGGTGACCGCTTCCCTGAGTGGAAAAACAACGTATTCGTCGGCGCCATGCTCGGCGGTGCCGCGCAAGGCTACCCGCATCTCGAGCGCATCACCTTCGATCAGAACTGGGACGAAATCGCGCGCCAGTCTCTGCTCACCGACCTGCGCCAGCGCATCCGCGACGTCCGCCAGGGTCCCGACGGCCTCCTCTACGTCCTCACCGACGAAGAAAACGGCGCCCTCATCCGCCTGGAACCGGCGCAGTAGTCCCTCCGGCCGATCGTACGATTTCGTTCAAACCTGGTGAAGTCGCTCGGGTGCTTTAGAAATTTCAGGCCTTGATTTCCCGAACAAACCGGTCTAGTGTTATTGAGGTCCATAAGTCCATTACTGTGCCGTACGTACCGCTCACGCGGATCGGGGGGTTCGCTTCATGAGAATCCATTCGTTGTGGAACTGCCACCTCATACTGGCCGCTGCATGCATCATCCCGGCCGTCGCCATCGCCCAGGATGTTTCCGTGGCGCCGGACTTTGCTCAGCTCGACTCCATCGGGAGTGCGACGCTCGAGCAAGGGCCGCTTGCGGCTCTTCCCGCGACCCTCGATCGAAGCCTGGAGGTGAGCAGGCTGAATGTGGACGCGCTAACCCAGTTGCCCCGAATTGCGGCTGCCGCCGCCAGAACGGCTCTCGCGTTTCCCACCGTTCCTAACACCAACATTGTTTCCCCCAACCCGAATGTTTTTGGTTTTGACGGACTGGACCACGCCGACCAGCGCACGGCCGGCACTGGTGCTTACGCCAATACCCAGTTCAGCACAGAGCCGCCCGACCAGGGCTTCTGCATCGGCAACGGGTTTGCCGTGGAGACCGTTAACACCGCGCTGGCGATCTATCGGGCGCGGAACGGCGCGCTGCTCTCCGGCCCCACGGCCTTGAGCCAGTTTTTCGGCCTCGCTCCGGAAGTGGTGCGTAGCTCTCCTCCCATCTTTGGAGACTTCATTTCTGACCCCCGCTGCCATTACGATGCCGCCACCAACCGGTTCTTTCTGACTTTGCTGCAGATCAGCGTGGATCCCAAAACCGGAGGTCTTCTGCCCGACTCCAGTGTGCTCATCGCCGTCACGCAAACCGGCGACCCCACCGGCAAGTGGAACCGCTTTCGCCTGCATACCACTTCAAACGGTGTGGGCTGCCCCTGCTTTGGGGACCAGCCGCTGATCGGCTTCGACGCCAACGGATTCTACATCACCACCAACGCCTTCCAAATCCAGGCTTCGGGATTCAGCGGAGCCCAGATTTACGCCATGTCAAAATTTGCGTTGGCTTTCGGCGCGCCCCCGCCCTTTGTCCTGCACTTTGCCCTCCCGGCCGGGTTCGACTCTGATGGCGGCCTCGATTTCTCTGTGCATCCAGCCAGCAACACACGCGGGCAGGAGTTCGCGCACTTCGGAACCCAGTACTTCCTGAGCTCGTTTAACGTGACGGCGGTCTTGGAAAATCAGATTGTGGTCTGGGCGCTCGGCAATACCGCTTTTTTGAATTTCCCGCCGAGCCCCGCCCTCAAGTTCCGGCTCCGCCGCAAAGTGATTGCGAGCGAGGTCTATGGTGTGCCTCCCGACGCCGTCCAAAAGATCGGCACTCTGCCCCTCGGATCGTTGGTCGATCCCAACGTGACCGAAATGCTGGCCACCAACGAGCACCGCATGCAGCAGGTGACGTTTGCCAATGGCAACCTCTGGAGCGCCGTCACCACGGGACTGACCTCGCCCGGAGAAAACGGCAACATCAAGGCGGGCATCGCTTGGTTTTCCGTCGGAGTCGACGCCACCGATGACTTCTTCCAGGCTGACGTGGAGAACCAGGGATATCTGGCCGTGGCGAATGGTGCCGTGTTCTTCCCCGCGGTCGGTGTGAACTCGGACAACGAGGTCGCCATCGGATTCTCGATTGCCAGCCCGGCATTGTTTCCCAGCACGGGTTACGTCACGCTGAATCATGGTGGCCACCACGGCAAAGTGCACTTGGCCGGCATCGGCGTCAATTCGGAAGATGGATTTACAGGCTACCCCGATGCCGTTTCTGTTCCGCCCCCATGCATCGATCTCGGCAATGGCAAGCTGCTGTGCGAAGCGCGCTGGGGCGACTACGGCGCGGCCGCCGTCGATGAGAACGGCTCGATCTGGCTTGCCGGCGAGTATATCGGTCCCCGTCCTCGAACCCTGTTGGCCAATTGGGGCACGTTCATCACCCGCCTCAATCCAGGCGACGATAACGAGCAGTGAGGCGTTCTCGATCGGCGCCGGTTTTGCAGTAAATTAGCAATACCATGAACCGCGCCCTCGCTTTCTGCCTTCTCTGTTCCCCTCTCCTCGCCCAGGATCCCGCCGATTGGCCCGCCTACGGCCGCGATCCGGGCGGTACGAAATATTCTCCTCTCGATCAGATCAACGCCAGGAATGTCGCCACCCTGGTCCGCGCGTGGAGCTATCACACTGGCGATCCCGGCGGCACCTGGGAGAACACGCCCATCGTGGTCGGCGGCGTCCTGTACTTCGCCACGCAGAAGAACCGCGTGGTTGCGCTCGAGCCTGAAACCGGCAAGCAACTGTGGACTTACGATCCGAAAAGCACCCGCGTCTCCGAGCACCGTGGCGTCTCCTACTGGCCCGGCGATTCGAAGACCAAACCGCGCGTCATCCTCGCCACCGAAGCCCGCCTCATCGCGCTCGACGCCAAAACCGGCAAGCCCGCGCTCGATTTCGGCGATAACGGCGAAGTCAATCTCCGCACCGGTGTCGCCGACGATTATCCCAATGCGCACTACGCCATCACCTCGCCGCCGGCCATTTACAAAGGTCTGATCATCCTCGGTCCCTCCACCCAGGAAGGTCCCAGCAAAGGCCCCAGCGGCGACCCGCGCGCTTTCGACGCCCGCACCGGCAAACTCGTCTGGCGCTTCCACGCCGTGCCGCAACCCGGCGAGCCCGGCAACGCCACCTGGGGACCCGATGGCTGGAAAGATCGCGCCGGCCCCAGCGCCTGGGGCGCCATGACCATCGACAACGAGCGCGGCCTCGTCTTCATCCCGCTCGGCAATCCCGCCGACAGTTTTTATGGCGCCGACCGCAAAGGCACAAACCTCTATGCCAACAGCGTCGTCGCCCTCGACGCCGCCACCGGTAAACTCCGCTGGTATTTCCAAACCGTCCACCACGACCTCTTCGACTACGACATGGCCGCGCCGCCCTCGTTGATCGAAGCCACCATGAACGGCAAGCGCGTTCCCGCAGTGGTCGAATTCTCCAAAAACGGTCTGCTCTACGTGCTCGAGCGCCTCACCGGAAAACCCGTCTGGGGCGTGGAAGAGCGCCCTGTTCCGCCGAGCGACGTCCCCGGCGAAGCAGCCTGGCCCACCCAGCCGTTCCCGCTCAAGCCGCCCGCGTTGACCCGCTTGAGCATGACCAAAGACGAAGTCTCCAACATCTCGCCCGAAGCGCACGCGTTTTGCCTCGAGCAATTCCAAAAGTTCAAAACGCTCGGCCCGTTCACGCCCTTTAGCATCAAGGAGCCGCGCCTCACCTTCCCCAGTTCCATGGGCGGCGCCGATTGGGCCGGCGTCTCCTACGATCCCAAGCTCGGCTACATCTTCGCCAACGCTTCCAACCTCGGTCAGACCGGCCAGATGGTCGCCGCCCCGCCCGGATCGCCCATGCCCTTTCGCAATCAGGGCGCGTACAACCGCTTCGTCGACCAGCAAGGCTACCCCTGCAACCGGCCGCCCTGGGGCGAGCTTTCCGCTGTCGACACGCACACCGGCGACGTCGCCTGGCGCGTCCCGCTCGGCTCTTATGACGAGCTCGAAGCCAAGGGACTCAAGAACACCGGCGCGATCAACCTCGGCGCCAGCATCGCCACCGCTGGCGGCATGCTCTTCATCGCCGCCACTGCTGATGGCAAATTCCGCGCCTTCGAGTCCCGCACCGGCAAAGAACTCTGGGTCACCAAACTCGATTCGGTCGGCAATGCCACCCCCATCACCTACCGCGGCCGCAACGGCAAACAATACGTAGTGATCGTCGCCGGCGGCCCCGGCCACCTCCGCGGCTCCCCCATCAAACCCAGCGACATCGTCATAGCCTTCGCGTTGCCGTAGCGCCTTCGCCTCCCCATCGCTGCATCGCCGGCCCCGCGCGTCACCGCGGGACCTCGCCTGGCCCGCTGTTAACTTTCGTTAGCATTGTATTGTTTCCTTCTTGCCCATACGCTGGTCCTATCGATCGCAAATCGGGGGCTTGCTCGAGGTCAAGAATTCCTTATGCTAAAGGCCTTATTTCAATCGTTTGTTGGGTGTTCTCACCAGAGAACGACCTTCCCGATTACGCCCACGCCGGGCTCCAAGCAAGCCTACGTCAGTTGCCTTGATTGTGGCCAGGCATTCGAGTACGACTGGGCCGAAATGCGCCGTGGCAAGCCCGCCGACCCCGACCGCCCCGCCCCCGGAACATTCGTCACCACACGCGTCTAACGCCGGCGATTTTGTCGCCGGTGTCAGCTTTCCTCGTTCCGAGCTGGGAAACAGTAGAATATCCCCATGACTCGTTGCCGTTTCTTTTCCGTTATGCTGCCCGCTGCATTGGCTCTGGCTTGTGCCATTCCCGCCAGCCCGCAAGCCGCTGCGAAGAAATGGACCGCGCCGCGCACGCCCAACGGTCAACCCGACCTCGAAGGCGTCTGGGATGCCGCCAGCATGACCCCGCTTGAGCGTCCCGTCGAGCTCGGAAACAAGGAATTCTACACGCCGGAAGAAGCGGCGGCGTACGAAAGGAAACGAGCCCAGGATCTCAATCGCGATCGCCGCGATGGCTCCGCTGAAACCGACCTCGGCCGCGCGTACAACGAAGCGTGGTTTGATCGCGGTGCGCACTTGGCCAGCGACCACCGTACCTCCCGCGTCATCGATCCTCCCAATGGCCGCTTCCCTGCCATGACCCCCGCCGCCGCCCAAAAATTCGCCGGCACCCACGCGTGGCTGGCTCAGCACGCCAACGATGGTCCGGAAACCCGCGCGCTGCCGGATCGCTGCCTCGTTTTTTCGCAATCCGGTCCGCCGTTCCTGCCCGGCAATTACAACAACTACTATCAAATCGTACAATCGGCCGACTCGATTGCCATTCTTTCCGAAATGGCGCACCAGGCGCGCGTCATCCCGCTCACCGGCGGCAAGGCGCAGCCCCGCCTGCCTCAGAACGTGAGGCAATGGGAGGGCGATTCCGCGGCCCGCTGGGACGGTGACACGCTCGTGATCGAAACCTCCAACTTCCGCGTCAGCGATCAGAGCCGCTTTGGCGTCCAATATGACGGCATGAGCGATGAGAACCTGCAGGTCACCGAGCGTCTGACGCGCACCGGCCCGCACACCATTACCTATCGCGCGACAGTCGTTGATCCCACCGTCTACACCCGGCCCTGGACCATTGAGTTCCCTCTGGAACGGACCGACAGTCCCGTCCTCGAGTACGCCTGTCACGAAGGAAACTACGCGATGAGCGGCATTCTGGGCGGCGCGCGCGCCGAAGAACGCGCTGCCGCGCAGCAGCCGGCATCGCGGAAATAGCTCGTCGCAGTGTAATCGTTGGCACGCCGGCGGAGGCGCACCCGGCGCATTCCCGGTTGACACGTGTTAACCCCGATGCGATTCTACTCCGGAAAAGGCAGCGGCCTTTAATCTGAGTTCCCGGCGCCGCGCCGCATCGACTCTACAAAAAAACGTTCGCGCTCGACGTGTGTCCCTGCGAGTTTTGTTTACCGCGGGTACAGACGCGTCGTTACATTTTCGTGAAGCTAGGAGGGCTTATGCCACGCAAACCGCTTCTCTGGTCTATTCTGATCGCGTTGTCAGCGGTCAGTCTCGCGCACGCGCAGTCCGCTACTGACGCCGTGGCGCCGGTAGCCAATCCCTGCCCGCGTCCCGCGGCCGGCAGCGTCGTACAGAATCCGCGCGCGCTCTTCAGCTCCAACGGCGTGCTCACTGTGCGCTTTTCCTATCAGCACCGCTTCGACGCCGCGAACCGCGAACTCTTCTGCCTCATGACGCCAGACGGCCTCCAGAACCCCACGCTGCGTCTCAACCCGGGCGACCATCTGGTGATCACCGTCACCAACAATCTGCCGAAGGGCACCAACCCCATGGCGCTGAATGCCCCGAACTGCGGCGCCTCGACCATGAACAGCACCTCGCTCAACATTCACTATCACGGCACCAATACGGCACCGGTCTGCCATCAGGATGAAGTCATCAAGACCATCATCAACTCCGGCGAGACTTTCCACTACGACGTGGCCTTCCCCGCGAACGAGCCGCCCGGACTCTACTGGTATCACCCCCATGTTCACGGCATCGCCGAGCACGCGCTCCAAGGCGGCGCCGCCGGCGCCATCGTCGTCGAGGGCATTCAGAACGTCCAACCCGCCGTCAGCGGCCTCCGCCAGCGCATCCTGATCGTGCGCGACCAGACCGTCCCCGGCAATCCCGCTCCCGGCGGGAGCATCCCGTCCTGGGACGTGACGTTGAACTATATCCCGATCACTTCGCCCACCGATCCGAATTCCAACAACTTCGTCCCCGCGATTCTGCCGATGCGAGCCGGCGACCGTGAGTTCTGGAGAGTTTCCAACTCCTGCTCCGATACCATCCTCGATCTGCAGTATCTGTTCGATGGCGTGCCGCAGATCATGCTCGTCACCGGCATCGACGCCGTTCCCGTCAATTCGCAGGATGGTACGCTCCCCGGACGTCCCATCGCCGTCAACCACTTCCTGCTCGCGCCGGCCGCCCGCGTCGAGTTCATCGTGCCGGCGCCGCCTCCTTCGGTGCACCTGGCCCAGCTCATTACGCTGCCCATCAATACCGGCCCTTTGGGAGACAACGATCCGCAGCGGCCTCTGGCTACCATCCAGTTGGTTGATCAAGAAGCCTCCGCGGACAGTGACGGCGCGGTCCCCGCGTTCACCGCGCTCAATTCCAGGCTCAACCGCTTCGCCGGTCTCGGGACGGCTCCGGTCGCCGTCAAGCGCACCGTCTATTTCGACGAAAATTGCGCGCCCCTGAGCACCAATTGCACGCCCGACATGTTCTTCATGGGAGTCGTCGGCAAGCCCAAACATATCTTCGATCCCAACGCTCCGCCCGACATCGTCGCGACCCAGGGAACCGTCGAGGAATGGACCGTGGAGAATCGCGCGGGCGAGAACCACGAGTTCCATTTCCACCAACTGCATTTCCTTGTCGAATCGGAGAACAATTTCGAGATCAACGGCACCCCGCAGTCGCCGGCCGTCCTCCGCCAATACCTGGATATGATCCAGGTGCCGTACTGGGACGGCAACCCTGCTCATCCCTTTCCCAGCGTCACGGTA
This sequence comes from uncultured Solibacteraceae bacterium, assembly GCA_964438005.1. Taxonomy (GTDB): domain Bacteria; phylum Acidobacteriota; class Terriglobia; order Bryobacterales; family Bryobacteraceae; genus PSRJ01. The sequence goes on along the minus strand of CAYTJD010000033.1, from coordinate 3,277 downwards.
CGCATCGATTTCCGCGGCCCCGACGTAGGCGACTTTGTCTTCCACTGCCACATTCTCGGCCACGAAGACCTGGGCATGATGAACATCATCCGCGTGCAATCTCCCTACGTCGCCGGCAACGCGAAGCCCGATGCGCCGGCCAAACCAGCCGCCCGGGACTCCCCGGCGCTGGAAATCGCCGGACAGGAAATAGCTCCGGCGCCGCCCGAACACCGCCACGGCGGAGAACGGCAGCCGTAGCGCCCGCCCTCACGCGGGACACTCCAACCGGAGTAGAATCTAAGTTTCCCGCGTGAGGAATACCACCGTGCTGATTATCCGAATCGCTGTTTTCGCTACCCTGGCGCTCGCCGCTGCGCACGCCCAGACCGCCCGCAAAATCGACGACGCCGCGCTGAAGAACGCCGCCAAAAATCCCGAAGATTGGGTCAGCTACGGCGCCACTCCCGGCGAGACGCGCTACAGCCCGCTGCAGCAGATCAACGCCGCCAACGTCGCCCAGCTCCACCCCGTCTGGTCGTATGAAGTCGGCCGTGGCGGCGGCGGCCAGGAGGCCACGCCGCTGTTCTGGAACGGCACCCTGTTCAGCATCACCAACTGGAGCATCGTCTTCGCCGTCGACGCGCGCACCGGCAAGGAAAAGTGGCGCTGGGATCCCGAAGTCAACCAGGATAAGACTCGCGCCAAAATCTGCTGCGGCGTCGTGCAGCGCGGCATCGCGCTCTATCAGGGTCTGATCATCGCCCCAGTCGTTGATGGCCGCCTCATCGCGCTCGATGCCGAAACGGGCAAGCCCGTTTGGGAATCGCGCGTCTCCTACGCGCAGGAAAATTACACCATCACCATGGCGCCGCGCATCGCCAAAGGCAAAGTCGTCATCGGCGTCTCCGGCTCCGAGCTTCCCGTCCGCGGCTTCTTCGCCGCCTATGACGCGCTCACCGGCAAATTCGCATGGCGCTTCTACACCGTTCCCGGCGACCCGTCCAAGCCTTTCGAAAACCCCGCGCTCAAGAAAGCTGCGGAAACCTGGTCGGGCGATTGGTGGAAGCTCGGCGGCGGAGCCACCGTCTGGGATGGCATGGCCTACGATCCCGACGCCGACCTCCTCTACGTCGGCACCGGCAACGGCGGCCCCTGGCCCGAAGAGTTGCGCAAGTCCAAGGGCAAAGACAATCTGTTCGTCTGCTCCATCCTCGCCGTCAAGCCCGATACCGGCGAGCTCAAATGGTATTTCCAGCCCGTGCCCGGCGATTCCTGGGACTACGACAGCGTGCAGCAGCTTCTGCTCGCTGATCTCACCATCCGGGGCCAGCAGCGCAAGGTCCTCATGCAGGCCAATAAGGACGGCTTCTATTACGTGCTCGATCGCGTCAGCGGCCAGTTCATCGCCGGCATTCCCTTCGCGAAAATCACCTGGGCCAAGGGCCTCGATGAGCGTACCGGCCGCCCCTTCGTCAATCCGGAGGCGCACTACGGCACCGAGCCGATTACGATTTCGCCCGGCCCCGGCGGCGCGCACAACTGGTCGCCCATGTCGTTCAACCCAACGACGGGTCTCGTCTACGTTCCCACTGCGACCGTCAGCAGTTCGACCTTCGCCGTGGACACCGAATATGTCGTAAAGCCGAACCAGAGCAACATCGGCGTGCGCCGCGGTCCTCCCACAAAGGATGGCACCCCCGCCCCGCCCCTTCCCGCCAAGCTCCAGCCGCCCCCCGCGATCGGTCCCGAACCGCCGCCCGAAGGCCAGCCGCGCAATGTGCTCACCGCGCTCGATCCGGTTACAAAAGAAATCCGCTGGACGCGCCCCGGTGGCGGCTCCATCGGTGGCGGCACGCTCACCACCGCCGGGAACCTGGTGATCCAGGTGATTCCGGACGGCCGCTTGGTCGCCTACAGCGCCGATAAAGGCGACAAGCTCGCCGACATCCAGACCGGCCTGAAAGCCGGCATGGGCCCGCCCATCACGTATCAATTGGACGGCCGGCAATACATCGCTTTCATGGGCGGCACCGGGATCGTAGTCGCGCGCAACGCCGAGCCCGGCGCTCCGGCGCCCCCGGCGACCGATCAGACTGTCTTCCCGAAGCTCGTCACCTACGCGTTGCCGTAGCCGCGGCGATCTTTTGGCCGGGTAACGAATTTGAGCGGAAGCGAGCTGCCGAAGACGTTGAAACCAGAGGATATTGTCCGGCCGGCGATAGGTGTAAAATTGTCCTTTGCTACACGTCCTTCGATCCCAGCGGGAGAAAGTAGCGTAACACGATCGATCGCGGAGATTTAACGATGCGAAAACGTTCTCTCTTGTTCCTTTCATTGCTGGTTCCAGCCTTTTCAGGCCTCGGCGGATATGCCGTCCTCAAAGCGCAGCAAAAGACTTCGACGGCCACCGCGAAGCGCTGGTCGGATCCAGCCGCCTGGCCTGACAAAAAGGTGCCGGCCAAAGATGCTGTGGTCACCATTGAAAAGGATAGGAACGTCGTTCTCGACGTCTCTCCGCCGCCGCTGCGCAGTTTGACGATCAACGGCAAGCTGAGCTTCGCGGATAAGAAAGATCTGGAACTGACCACCGAGTGGGTCATGGTGCACGGGGAACTGGAAATCGGCACCGCAGCCAGGCCCCATACGCGCAAGGCCACAATTACCCTCACTGACAACGTCAAAGACGAAGATATGAGTGGAATTGGGGGAACGACTGATCGCAGTGACCGCGGGATTATGCTGATGGGTGGAACCCTGAACCTGCACGGTAACCGGACGAACTCCTGGACGAAGCTGTCCAAGACCGCCGACGCAGGCAGCAGCTCGATTGAAGTCCTGAACGCCGCTGGCTGGCGGGCCGGCGACATGATTGTCCTCGCGTCAACGGATTTCGATCCCCATCAGGCAGAGCGGCGAACCATTGCTGCCATCCGTGGCAATACGATCACGCTCGACAAAAAACTGGACTACATGCTCTTCGGCAAGATCACCTTCGACGTGGATGAACGCGGCGAAGTTGGCATGCTGTCGCGCAACAACGTGATTCAGGCTTCTCCTGACGCGGACCAGACGCTCTTTGGCGGCCACATCATGGCAATGGTTGGGAGCAAGATGTTTGTCGAGGGCGTCGAGCTCAATCGCATGGGTCAGAATATGCATCTGGCCCGGTATCCGATCCATTGGCATCTGATCGGCGATGCGCAGGGGCAGTACATCAAGAACTCGGCGGTTCACGACACCTACAGCCGCTGCGTGACCGTGCACGGCACCAACTACTTGAACATTGAAAACAACG
>CAYTJD010000032.1:0-14111 GCA_964438005.1 uncultured Solibacteraceae bacterium | reverse complement strand
TGAAATTGTTGGCCAGGTCGAAAATGTCCTGCTCGCGCAGGGTCTTGCTGGAGAGTCCCAACTGCAGAACCGGCACGCTGGCCGCGTCAAATTTGAGGACGTTGCCAGGAAACATGCCGGGAGGCATCTGGCGCACCGCGCTAGTCATCTGCGCGGTGACCTGGGCGACGGCCATATCGACGTTGACGTTGGGGTGGAAGAAGATCTTGACCACCGCGATATTGACGTAGGACTGCGACTCGATGTGTTCGATGTCGTTGACGTTCGAGGTGAGCCCGCGCTCGAAGTTGGTGACGACGCGCTTTTCCATCTCGTCGGGCGACAGACCGGAATACTGCCAGAGCACGCTGACGATGGGGATGTCGATGTACGGGAAGATATCGACGGGCATCGTGACGATGGCAGACACGCCCAAGAGGGCGATCAAGATCGCCATGACAACGAAGGTGTAGGGTCTACGGAGTGCGAGCCGGATGATCCACATAAACCGGGCCTAGTGCGGAGGTGCTGAGGTGAGTATAACAGTGGAGCGGCAGGATGTTTCGGCGGATAGCTCGAAGGGGCTAAGCCGCTGCTTGGGCAAGGCGAAGGCGGATTTCAGGCGGTGGCGCGCTGATACCGCCGATTGGCGGGGCCGACATAGGTGGAGCGAGGGCGGATGAGCCGGCCTTCGCGCAACTGTTCCAAGCAATGCGCGCACCAGCCGAGAACGCGGCCGACGGCGAAGGTGGGAGTAAACAATTCTACCGGTATCCCCAGACCGTGGAGAAGCAGGGCTGTATAGAATTCGACATTGGTGTCGAGGCGGCGGCCGGGCTTGCGTTCGCGCAGTAATCGAAGCGCGGTTGTTTCCACGCTGCGGGCCAAGTCATAGAGGCGCTGGTCACCGCCATGGGCATAGAAGAACCCGGCAGCTTGCGCAAGCACATCGGCGCGAGGATCACGCACCTTGTAGATCCGGTGGCCGAATCCCATCAGGCGCTCGCCGCGATCGAGTTTGGCGCGGATGACGGTTTCGGCGCGGTCCGGGTTGCCGATTTCAAACACCATCTGGAGCGCGGGACCGGGGGCTCCACCGTGCAAGGGGCCTTTCAACGCGCCGATGGCGCCGGTAATCGCGGAGACGACGTCGGACTGCGTCGAGACAATCACTCTGGCCGCAAACGTCGAAGCGTTGAAGCCATGATCACAAACCGTATTCAGATAGGTTTCGAGCGCGCGGGCGCGCTCGGGGGACGGTTCGTCACCGAACAATTGATGCAGGTAGTGGGCGGCGTGCGGCAGGCCGGCGCGAACGGGAACCGGCGTCAGCCCGTTCCGAAAACGCCAGTAGGAGCCTACGATTGCGGGGAAGGCGGCAATGCAGACCAGGGCGTCCTCGAACGGGTTCTCGGCGCGGCCGAGGCTGAGAAGCGGGACGGCCATGCGCAAGGCGTCGATGGGCGGCGCGTGAGAGGCGGCCGCGGCGCGAAGAGCTTCCAGAGCCGGGGGAGGCAAAGCGCGGCGGCCAGCCAGGGCCTGTGCGAAAGAATGCCGTTCGGAGGGATCCGGCAGGCGGCCCTTCAGGAACAGATAGGCAACTTCCTCGAAAGAGGCATGGGGCGCCAGGTCCTCGACCGGGTAGCCGGCGAGGGTGAGCTTGCCGGCGTCTCCATCGACGTCGCTCAACCGCGTCTCGGCAGCCACCACCTCGTCGAGCCCCTGAATCATGAGTCCATGATCGAGCCGCGGGATTTATATTGTCAATATTGATTGTAAAATCAATATAATGCCAAGCGACCGGCGGTATTTCACTGCTCTCGAGGCGGCGGGGGCGCTAGGGATCAGCCTGCCGACGTTGTACGCATACACCAGCCGGGGGCAATTGCGTTCCGAGCCGGTTCCCGGCCGGCCGCGCGAGCGCCGCTACTTCCGCACCGAGATTGAGCAGATGCAGGAGCGGAAGGCAAGCCGGCACGATCCGGCGCAAGCGGCGGCACGCGGTCTCCACTGGGGCAGCCCGGTTCTTGCGTCGAGCATCACCTTGATCGAGGAGGGGCGGCTCTACTATCGCGGCCGCGATGTAGTCGAGCTGGCGGCGAAGGCCACGCTGGAAGAAGTGGCGGGACTGTTGTGGAGCGCGGAAGCGGCGGAGCGCGGGCGGCCTTTCGCCCCGGGCAGGAAGGCCGGCCGGGGCGAGTGGGCGGCGCTTCGATCCTGGCGGAAGACGGACACGCTGGTACAACTGCAGGCCGCGCTGCCGCTGGCGGGAGCGCGCGATCCGGCATCGTTCGATCTGCGTCCGGCGGCAGTGCGGCAGACCGGAGCGCGCATCCTGCGGCTGCTGACGGCGGTTGCGGCGGGCCGCGATTCGGATGCGCCGATTCACGCGGCGCTGCAAGCGGCCTGGGCGCCGAAGCGAGGGCGTACCGCCGAGGTGATCCGAGCGGCGTTAGTGCTGAGCGCCGACCATGAGTTAAATGCTTCGGCGTTTACGGCCCGGTGCGCCGCTTCGGCGGGGGCCAATCCCTACGACGTGGTGTCGGCGGCGCTGGCAACACTCAAGGGGCATCGGCACGGCGGGGAAACGGAGCGGGTAGCCGCTTTGATGGCGGAAATCGGAACGCCCCAGCGCGCGCGGGCGGTGCTGGCGAGCCGGCTGCGCCGCGGAGAGCGGCTGCCGGGATTTGGCCATCCGCTGTATCCGAACGGCGATCCGCGCGCCGCGCTGCTGATCCGTCTGGCGGAGGCCAGCGGCAATCCGCAGCAGTGGGCGCTCGTCAAGGCGGTGTGCCGTGCCTCGCAGCAACTGGTGCAGGAGTTGCCGAATCTGGATTTCGGGCTGGTGGCGGTGGGGCGCACGTGCGGTCTGCCGCGGGAAGCGCCGCTGTTGTTATTCGCGATCGGGCGGACGGCCGGTTGGATTGCGCATGCCCTGGAACAGTATGCTTCCGGGGAATTGATCCGCCCGCGCGCGAAATATGTCGGGCCGCCACCAGAGCCAGACGAGGGGATCGGCCCCCCAGCTACGAACTAACGGGCTGCGGGGGGAGTTTTTCGATTTTGACGCGGGCGATGCGATTGCGGTCCATCGCGATGACCGTGTAGCGACGGCCCTGGTAATCGACCGATTCGCCGGGACGGGGGATCTCGCCGAGGCGGTACAGAAGAAAGCCGGCGAGGGTTTCGAAGCCGGCGTCGGCGGCGATTTCGAGGCCGAAATCGGATTCCAGGTCGCGGATGCGCGTGGCGCCGTCGAGTTCGACTTCGTTGGCTTCCTGGGGACGCGGCTCGGGATGCTCCTCATGCTCACCTTCGATGCGGCCGACTACCTGCTGCAACACGTCCTTGATGGTGACCATGCCGACGATGGTTCCGAATTCGTCGACCACCATGGCCATGTGCGCGCGGCTCTGGCGGAACTCTTCGAGCATCTGGGACAGCGGTTTGGTTTCGGGGACCACGAGGTGGCGGCGCATGAGGCGCGCAATGCGGAAGGCGCGGCTGGGGTGGCCGGCGCGGATGGCGTCGCGGCGCTCCTCCCAGACCGGCAACAGGTCTTTATAGTGCAAGACGCCGACAATTTTTTCGGGCGTTCCGTCGAATACGGGAAGGCGCGAGTGGTGCTGCTCGATCATGGTACGCAACACTTCGTCGAGACCGGCGGCGGCGGAAATCGCGACCATATCGATACGCGGCACCATGATCTCGCGCACGGCGATCTCGCCGAGATCGAGCACGTGGTGGATCATATCTTCCTGGGCCTCAGGCAAGACGCCAAGACCGCGGCTGGAACTGACGATCAGTTTCAGCTCTTCCGCGGAGTGGCCGCCGGCGTGAGGAATGCCCTTGAGTCCGAGAGCGCGCGTAATGGCGGCGGCGGCGCGCTCGATGGCGATCACAAAGGGAAGCGAGATGCGATAGAAGACGAGAAGTGCCGGCGCCACCAGCACGGCCAGGCGGTCGGCCTTGCTGATGGCCAGGTTTTTGGGCACGACTTCGCCGAACACCACGTGGAAATAGCTAATGACGAGGAGCCCGACCAGGAAACTGACAGCGTGAATGACGGGGGCGCCGACCGTGGCCGCCAGGGACCCCAGCAGAGTGGAGACGATCTGGTAGAGCGTATCTTCGCCTGCCCAGCCCAATCCCAGGCTGGCGAGGGTCACGCCGACTTGCGTGACGGAGAGCAGGCGCCCGGGTTCGGACAACAGATTCAGGGCCGCTTGCGCGCCGGCGCGACTCTCGGCAGCCATTTCACGCAGGCGGGAGTGGCGCACGGAGATCAGCGAGACTTCCGTGGCCGCGAAGAATCCGTTGATGCCGATGAGCAGCACCACCAGGAGCAGGCGGAATGGTGTGTCGGTCACGGCGCTTGGTTGAGAATCACGGCCAGGCGCACGGCAGCCTTCTCGATCTGGCGTTCGACGACGGGATCGGCGACGCGCTCATAAATCTCGTCGATACGGCGCGCCGGCGGCAAATCGCCGTAGACCACGGTACGCGCGAGGTCGAACGACTCACCCGCCCAATCCGCGACGGAGCCGCGCGCCCAATCGGTTTTTTCGCCGGGCGTGATCGCGTGGGAGAGCGAGACGAACAATTCGTCTTCGGGTGGCAGGCGATCCAACAAAGCGCTGTCCCAAAGGTGATGCAGGTTCATGCCGGCGCCGCCAAATTTGACGGTCACATCGTTTCCGCCGCGGTCCTGATTGTTGGCGCAATGCAAGGGCTGGTGCATATCGCCGACGAAGTGAACCAGAAACAGCAGGGCTTCGCGGCGCGCGGCTGGAGAGAGCTGGGGATCGCGCCACTGGCTGCGAAATTCCGAGATCTTGCTGAGCACGCAACCCCGAGCGGGGCAGTCGCGCAGCATGTCGAGGCCGGAGCTATCGATAGGGATATCGATGAAATGCCAGGGTTCGGTTTCCTTACGGCTCTTGCGCACTTCATCGGCCCAACTGGCGAGCGATGCGATGGTTTCGCCCGGCGCCAAGGTGGTTTGGATGCGAGCCGCGGCCTCGGGGGTCAGCATCTCCTGCGCCATGCGGACGACCAGGCGGTGGCCTTCCGGTCCCCAGGCAAAACCGGGCAGGGAATAGACAACCAGCACCAGCGAACCAAGTCGGTACATTAATGACGAGCGTAACACGCGGCTCCCTACGGTCGCGTTCCTGTGACGGCCACAAACAGGGCTGGAGGGGTGGGCACGATCAAGGAGCTGGAAGTGAGATTGTCATCCTGCTCTTCGTCCTCCTCACCGTAAGTATGGACGTAGTAACTGGCAAGACCGCAGCCGATCAGTAAGACCAGCAGGATGCCGGTCCAGCGCAGAGTCTGGGCGTTCCAGACGCGGTCGTGGGAGACGGCGCCGGCAGTAGCCTTGACGACGGCGAAGGCCGCGCCCACCCCCAGTACCAGTTTGAGATACCAGGGCATGAGATCCAGGTGGCTCTGGCCGCCCACCTCGCTCCAGAGAAAAAATACCGCTAATAAAGTCAGGAGGAACTGCGTCGTATAAGCAAGGCGAAGTATGGGCATCGACAGGTTGAAACTTCATCTTACGGTATTCTGAAAACAATGACCCCCTCGGGCGCCGGGAGAACCCGCTTCCGGCAGCAATTCTTCAATGCATTCGGGCTGGCGGTGGACTCGCTGCGCGCGCACAAGCTGCGGAGCTTTCTGACGCTGCTGGGCATCATCATCGGGGTGGCCAGCGTGATCCTGGTGGGCGCGGCCATCGATGGGGTCGGTGTGTACGCGGAGCAAAGCACGTCGAAGGCATTCGGCGCCGAATCGTTCATTGTGGCGCGGGTGGCGGGCGCGGGTTTGAGCCGGCGGGAGTACTTCGACCGGATCAAGCGCAACAAGCCGATCGGCAACGACGAAGTGCGGTTCATGAAGGCGGTCGCCGGGCAGAGCGTGCTGTACAGCCCCTATCGGAATCACACGTCGGATCTCAAGCGCGACAACCTGCTGTGCGAGGCGACCAATGTGGTGGGCGTGTCGGCCGATATCGTATTCATTCGCGACGTGGGAGTGAGCGACGGCCGGTTCTTCACGGAGCAGGAAGAGCGCGCGCGGCTGCCGCTGGTGGTGATCGGGCAGACGGTGCGGGACACGCTGTTTCTCCCGGGATCATCGCCGCTCGGGCAAACGATCCGTATCGAAGGGATCGACTTCAGTGTCGTGGGGGTGCTGGAGAAGCTGGGCTCGGCATTTGGCAACGACCAGGACAAGATGGTGTACATTCCGACCGGCGCGTTCGACCGGCTGTACGGGCCGGGCCTGGGATACAGCGTATTCGCGCGGCCGCGGCCGGAATCGGGTCTGAGCATGCAGCAGGCGCTGGACGAGACGCGGGTAGCCTTGCGCACGCGGTTCCACCAACGGCCGGGCGACGCCGATAAATTCGACACGCTGACGCCGGATGCGATTCGCGGCTTCATCGACCAGGTGCTTTCCATGGTGGCAGCCGTGGTGGTGCCGATTACGTGCATGTCGCTGGTGGTGGGCGGCATCGTGATCATGAACATCATGCTGGTGAGCGTGACGGAGCGAACGGCGGAGATCGGGCTGCGCAAATCGCTGGGCGCGCGCCGGGAAGACATTATGCTGCAGGTGCTGATCGAAGCGGTGACGCTGGCGGTGGCGGGGGGCTCGATGGGCGTGGGGCTGGGCGCGGCGCTGACGCTGCTGATCGGCCGGCTGATCAGTCTGCCGCTGCACATTTCGGCGGCATACGTGGCACTGGCGATTGCGGTCTCGAGCATCGTGGGCATTGCTTCCGGCTGGTATCCGGCATCGCGGGCGTCGAAGCTCGACCCGGTGGCGGCAATGCGGGCGGACTAGCGCATGTACATCAATCCCACCGAGAACATGAACCTGGCAATGCGGCAGGTGTGGACGCACCGGTTCCGCTCGCTGCTGACGATTTTAGGGATTGTCATCGGGATCACGACGGTGGTGACGGTGGCCTCGCTGCTGACGGGCCTGCGGCAAGGGATCGTGGTGTTCTTTCAGGAGCTCGGACCGGATAACGTCTTTGTCTCGCGATTTTCGGGCGGGCCCGGTTCCGGCGGATTCGTCCCGAAGGAGCGCAAACGGCGGCCGATCAAACCGGAGTATGGCGATTTCATTGAGCGCACCTGCACCGATGTGGAAGACGTGAGCCTGATGCTATACATCCCGCCGGTAGTGGACGGGGTTCCGATCACGGCGCGGGTACCGGGCTACGAATCGGACAACGTGGCAATCAGCGGGTTATCGCCGAACGCGCTGGAACTGGCGCCGCGCGATCTGCGGCTGGGGCGGTTCTTCTCGGTTGAAGAGAACCAGCGGGCGGCGCGGGTGGTGGTGCTGGGAAACGATCTGGCCGACGCGCTGTTTCCGGACGGCCGGGCGCTGGGGCGGGCCATCATGATGGACGGCGCCGAGTACCAGGTAGTGGGTGTTTACGAAAAGGCCAAAGGCGGATTTTTCGGCCAGAACAACCAGGATTCCGCCGTCAACATGCCGCTGCGGACCGCGGAACTGCGGTATCCGCAGTTGAACGACTATTTTTTGACGGCGAAGGCGCGCCAGGGCAAGAGGCAGGAGGCCTACGATGAAGTGGACGCGGCGATGCGCCGTATCCGGAAACTGGCGACCGCCGACGAAGATGATTTTACGATCCAGACGCCCGACCAGATTATCCAGCAGATCGACAGCATTACCGGAGTAGTTGGGCTGGTGGCGATCGCGATGTCGGGCCTGGGGCTGCTGGTGGGCGGCATCGGCGTGATGAACATCATGCTGGTGAGCGTCACGGAGCGCACCAAGGAGATTGGTGTGCGGAAAGCGATCGGCGCGCGGCGGCGCGACATCATCGGGCAGTTTCTGATTGAGGCGGTGACGCTGACCGGAGCCGGCGGAGTGATTGGGATTGTCATCTCGGTGCTGATCACGCTGCTGGTGGGGAAACTGGCGCCGGCGCTGCCTTCGGTGGTACCGGCATGGGCGGTGGTCACGGGCGTCGCCGTCTCGGTGGCGGTGGGTGTGTTCTTCGGGGTCTGGCCGGCCGTGAAAGCGGCGCAACTAGATCCGGTTGAAGCGCTACGGTACGAATAACTCTACTTAAAATTCGCGATGAGCACGCGGGCTGCCTGCTCGGCTTCGGGCTGTGGCAAGCCTACAACTCCGCCAAGCCAACGATCCATCGGAAAGACAAAAATGGGGCGGCCGGAGTCAGCGCCGAAATATCCGTCCATGCTTTTGACCAGCTTCGCACCTTGAATCGTGGCCTCGAGGTTGGCCAGCGCAATCGAGGCGTCGGTGTGCGACGGAAACTGCGCGACAAACATGTCGTATTCGGCGGTGGCGGTTTTGTAATGGGCCAGCGTACCGCCTGGCAAGAACGGCTTGCCCAGGAGGTGATCGGCGATTTCCTGCTTCGAAACCCGATCGGCCGAAGGCAGCTGCCGCAAATCGCCGGCGGCCGGCGTGGTCTGTGATCCGCACGCGGCCAGGAACAGCACGGGCGCGAGCGGTAAGAGGCGAATCACGCCTCGGCTCCGGCGGTGGCGGCGAATGCGTGGCGGAGAGCGGCCACGGCGTCGGCCACGGCTTGCCGACCCGAGTCGATGACGGCGCCCATCTGGAAGAAGACGTGGATGGCTCCGTCATAGCGCTTCAGCATGACCGGGACGCCGAATTCCTCGAGACGATGGGCATAGGCCTCGCCCTGGTCGCGGAGCGGATCGCACTCGGCGGTGATCACCAGGGCCGGCGGCAGGCCGGCGAGAGTTTTGGCATTGATGGGCGACGCGTAGGGCTGGCGGGCCTCCTCGGGCGTTGACGTGTAGTGATTCCAGAAATAGCGCATGACGGAGCGATTCAACAGGTATCCGTCATTTTCCGTGACGGAAGGGCGGCTGCAATCGTAGTCGGTGACCGGGTAGACCATCATCTGAAAAGCGAGGCGCGGGCCGCCGCGATCGCGCGCCATCAGACAAGCCACGGCGGCCAGGTTGCCTCCCGCGCTGTCTCCGGCCACCGCAATGCGGGAAGGATCGATGTGGAACTCCTGCGGATGGGCGGTGAGGTGCGTGATGACGGCATACGTATCTTCGGCGGCGGCGGGATATTTGTGTTCGGGCGCCAGGCGGTACTCCACGTTGACCACAACGCATTCCACGGAGTTGGCCAGCACGCGGCAGTTGCGGTCGACACTGCCGATGTTGCCAAAGACCCAGCCGCCGCCGTGCAGATAGACCAGGGCGGGAAGGCGCCGGCCGACGACGGGCCAATAGACGCGGACGGGGATGGGGCCGCCGGGGCCGGGAATTGTGCGGTCTTCGATGCGCGCCACGAGCTGCTCGGGTCCGGCAAGCGCGGCCATGGCTTCGGCGTTCGCCGCGCGGCCGGCGCGCACTTCTTCAGGCGTCGACTCTTCTATCGGCTTGGCGCCCTGCGCGGCCATCGCGTCGAGGACCGATTTGCATTGAGGATGGAGAGGCATGCAGACATCATAGTACGGCGTTTTAACGGAAGACCGCGGCGAGATGCTGGCGGTCGGCCTCCGACATGCCGGAGTGTTTACGGATGTCGGCCCGCGCCATGAGCAGGCGGCGGTAGCGGCCAAAATACTCGGGAATGTCTCCGCCAAACTGGAAGCTGTACATGATGTCGGCGAAGGCGGCGGTGTGCGCCAGGCCGAGCGCGTGGCCGGTTTCGTGGAGACAGGTGAGATAGACGATCGCGTCGCGCAAGAGGGGGTCGCCGTTGGCGCCGGCAGTGGGCAGGACATAAACCTCGGCACCGCGGATGCCGTTTACGAGGATGGGTCGCGTCTCGCCGTAGAGTCCCTGGTTGCCGTTTGCCCAATAAATGCGGATGTGGGCGCGGGCCTCATCGGACACGCGCTCGAAGGTCAGAGCTCCCGCGGAAGCGGCTTGCCAGGCTTCGACGGCCCACTGCGCCAGTTCCGGATCATCGCGGTGACACCCGCTTTCCGGCTTCGTGCAGGGTTCGACCCAGTAGCGGAACGCGGCGGCGTGGGCCGCGCAGCAAGCGAGCAAGAACGCGACGATCTTCATTCGAACCTCTTGCGGAACTCGTCGAATTCGCGGCGCAGGGCGGCGAGTTCGGCCTCGAGCGCGGCGATGCGATCTTCCGGAGCGGGACCGCGGGGCATTGGAGGCGGTGGGAGCGGCTCGGCAGTTTCGACTTCTCCGGCGAGCAAATGCGCATAGCGCGGCTCCCGCGAACCGGCCTGGCGCGCGAGTTTCATCACCATTTCCTGTTCCGAGAGATGGTTCAGCGTGCTTTCGACGCCCTCCAGATCGTCGAAGGTATAGAGGCGGTCCGTGTGTCCGCGCAACTCGCCGACTGTCTGCGGGCCCCGGAGCATGAGGACACACAACACCGCGGCTTCGCGGCGTCCGAGATTCAGTTTTTCGGTGAAGCGCTGGCCATGCTTGGGAACACGATTATCGCCTCCGGTAACACGCACGGCGAGACCTTTGGCGCGGAGTTCTTCGAGCGCGCGTGCCACGGTTTCTTCGTCGTAGGAAACCACCGGCTCGCGGTTCGACTTCTGATTGCACGCGTTCACGAGAGCGTTCAAGGAAAGAGGGTAGTAATCGGGGGTGGTGATTTCTTTCTCGAGCAGAGATCCCAGAACGCGCACTTCGGAGGCGTCAAGCCGGTCCATGGGTCGATTGTACTGCGAGCGAGTTGTGGGACACTGAGCAGGTACCTCTCGCATGGAAAATTCCGCGGCCCGGGCAGCGTTCCGCTATCCCAATTTCCGGTACTTCCTGGCGTATCGCGTAATCTCGGTGCTGTCTTCAGAGATGCTGGCGGTGGCGGTGGGCTGGCAGGTGTATGAGCTGACGCGCCGGCCGCTCGATCTGGGACTGGTGGGGCTCGCGCAGTTTCTTCCCGGTGTCTTGCTATTCCTGCTGGCCGGGCACGCCGCCGACCGAGTTCCGCGCCGGAGCATCCTGCTGGCGTGCATGGGTGCGTTTTCCCTGGCATCGCTGTTGCTGCTGGCGTTTAGCATTTACGGAATCCGGCAGGTCTATCCGATCTACCTGGTGCTTTTGCTTAACGGCGCGTCGCGGGCCTTCAGCCAACCCGCCACACAGGCGTTATTGCCGACGCTGGTGGAGGAAGCGCACTTTGCGAACGCGGTGGCCTGGAGCGGCTCGATGTTTCGCACGGCAAATATCGTGGGACCGATCGTGGGAGGTCTGGTGTACGGATTGACCGGCAGCCCGGCGCCGGTCTATGCCCTGTCGCTGATCGCGTACCTGGCGGCGCTGGGAATGGCTGTCCGGATTCGGGTTCAGACGGCATCGCGGGCGCGGACGCCGGCGTCACTGGCGATGGTGTTAGAAGGGTTCCGATACTTGTGGAGCAATAAATTCATCCTGGGCGCGATTTCTCTGGACCTGTTTGCCGTGTTGCTGGGAGGCGCGGTGGCGCTGCTGCCGGTTTACGCCAGCGAGATCTTGAAGGTGGGCGCGACGGGGCTCGGCGTTCTGCGGTGCGCGCCGGGATTGGGCGCGGTGGTGACGGCGCTGGCGCTGGCGCACCGGCCGCTGGGGCGGCGGCAGGGCGAGGTCATGCTCTGGTGCGTTTTCGGTTTCGGCGTATTCACGATCGTGTTCGGGCTCTCGCACAACCTGGTGGTGTCGCTGGCGGCGCTGGCGCTCACGGGCGCGTTCGACATGGTGAGCGTGGTGGTCCGTTCGACGATGGTGCAGCTTGGCACACCGGACCACATGCGCGGGCGCGTGAGCGCGGTCAACGCGGTCTTCATCGGCGCCTCCAACGAGGTGGGCCAGTTTGAATCGGGGATCACGGCACAGTGGTTCGGCACGGTGCCCGCGGTGATTCTGGGCGGGGTAGGAACGATCGTGGTGGTGGCGTTGTGGGTGCGGCTATTTCCGGAACTCCGGCGCGTCCCGGAGGAAGTACCGGTCTCCCGGTAGCGGCATTCGGGGGGATCGGCCGGCGGCGCGGCTCAAGGCCGGGGGGTGTCGTCTACTTTCAGAGTGGCGAGGGTTCCGGTCATTCGCATTTCGCGGGCGCCGTTGGTCAAAACGATCAACAGATGGCCATCGTCCTGTGTGGCGCCTCGGCCGGTGTAGACTTCGTCGTCGGTGTGTAGCCGGAGGTCGGTGAGGCGGAGGCGGGGAAAGGCTGCTGTCCCATTCAGAGAATAACTTCCGGAGGCGGAGCGCAACGGGGCGAAGGCGCCGAAATCGAGAGCGGTTCCAATGAAGGTTCCCTCGGATTTCAAGTTGGCCAACAGTTGCAAGCCGATTCCGGAAGTTTCCAGCGTTCCTTCGGCATCGAGCTTTCCGGATTGCCAGTTCCAGCCGCTGAGTTTGCCGGTGAAGGCGTAGGCAGGGCTGCGGCCGCGCAGGTTGACGGCAAGGACGCCGGTGACCGAGGCGCGATCGAGCTGGGCCTGAATACCGGTCAAATCGACGCGGGTGACGTCCCAGAGGAAGCGCGCGCGGACGTTTTCCAGGTGGGAATCGGCCATCTGGAGGTCGTCGATCTGGACGGAGCCTTCCAGATTGAGCCGGTGCATATAGTCGGGCAAGGTGGCGCGGCCGAAAGCGCGCGCGAGCAGGCCGGGATTGCGGCGCAGCATGGGCGCCAGTTCCGATTCGAGATCGGCCGCGTTCAACTGTTCGGCACGCAGGCGCAGGCGGTGGGGGCGCGCGGCCTCGGGATCGTAGCGATAATCGCCGGTGAACGCGATCTTGCCGGCTTGCGCCTCGAGGCGATCGAGCGTGACGCGAGGGCCGTCGATGCGCGCGCGGGCGGCGGCAATTTCGAGAGGATCGGCCAAGCCCGGAATGGCGATGCGCGCATTCATGAGATCCAAAGCGCCGTTCCAGCCGGCCGTTTCGGCGTGGCGGTGATACCGGAGGACGCCGCTCCACTGACCGGAAGTCAGCTGTTCGAGCCAAGGGACGGCGGCGAGAGCGACCTGCGCGCGTAAGGATGCGACGTTCATGGAATCGGCCGAGATGGCGAGGTCGAGCGAATCCTCGGTCATGTTGTAGTCGGCCTCGAGGCGCGCCTCGTTCTGGTCGGAGGTGTGCACCACAGCCGGCGAAAGGCGGACGTGCCCATGGTCGAAGGTGACGTAAGCCCGATCGAAGCGCACCGGCGGCGAATCCGGGATGGCGACTCCCGCATCGTGCAACGCGAGCTGGCCCTGGAAGCTACCTTGCCCGGAATAGCCAATGGCGCCGTCGATGGTTCCGCTGAGCTGGAGCCTGGGCGGCAATTGCGCGCCCATGTGGCGAGCCAGTTCGAGCACGGCAGCCGCCGGGAAACGGTTCCAGTTGACGGCGACTGCCCAGCGCGGCTGGACCAGGTAGTCGCCGGCGCGGAAGTACACCGTGACTGGGACCACGGACGAAGTCGATTGCAATTCCAGTTGCTGCGCGGTGAGATTGAGGCGTCCGCGAATGTCGAGGGGCCAGCCGGCGCCTTTGGGCGGGAGGAGGTCCCAGCGGTGGACGTCTTCGATGGTGAGGCGGCCGAGAATGCCGATGCCGTCGATGGGGCCGGCCAGGTGCAGGTTGGAAGAAATGGTGCCGTGAATGCCGCCGGCTTGTCCCCGGAGCAGGGCCGTGAGCTCACCGAGGGGGGCGCGGTCGAGCTGGAGATTCAAGTCCACGCGCTCGGGTGCGACGTACCATTTGCCCTTGAGGGTGAAGGCGCCAAGGCCTTGGGCGGGCCGGTCTGCGCGCGCGGCCTGCGCTTCGCAGGAGACTTTCCAGCCGCCGCCGAGCGAACCGGGCGGAGCGATATCGAGGTCGGTGTCCATGAGATAAAACACCGATTTGGTGTCGCCGAATTTGAAATTGATGCGGCTGTTGCGGACGTGAATCGCCGGCACTTCCCGCATAACGGACCGGTTGACCAGCGCGGCGAAATTCCAGCGGCCGGGTTCAGAAGCGGCGCCGGATTTGGAGAGATTGATGCTGGCGCCGTCGAGGCGGATGGAGGCGATTTCAAAGCGCCGCGCCAGCAGGGCCCAGAGGCTGGGAACCACTTCGAGGCTGTTGCCGGGCCCTTGAATATAGGCAATGGGCTCGGCTCCGATCGAGGGGTCTTCG
>CAYTJD010000031.1:0-73784 GCA_964438005.1 uncultured Solibacteraceae bacterium | reverse complement strand
GAGGGGCTTGGTTGTACCAACCTGGTGGTTTGAGGACCTTAGCTCGTACATTTCTCAGAGAGGTAGCGCGCCATGCGTTCGTCCATTTGTAAGTTTTTCCTGCCGGTAGTGCTGTGTCTCCTAGTGGCGGGTTTGCTGACCGCTTCTCCGGTCGGAACCATCGCCGGAGTAGTCAAGGACGCGTCGGGATCGATCGTGCCCAACGTCAAGGTGACGCTGACCAACACACTCACCAATGCCAAGCTCGAAACCAGCAGCAACACGAATGGCGAGTTTCAATTCCTGCAATTGGCTCCGGCCACGTACTCGGTAGTGGTACAAGCGCAAGGCTTTAAGCGGCTGAACGTTCCTTCCGTCGGGGTTGAGGTCGACCAGATCACACACCTGGATCTGGCGCTCGAAGTGGGAAACGTCAACGAGTCGGTACAAGTGGATGCGGTGGCACCTCTTCTCGAGAGCGACAAATCCACGCTGAGCAACGTGGTCAACAGCACGGATATCGCGAACCTGCCGTTGAATGCGCGTCAAGTTCTGGATCTGGCGTTAGTCACGCCGGGCGTGCTACCCACCGCCTCCGGCACACAGGTCTTGAGCTTCAATGTCGCCGGCGCCCGGTCGCAATCCAATATCTTCATGTGGGACGGCGTCAGCAACATGGATACACAAGTCGATGGTGCGCTCAACAATTTCCGCATCACCGACGCGGTCCAGGAATTTTCGGTGCAGACGAGCGTGGCCTCAGCCGAGTTTGGCAGAGGCACGGGCGGAGAGGTCGACGTCGTCACCAAGAGCGGCACCAATACCGTGCACGGCTCGATGTTCGAGTATCTGCGCAATTCCGATCTGGATGCTGCGGATTTCTTTAGCAACCGCAATGGCGCTCCCAAGAACCCGCTGCATCGCAACCAATATGGCGGCACTCTAGGCGGGCCCATCAAACACGACAAACTGTTCATTTTTGGTTCGTACGAAGGATTTCGGCAGGTTGCTCCGACCGTAAGCACGACGCGCGTCCCGACGGCTGCCGAACGGGCCCAGGTGACCGATCCCATCTCCCAAAAGCTACTGCAATTCTGGCCGACGGCGAACACCGCGGTCGCGGGCTCGGCCAATAACTTCATCGCCAATGTCGGCGCGACCACATTCGACAACACCGGCCTGGTGAAAGTCGATTACCAAATCAGCGGTAAGGACACGCTCAGCGGGCGCTTTGCCAACTACCAAGGCGCCACGTTTACCCCTGGAGCACTGCCAACGCTCGGCGGAAATGGAAACACCCCGGTCAGCCGGAACGGCGCCCTCGTCGAGAACCACACTTTCAGTCCGACGCTGTTGAACGAATTCCGGATAGGCTACTCGCGCAACCAGACTTTCATTACGGTCCAAGACAACGGCTTTAATGCGGCGAGCGTGTTCCAACTCAACGGCCAGCCCCTGGCCGGCGTGGTTGATGGGAGCAAGAACATCCAGGACTCCGGTCTTCCGACGATCACTGTATCTGGCGGTTATGCGGTGCTGGGCAGCACCAGCAACCTACCGCAAGGCCGGATCACAAATACCTTTGAACTGTTTGACAACATGTCATGGATCGCGCCATTCGGCGCGAGCAAACACTCTTTCCGCTATGGGTTTCACATCCGCCGCGAGCAGGCGCGCCGATACCTGGATGGCTCGGAACGCGGTGTATTCAATTTCGTGAACTGGACGGACTTCGCGGCCGGGATGGTGAATACCTCCACCTTCCGCAGCGGCACCACGCTGGCGTATTGGGATCGCTTTCCGATGGACGCCTACTGGCAGGACCAGTACAAGCCGAAGGACAATCTGACCATCAACTTCGGCATCCGTTACGAGTATCCGTCGGCAATTTATCAGACGCGCCAGGACGCCACCAACTTCATTCCGGGCGTCGGCCCAGTACTGTTGGGCAGCAGCCAGCTTCTGACGATCGATCCCACCAAAGTTGGGCCGGCATCCCTCGTTCTGACCAAAGCCCCGATTACGTTGAGCGACAGCGGTGCCCTCTCGGATAAGAATAACTTCGCTCCGGTGATTGGTCTGGCGTACACTCCCCATTTCGCGTCTTGGCTATTGGGCAAGAACGACACTGTAATCCGCGCCGGCTTCCGGATCGGGTACGACGACATCTTCAATAACATTCCGGCCAATATGGGGTTGAACCTGCCCTACAATCTGACGACTTCGCAAGTTGCGGGCACCACGCAGCCCGCCAAGTTCAGTTGGGGCACCGGCTACAACCAGAACGTGCCGCTAGTAAAGTTCAATTCCGCTGGTCAGCCGCTTGTCGGCCTGCTCGCATTTAACGCAGAAGATCCGAATATTCGCAGCGCGTATCTTTACCAGTACAACTTCGGGATCCAGCGGAAGTTCGGAAATAACCTCTCTCTCGAAGTGGATTATCAAGGCAGTACGGGCCACAAGCTCGGGCTATTTGTAGATTTAAATCAACCAACGGTCACGGTCAACAATCCAGCCGTCCGCGGCAACGTGGCGCCGAATGTTCAGACTTTCCCGTATCCGGTGTTTGGATCGGTCGCCACGGGCAAGGACATCGGCAACTCCAACTACAACGGCATGGTGGCCACCGCGAAATACCAGTCGCGCCACGGCTACTTCCTCCAAGCCTCCTATGTTTGGAGCCACTCCTTCGATTACGGCTCGGCCTTCTTCGGTTCCACCGGAGAGGCGAGCGCTGTGGCAGATGGAAATCACATCAATCTCGAGCGCGGCCCGTCGTCGTTCGATACCCGCCAGCACGCCTCGATTCTATACAGCATGGATGTCCCGTCCGGCCCCGGCCATCGCGTGTTTGGATGGAACAACGGAGTCAGCCGGCAGGTGTTCGGCGGCTGGAATGTCTCCGGGCTCGTCACGGCGCAAACCGGACAACCCTTCACGATTTACGACAACTCGTAGGATTATAGCGGGTTCAACCAGTTCGTCGACCGCCCGGATATAATCGCCACCGGACCGCTGCCGCAGAACAACGGCAATCCCGACAATGCATTCGGCACGCTCGGCGCGGGCCGGGGCCTCGGTTATTTTTCGAACACGCCGCCGACGGGTCGCATCGGGACTGCGGGTCGCAACCAATACTACGGCCCGGGATTGTTCAATTGGGACCTTGCTACCGCTAAGAATTTCGCCATTTGGCGGGAACGCACCAAGCTGCAATTCCGCGCCGATTTCTTCAACCTGCTAAACCACACCAACTTCGCCAACCCGCAACGCAACGAAAGCAGCGCCAATTTCGGTAAGATCACCCAGACTCTGGGGAGCGCGGTGGCGACGTCGGTAGGGACGACAGCCGGAGCTTACGGCGCGGCGCGCCAGATCCAGTTCTCGATGCGTCTTAGCTTTTGATGTGGGGCAGGCCTCCCCGGCCTGCCTTACCGCGCCTCACAGGGCGTCGGATTCCACCCGGAGGCGTCGGCCTGCTTTTTGTAGTGCGTGCTGGTGATGAACGGCTGCTGCAGGTACTGCGGATCGTCCACGATGGTCGTAACGATCAGGTAGGAAAGTCCATCCGGCTCCATCGTGCGGTCGAAGTATTCGGTCATCGTGGCGTTGCCACTGTACGGTACGCCATTCTTCCGCAGATAGCCGGGCTTCATGTGGGTGGTGACAACCTTCAACGAGCCGCCTTGTGGCGGAGCAGGAGCGCCGCGCCCTCCGCGGCCGCCGGCTCCGACCACCTGCCAGTCAGCGGAGGAATACCCTTGCCAGCCAGCCTCACCCGAAGGCGGCTGCGGCGGCCCGAAATGCAGAAGACGGGTCTGGGTGCCGGCATCCGTGTCGATGCGCAGCGTGTTCTCGCCGTCCCACTTAATGTTCAAGCGAGTGGGGACACGCATGATCGCGGCGCCGCCGTACGCTTTGCATTGGTTGCCGGCGGCTTCGTCCTTGGCCGGGTCCCAGGTATCGGCTACTTTGCGGCCTTCCGGGTTGAGGGGGACGCTGGCGTAGTCGCCTTTCGGAGGAGTCACCATGCGCCAGCGCCAGTCTTCGGTCACCAACGCCACCCAATAGCCGGTGAGGTCGATGGGTGCGGCCGCTTGCGGCGACCGGGGGGGTCCGCCGGGAGCGCCGCCGCGCCCTTGCGCGGATACGCCCGAGGACGACGCAATCCCTAGCGCCGCCAGCATGCACGGCACGACGGCGCGCCTGCCCGGCAACCAACTCATTCCTTCCCCTCCATTCACCGGGGACATTTGTCCCCGGCCCGTGTCAAATCGAATCCGCTCGTCTATTCGAACGTTCCGCCCCACTTCCAGCCGTCGGACGGACGGGTGATGTTGACCATACGCAGGCGATGATCTTCGGGATTCCGTCCCGGGTTGCCGACGACAACCACGTGGTCGCCGGGCTTCAGCGTCTCGCGGGTCACACCCTGCCGGCCCAACTGCCCGCCGGCACCCCATTCCACCGCCCACCGGATCGTCTCACCCGTCTGCGGGTCTTTCGCCTCAACGTGCACGAAGGAATGCGGGTTCCGGTAGAGGAACTGCACCAAGTCCCCTTCGACCGTCACTTTCTTATCTTCGAAATAAGTAGCGGCGAACGAATGGTGCGCGTAAGCACGAACACCCAAAACGGTGGCTGCGGCGAACGCCAGAACGAGTAGCTTACTTTTCATGCGGTGTCTCCTGTGTGGAACATTATAGCTTGTTAACTAGGCGTCACAAATGACCCGTTCGGGTACACCTTTCCGGCAAAAACGCCCGTCACGGCGACCAGCGCACCCGGATAACGTTACCCCGCCGCGCGATTCGGCCGCTTTCAGAAATCCCTCTGCCAAGAACAGAATCCTGACTTCCCCGGTAACGACTCGCGTATCACTGCCCCGGAAATCTAACATTTCTTAACACTTCTCCGAACGTCAGGATTCTGTTAAGCGTAGTGGCGTTTCTGTAAGCTCCCGGACCGGGATTCGCATACAATACCGCCCCAGTGGGGACCTGGGGCATTCCGCAACAACGAAGGTGAGGGGTCAGAAATGTCTTCGATTCGCCAGAACGTTTCCCTCGTGATCGCACTGCTGGCCGGATTCGCGTCCGTCCAGTCGTTACACGGGCAGGCCACAGCCAGCATCGTCGGCACCGTCACCGACGCCAGCGGCGCGGTGATCGCCGAAGCCGCGGTGCAAGCCCGCAACACCGGCACGGGTATAGCGCAAGCCACGGTCACCGACGGCCAGGGCCGGTTCCGGTTACCCGACTTGCAGATCGGCGAGTACGAAGTGCAAGCCACCAAGACCGGGTTTCAGACCGTGGTGCGCCGCGGTGTGACGCTCACCGTCGGCAGCGAACCGGTGTTGGACTTTTCGCTCGCCGTCGGCCAGGCGCAGCAGACTGTTACCGTCGAAAGCGAGGTTTCGCAGGTCGAAACCCAATCGACGGCGGTCGGCGCGCTGGTGGAAGGCAAGCAGGTTCGCGATCTGCCGCTGAACGGCCGCAATTTCACTCAATTGCTGACGCTCGCGCCGGGCGTCACGCAGATCCCTCTGGGCGCTCCCGGCGCCGGCAGCACGTTCTACGGCAACGGACAGAAATACACAATCGCTGGTTCCCGGCCGTCCGGACAGGCCTACCTGTTGGACGATCAGGATCTGACAAACTTCTGGAATAACGGACCTGGCGCCGGTGGTCTCGGCACCGCGCTCGGCGTGGAGGGCATCGCCGAATTCCAAACGCTCACCAACACCTACAGCACTCAATACGGGGGCAACGGCGCCGTCATCAACGCCTCCAGCCGCCCCGGCACGAACACGTTCCACGGATCCGCATACGAATTCCTGCGCAACGACAAGCTCGAAGACCGCAACTTCTTCGACCTGCAATCGGGCGCTCCGCCCTATCATCAGAACCAGTTCGGCGGCAGCATGGGCGGGCCGATCAAGAAGGACAAGATCTTCTTCTTTGCGAACTACGAAGGACTGCGCAAATCTCAGGTGACCAGCGCCATTGCCACGGTTCCCGATTCCTGCGCCCACCAGTTTCTGACAACGGCCTCGGCGTCGGGTACGTGCGGCGGGCCGATCGCGCAGAACAACACGCCGTTTGCAACCAACCCCGCGGTGCAATCCGCGATCCGCAACACCATGGCGTTGTGGCCCATGCCCAACTACAATGCGGAACTGGCTCCCGGGGGCACGCCCAGCGAAACCGGGCAGGCGGTGGTGCTGGACCCGTTGCGCGGCCACGAGAACTACATCCTCGGCCGCGTGGACTATAACATCTCCGCCAAAGACGCGCTGTTTGTGCGCTACGTGCTGGACTACGCGCAGCGCAACTTCACTACCGGCATTCCGCTTTGGCCGGAGCTCGACACCACCCGCGATCATTTCGTGAGCATCGAAGAGCGGCGTTTGTTCTCCGCCAGCGTCGTGAACACGGCACACGTCGGGTTTTCGCGCACCTGGGAAGATGCCAATGTGTACGGCTCGCCGACTGTGAGCAATGGCGTTGTTACGCCGGGAACCGTTTCGTCGTCCGGCTTGCATCCCCTGCAGTTTTTCCCGGGAGCGGGACGGGAGGACGGCACGATCGCCACATTCTCGGGTCTGACGCCGCTCGGGGCCAGCACGACGCTGCCGTTCTACCTGGTGCCCAATAAATTCTCATTCGGGGATGACGTGGTCTGGACTTCCGGAGCGCACAGCGTGAAGCTCGGCGGCACGGTGACGCGGATGCGGGAAAATACGTGGGCGCCGTTCATCGTCGGAGGGAACTGGACATTTCCGAATATGAACGCGTTCCTGACGGGCGCAGCCTCCCAAGTGCAAGGCCAGGTTTCGGATATTCAGAACCCCACGGCGGACGCTGCCAAAGATTACCGCTACTGGCTCTATAGCCCGTATGCGGAAGATCAATGGCGCGCGAGCACCAAGCTGACGATCACCGTTGGCCTGCGCTATTCCCCGACGAGCATTATCAGCGAAGAGCGGCACCAGATGTACAACCTGATCAACCCGTTCCAGCCGGGCGGCGCTTTTGTGCCGGTCAAGACTTCAAGCGCGTCCAATCCGTCTCTACGCAACTGGGATCCGCGGGTCGGGCTCGCGTGGGATCCGTTCGCCGATCACAAAACTTCGGTGCGCGCCAGCTTCGGCATGTTCCACAATGTGCTGTTCTCGCGCGACCTGAATTACTGGCTACAGCCGCCGTTCCTGACCGCGACACAGACGTCGGCGCAAGGCCTGCTCTATCCCGCCTTGTTCTCCAATCTGGGCGCGGGCAGCAATACGGTCAATGTCCCCACCAACGGCACTCTGAGCATCACCAACGGCGATTATTATGGCGTCCACTCCACGCCATACCAGATGCAATGGAACTTCACCATCCAGCGGCAGCTGATGGAGAGCACCGTTTGGACCATCGGTTACATCGGATCGCATAACCTGCACATGTTCATCCAGCGCGACTTCAATTTCCCGCAGCCCTGTTTGTCAGCCAGCGCCGGCTGCTTCTATAACGGAGCGCCCACGTTCGCTGGCGCGACCGGCACCCCGAATCCGCGCCTGGATCCTCAGTACAACAGTCTGCAGCTTGCCGACAACCTGGCGAGTTCCCACTATCACGCGCTCCAGACGAGCGTGGATCACCGGTTTTCGCGCAACTGGCAGGGGCTGGTGTCCTATACTTTCTCCAAATCCATCGATAACGGCTCGGGCACGTACGGGCTGGATGGCGGCGGAATCGCGTCCAATCCGGTCAACATGTCGCTTGATACCGGCCTTTCCAATTTCAACCGCAAACACAACCTGCGGGTGAGCGGAATCTACAGCCTACCGTTCAAAGCGAAAGGAATTGCCGGAGGAGTGGTCAACGGCTGGCAGGTGATCGGAGTATTCAGCTATCTCTCGGGCGCGCCGGCCAACCCGTTGTCCGCGACGAACCGCGTGTTTACGGGCACGGGGAGCAACGCCGGACGCCCGAACGCCGTCGCGGGGTGCAACCTCTATAGCGGGTTCCAGACGTTGAATGCCTGGTTCAACACGGCCTGTTTCACGCTGCAGCCACTGGGGACCTACGGCAATGCCGGGCGCGATACGATCATCGGTCCGAACCTGTGGAACCTGGACAACTCGTTGACCAAGGACTTCAAACCGGTGGAACGAGTGACCATTCAGTTCCGGGCGGAGGCTTTTAACATCATGAACCACCCGTCGTTCCAGAATCCGAACACGACGATCTTCGCTGGCGCCGCGCTGAACGGGAGCGCGGGAAAAATCACCGCGACCAACAGCCAGCCGCGGCAAGTGCAACTGGCTCTGAAGCTGCTATTTTAGGTGGCGTAAGGCATCGCCTTGCGCCTATGCGCTGGTTGCTTGCAGGATTCCTGTTGCCCGCGGCGCTCTTGCCCGCCGTGCCGACGTTCAATAAGGACGTCCTGCCGATCTTGCAGAAGAACTGTCAGACCTGCCACCGGCCGGGTGAAATCGGCCCGATGCCTCTTCTTACCTTCGAGGGCACTCGGCCGTGGGCCAAATCCATCAAACAGGCAGTGGCCGCGCGCAAGATGCCGCCGTGGTTCGCCGACCCAAAGTTCGGCCATTTCGCCAACGATCGCCGCCTGAGCTCCGCCGACATCCGTGTGATCGAAGAATGGGCGGATGCCGGCGCGCCGGAAGGCGATCCGAAAGACCGGCCGGCACCGGTCCAGTGGACCGACGGCTGGAATATTCGCGCCGACGAAGTCTTCCAGATGCCGGATCCGTTCCCGGTCCCGGCGAAGGGCGACCTGGACTACGTTTACATCGTCATTCCGACCGGCTTCCGGAAGGACACCTGGGTGACCGCTGCAGAAGTGCGTCCCCGCGCGCGCACCGTGGTCCACCACGTGCTTGCCGTTGTGCGGCCGCCCGGTTCGCAGTGGATGAAGGACGCCAGGCCCTTCGTCCCGTATGTCCCGCCGCTCGCGTCCGAAGCCGGCGACCCGCAAGGCCAACCCGTCAACATGAGCTACGAATTGCTCGCCGCGTATTCACCGGGCATGCAGCCTCAGCGTTTCGACATCGACCGTTCGGCGAAGTTGATTCCCGCTGGATCGGACCTCGTGCTGCAGGTGCATTACACGCCCAACGGCAAAGCGACCGAAGACCAGACCCGGGTGGGTTTGACGGTCGCGCCGGAAGCTCCCGCCAAGCGCTTCATGTCTGCGGTCGCGGCGTCGGCGAACTGGGAGATTCCTCCCGGCGATGCGAACGCCGAAGGCCACGCCAGGCTTACTTTTGGTGAGCCGGTAGAGCTGGTCTACATCCAGCCGCACATGCACGTGCGCGGCAAAGATATGACGGTGCGCCTGGTCTATCCGAACGGATCGTCGCAAACCTTGCTCAGCGTGCCGCACTACGATTTTCACTGGCAAATCATCTACTATCTCGACCGGCCGCTGCAGCTTCCGCAAGGCACTCATGTCGAGGTGACGGCGCACTGGGATAACTCCGCCGGCAATCCCAATAATCCCGATCCGACCAAGACCGTGAAGTACGGATTTCAAAGCACCGAAGAAATGCTGAACGCGTCGATGGGCGTGATTATCGATCTGGATTAAACCCCGCTAGAACTTGTACGCCAGCTCCAGATACCCCAGTGCGCCATTCTGGCCGTGCGGGTAAATCACCGCCATCACGGCACGCCCCTGGGCATAGCCGTAGTACGCGGTCGCCGTGATGCTGCGGTTGATCCGCCACTCGACCTGGGTGTCATACAAATTCGCGAGCGATCTTGCTCCGCCCGCGGCGCGGCCCGTGTAGCCGAAGGTCCAGGGCTGAAAGGCGCCGCCGCCTGCGTACCAGAGGTCATTCGGGTTGGCCAGCGCCAGGGAATGGAATTCGCTGGAGGTTGTCACATTCTTGTGAGGCCGGAGGATCAGCGCGCCCATGATGTCGCGGTTGTTCTCCATGTTGAAGAAGGGGAAGCGCGCGAACGGCCGCGGCGTGGGCAGAATCTGGAAGAACGTGCCGTGTGTCTGGTCGTTCGGATTGCCATCGCCCGATGTGTAGGAATAGCCGCCGCGGATCCATGGCTTGAGCTTGCGCAGAATGTTCGGCTGGACGCCGCCCTCGAAATCCAGGGCGTAGGAACGCTGAGCGAGACGGCCCCAGCTGCCGGTTTGGCCAACGCCCCACGCCAGCAAATCGAGCGTGCCGGCGGTGGTCGTGAATGCGCTCATGTGATGGCCTCCGAACGTGCCGATGCGGATATTGTCAAGGTCGCCGCGCCGCGCGGCCAAAGGGCGATTGTCGGTCTTGAGTAGGGGACGCCAGTCGTCGTAATAGATGGCGAGCACGCGAGTCTCGGCGGCATGCGCGCCGGTTCCCCACGGTTTCGTGTAGGCGGCGTAGCCGAAGGCGGTGTCGAGTTCTCCCCAGCCGTTCGTCTGGAAAACGCCGCGGGTGGGAACCGCGCCGACGAAAGTGAACGTGCCACCCGGCTGGCTGTCGAGGTATTGCACGCCGTCGAAGCTGCGCTGCACATCGGACCACCCGAAGTTGCCGATCAGGCGCTGCGAAACGCGGTCCCGTTTGACCGCGGCGAGCGTGGCGCTCTTCGGCGTGGCCTCCGACCCATCGAGAAATTCAAAGCGGCCCACTTTGAGGCTGCGGCCCGGGCTGCCACCGAGATTACGGAAGCGCAGGAATCCCTGCTTGCCGAAAACCATCGCCGAGTATTGCGAGCGGTTGTTGGCTGCGAAATAGGACGCGCCGAGACCGAGCTGGCCTTGTGTGCCCGTGGCGATTGCGTTGTTGGGCAGCCCCAGCATGAAGGGCGCGGCGAATTCCAATTGCCAGTCGAAGAATTCCTTGGATTGCGAGAAGGCGATGCGGAAAAGGTTACCGGAGTAGAGATACGAGTTGTCGCCCGTGTCTCCTTGGAACCAGTTCCAATCTTCCTCGCGCGTGCGGAAACTCCCGGTTACGGTGATGCCGCCGATTTTGAGCGGCGCGGGAGGCGCGTCGGCCGGCGCCTGTGGCGGCGGGCTGGGAGGCTCCGCAGCAAGAAGCGGCATCGCCAGACAGAATGCGGTGATCCATCGCGACATCATACGCTCTTCCTTTCTTCGAATCTGATCAATCGCCGGTCGCGGCGACTGCCTCTTCCAGCGGAGCCAGTCCGGCTCGTAGTGCCGATTCGCGCGGCCAGGTGCGCCGCCAGTTCTGGCGCAGAGCGAGCAGCAGGAACAGGCCGCAGGCGGCGCCCGCGGAGAAGATCTCAAAGCCCGGGGTATAGCTGCCTGTGGTCTGTTTCATCGTGCCGAGCAGCGATGGCAGCAGAAACCCGCCGAGCCCGCCGGCGGCTCCGATGATGCCGGTGAGCATCCCGACCTGCGTCGGAAACCGCTGCGGCACCAATTGGAAGACTGCTCCGTTGCCCATGCCCAGCATGGCCATGATGAGGATGAGCAGACCGACCGCGCCGGCCACCGGCGGCAGCGTCCCCACTGCGGCCATGCACAATGCCACGCCGCCGAGCAACACCTGCAGCATGCGCACACCGCCAATTCGATCCGACAGCAAGCCGCCAACCGGCCGCAGGAAGCTGCCGAACACCACCACCAGCGTCGTCAGGTCCCCGGCTTGCACTTTTGTCATCCCGTATTGATCGTGATAAAAGATCGACAGGTAGCTCGATAAGCCGGAGAACCCGCCGAAGGTGATGCTGTAAATGAAACAGAACCAGGCTGTGTCGGGTTCGCGGAAGGCGCCGGCATAATCGCGTAAGCGGTACACCGGCCTCCGCACCGGTGCATCCTTAGCCTTCCACGCGAAGAACAGCCAGACCAGACAAACCGGAATCATGGCGATCCCGAACACGCTCCGCCAGCCCAGCGCCTGCGCCAGCCGCGGCGCGAAAAGCGTGGCCAGCAGCGTGCCCGAATTGCCGGCGCCGGCGATTCCCATCGCCAGCCCCTGATATTCCGGTGGGTACCAGCCGCTGGCCAGAGGCAGTGCGGCGGCGAAGCTGGCGCCGGCGATCCCAAGCAGCAGCCCGACACACAGGAACTCGCCGAAGCTGGAGGCCCACTGCCAGGCCGCAACCAGCGGCACCAGCGTCAGGCCCATCCCGATCAGCCCGGTCCGCTTACCGCCAATGCGCTCGGTCATCAGGCCGAGCAGAATGCGGAAGAACGAGCCGCCCAGCAGCGGAACTGCGGTCAAGAAGCCTTTTTGCGCCGCGCTTAGTTTGAGGCTCTCCCCGAGGAACGGGCCGAGCGGGCCCAGGATCACCCAGACCATGAAACTGACGTCGAAATACAAAAACGCGGATGCCAGGGTCGGGGCGTGCCCCGCCCGTCGGAATTCTTTCAATGACATCGTTCGTCCTTTCGCGTGATAACGCCGGTGATTTTTGTTGCGGGCTGAGCGAAAACGCCGGCGATTTACGCCGCCTGCTCTTCCCGTTTCTTCGAGTACTGCACCCGGATGATTCCGTCCTCTACCGTAACCGGGTACGTCCCGACCTTCACGCACACGTCGGGCTTCAGCACGGCGCCGGTCTCGAGCGAAATCTTCCAGCCATGCAGCGGACAGACCACCGTATCGCCGGAAACTATGCCGTCGCACAAGGGGCCGCCGCGATGCGGGCAGGAATTGTCGACCGCGACATAGCGATCTCCCAGGTTGAAGATGGCGATTTCGTCATCGCCGAGGCGCACGCTCCGCCCTTCGCGCAGCGGAATGTTTTCCGCGTTGGTAATGCGAATCCAGCTCATTGAATGTACGCCTCCATTGGTTGAATCTGTACGAATTGCGTGGGGTTCACCGGCCTGGCGCGCTCCAGCCACGCGTCCCGCGACAACGCCTTCGACTTATGCAGCCGGCGCAGCAGGGCTTTCTTCTGCTTCTCTGGCGCATAGACGGTCTCCTTCCGGATCTTCTCGATGCCAAGGCGCTCCACAAAATCGTACGTGCGTTCCAGGTAATTTGCGTTCTCGCGGTAATACTGGAAGAACAGCATGGCCGCGTTCAGAGCGTCTTCGGTGGTTTCCACGGTAATCAGCAGGTCGGCCTTGCGCACGTGTTTTCCTGCTGCGCCGCCTACCACCACCTGCCAGCTCCCTTCCTGGCCGACCAGCCCGATATCCTTTACCGTGACTTCCGCGCAATTGCGCGGGCAGCCGGTCACACCCATCTTGGTTTTGTGAGGCGTGTACAGGTTCTCGAGGCGGCGTTCCAGCTCAATCCCTGTGCGCACCGCATCCTGCACGCCGAAGCGGCAGAATTCCGTGCCGACACAGGTCTTCACCATGCGCACGCCCTTCGTGTAGGCTTGCCCCGACGGCATGCCCAGTTCGGCCCAAATGGCCGGCAGATCGGCCTTGTTGACGCCGAGCAGATCGATCCGCTGGCTGCCCGTGACCTTCACCATCTTCACTTTGTACTTCTCGGCGACGTCAGCGATACGCCTCAGCTCCGCGGGCGACGTCACACCCCCGCGCATCCTCGGCACGACAGAGAAGGTGCCATCCCGCTGGATGTTGGCGTGTACGCGGTCGTTGATGAAGCGCGCCGATCGGTCTTCGGCGTGTTCGCCGCACCAGACCACGTCCACCAGGTAGCTCAGCGCCGGCTTGCAAATCTCGCAGCCAACCCCGTTGCCGTATATATCCAGCACATCCTGGACGCTCTTGAGCTTCTGGGTGTGGATGATCTCGCGCAGGTTCTCCTGGGTGAACGGAAGGCAGCCGCAGAGAACCTTCTTGGTTTCCTCCTCGAACTCCGGCGCCACCGCCTTCAGCAATTGCTGGCACGTGTTGGTGCAGCTCCCGCAGCCGGCCGAAGCGCGCGTGCATTCCTTTAATTGCGCCAGCGTGCGGATGCCTTTTTCGTGAATCGCGTTGATGATCGTGCCTTTGGTGACTCCCATGCAGCCGCACACCGTCTCGCCATCGGGAATCTCCGCCACCGATTGCCCGTGATCGGGCACAGGCTCGGGGAAAAGCAGGCTCTTGCGCCGCACCAGCAGGTCGGCATTGGTGCGCAGCCATTCCACGTAGCGGCCGCTATCGGAGGCGTCGCCCACCAGAACTACGCCCGTCAATCGGTTCTCGCGGATGATCAGCTTCTTGTATACGCCCAAGGCCGGATCTTCGTACCGTACCGCGTTGGTATCCGGCGTCTCCTCTACCTCGCCCGCCGAGAAGACATCGACGCCCATCACCTTGAGCTTCGCCGCCGGCTTCCAGCCCTCAAACTTCGGTCCCTTGTTGCCGGTGATGGTCGCGGCCAACACCTTGCCCTGCTCGAGCAGCGGCGCCACCAGCCCGTACACCTGCCCGCGATGCTCGACGCACTCGCCCACCGCGAACACGCGCGGGTCGGAAGTCTCCATATGGTCGTTGACCACGATGCCGCGGTTGACTGTCACGCCTGCCTTCCGCCCCAACTCGGCGTTCGGCCGGATGCCGGCCGCGATTACCACCAGGTCAGCTTCCAGCAGCTCTCCGTTGGCGAATTCCAGCCCTTCCACTCTTCCGTTGCCCAGCAGCCTCTGCGTGACACGGCTGGTCAGCACCCGCACGCCCAGATGCTCCATCTTCTGCTGGAGATACGAGCCGCCGGTCATATCGAGTTGCAGGTTCATCAGCGTCTCGAGCAGGTGGACTACGGTGACTTCGCAACCCTGCGCTTGCAGGCCGCGCGCCGCTTCGAGTCCCAGGAGGCCGCCGCCGATCACCACCGCTTTGACGCCCGGCGCCGCCGCCTGCAGGATTGCCCGCGTATCGTCCAGGTTGCGAAATGTGTAGACGTTCTCTTTATCCAGCCCGCTAATGGGCGGAAGGAACGGATTGCTGCCGGTGGCCAGCAGAAGCTTGTCGTAGTGTGTGATGGAACGGTCGTCGCCTCTCACGATGCGTTCGACCGGGTCGATGTCCGTGACCCGCACACCCAGCCGGAGCCCGATATTGTTCCGCTGGTACCAATCGATGCTATTGATCGTGATGTCGTCGGCCGAGCGTTCGCCAGCCAGCACCGAGGAGAGCAGGATCCGGTTGTAGTTCGCGTGCGTCTCGTCCCCGAATACAGTGATGTTGAACTTGGGCGCGTGGCTGAGAATCTGCTCCAGGCAGGCCACCCCGGCCATTCCGTTACCCACGATGACTAGCTCTTCCATAGGGTCCTCCGATCACCGCCGAGACGCAGAGACGCCGGGTAAGAACGATGTCTGCGGGCCGAGCGTTGCCGGCAGCCGGCTGCCTCGATTTCCGCCGCGCGCGAATTTCGGGCATAAGATTGGGTGGCTAGCCGCGCCGGACACCAAGCCAATCCTTTGGTTTTCTCCGCGTCTCCGCGTCTCGGCGGTGATCATACAGCCCTCTCCGTGCGCACTACCTGCACGGCGCACTGTTTGAAATTCGGTTCGCGAGAAATCGGGTCGAACGCGCTCTGCGTCACCAGATTGGAATTCGTTTCCACAAAATGGAACGGCATGAAGACCTGGCCCGGCGCCACGATCTCCGTCACGCGCAGCTCGATGCCATCCACGCGGCTCCGGCGCGAGACCAGCGACACCCGGTCGTGCGGCTTCAGCTTCAGGCGCTGGGCGTCGCGCGGATTCATCTCCAGCCAGGCGCGCGGCGAGAGCGTCTGCAATGCCGCCACGGCCCCGGTCTTGGTGCGCGTGTGCCAGTGCTCCACCGTGCGGCCCGTGTTGAGGACGAACGGGAACTCGCCATTTGGCTGCTCGGGAAACGGCCGCCATTCGACGGCGAACAAGCGCGCTTTACCATCTTCGGTCTGGAACTGGCCGTCTTCGTAAAGACGGGGCCCGCCCCATTGCAACCCGCCGGCACTCTCGATGGCTTCCCAGGTCAGCGTGCTGTAATCGCACAACCGGCCTGCCGAAACGCGCCGCCATTCTTCGAACGCGTCGCGCGTTCCCGTCCAGCCGGGAAACAGTTCTTCCCGCACGCCCAGCCGGTTCGCCAAATCCAGAAAAATGTCAAAATCGCTGCGCGCCTCGGCGGGCGGCGCCACCGCACGGTTCACTTTGCTCACGCGGCGTTCCGAGTTGGTGTAGGTCCCTTCTTTTTCGCCCCAAATGCCGGCCGGCAGCACAAGATCGGCCAGTTCCGTGGTCGGCGTTGGATGAAAGCCATCCTGAACCACGAGAAAATCCAGGTTTTCCAGGGCCTGCTTGAGCACTTCGTAGTTGGGAAAGGAAACGATCGGGTTCGTGGCGATGATCCACAGCGCGCGGACCCGCTTCCCCAGCGCTGCTTCGATGATATCCGGATAGGCCAGGCCGCGCGCCGTCGGGATGCGGCTCGCGTCGACGTTCCAGAGTTGGGCCAGCTCTCCGCGGTCCTGCTCGCTTTCGAACTTGCGATACCCGGGCAGGCTGGAGGTAAAGCCGGCCTCCCGCGTGCCCATCGCGTTGCACTGTCCGGTGATGGAAAACGGCGTCGCCCCCGGCCGGCCGATCTGCGCGGTCAGCAGCGCCAGATTGTTAATCGCGTTAACCGTCTCGGTGCCTTGCGTGGAGTGGTTGACGCCCATCGTCCAGCCAATGAAGGCGGCTTTCGCGCGCCCGTAAAGCAGTGCGGTTCGCTCGATCTGGTCGGCCGAAAGACCCGTGATGGATGCAACATGCTGCGGCGTGTACCGGCTGACCGCCTCCGCCAGCTCCGCGAAACCTGTTGTGTGCCGGTCGATGTATTCGCGATTGATCAGCCCGTCGCGAATCAGAATGTGTGCGATCCCGTTGAGCAGGGCGATGTCGGTGCGCGGCTTCAGCGGCAGGTACATGTCGGCAAGCATCGCCGTCTTGGTAACGCGCGGATCCGCCACAATCACCATGGCCTTCTCGTTGCGCTCCAGGCGCGCGCAGAGGATCGGATGGTTGTCCGCGATATTGGCCCCAACGAGCAGGATTAGGTCGGCTTTCTCGAGATCTTCGTATGCTCCCGGCGGCCCGTCGCTGCCGAAGGAGCGCTTGTACCCGGAAACCGCGCTCGCCATGCACAGCGTGGTGTTGCCGTCGTAGTTGCGCGTGCCAAAACCGAGTTGCACCAGCTTGCCGAGTGCGTAGAACTCTTCGGTCAGAAGCTGGCCGGTGCTGAGCACGCCGAGCGCGTCGGGCCCGTGCCTTTTCTGGACGTCGCGGAAGCGGTTCACCATCGTGTCCAGCGCTTCTTCCCAGCTCACCCGCGTCAGCCGGCCGTCTTTGCGGAGCAACGGATATTGCGCGCGCGTCTTGGCGGCCAGCGTGTGGTGCTCCGATAAACCCTTGGGGCAGAGCTTGCCGCGATTCACCGGATGCTCCGGATTCCCGCGCACCGCCACCGCCCGCTGGTCTTTGACGCCGATCAGGATGCCGCAACCCACCGAGCAGTAGCCGCACGTCGTGGGAACCCAGCGGTCCGCCACCCGCGCGGAGGAGACCCAGCCGTGAGCTGGATCGTGCTCATACGAGTACCGCTCGGAAAGTATGTCGAGGCCGACGATGCGTTTGACGTTCACGCGGCCTCCTTTCGAAGAAACGAGGCCGCCATATTGCGGGGCACCACGGAAACGAAGAACAGGTAACGCCCCAGCAGCTCGCCCGCGGTCGCCGTCAGCAGCGCGGCCTCCGGCAGGTGCACCAGCGGGAGCGCGATCCCGCCGGCGATCAGCAGCGCGACACGCAGAATCAGCCGGCTCTTAAGATCGTTGCCCAGCAGCCGGGCCGTCGCCCTCAGCTCGAATTCATCCGATCCAGTCAGCCCGATAAACCGCGTTACCAGGTTCAACAGCTGCGCCGAGGCCGCTGCGAGCGTCAGCATCGGCGGCACCGGCGCCCCCAGGGCCGCCATGAAGAGCGGCCCCAGCAACCAGGCAGTCAGATGGAAATCGAGCAGAGTGTGTTTGCTGTTCCACGCCGGCCGTGCCGGCACCAGGTAGATGAACGCGCTGGCCGTGATCCCACTTAGACCGAGGAGCGCCGCGGCCGCCTCCAGCCCGCGCAGCGGCAAGACCGCGCACAGGGAGGCCGCACCCGCAAACAGCGAGAACGCCAGCACCTCTCGGCTCAGCCAGGAGCGCCGCCACATTTTGATGGCGCGATACGCGTGAATCGGCCGGCCCAGATGTAGCGTGGAGGACGAAAGCGAAAGTAGCGCCACCACCAGCGGAGCCGCAATGGCTGCCACGCCAGTTATCCCGAAGATCGGAAGGCATAGAAACGCGCCGACCGCCAGCTGTGTGAATACAAGCATGAACACCAGCGGCAAGTGCGGATGTTCCGGCCGCACGCGGTGGTAATCGGCCTTCTCCATCGTCGCCGCTACTGTTTCCGGCAGCGTGATGCGCGTGGTGGAAACCGTGTACTCCGCCGCTGGCATTCCCGGCGCGTTCGCGGCCGCGTGATCGGCCCGCCATTCGGCGATGTTCACCAGCTCGATTTCGATCGCGCCCTCGGGGCACGCGTTGACACAGGCCGGCTCGCGGTTTTCGGCAAGCCGCCCGTAGCACATGTCGCACTTGCCCACCACGCCGCGCTCCGGGTTATATTGCGGCACGCCGTAGGGGCAATTCCATGTGCAGTACTGGCACCCGATGCACGTATCCGCGCTATGCAACACCAGCCCCGTCGCGTCATCCTTGCGATAGGCATCCACGGGGCAGCCGCGCAGGCACGCCGCATCGACGCAGTGGTTGCAGCCCATGGATAGGTAGAACCGCTGAGTGAACGGATACGCGCCGCCTTCGATTTCCCCCACACGCCGCCAGTTCCGTTCGATCGGATTGTCATTCTGTTCCGCGCACGCCACTTCGCAGCACCGGCATCCGATGCACTTGCCCATATCAAAGTGGAATCGGTACTGCTCTCCGGCCGCCGGCGCCGCGGCGGGAATCAATGCCGGGCCGTTGCTGAGCCGGTAGTGCGGGTGGCCTTCCTTTGCCCGATCGAGCAGTAATAAAGACAAGCGTCCTCCGTTCGCCGCAAATGCAAAACTCAGGACGCCTGGGTCCGGGGATTCAGGATCGGTGAATCAGCGAGTACAACTCTGTACTGGCTTCAGCGTATCCCGGCCGGCCTCGCGAAATCCAATCGAAAGAATGGATTCCAAGGGGAAGAAATTTTTATGTTAAGGAGCGTAAGCCATTGGAAATAAGGATCAACCGGCGGATCGGCAGGGCCCGCCGGCAGCCTCTCGACTCCTTATTGGTAGTACGGCTTTGCTGACTGTTGAGACAATTCGGGCTGTTTGGACCTGGCGTCCTAGACCCGATTCTGCCTCAGTCGGCAGATCCGCCGGCGGCGACCGCCTCTTGACGTGTGTTCTTCACGATGCCGAACTTCGAGTTGGCAAGCAAGAACGTGATGGCGGCCTTTCTGCCGGACAACTCATTCATGGCGACCAGCCCCCAAGGCTGTCCGAACTCTTCCCTTGTATTGGCCGCCACAGATCGGATATGGTCGGCCAGCGCGGCACGCCGCTTTTGAAACTCTGGGTCGGTGGGTGGCGTGCCGGGGTGATCGGCGAGGAACTGCTGCATGGCTTGCAGCCGCTGGGCCGCCCCGGCCATGGCGTCGGACCACCACACGATCGTCAGGTAGTCGGCGAAGATCGCGTGTTTCAGCGGTTCCGGCAAACTCGGGAATAGGGCCAGAATGTCCTGCGCGTCGCCGAGCGTGCGCATCTTCTTCCACAGCACGTCGTCGCTGGCCGGGATGCGCCGGGCGGAGTCTTCGTCGCCGGGGCCCACAAGTAACTGCACGGCGGTGCGGCCGATGTTGTCGTACACCGTCGAATCCGTAGAGGAGAAGAGCGTCGAAGCCAGTGCCTGGTCATATTGCGCCTCGATATAGAGAGTGGCCCGGCCGAAATCGCCCGCGCTTGCCGGTGGCGCCGCCTCATCGCTGGAGACCAGCCCCAGCGCCACCCCGGTCCGCGCGAGATGCCGCATCTTCTCGAAGTCCGCGTCGCGATCCAGGGTGAAGAAGGAATGCGTACATTGCAGTGCGGGTGCGCCGATCACGCTTTGGCCGCCATGATACACCGCTGTAATCAGGAACGACTCAGCGAGCACGGCCCGCAGCTTGTCCGAGTCGGCGCCAAAGTTCACCTGCTGGGACCGGATGCGTTCGGCGGTGGTCTTGTCCGTAATGACCACGGCGCCCGTGGAGGGCTCGAACAGCGTCGCTCCCATCGAGGTCAGCTTCGCAATCGAGATGAAATTGTAGATGCCCAGTAAATTCACCTTTAGGGTCAGGCTCGACTGCTGCACCGCCCTCCAGATGCTGCGAATCGCTTGCACGCCCGCCAGGTCTGCATGGAGGGGCGTCAGGTCGCCGCCGAGCGCCCGCGCAATCTGCTCTCGCGACTCCGGCGTCGTCGCGGCCATGTCGATCTCGTAAAGGAATGCGGCCTGCCCCGATTGGAGCGCGCCAATTTGGGCGGAGACCGCGACCTCCAGCTTGCGCTGTACCGCCGCCTGGACCGCGGCCTGGATGCTCTGGATCTGCGCCGCGTTCAGGTCTTCATTCTTCAGTTCCGCTATGTCGGCCTTCGGATCGCCGCTGATCGCTCCCAACACCAGGCTGAACAGGTCGGTTCCGCCTATGTCCGCGGCGATCCCTTCGCTGAGCGTGGCCGAGACAGTCAACGCCTCCGATTGCTTGCGGTACCATCCGAGGCGGATGCGGCCGTTCTCCAGCTTTTGCGCCCGGATCTGGTATTGGCCCGTGAGCGTGAACGTGGCGCCTGCCTGTACCGAGCCCCCCGCGCTCAGTTTGACCGCGGGAAGCGGGGCCGGCAGCGTCAGGGCCGCGAGAGGATTGGTGGCGGCGAACAGATTCGCGGTGACAGAAAGCTTGAGGGAGCCCGTGCCGGTCGCCGTCACGACTCCGTTTGCGGGAACCGCATCAAGCGCTTCGGGCGTAGCCGGAATAACAAATCCCCCAATGCTTTCCTTGAGCGCGTCCAGTAGCGGTGTCCCTGCGGCCGGGAACAGTCGGTAATTGGCGAACTCCAGCGTGCCGCCGGCATTGGCCCCAAACGTCAGATTTCCCGCCGCGATCACCGGCCCCGCGGCGACGTTGGCATCGATCGCGGTCGAGACGTAGCAAGAGTCGGCCGGGATCGCGATGTTGTCCCCAAACGCATCGGGTGAGAAGAGGCTGCCGCCCCTCGCGATGGCGAAAGAGCCGTGAACCCCAGCGTCGATGGTCAACTGGGTATCGTCGCCGAGCGCAACGGGGTCCGAAAACGAGAGTCCCGTCTGTAACGCCAGGACGGCAGGCTGGTCCAAAGTCAACCCGCCGATTTTTGAAATGTTAGCCCCCGTCATCAGGAGTGCCGGGAGCTCTTGCGCATACTGCAACAGCGCGGAACGGTCGGCCAGTTGCACGGTCTCGTCCAGTCCGAACTGGTCATTCAACTTGATAGTTGCCATTCAATCCTCCTCGTGCCCGCCTTCCGGGCCGGATCAACGCCCGATGTGTCGCGCTGCCGCCAATGTTCTCCGGCCCCTCTCGGGCTTTCATTCTAAGGACTGAATCCACAAAACGCCAGCAAAGATCCATCGGAAACCTTGACGCCTTGCCGGCTTGGCTGTACGCAAATCCCTTCCTGCAGACTCGGCGCGCACCCGACGCCGGGTTAAATCATTGATATGCAATGGCTTATTCAATAACCAAGGGGCTGTAATCCGTCTGCAGATGGGGCTGCGGTTCTTAACGGCCGGCAAGCGCGATCGAACTCCTGCACAGGGCCGATGATGGCGCAGTTGCCGGCAATTCTAAAATGCCATTTGGCTCGCGTCGGCACCATCGAATACGTAGCCTTCGACGCCGGGCGTGGGTGCGCACGCCCTTCGTTATGGCCGACCACTTCCCCCGTCTCGCCGACGGC
Organism: uncultured Solibacteraceae bacterium; assembly: GCA_964438005.1. Classification (GTDB taxonomy): domain Bacteria; phylum Acidobacteriota; class Terriglobia; order Bryobacterales; family Bryobacteraceae; genus PSRJ01. The sequence goes on along the minus strand of CAYTJD010000031.1, from coordinate 51,920 downwards.
GCCCAGCGGTACGCCGCTCGGCAACCGGATCTCGCCGATCTCTGCCTCATGCGGTTGAGCGAACGCCATCCTTGCCATCCCGTAATCACTACCGACATGAAGCATTTTCGCGTCTATCACCGCGGCCGCCGCGACGCCATCCCTCTTCTGCATCCGCCCCGTCCATAGCCCCCCGTTCCGTGCCAGAATAGGAGTATCCGACCGCAGTTCCGGATGGCCGGCGCGCCCGATGGGCTGCGCACCTTCACTTGCGAACGATTCGCACGGCCAGTTAAAATCAACGGGCTTGCAACATATCCAGGAGGAGTCATGGCAGTTGAGCAGAAGGTGAAGCAGATCATTGTCGAGCAGCTCGGCGTCGACGAGAGCCAGGTCGACAACAACGCCTCGTTTGTCGACGACCTCGGAGCCGATTCGCTGGACATTGTGGAACTCGTCATGGCCTTCGAAGAGGCCTTTGAGCTGGAAATTCCGGACGAAGACGCTGAAAAGATCACCACCGTGAAGGACGCCATCGATTACATCGAAGGTAAGACCGCCAAGAAATAGTCGCCATTCCTACCGGGGGAAATCGTATTGACGCGCAGAGTGGTAGTTACCGGCGTTGGTTTGTTGACTTCGCTGGGAATCGGAACCGAAACGTCCTGGGAGGCGATCCGCTCGGGCACATCCGGCATAGGCCCCATCAGTCAGTTTGATGCTACCGCCTTCTCCTGCCGCATTGCCGGCGAGGTGAAGGACTTCGATCCCGCCCGCTACATCGAAAAGAAGGAAATCAAGAAGATGGGCCGGTTCATCCAGTTCGCCATTGCGGCGGCGGAATGCGCCCTCAGCAGTTCCGGTTATAAAGTGACTCCCGAGAATGCCGAAGTGACGGGAGTCTACATTGGCAGCGGCATCGGCGGATTCGAAGTCATCGAGCGCGAGCACCAGACTCTGCTGGAGCACGGCCCCCGCCGCATCTCGCCGTTTTTCATTCCCGCCACCATCATCAATCTGGCTTCCGGTTACGTCTCCATCCGCACCGGCGCCAAAGGCCCCAACTCCGCCACGGCCACCGCCTGCACCACCAGCGCGCATTCCATCGGCGATTCGTTCCGCATCATCCAGCGCGCCGAGGCCGACATGATGATCTGCGGCGGAACCGAAGCTTGTATCACGCCCATGGGCATCGGCGGGTTCGCCGCCATGCGCGCCCTTTCCACGCGGAACGACGAGCCGCAGCGCGCTTCCCGCCCCTGGGACCGCGACCGCGACGGCTTCGTGGTCGGCGAAGGCGCCGGCATGCTGATCCTGGAAGAATTGGAGTCGGCCCGCCGGCGCAACGCCCGCATCCTCGCCGAAATCGTGGGCTACGGCATGAGCGCCGACGCGTTCCATGTCACCGCCCCGCCCGACGATGGCGACGGCGCCTATCGCGTCATGCGCAACGCCCTGCGCGATGCCGGCCTGCGGCCGGAACAGATCCAGTACATTAACGCGCATGGTACCTCCACCGAGGTGGGGGACCGCATTGAGACGGCCGCGATAAAGCGCGCCTTCGGCGATCATGCTTATAAAGTCGCCGTCAGCTCCACCAAGTCGATGACCGGCCACCTGCTCGGCGGCGCCGGCGGGCTCGAAGCCGGCATCACCGTGCTGGCTCTCCGCGATCAGATCGCCCCGCCCACTATGAACCTCGACAACCCCGACGCCCTCTGCGACCTCGACTACATCCCGAACCAGGCCCGGCCTATGAAAATCGAGTACGCGCTGTCTAACAGCTTCGGGTTTGGCGGAACCAACGGTTGCCTGATCTTTAAGCGTTTTCAAGAATGAAGATCGTTGTCGCCATCAAGCAAGTCCCCGCGCGGGACTCCCAACTTCGCATTGCGCCCTCGGCCCAGTGGATCGCAGAAGCCGATCTCACCTATGAAATCAACGAGCCGGATGCCTATGCCCTGGAAGAAGGCCTGCAGTTAAAGGAAAAACACGGCGGCGAGGTCGTGGTCATTTGCGCAGGCCCTGCTCAGGCGGCACAGACCATCCGCGAAGCTCTCGCCAAGGGTGCCGACCGCGCCATTCACATTGAACAGGATGAAACCTCGGATTCCGATCCGCTCTCTACCGCCCGCATCCTGGCCGCCGGCCTGAAACCCGAAGCCCCCGATCTCATTCTCACCGGCCTCCAATCCGACGACCTCGGCTACGGCCAGACCGGCGTCATCCTGGCCGAACTGCTCGGCCTGCCACACGCCACCATTATTATGCAGGTCCAAAAGCAGGATGGCAGCATTACGGTCAAGCGCGAGCTCGAAGACGGCTGGTTCCAGCACGTCGCCATGCCGCTGCCGGCGTTGCTCACCATTCAGTCCGGCATCAACAAGCTGCGCTACGCCACTCTGATGGGCATCAAGAAGGCCAAGACTAAAGAGGTGAAGCGTGTCACTCCGGCCGATCTTGGCTGGATCGCCGGTAAGCCTGCCGTACTCCTCGAGCGCATCTACGTCCCCGAGCGCACCAAGCGCACGCAGTTGTTCGAGGGCAGCCCGAAGGAGGCAGCCGCCCAATTGATCGAGAAATTGAAATTCGAGGCCAGAGTCTTATGAGCGTCCTGGCGGTTCTCGAACACAACGGCCAAGCCTGGCACCGCATGTCTTGGGAGACGCTTGCCGCCGCCCAGCAAATCGCTCGCGAACTGAACACCACCGCGTCGGCTGCGCTGGTTCGCACCGGCGGCCGCGCTTTCGCCGAGGAACTCGCCCGCAAGCAGCTGGACAAAGTCTACCTGGTCGACGACCAGTCGCTGGAACAGTACACGCCCGACGGCTACTCGTTGGCGCTTCGGCAACTCATCGAGCGCGTCAAGCCGGCTCTCGTTCTATTTCCGCACACCTACCAGGTGCGCGACTTCCTTCCCAAGCTCGCCACCGCGCTCGGCAAAGTCGCGGTCACCGATGTGATCACGCATCGCGTCGATAACGGCCAACTGGTTCTCGTCCGCCAGCTTTTTCAGGGAAAAGTGAATGCAGACGTCCGCTTCGCCACCGAGGCCCCCAATTTCGCCTCGTTGCAGGCTGGCGCCTACCGCGCCGACCAGGTCGCGGACGGATCGTCTACCGTGGAAGGGTTCGCCGCCGCGATCGACGCCGCCGCCATCCGCACCAAACCGCTCGATCTGTTCCGTGAGGCGCAGCGCGCCGTCGATCTCGGCGCTGCCGAATTGATCGTTTCCGTAGGCCGCGGTATCAAGGAAGCCGATCAGATTCCGCTCGTCCAAAAGCTCGCCACCGCGCTCGGCGCCGAGCTCGCTGCCTCCCGCCCCATCTGCGATGCCGGCTGGCTCCCCATGGAGCGCCAGGTCGGCAGCTCCGGCCAGACCGTCGCGCCCAAAATGTATATGGCGGTCGGAATCTCCGGTGCGATTCAGCACCTCGTCGGCATGAAAGGCTCGCGTATCGTCGTCGCAATCAACAAGGATCCCAACGCCCCCATCTTCGAGGTGGCCGATTACGGCATCGTCGGCGATCTCTTCCAGGTGGTTCCGGAGCTTATTGCCGCGATCGAAAAATCCAAATAGCTGAGGAAGTTAGCAAGCCCTAACCTTTTGATACCACCGCCCGAAAGTGGTGCCCAGTCCTAGGCCGCGCTGTAAATTACACGTAACATTTGACTTTCTCGCACGTCCTAGGTATACTGCATGAAATCTTTGCGGATTGACCTCCCCCAAACGGTTTGCAACTATTGAGGTCACATCTGCGTCAAAGTGAAGTGGTCAAGATGAATATGAAAAACGGACTGAAGCTCGCCACCTATCGGAATATGCTGGAGAAAAAGGCACAGGAAGTCCGTCGCAGTATGTCTGCCCAAAAGGCGGCTCAAGTAGTCGCCCGGCTCGATGTCCCCTCCGACGAGGGCGACCTCAGCCAGCAACATCACGAAGAATGGATCTTCCTGAACCGGAATACGATCGACATGAAACTGCTGCGTGAGATTTCCGACGCGCTGCAGCGCATCGAGCAGGGGACCTATGGAGTGTGTCTCGAGTGCGAGGAACCGATTTCGGTAAAACGCCTGGAAGCGGTTCCATGGGCCCGCTATTGCGTTACCTGCCAGGAGCAGATCGCTGCGCGCGCCGCACTCGGCCAGAATGTCGACGATTACCAGGAAGCCGAACGATGAAGCTTGCGGATTTGCGCAAGCTCTCGATTCGGAAACAATTGAAAATTCGTTTTCAACTCGGCAACGGGTTGGAGTGCGTCATAACCGAGCAAGGGATCGCGCAGGTACCCGCGCTGCGTCGAGTTCCCGATTTCAACCTTGAGCAAGAACTGGCGCGCGTCTCACAATTTGTCCTGGAGCCGGCGCGGGCCGATTCGAAGGGTGCGCTCAAGTCTTCGACCGTCAGCCTCGCGGAACTGACCAGCATGTTGGCGCCCGCCGGTGCTCCCGCTCCCAATCACGAAGAAGAGTAGTGGCGTTCTCGTCGCGGCCCGCGTCGCAAGCGAAATTCGTACTGTTCGATTGCGATTTCCATCCCGCGTCCGTTGATGCGGCGAACACGCCCGAGAACCACCAGGCCCAACGGGCAGCGCCCATCCAATACGGCCGGCCAGTCGATCGTTACTTTGATGGATTGGTTGACTGGAAGAACTTCTCGTGTGGCGATGAACATGCCGCTGCTGCTGATATGCGTGGTAATTCCAGAGCGCGTAAACCCGTTCACACGGTATTGCACCGGCAGCGCGATCGGATACCGGGCGCAGCGGAGCCTGGCGCTGCGACTCCCGCTTGGAACATTGCCCCTGAAGGGTATGGCTCCCGCGCTCACCGCCGGTAGGCCGAGTAAAACTTTTCCAAACACTCGGGGCATAAACCGTGACTGATTCCCATGGGAAGTTGTGGCCTTTCGTCCTCAATCTGCCGCTTCTGTCCGTTCGCAGGCGTATCGAGTATTCGCTTGCAATGCATGCAGATGATGGTCATGGCAGGTTCGAGACGCGCGGATGATCGAAGCCTTGACTCGATCATCCCATGAAGACCTCCCTCCCGACATCCGAATAGGACGAGTCTTGCGGGGTTCAGACGGTATCTTTCGACTAGCGTTTGGTACCCGCGTCCCGCGCGAGTTCCGTTTGTACATACTTGTTCGGATTCATGAAGCGGCATCGGCCGCCGGCTGCATACAGAAATTCCAGGCTCTGCGGTTGCTCGTTCTACTGCCCGCGACGCGGCCCGCCCCGGCCGCCGCGCCCGCCGGCCTCCGGCGCCGGTGTCCCGGGGTGGCCGCCTTTGGCCACGAGCAACTCGGCCGTGTCTTCGTGGACATCTTTGCGCTGCCCGCCGCGGCTGTTCCCCGCCGCGCGGCCCATCGCGTAATCCACGGCGGTGTATCCGCGTGTGTCGGTCCCGTTGATATCGGCGCCTTTATCCAGCAGATACTGAACTACCTTGTTCCAACCCCAGAACGCCGCGCCCTCGAGAGGCGTTTGTCCGAGACGTCCGGCGCGCCCGTTCAGCGCGCCGCCGTGCGCCAATAGCAATTCCATCGATGCCATCGAGCGCTCCTGCACGTCCGACGTTGTGTAGTAGCCGCGCGTGTCGGCATCCACCGATCCGGCGCCCGCCGCGGCCACCGTCGGCGTCCAGCCCTGCGTGTTCGGCAAATCGATGATGGCGCCGTGGTCCAGCAACAATTTGATTGCCGGCGCGTCCAGCGCTTTCGCCGCCCGCAGCAGCGGTGTGGTCCCAATCTGGATCATGGAGTCCAGTCCGCGATCGTTCCCCGTGGCCCGGTACGGTGGAAACAGTTTCAATTGCGCGTTGGGATTCGCGCCCTTTTCCAGAAGGAGCCGGATCAGGTCGATCGGCAGTGTGTCATCCAGCGACGGCTGGTCGGCGCGTCCGCCATGCGGCAGCGTGTTGTAGTCCACCGCCAGGTACAGCGGCGTCCGCCCCCACCAGTCCCACTGGTTCACGTTCGCGCCCTGGTCCACCAGGTATTTCGCCACATCGAAATGCGCGTTGAATACCGCCGTGATCAGCGGCGTGACGCCCTCCGGATCGGCCAGATCGAGCTTCGCGCCCCTCTCCCTCAGCGCCCTCACGCAATCCATGCAGCCTTCTCGCGCGGCAAACAGCAGAGCCGTCTCACCGCCCGGCGGCCGAGGTTGCGCGCGCGGCTCCCCGCTCACCAGCGGCGTCATCAAATCCGTATCGGACGCCGTGTCCACGTCCGCGCCGTGCGCCAGCAGTTCGCGCATCATCGAGCCTTGGCTATTGGCGGCAGCCCACATGAGCGCCGTCTGTCCGCGCTGCGTTTCCTTCGCGTTCGGATTCGCTCCCTTCTCCAGCAAAAGCTTCGCCGCCGCGACATTCGCCGTCCGCGCCACCAGCATCAGGGGCGTTTGGCCGTCCGCGCCGGCCGCGTTTGGATCCGCGCCCGCGGCGAGCAGCGCCTGGATTGCCTCGGTGTTCGCGTTAAACGCGGCCTCCTCGAGCGGCGTCGATCCCAGCTGATTCCGCGCGTTCGGCTTCGCACCCGCCTTCAGCAGCCGCACCACCAGTTCGGCATCGTTGGAGTGCGCGGCCCACAGCAGCGGCGTCGAACCGTCGGCCTCCGCGCCATTGACGTCGGCCGATTTGTTGGCAAGCAAATCGAGCGCGGCCGCCCGATCGCCCGAGCGGATCGCGTTGACCAGCGGAGCGCCGATCTCGGCCGCATATACTGGCAGCCCGGTCAGCGCCGCAATCAGCAGCAGTCTCATCGCTCTTTAGACCTCCAGCAGTTTCCCCGTGCTATCGCCCAGTTTGTCCTGCGGAATCCCCACGCGATCCAAGAACGTCAACAGTACATTCGCCAGCGGCGTGTGCTCCGGCGGCACAACGTGCTGCCCGCCTTTCACCGTCTTCCAGCCGCCCACCATCGACGTCGGCAGCGGATAGTGATTGTGCGCGTTGCTGTTGGCCATGTTGCTGCCGTAGAGAATCAGCGAATGATCCAGCATCGTGCCGTCGCCGTCCGGAGTCTTGGCCAGTTTGTCCAGGAACTTCGCAAACACCTGCGTGTGGAAGGCCTGCACTTTCGTCAGCCGCTCCATCTTCGCCGCCTCGTTGTTGTGATGCGACAGCGGATGGAATGCGTCCGGCACGCCGATGAAGTTATACGTCTGTCCGCTCACTTCCGCCGCCACCATGAACGTGAAGATGCGGGTCATGTTGGCTTGCAGCGCCAGTCCTACGAGATCGAACATCAGCTCGATGCGCTGGTTGAACGGCAGCGTCCCTTCTTTCGGTGCATCCGGAATGTTCACCTTCGAAAGGTCGCGCGCTTCCATTTTCTGGATGCGTCGCTCGATTTCGCGCACGCTCTCCAGATAATCCGAGAGCATCGCCTTGTCCGAAGGACCCACGACGCTCTGCAGTTGCTTGGCTTCGCCGCCCACCATGTCCAGGAGCGAAACATATTGTTTGGACAGGCGCGCGCGATCGGCCGTGTTGTCCCCCTGGCCAAACAAGCGCATAAACAGCTTGCGCGGATCGTTCTCCATCGGCAGCGGCGTCGTGGGTGAACGGAACGAAATCGTTCCCGCGTAGGAGCAGCCGTAGTCGCGGTCGCAGAAACCGCCGCCCCCGTGAGTCTCGGTCGCCACTTCCAGCGACGGCAGCGGCGTATCCTGCCCAATGTGCTGCGCCGCGATCTGGTCGATGGTCGTGCCGGCGTGCGGGTCCTGGCTGATCGCCGGGTGCACGCAGTTCAGCCACGTTCCCGGCGACAATGCATGCACCGGCCCCACCGGCGCCTGGTTCTCGATGTTGCTGATCACCGTCGTCATCGACTTGTACGGCTCGAGCGGCTTGAGAATCTCGTTGAACGATTCGATCTTGCCCACACCGTTCGGCGACCACTTGTCTTGCACTGCCCCGTGCGGAAAATAAATGAAGCCCAGATGCGGCGTCGGGTTCGCCGCCGTGTCGGCCAATGCTGTCCCCGCCGGGATCATCGCGTCCAGCAGCGGCAGCGCCAAAGCCGCCCCCGCTCCCCGCAAAACGGTACGGCGCGACAAGTGCTTCTTGGTTACGAACATTTTCGAGGACTCCTTCTCTACCTTGCGGCGATCTCCTTGGTCCCTGGCTCTGGCGCTTTCACCGACTCCACCGCGCTCGATTGAAATTCCGGCGCCGTGACAATTCCTTTCACAATCGACGAGAATCGGTAATTGTCCGGCGCCGCGTCTTTCACGATCTTCCGCACGCTGGGCAAGTCGTAGTATTGAACGCCGCGGCCCAGCGCATACGTCATCAACTTCTCCGTCATCGTCTGCACGAACTGCTCCCGGCGCTTCATCAACGCGGCACGCAGGTCGTTCGGCCCGTTCACCACGGTTCCATCCACCAACTTCCCGCCCGTGTCGATCTTGGTGCGGGTAAAGCGGTCCACGGCCCGGTAGCTGCCGATCGTATCGAAATTCTCCAGCGCAAATCCGAGTGGATCCATCACTCCGTGACAGGCGTTGCACGTCGGATTCGCACGGTGCTCTTCCATGATTTCCCGAACCGTCTTCGCCGTCTCGCCGTCCTTGTTCTCCTTGAACGGCGGCACGTTGGGCGGTGGCGGCGAGGGCGGCGTGCCCAGAATATTCTCCAGGATGTACGCGCCGCGCAGCACCGGCGAGGTGCGGTTCGGATACGCCGTCACCATCATCACCGCGCCTTTGCCCAGCAGCCCGTAGCGGCTCGCGTCCGTCAGCGTCACGCGCCGGAACTCCTCGCCGCGGATGTTCGGAATTCCATAGTGGGCCGCCAGCCGCTCGTTCACGAACGTGTAGTTGCCGTCGACCAAATCGACCACGCTCCGGTCCTCCCGGAATACGCTGCTGATGAACATCTCGATCTCGCGCTTCAAAGCGGCGCGCAGCGGCCGGTCGAACGACGGATACACGTACGGATCGGGCTCCATCGCGTCCATGTCTCGAATTTTGAGCCACTCGAATGCGAAATTGGTGGTGAGCGTCTCCGCCCTGGGATCGGCTAGCATGCGGCGCACCTGGCTCTGCAGCACCGCTGGATCGCGCAGTTTGCCTTGTTCCGCCACCGCCAGCAGTTGGTCGTCGGGGATGCTGCTCCACAGGAAGAACGAAAGCCGCGACGCCAGTTCCGTGTCGTTCAACCGGTAGGTGCTGCCCGGGTTGGCGCCCGCCGGCGGCGCCTCCACGCGATACAGAAACTTCGCGCTCGCCAGCAGCGCCACCAGCGCGTTCTCGATTCCACCTTCGAATGTCGCGGTCTTGCGCCCTTCGTTGTAGAACTGCAGCAACGGCCCCAGATCCTGCGCCGTCACCGGCCGCCGGAACGCCTTCCGCGCCAGGTTCGAGAGAATCCGCGACGCGCATGCCGTCTCTTCCTTCGGGTCCGGTGCGCGGCACACAAAAATCCGCGTCCGGCTCACCGTATCCACCGGATCGCCGGCGGGATTAAACGGCCCGTCTACGGTGATATTGACTTCCGGCCCACGAATGCGGTTCGTCGCTCCGCCGTTGACTGGCAGCGAGCCGCCGGGCACCGTGCCTTGACTCGCGTACCCGGTCCCCGCCGCGCCCGGAATGAACCCGAACAATTCGCCTTCGCTCTCTGTATAGCTGTGCGGCGCCAGCGCCGAAACCAACGCGTGCGGCCCCGCCTTCAAGTGCGTGCGCCCCTTGGTATCGACGGCCGCGCCGTCCACCGTGAACACCACGGGGTTGCCCGCCACCCGCAGCTCGTAATCGCCGTCATACGGCGCCACAAACTCCGCCGTGATCCCCGCGCGCGCTCCCGGCGGCAGCGGCACGTTGCGATCGATTCCGTGGAAAGTCTTCTTGACCTCTTTGCTGCTCACCGGCGCTCCCATCGCCTGCTTCACCACCGCCCGCGCCGCCATGATGTACTGATCCAGGAACGACGGCGACACCTTCAACACGTCCGCCACGTTGTCGAACCCGTCGCTGATATCATCGGTCGGCAGCAGCGCCGCCGCATCCACCGTGATGCCGAACAAATCGCGCATCGCATTGGCGTACTCCGCGCGATTCAGCCGGTGGATGCGCACGCTCCCCGGGTTCGGACTGCTGGCAGCCGCCTTGTCGAGCGAGGTTTCCAGGTAGGTCGCGAACGCGTTCACGGCATCCGCCGGAGGCCGCGGCGCGCCCGGCGGCGGCATCATCCCGCCGCGCAGCTTGCGGATCGCGCGCTCCCAGGTGAGCGCATCCTTTTCCGGATGTGTCAGATCCAGCACGTCGAGCGCCAGTTTGGCCGTCCGCAGTTTTTCGTTATGGCATGTCGCGCAATAGCGTTTGACCAGCGCCTGGTTGGGATTGGCGGCAGCCGGCCCTTGTTTTTCAGCGGTTTGGCCCGCCGCAACGAGTCCGCCACACGCCACCGCCGCGAGCAATAAGTTCCGCATTATGAACAAAGTCCGCTCCACATTATATATCTTCTGGCGGAGTTCTCCGGCGGATGGTTACGGCCGCATCGTCTGCATGAGCCCCGAAATTAGGGCATCGCCGCCAGCGCCACGTCCGCAGCTTCCTGCTGGGCCGTCGCACCGTACGGGAAATGGCGCTTCAGCCGAAGGAACGGCTGTTCCCGCACCCGCCACGAGATCCAAGCCAGACCGTAAGTGATGCCCGTAAGCACGGGGATGTACAGGTACTTGCCGGTTAGCGGCAGAGTATGAGCCCACACCGCCGTAGGTCCGAACGTGACCGCGTGCAGCAAGTACATGGCGTAACTGTACTTGCCGCAGCTCCGCAGAATTCCGGATGAGAACATTGCGGTCCAGGCGCCGGTTTCCAGGCGCGCCAGGCGGTGTACGAGGCAGGCGAAAATGACGTCGAGCAACGAAACGCCCACGGTTCGCAGCAGAGAATCATTCCAATAGCTGCTCCGCATCCAGACCAACACGTTGACGAGTCCCAACACCGTCGCGGCCAGGATCGGCGGAACCCAACGGTCAAGCTGTGGCCGAAAATGTCGCGAGCCCACTGCCACCAGCGCACCCAGCGCCAGCGCGTCCATGCGGCACACCGTTAGCCGATACATGACTTCGATATTTTCGCCCCGCACCCCGAGGTAAACCCGGCAGCCGAGCGCAAGGACGGCAATCGTACCGCATATCCAGCCCAGTCGTTTCGGAGGACAGAACCAGACAATCAGCGGCCAAACGAAATAGAATTGCTCCTCGATCGCCAGGCTCCAGAGATGACTGAGATACGGGTCGTCGATGCCGTGGGTGTGCGTCCAATTCGATAGATAAATCAAGTAGGAGGCGACATTGGTCGAACTCCACCAGTCCACGCCGCCTGTGTGCAGTATGGCTTGGCGTGCGATCACCAGAATCAGAAAGAGGTAGGCAAAGTAGAGCGGAAAAATGCGTAGAGCGCGCCGGAAATAAAAAGTCCGAAAATAGCCGGCGGACTCCCGGCTGTCCAGCAGGATACCCGTAATCAGAAAACCGGAAAGCAGAAGGAAAAGATCGACCCCACACCAGGACAAATCCAACACCCGGTACAGGAGGAAGGGCAGTTGGGATAGTTCAAAGATAGAGCGCGCGTGAAACACCAGTACCAGCAGAATCGCCAGGCCGCGAACGCCATCCAGGGCAGGAATGTGCCCGCGCTGATTCGGGTTGATAGCCATTCCGCTGGGATTCGGCCTTGCCTACGATGACACCAGCAGGTAGCTAAAACTGTCAATATCACTAACGTTATTAACGAGACATAGACCCCCAAGCGCGGGTTCTATGCCCTATTGCCCGATTTCGAAGAGCACGTTGGCTGTCGACGTTTTCCCCGATGCCGAGACCGTAATCGGGTACTCGCCATCGGCCAGTTGGGGAACGGTGAAGTTAACCTGGAACTGCCCGGGGGCCACGAGGGCCGCCGCCAACACGGAGGCGCTGGTGCCTCCAATCGTTACACCAACCCCGGTAATCGGGATCGGTGAGGTGATCGCTGTTCCGGACGGAGAAGGACCCAACCCCGACGCATAAAGTTGGATGATGTCGCCCGGCTTGGCCTTGTGCGTTCCCGGCACGACTGCAGGGTCGCCCATGATTGAATAGTCCTGGAACAAGGCAGCTGCATAGCTCTTCGAATTGACCGAGTAGTAATAGATGCTGGGTTGGAGTTGCGTGACGGGGACCGTCAATATATTGCTGCCCAGACCCAGACGGAACACCTGCACCGTCATCGTGGCGCCGAGGTTGGTCGGCGCCTGTGCGTTGACCTGTCCGGGGCTGATGAAATACACCGGCACTGGGGCTCCGTTCACCCACACTTCCACCCCGTTCAGGTCGGTCGGCAAAGTATTCGCGTCTTGAAAATCGCTGGCGCCCCAGATGCGCTGCACGTCGGCCAGCTCCGACCCTTTGACGTAAAACCACCCGCCGGGTATCACGGCTCCACCGTCTACGAGATTGTCGCTGACGGTCGTAATGACCGGCCCGTTCGAAGGCGGGGCCGTGCCCAAGAGCAGCACCAGGCCATCTTGAGCGGCCCCGCCATTGGTGCCTTGTAGTGCTTTCACTACCGGAAAGTCCGTCGACGTTCCCTCCCCGGCCACATGGATGTTGCCCAACCCGTCCACCGCGATGCCGCGCCCCGATTCGCTCCCCGTGCCGCCGATGAATGTCGAGAACACCAGGGCCGACCCGGCTGGATTGATTTCCGTAACGAACATGTCGAACGCGAACCGCGTGCTCTGGATGGCATTGGCCAACGGGAAGTCGCTCGAGTTGGTCCGGCCCGTGATATAGACATTGCCCGACTTGTCAACCGCGATCGCGTAGGGGTCATCTCCGCTGCCGCCGCCCAGATAGGTGGAGTAGACCAGCGCCGATCCCGTTGGATTGAATTTGGTCACGAACACGTCGTCTACGGCGTGGCTGCCCAAGGTGCTGTCCATCGCGTTCGCCAGCGGGAAATCGTCCGAAGTCACAATGCCCGTGACATACGCGTTTCCTGTCGCGTCCACGGCGATCGCCGTCCCATAATCCGTGGCGGAACCGCCCAGATAAGTGGAATAAACCAGCGCCGAGCCGGCGGGATTCATTTTGGTCACAAACGCATCGACACTGTTGGCGTTAGAACTGCGAAAGGGAGATTGGAGGGGGAAATCTGTGGATGCCGTGTAGCCCGTGACGTACGCGTTTCCTGCCGCGTCTACCGCGATGGCGTTCCCCTGATCCACGGCGTTGCCGCCTAAATACGTCGCGTACACCCACGCGTTTCCCGCCGCGTTGATTTTCGCCAGGAACGCGTCTTGCTGGGCGCCTTTCGTGGATTGGAACGGGTTCACCGTCGGGAAATTGGCCGAGAATGTGCTCCCCGCTAGGTACGCGTTCCCGGCCGTATCCAGGGCGATCGCAGAGCCAACGTCTATGCCGTTGCCGCCAAGATAAGTCGAGTAGACCAGCGCCGACCCCGTCGCATTCAGCTTCGCCACAAACGCATCTCCCGACCCGCCCTGTGTTGCCTGTATCGCGTTCTTGACTGGGAAATCGATGGACCCCGCGCTCCCGGTAATGTACGCGTTCCCTTGAACGTCTACTGCGATCCCGTGCCCTTCATCCGGCCCTGCACCGCCCAGATACGTCGAGTAGAGCTTGGCGGAGCCGCTGGGGTTAATCTTGGTCACGAATACATCCTCGGCTCCCTTGAGCCCGCTTTGCAGCGGAGCCGTAGTCGGAAAGTTAGTGGAACCCGCGCCGCCCGTCACGTAGGTGTTGCCGATCGAATCGACCGCAATCGCGTACGCGTAATCCAGGCCGCTGCCGCCGAGATAGGTTGAATAAATCAAAGGCGGGTCGATCACCAGTTCTTTGTGACGGTCGTAACTGCCAATCTGGAAACTTCCTTCCTTGCCGTGCAGAACCCACTTGCCGTCCACCGCAACGCGTTTTCCCCCGATTTCCTGATACACGGCCGGCCTTCTTTGCCGGTACTGGCTGTTGCCCGCCTTGATAACCAGGTCGCCCTCTGAATCGATTCGCAGTTGATCCGTGTTCTCGAAGGTCATCCGGATCTTCGCCGGATCGGCGCCCGGCGACACGATCCAGTCGTACTCCAATTGCCCGTCTTTCCCGTAATACACAAGATCGATTCCCGGATAGACGCCGGCGTACCGGACTCGTCCGTAATTCGGAACCGCCGTGTGCCACTGGCGCGGATCGCTTCCGACGAAATAGTTGCTTGTGGATACCTGCGGCGCTTCACCTGTGATCCGCCCTTCCCGGTTTGCGCCAGAAAGCCTGGTCCGCAGCGGCGACTCGGCGCGCGGAGCAAGCACCGTCTCGCCACTGGCGAGGTACAAGGTGTACGAACTGCCCCTGGCGAGATATTCGACCCGGCCTGGCGCCTGGCCTCGGTTCGGTTCGAAACTGAATGGGATGTCGCCCCAGCGGACCGCGGGAGCCGCCATCGCAGTCCCGGCAATCAGAAGCAGTGCTGCACGCATTTCGTCCCTCCTTACGGGCGTCCCGCAGCCAGCTTCTGGCGGGCTCTTGACAAGGCTAGATCATCATAGTCCGGCGCCAACCAGGCTCGCAACTCGGCGCGGCTACCCAAACGGAATCGGTGGGACTTCGTCGACATGCAGATACTTGCGGCACTCCTCGCCTGTGAAGTTGCGAGTCGCGCGCGAGCGGGCGAGCGAAACCAGCAGAGGCACATCCATGGCATATACGCGCACCATCCCGCCCCCCGCGGCGGCCAGCCGCTTCCCATCGGAGCTCCACGCCAGACGATCCGCGCGGTAATGGTCCGTGGGTAACGATATCAGCTCCCGGCCGGTGTCCGCTTCCCACACCGTCGCTTTGTCGTCACCGGCGGAAGTCGCCAAACGCCGGCCGCACGGCGCCCAGGCGAGCCCCAGTACATTGTTCGCCAGAAGCGTGCGCAACTCCTCGCCGGTGTTCGCATCCCATAACTTCGCTGTGCCATCCATGCTCCCCGTGGCCAGCCGCTTGCCGTCCGGGCTCCAGGCCGCAATCCAGACCGTCCTCTTATGCCCTGCCAGCGTCCGTATTTCTCTTCCTGTGTCCGGGTTCCAGAGCTTTACCGAGTTGTCCCCGCTTCCGGTCGCGAGCAGGTTGCCGTCCGGACTCCAGGCCACACTTGTCAAGTAACCCGTATGGCCGGCCAGAGTCAGCAAGTTCCTGCCACTCCGGACTTGCCAGATCTTCACCTGCCCCTCCACGCTGCCCGTCGCCAACCGCTTACCGTCGGGGCTCCACGCCAGGCGTTCTATTGATTCGCTGTGACCGCGCAGGGTGAGCAACACCTTCCCGCTCGCTGCGTCCCACAGCTTTGCTGTTCGATCTTGGCTGGCGCTTGCCAGGCGCTTACCGTCCGGGCTCCAAGCCAAATCCTTGATCGGCTCGCGGTGGCCGCGCAATGTGAGCAAGAGTCCGCCGCTGGCAGCGTCCCATACTTTACCTGTCCTACCCTCACTGGCCGTTGCCAATCGTTTGGCGTCCGGGCTCCAAGCCGCGCAGTCGCCACAGGGCGAAAGGGCGAGCGCCAGGGTGCTCTCCATCTTCCACAACTGGGCCGCCCCGTCGAAACTCCCCGTAGCCAGTTGCCTGCCGTCGGGGCTCCACGACGCCGCGAACACGCGGCCCCCGTGGCCGGCGAGAGTCTGCAATTCTTCTCCCCGTTCGGTCTCCCAGACTTTCGTTGTTCCATCGAAGCTCGCAGTCGCCAACCGTGTTCCTGCGGGGTTCCACGCAACACCCCTTACATTATTTCGGTGGCCCGTCATCGTGAGGATTTCCCTGCCGTCGGCAGCGTCCCATAGCTTGGCCAGGTTGTCATAGCCGCCTGTCGCCAACTGCCGCCCATCCGGACTCCACTGCACGCTCATGATCGGGGCAGTGTGACCACGCAGCGTCAGCATCATCTGCCCTTTGCTGACACGCCAGACCTTCGTTGTGTTATCGCCGCTTCCCGTCGCCAGCCGCTTGCCGTCAGGACTGAACGCCACCGTCTGAACCGGGCCCCGGTGGCCGCGGAGCGTAAGCACGCACTTACCTGTTGCCGCGTCCCATACCTTGGCCGTCTTGTCATAGCTCCCGGTTGCAATGCGCCGTCCGTCGGCACTCCAGGTCAAACTCGAGACACGATCGCCGTGACCTCGAAGAACCAGCAGCGTCTCGCCCCTGGCGCCCCACACCCTGGCTGTCCCGTCTAAACTGGCCGTGGCCAGCCTTCGGCCGTTCGGACTCCAGACCACACTCCGAACGGCATCCGTGTGAGCCGTGAGGCTAAGCAGGTCGCGCCCCGTTTCCGCCTCCCACACTTTCACTGTGTGGTCGAGACTGCCGGTTGCCAGCCGCTTCCCATTCGGGCTCCAGGCCGCGCTCAGAACGCCCGCGCTGTGACCTGGCAGGACCAGGCGAACGATTGGCGTGGCCATGGCGCGATGCGCCAGGTCCTCTGCCTCGGGCAGCACTTGGCCATCCCGGAAAGTCGCATTTATCGCGTGCAGTGCCAGTAGCAAAGCGCGTTCCGGGTATTCTTCCAGGCTGCTCAGTCCATAGGCAACCAGTTCACGCGCGGTGGCAATCCGCTGCTGGCGTTCCGCCTCTTGCCGCTGCCGTTCCTTTTCTTCGTTTAGTTCTTTGAGACGCTGGATCTCCCCGGCTTCCCATTCCTGGCTGGCCTGAATGTACTCCCGATGAAGCGGGGATGGCTCTTGCTTCTGAATGGCGATCGCTTGTGCCAGCCAGTGGAGCGCATCTTGCAAGTCCATCCCACGCAGAAGAAAACTGTCATCGCGGCCCTTGTCCTCCCACTCTTTGGCGCGCACCAGCAACCGGGTGTGCGTTCGCTTCCAATCCAGGTCGGTGTCGAGAGCCTCAATCAAGGAGGCAAACGTCGCCCGGAAATCGTCCGTGTCCTGGAAGAAGACCCAGTTAATCGCACCCAGCACCGGGGGGACTGTCTCCTCGGCAACCGGCCGGTGGAGGATCGGAATCAAGCGTTTCTTATTGATCGCAGCGTGCGCCACCTCCTTCTGACAAGCCTCCGAGCCGGCCGACTCCGGACTTATCACGAACATGAAGTTATCGGCGGCCTCGATGCCGGCGTAAACCTCTTTCAACCACTCGGCTGTTAAGGGAATGCCTTCCCAGTCCACCCAGGTGTCCCGATTGAGTCCGGCGAGGGCGTTGTGCAGCTTCTGAACAAAGTCCTTGTCTTCGCGGGCGTACGAGATAAAGACTTCAGCCATCGCGCTGGGGGGCTGGCGCGGCGCCAGGCAGTACGAGATGTTAACACAAGATTTACAAGCATCCTTCGCTTTCCGAAGGACTCGGCCGTCTGAGCCACACCTGAGGACGGAACCTGTCCGCAACGGCTGCTATCGTTTTTCTATCGCCGCACGTCATCGCTTTATGAGAAGTAGAAAAATGTTGCGGCTCGGTCGATTTGCAGCGTTCAGGATCGTCTATAGTGCAGGACGCACGAGAGGGATTCGGAGGGACTAAATCCTATGAGTACGACGATGATCGCGCCCAAGATTTTCGAGCCTTTCCGGGTAGAGAACCGCAACGACGGACCGGAAGAGGATTGTTTTGATCTGGTGAAGATGTTTGGCGGCCGGATTCTGCGGCTGGCCAGGTACATCACCCGCAGCGCCGCGGATGCCGAAGATGTGCTGACGCAGACGTTTCTCCAGGCATGCCCGGACCGGACCGGGTCCAGAACGAACGATGCGATCCGGGTCCAGCTGGTGATGCTTGCGGTGAAGAAAGCGCTCGAGAGGTTGGGGCATCGCCGGCACGCCGGCGAGAGCGACAACCTTTGCGAAGACGTTGTCATCCGCGAGATCTTCGCATGGGGAGACGATTACCAGGGCCGCCACTCGCCTGAACAGACCACTGACATTCTCGAGCAGGCGATGTGGAGCTTGGATCCGATGTGCCGGGCGGTGTTCGTGCTTCGCGATATCGAAGAGATTCCGGTGGAGCAGACGGCGCAGGCGCTGAATCGTTCCGTGGCCGCCGTGGAAGTCTGCCATTTGCGGGCGCGGCTGCAGCTTCGCGAGCGGCTGGCGCGGAGTTTCCAACCGTCTCTCCCGACGCTCGAAGACACAGCCCTGAGCGATTACCGGATCTGACCGGTCTGAGGCTCTTCCTTATTTGCAGCGGTCCGCCGCGTTCCGCTTCTCGCGATATTTCCCGTGGCAATTCGAGCAGGCCGTCGACAGGACCCCGGCGACGTCGGTCATCTTGTCCTGATCTTTGGTTTTCGCGGCTGCGTAGGCCGCCATTCCCGCTTCACGCAGCTCTTGCACGAACTTGGACCAATCCGCGTTCTTTAGCGGAACATCCACGCCGTTGGAGCACTTGCGCCCGGGAAGCTCGAGGAGGTTCGCCAGTTCCGCAATCGCCAAAGCGCTGTTCTCGACGGCCTCCCATTTTCCAAAGATACTCGTCAGCGGGTCGGTCGCCATATTTGGATCTTTGGCCCGCGGCACCTCCGCCGGATTCTGGTCTTGCGCCGCAAAAACCACGTTCGACGCGGGATACAGCGTCCCCCGCATGAGTTGGTTTAAGGTCGCGGGCACCCGCGACGCAGGCGCTTGCGCTTCTGCGCGGTCCCCGACAGAACCGGTAATTGCGCTCGCGACGAGTACCGCCCAGAGTGCTTTTCCGCACGCGCTCACTTCGCGCTCCCTTCTTCGGTTTCCAGCCGCCGCGCCCCCCGCAGAATATCGCCCAACGCGTAGTTGCCTTCGTGGCAGGCGTACTCGTAGATCGGCTTGGCGGTCGCCGGCCACGCATATTCGCCGGTCCAGGGCCGGTCCCACGTGGCGGGATCTTCGATCGTGAACTTGTAAAGAAGCGTCCGGCCGTCCAGCCGCGACAGCCGCTCCACCACGTGCAGGTTCTCGGTGGCGCCGCGAAACCGGGTCTTGTCTGTGAAGTTCGTGGTATCGATCACCAGGCTGTCGCCGTCCCAGCGGCCGACCGAATCACCCATCCACCGGCGAATGGTTGCGGGAAGATGCGCCGCGTTCATGCGAACGATCCGGGCGTCGTGCACCATCTCTGTGAGGATCATGACGGAGTCGGAGGTCTGCACGATCTGATGCAGATTGTTGTAGAAGTAGTCCGGCAACGCCGGCGGGCCGGAGGTGGAGCCGAATCCGAGCAGGCAGCGCTCGCCGAGCGGACGCTGCTCGGGGTTGTCGAATGAACCAGCCGGGTCCAGGCCCGGCTGGCGCTGCTCCTGCGCATCCGAAGTCGGACGCCCCCGCAGCGCGGCCACGCGCTCCCGCGCCGCCGCGGTGTACGGCGGGATCCGTCCATCCGGAGGATCGATGATCAGCGCCGTGCGAATCTGTCCGTCGACGATGTTGTAAGTGGAACCCGGATCGAGCCAGAAATTGTTGTAGCCGCCCACGCCGCCGGCCGCGCCGGTGGAACCGTCGCCGCCCACGGGCGGAGCGGGACGATCGGCTTTGCTGGGTGCGTTCGCCCTCTCGCGCCGCGCCGCGACAGCACCCTGGAGTCGCTGCGCTTCCTCCCCTGTGAGCACCGGCTTAGTGCCCGCCGGGCGCTCGAGCGGCGTCAGTGTCGCCAGATCGTACGTGCCTTGCAGGTCCGGGTGTCCATCCGCGAGACGCGGCGGTTCGTACGCCTTGCCTGCTTGCGCGGTCTGGCTTAGGACCGGACTGCTGAGTAGCGACAGGAGCCCCAGGCCCCCGATCCACCGGTTCCTCCCCATCGTGCACCTCCCTCTGGTTGCCCTTCAGTCTACCTTAGCCTCATCCTGTTTTCAGAAGTTGAGCCGCGCCTGCAGCACGAACAGGCGGCCATAATTGGTCGTGTTGGTGCTGATGCGGCCGAACGTGGTGCTGTTGATGTTCAGGTTCGGCGCGCCCCATTGCGGATGATTGAGCGCATTCTGCGCCGTACCCCGTAGCTCGAAACTGAACCGCTCGTTGATGGTGAAGCGCTTCGTCAGGCTCAGGTCCACTTGATTCGCGCCCGGACCAATTACGGAACCCAGGCCGATGTTACCCAGCTGGCCCGGCGCGGGATTCACCAGCAGCGGCGCGCCGCCCGGTCCGGCGAGCGCCAGCAGCGTGCTGCGTGTGTTCAGGCCGCCCACGCTCGTTAAATTCGCGCGGCTCGGATCCGGAATCTGGGTGAGGCCGTTAAAGTACGTCACGTAGCCGCCCAGCTTGGTCACCGAGCCCGCCGGCAATGCTCCCACCAGGTTCGGCGTATAGCTGACCGAACTGAAATTGTTCACCGTGTTCTGCCCTGTGATCGTCACGGGAGCGCCCGTCCACCAGTTATACAAGCCGCTGACTTCCCACCCTCCGATTGCCGTGTTCAGCGCGCGGTTCATGTTCCTTCCCAAGAGCTTGCCGCGGCCGACCGGCAGATCATAAATAGCGTTCAGCTTGAAGACACCGGCGTGGTGGAACGAGAGCAGCTGCTTGTCCAGGCCCGGATTGCGGAGTGTCCGGTAGTCTCCCTGCAGCGTGCTGCTGTCTCCGTTATCTTCTCCCAAAGCCTTGCTCCACACATAACTCCCGTCTACGGAGAGCCCGCTGCTGAAGCGCCGGCGTACCTGGATCTGCAGTGAGTTGTACGTCGAATTCCCCCAGTTTCCCGTCAAAAACGCCTGGTTGAATTGCGGATTGGCCGTGAAAAAATTGAGCGGCAATCCCGCATGGGTCACCAGACCTCCCGTCACTCCCGTCCCAAATGTGGTGGTGTTGATCGCGTTCGCCAGTCCTCCTGGATTGTTGTTGGCCAGGAATGGAAAGAACGAGCTGTTGGTGCGGATGTAACTCGACCCATTGCCGGCCGCCGCCACCCCGGCCGCCGCCGAAGCCACCGGCAGGTTGGCGAACATCTGGTCGATCAGAGCCGAATCGCCGCCCGACTGCACGGCGTTGAATGCCTGGAGAAAGCTGTTGTTGTAGACGTTGACTTCGTTCATGTCGATCGTGCGCGCCAGCTTGGTCCCTTTGCTGCCTACGAACCCGAACGAGACAAAGGTATTCTGATTCAGCTGCCGCTGGATCGTGAAACTGTAATTCTGCACATAAGGAGTCCGCAGATTCGGATCGTACACATAAACAGGATTGGTGCTGTGCGAGCCGACTCCGGAGACCGGAATCGGCGTCAGTGGCAGCGCGATCGGCGCCACCGGCAGCACCAGGTTCGACAGGTTGGTGGCCGTCAGTTCCTGATCGCCCTCGGCGAGACCGGGTTCGAACGCCGAGTTGGCATGTGTGAGATAGATCGGCAGCCGCTGGTAGCCGATGCCGTAACCGGCGCGAATGACGGTGTTGCCCTTTCCTCCCGTGAGCCACTTCCACCGGTCGCTGTCCAGGGTCCACGCGAATCCCACGTTCGGCGCGAAGTTGTTTTTGTCCGTGTGATACAGGGGCACATCGGGGTGTGCGGTGCCGGGGCCCACGTTCTGAATGATGGTGGGCGAGCCGGTGAGCACGCCGGGATTGAACAACCCGCCGGAAATGCCATATACCGAGAGAGCGCCGCCCGCCGGAGCGAGTCCCTTGCCCTGGCCTTCGTACGGCGCCAGATACAACTCGTAGCGCACACCCAAGTTGAGCGTAAAATTCGGCGCCACCTTGAAATCGTCCTTGACGTACCAGCTCATCTCGTTCTGATGCCATTCCCGGAATCGCGTCTCGCCGGGGAGGAAATGCGGATTGGACCCGCCTGGCGAGAAGTTGGTCATGTTGGCTACCAGCACCGATCCATTGAGGTCGGTCAGCAGGTTCTGCGCGACCGTGAGGTTCTGGCCGATCCCGGGGAACGCGCTGATCCCGGTCACTGGCACCGCGCCGTTCGCTCCCATCACCACGTTGGGCGTAACTCCGTTGGCGTCGTAGCCGGAATCCGAGATCAGGCGCACTTCGACACCGGCCTTGAAGGCATGGCGCCCGTGAATCCAGCTCGTGGCGTTGCCGAACTGATACACCGGTGCAATGTAGTTACTCGGATTGCCGCCTACCGGGTTGGTGAGCGCCACCACCGGCGAGCCAGAAGCGAGGTTGGCCAGGGCGCCGCCCGGTGACGCACAGGTTGTGCTGGTGGGCCCGGCGATCGATCCCGAATAACACAGCACGAACGGCACGCCGCCGATCACCGGCAAGAGCCCCCTGTTGTCCACCGGGCCGATGCTGGGAGTCTGCGTGAACGGCGTTTCCACGATCGTGCGGGGCCGGAACACTCCGACTTTCACTTCGTTGATCAACGTGGGCCGCAGGATGCTCGTAAACGTCACGCTGTACTGCGTGGTTTCGGTCGGATCCGCCTGCCAGGGCACACTCGGATATGGCGGCGCCTGTGCCACGTTGATGCTGTGATACGACTGCTCGTTGAGCGTCAGCGCGAGGCGGTTCCGCTCGTTGAAGACGTGATCGATACGCCCTTCATACAGCTCGAAGTTCACCGGGATCGGGCGGTTCCAGGTGTAGCCTGCCACATTCAAGCCGTCGCCGGCCCGAAAATTATTCGGCAGCGGCATCAGCGCCAGGCTCTTCTTCACGATTCCGGTCGGATCGGGTCCCAGGCGATTGGGGTCGACTCCATACACGTTTATCGTTTGCAGCCCGCCCGTCGCGCCGGCCGGCGTGACCGGGTTTCCCGAAAAATCCACCGAAGGATTTACCGCCGAAGCATTCCCGTTCAACACTCCCGGATAATAGCGGAAGGTCCCGTCCCGAGCCGTCTGCGTGTATACCTGCGCCGTATAGGTGTTCCACTGGTGCTGTTTGTACGGCTCGTAAATGCCATTGAAAAACGTCTTGTTCTTTTTCAAAGGTCCGCCGAAGCGGATGCCGTAGTCGTTCCGGTTCAGAATCTGGCGCCCCGACACCGGCTGATGCGTCACCGGGTCGGTTCCGTTGGCGTTATTGAAGAAGCTGTTGGCGTTGAGATCGGTGTTGCGGAACTCTTCGAACGCGCTGCCGCGGAAGGTGTTCGTGCCCCCGCGCGTGATGGCCTGCACCTGGCCCGCGCCGCGGCCGTATTCGGCGTCCGCCGGTGACGTGACCACGCGCATCTCTTCGGCGCGGTCCACGCTGATCACGTTGCTGTACAAATAGAAACTGCCGGCAAGAAGGTTGTTCATGGCGTTAATCCCATCCATCGTGTAGTTGATGGAGTTGCCTTGATTGCCGTTCAAGTAGAAATTGCCGCCGGCTCCGGCGAAGCCGATCACCCCCGGTTGCGTCGTGAGGAAGTCGTAGGCGTTCCGCCCGACCAGGGGAAGATCGAGCAGTTGCTTGCCGTTGATGACGTCGCCGATTGTCGCGCTAGAGGCATTCACCATGGCGGCAGTCGCCTGCACCTCCACCGTCTGCGTCGACTCACCGAGTGTCAGAGTCAGGTTGACCGCAAGCTGCGCGCCCAATTCCACCACCACACCACCGACCGTGGCTTTACTGAATCCCGGATGCTCCGCGCTGAATGCGTAGCGGCCCGGCGGAAGCGAAGCAACCACGTAAACGCCGAGCGCGTTGGTCATGGTCGGAAACGCGACACCCGTGTCGACGTTACGCGCCGTCACGGCAGCTTCCGCCACCACTGCACCCGCCGGATCGGTCACTGTGCCGGAGACTTGAGCACTCTGGCCGAAGACGCAACTACTCAAAAGCCCCAGCCATACCACCACCCGAAAGCCTGCAAGGAAATGACGGGCACGCATCGGACCACCTCCTCGTTGGACTAACTACTTTGCATTTGTTACGCTTTCGGCCAGTCAATAGACCGGTCGATCGGTAGGATTCTATGGTGGGGAAAAACCGGTGTCAAGCCGATCGGGTAGCTGGGGTAGCTGGCGGCGCCCTACTTCAGATCAACGTCAAAACGAACTTCCAGATACGTAACCGATCCGTCGACGTCTTTGTACCAATGCGGTGTGCCGGCCGGAATCACAACCACATCGCCCTTCGCCACGTGACGGGAGATCCCGTTGTCAATCGTAGGGGTCGTTCCGGGTTTCGCATCCGCGCCCGGACGCAGCAGAGTTCCGCCGGTGACGACGGTCGCGGCGCCATCGAGGATGTAGTGCACTTCGGTCCCCTTGGCCGCGCCGGTGGCGTGCGCCATCGCTGGTCCGGGCTTGCCGCGATGAATGAGGTTGATGCGGTAGTGCGGCTCGTTGGCGATTGGCGCCGACGCCTGATCGACGCCGCTGGCGATGCTCTTCTGCAGCGCGGCCGCCAGTTCGGAGGCGCTCTTGAACGTGGCCGGCAACGACGCAGCCCCATCCGCCGCCCACGCCGCGCAACTGGCCGTACAAATTGTGAGGAATACCTGAATCGTTTTCCGCATCCGGCCCTCCCGCCACGCCTTTCTGAATTCGGCGCGCGTCACGTCCGCATTCTATCTCATCCGCGGATCCGGCTTTCCCCGCGGCGGAAGTCGCGCCTGCGGCCCGATCTCTATTTGCGATTGATGGTGCCCCGGCAGTTCGCGGCGCCGCAGTGGCATGGCACTTTCTCGCCCTGCCTCTTGAACGCGTAGTCCAACGAGAGCTCCTCACCCGCTTCGATGCGCCGCTTGCTAAAGAAGAAAATGTGCTCGTCGACGAAACGAGTCCGCAGGTTGGGGTCGCAGGAGTGATTGATGTACTGGGCGCCGCCGCCTTCGGCCCCATCCACGCACCAGTACTGGTCTAGCTTGAAGAGATACGTCAGCCTGCGACTCCGCCGCCGGTTCAGGCCCCGCAAAGCGCGCCGCACGCCCGTGTACTCGATGACTGGTTGTCCGGCCGGGATCGTTTGCTGCGCGAATACCCCCCAACGGTGAATCCGGGATGGCAGTACCACCAGTCGGAACTTCGCGGTCCGCGGATTGATCTGTGGTCTCTCGAGACTCCGCCCTTTCGTGGCTTGCAGGTCCTGTTCAATCCATTTGGCCCGCTTGACCAGGGATGCCGCTTCGGCCTCCAGCAACTGAGCGCCGTTGCGGAGGACTTCGGCCACCCTGGGGTGCGCAGCGCCGAGATTCTTTTCGAAAATCCCCAGTGCGCGCTCGTAAGACGGCCGCGCTTCGGAAAACCGGTTCAAACCCCTATACAGGACCGCCAGATTATTGAGCGTCGTCGCTACCTCCAGGTGATCCGGCCCGAACAGTTTCTCCTTTTGCAAAAGAACACGCCGGTACAGCACCTCGGCCTTCTTTCCTTCGCCCTGCGAATGGTACAGTGCCGCCAGATTGTTCATGGTCGCGGCGACCTCGGGGTGCCGCGCACCGTAAGCCTGGCGCAACAACTGGAGTGCGCGCCGATATAGCGGTTCGGCTTCTGCGTATCTCTTCTGTCGATCGAGGATCGTGCCAAGCAGGGCCACGTCGGAGGCTGCTTCCGGGTGCTCCGCCCCAAGCGCTTTCTCGCGGATCTGAAGCGCCCGTCGCGCCAGGCGCTCGGCCGCCGTCTCATGCTTGCGTGCGTGCTCCAGCGCGGCTAGGTTGTGGTACACCGCGGCCAGTTGAGCGTCGCCGGCGCCCACCGCTTTTTTCATGATCGCCAGCACGCGTTCGCAGCAGGAAACAGCCTTCGCCAGGCGGTCGGTCTCCCGGTATAGAACAACCAGGTTGTTGAGCGCGCGAGCTGCCTGTAGATTGCGAGCGCCGAATCGATCCTCCGCCAAGGCGAGTGCGCGCAGCGACAGCCGCTCTGCTTCCGGATACCGGCCCTGGGTGCGATAAAGCCGCGCCACGCTCGCAAGCACCTGGAGGTGCAGAGTATCCACGTCACCGCTCTGCCCGGCTCCCTCCACCGTTTGCAGCGCGCGGAGGTAGATCCGCTCAGCCGTGAGCAGGTCCGATGTGTGTTCGTACGTCGCGGCCAGGGTGTGCAAAACATTGGCCACGTCCGCGCTCTTGGGTCCCAACTCCCGTCGTAGGATGCGGAGGGAGCGGAGACAGAGGGGTCTCGCTTCGAGATACTTGGCGGAACCAAAGAACGAGACTGCTGCGTCGTGAAATCGGCTGGCCGCGTCGACCGAGTTCCCGTCTCCCGGGCCTTTCTCGTTACTCGTCGCCTTTCGGGATTCCCCTCGACGGGCAGATACGGCTGATGCCATCGCTCTCCGCTCTCCTGTCCGCCTCGGATCCCACCAGCCAAGGCCGCGTCCCGCAGCGTCGTCCTACGCAACTAAACCCTACTTGCGTGTAGAACCAACTCTACACGCGGGTTCGGCGCATAGCAAGGGATTTGGCCCGAATCAGGATTCGCTGGCCTTCACACAGTCATCTTGATTTTAAGGCCGCCACGAAGCCCCGACCTCACGCGCAGACTCTTCTTGTCGCGAATCAAGGTCTCGCTGGTCTTCAGCGCCGGCGTCTCCACATCAGCTTCCAAGTTGCTCTTCCCGAGATTCAAATTGATCGTCGTCTTCATTTCGCTTCCTCCTCCGTCCCGCAGGACTGTGTCCGATAACAACCTCACGCTCAACTTCCGCTTCCTTACTTTTGCTTCCGGCCGGCCTTCACGTTCGTTTTGATTTTCATTGCCGTTCTCCTTTCGTCGCTAATTTTTCGCTTGCCCCGCTCAACTTCCGCTCCCTTACTTCCGCTTCCGGCCGGCCTTCAGGTTCGTTTTGATTTTCATTGCCGTTCTCCTTTCGCGTCTAACTATGGCATGCGACGGACCACTTCACCGGGCAGTCGCCTCAAGCTTGGTCGCTGGCTAATAAATCTTTTTGTTGCTTGTAGATAGACCCAGATGACGCCTGGCGGGATTACTGCCGCGCGCCGTAAATCCAATCCGCCGGGTTCATGTCCGCGAACCGATCGGTTAATGTTTGCGATCGCTACCGGTGCGCGATCACCAGCAGCGATTGCGACCGGCGCACCACACACTCCAGCGCCTTGCGCAAATTCTCCGGGTCGAGCGCGGCGAAGCTCTCATCGACCAGAATCACTTCCGCCTTCTGCAAAAGCGCGCGGGCAATGAACAGCCGGCTCTGCTCCCCGTGCGAAAGCTGCCAGCCGCTTTCGCCAACGGGTTGCAGAATGCCCGCCGGCATGCGCCGCAGCAGATCCTCCAGCCCCATCTCCCGGCAGACCGCTCGCATTTCCTCGATGTCGTCATCGCTGGGCGGCCACGGCCGGCCCATTAAGGCGTTAAACAGGAAGCTCCCGGTCAGCACGTGGTTCTCGTGGAACTGCGGCACCGTCGCGATGCGCCGCCGCCACCCTTCCGTGCCGAGCGTGTGGCGGTCGAGGCCGTGGAGCAGCAGAAGACCCGATTCCGGCAAGCGCAGCCCGCTCAAACACGCGGCGAGTGTGGACTTGCCGCCGCCCGATGGGCCTTCCAGCAACAGCCGGTCGCCCTTGCGAACTTCCACGCTGCAGCCCCGCAGCACCGGTTCGCCGCGGTCGCGATACCGAAACACCAGGTCCGCCGCCTGCAGCACGGAGCCGCCATTGTTTTCCGGCGGAGGCGCGCAGGCGAAACCCGGCGAGCCGTGGACCTCGGGACGCGCGGCCGCATCAAACAGCGGTTTCACCTGCTTCCAGGCGATGGCTGCTCCGATCAACTGCCAGATCCCCGCCGCCAGGCGTTTGAGTGCGCGGAACGACACCAGCAGCCCCCCGAGTCCCACCGCCAAAGCCGCCGGTGAGCTGGAGCCGGAAACGAAGGCCGGCGCCAGCCCAAGGAATCCCACCACGAGCCAGCCGCGCGGGACCAGCGCCATCAGAACCGCGCCGCTGCCGTCCATGCCGCGCGAGACCTCGAGATATTGTTCCAGCATCTGGTCTTCGCCGTCGTGCCAGCGCTCCGGCCGTTCCTGCGCCAGGCGCGTGCGGTGGCCTACCATGCGCTCCACCAGGTCGTGAGTCATCTCCAGGCGGGTCGCGGCCCAGGCGGCACTATGCCGGAAGTAGTGCCAGGCGATGCCGGCGCTTCCCGCGATCCACAGCCCCAAAAGCAGCGCGTGCAGGCCGCCGCCCGCGCCTAACGCCAGCACCACTCCGGATACCGCCAGTTCCAAAACCGCCACCAACGCCACAAAGCCGCCGCTTAGCGCCAGCGTTTCCACCCACTGCGATTCGATCACGCGGCCCAGAAGCTGGCCCGCTCCCTGGTGGCGGATGTCATCCAGATCCATCTGGAGCGCGCCGGCCAGCAGGCGCTTTTTGAGCAGGGTACCGGCGCCGATGGCCAGGAGGCCTTGCTCCCACGTGGCCAGCAAACGGAGAGGGATCACCGTGAGCAGCAGCAGCGCCCACGCCAGGAGCAGGCCGCGGTCGAGCCGGCCTTCCAATGCCCCCCAGCCCACCACCCACCACGCCAGCATCCAAACCAGGTACTGCGTCAGGTGCGCCGAGCACAGCGCCGCCAGATGACGCGGCAGGCGCTCGGCCCACAACTGGCGGCGGAACCCGGCGCCCGCCGGCAGCCGAAATCGCCACCATCCGCCGATCCTTTCCTCGCCCAGGCGCTCGTGCAGGAGAGCGGCGCGGGCGCGCGGCACGCGACGCGCCGGTACGCCGATCTCCGCCAGCAGTTGGTCTGTGTCCGCTCCCAGCCCGCCTTCGATTTCCCGTCCCAGTGCCGCGCGCACCGTTTTCAGCGGAACCCGGTGCGGGCGCCGATCGGTTCCCAGCAGCTTTACCGCCGACCGGCTCGCCCCCAGTAGCGCCAGAAACCGCGGTTCTCCTGCGCCGGGGAGACTCACCAGCGCCGGCGCCGAAGCGCGCAGCGCGTCTTCGAGGGAGCCATAGCAGACCGGCAGCATCTCCGCCTGCATCCCCAGCGTGGCTGCAGTCCCCTCAATCCAGCGGGCCAGCGGCTCTGCCAGCGCGCCGAGACCGGTGGGAGGCGTTTCCGAAGTGACCGCCGCGGCAGAAATCAATCCACTGGCACGCGCCACTGTGGAGAGTGCCTCACCCAACCCGGCGAGGGGCCAGGCGCACGGCGCTAGGAGATCGCCGGCCAAGCCGCCCTCCGCTTCTGCTCCTCACGAACGACACCGCTGGACAGCTGCAGATGCCGCCAGGCCGGGTCGCCCCACATATTCTCCAGCACGTCCGCCTCGGCATCCAGTAGAGTGCGGTAACGCGAACCGGCACGCGCGGCGAGTTGCCGGGGATCGCCGTCTTCCACCACGCGCCCGTTCTCGATCACCAGCACGCGCCGGAACACCAGCGTCTCACCCACGTCGTGAGTAATACATAATAAGGTCGCGTCTTTCCAAAACTCGCGCGCGCGGGCCAGCAGGACGCGGCGTTTCTCGCGGTCCAAGCCACGGAACGGCTCATCCAGAATCGCCAGCCGGACTCCGGGCCGCAGGAGGGCCCGGCCTGCCCGCACGCGTTGACCCTGCCCCCCGGAGAGCAAGGCCCCGCCTTCACCCAACCTGGTCTGCAGGCCATCGGGCACGGCCTCCAACACCTCCCGCAAGTCCGCACCGTCGATCGCCACACCGAGCCCGGCGTGCGCATCGGCCGTCCCGTAAGTCAGATTCTCGGCGAGGGGCCGGTTCCACAGGTGCACCGTGGGATCGATCCAGGCTACCTGGCGTCGCACCCCAGGGAGCGCCGCGCCGTCCAGGGGCCGCTCGTCGATCGTGATCGCGCCGGCCGCCGGCCGGTGCCAGCCCTGCAGCAGCCCCACCAGGCTCGACTTGCCGGCCCCCGACGGTCCGACGATCGCGACGTGGCTGCCCGGATCGATCGAAAGGTCGATGTCCTCGAGAATCGTATGGCCGCCGGCGCGCACCGTAACTCCGCGCATGGCGATCGCCATGCCCAACTGTGCTTCGCGGACCGGCTGCAAAAGAGGCACTGATGCGGGCGCGGTATCTTCTTCCAGCGCGCCCAGCGGCTCGAGCAGGCGCAGCGTCGAGTTGCGAAACGTGGGATATTGCCATGCCACTTCGGCCACTTCCTGGCCCAGCGCGGGCAGGTTGAGTACCCAGTAGATCAGCAAAAGCATCGCGCCGCCTTCGCCGCTGCGCGCTAGGTGATTCATCAGCAGCCAGACCGAAAGACCGAACGCGGTCAGTAACTGCACAGCCTCGATGCCCACTGCGGTCCGCTGCAGCGCGAACGCCGCGCGCCTCCATTCGCCCAGCACGCTTTGATGCTCGGCTCGCAGCGACTGCTCCCCCCCGTGTGCCCGGAGCGGCGCCAGGCCGAGAAAGGCATCGAGATAATACCGGCTGAGCGTCCCCAGGTGACTGTGAACCCGCAGATCGCGCTCCGCGAGCAACGGTTGTAGCAGCAGCGGCGTGAGCAGGGAAATGGCCACAGCTGCGCCCGCCAGCGGCGCCGCCGCCGGATCCAGCCAGATGACCCCAGCCAGCGTCAACAGCAGCTCGAACATCGAGCGCAGCAACTGGCTGCCGAGGTCGGGCAGATGGCGGATCTGATGGATTGTATGACTGCGTTCCGCCATGTCGGATTTCAACCGGCTCTGGAAATACCGGTCTCCCAGCCTCGGGATCTTTTCGAGGAACGCCGCCCGCAGGCGGGTTTCCAGATGGCGGCCCAACCGCAGCAACGCGGCCGCCAGGGGAAACTCCACCAACAGCAGCGCCGCAATGAAAATCGCCGTGGCGGCAACCGCCGCCAGGCGCTGCCCCGCCAAACCCAGATCGCGGCCGAGATCAAATAAGCCGCGAAATAAAACGGCCTCCAAAAGCGTTCCTCCCGCCGCCACTGCCAGGATGCCGGCCAGCGCCGGCGGGGTGAACAGTCCGTCGGCCCGCAACAATCGGATCAGCTCCAGGCCGGGGCGGCGCGGCGGTTCCTTCAACGCCGCTTCCAGCTCCGGAGTCAGCTCCCGGGCGGGCGCGCGCCCGCGCGCGCTGATCATCACCGCGCCCTTGAGCCACAGCCGTCCGGGCCCCGCCGCGGGACGGACAGACCAGTAATCGGCCGGCACCGCCGGACGCGCCAAATCCGCCTGCTCCCGGGCCTCGCCAAACAATCGGCCCAGCATGCGCGTGGCCTCGCTGCCGCGGCGCACCGCGCCCGCGCGCACCACGGAGCTGGTCAGGCGCGTGGCCGCGTCCAGCGCGCCAAGTGCTTCCCATCCCGGTTCAGCCAAGGCTGTTTCCAACAGGATTTGCGCCCTCTGCCGCGGGATGCCCAGGCGCACCAGCCGCGCGCGCAACGCCGACTGGAATTCTTCTCCGCCTGCCCACTCTCGCCACCCGGCGGCATCGACTTCGTTGGTGTGAACGTAAATTTCCTCCAGGAATCGCGCGGCCGCCTCCCAGCGGCGGCCCGTACCCGGATCCATCACCTGCACCAGCGGACCATGGCGGCGCCAGGCCACCACGAAATGCGTAAACCCGTTGGGCAGCCGCACCACGATGAGGGCCGGCAGCACAGCGGCTTCGCTGAGCAGCACGTGGTCCAGCGGCACCATGATCTGTTCCGCGTCCAGACCCAACCGTACCGCCACGTCTTCCAGCGTGTCGATCGAGGTGCCATCGACGTCGGTCTGGCAGGCCTCGCGCAAGCGCCCATAGCTGACCGAAACGCCGAAGCCTTCCAGTAGGCACTTCAGCGAGGCCGGGCCGCAATCCATCGCCGAAGACTGGATCACTTCTGGAGCAAAATAGCGGCAGCGGCCTTTCATCGAGCCGGCCCCGGAGCCGCGAATACACTTTTGGGTGAGGCGAGAAACTGCCCGGCGGCCCGCAGCGCCAGCGTCGCCGGCGCCGCACGCTCCACCAAAACCTCTACCGAGCCGGGAAGTCCGTGCTGCAACGGAAGGCGTGAGGACGGAGCGGCAGCCACTGCGAGCTCCACGCGCACGCGGCCGTCGCGCACCTCTTCGGCAACGGTTTCCACGGTGGCGCGGATCGTCCCGTACTGAGCCCACGGGAAACCGTCCAGGCGCATGCGCGCCGTCTGGCCGGGACGGATGCGGCCCACCGCTGCCGGTGGTAGAAAATCGGCGACGATGCGCAGCCGTCCCTCGGGCACGATCGTCCCCAGCTTGTCGCCTTCGTCCAGATAGGAGCCCACTCGCAGTTCCGGCACGTCTCCCAACCGCCCCGAAACCGGGGCGCGGATCTTGCGCCGTTCAATCTCGTACTCCAGCCGCTCGACAGTGCGAATGGCCGTCGCCCGATCCCCTTCCAGCCGCGCGATGTCGCCGTGCAGGTGGCGGATGTTGGCTTCCCGGTCGGTGCCGTTCTTGATGCGCTCACGCTCCAGCCGGCTGACCGAAAGCCGCAGGCTTTCGATGCCCGCGCTCCGGCTTTGCGCCTCGGCCTTCGACCGCGCGGCGTCGCGCGCCGCCGCCAGCCCTTCGGTACGCAACTGCTCGTCGCGTTGCGCTTCGGCGGCCGCCAGATCGGCCAGCGCGGCGCCCTCGCGAACCTGCGCTTCCGCCACCGCCTGCGCGGCGTTGGTGGCATCGCTGTCGGCCGCCTGCGCTTTCTCCAGCGAAGCCACTTCGCTGCGCTCGGCCTCGAGTTGCGGCTCCAGCCCGCTCAGCCGGGCGCGCTCCTCGCGTTGTTGCAGGTTCAGCGGGCCCGCATCCAGCTCAATCAGCACTTCGCCCGCGGTCACGGCGCGCCCCAGTTCCATACGGTTGACCAGAACCCGCCCCGCTACCGGCGCCTGGACTACGTGGGCGGCGCGGTCCACTTCCAGCCGCGCCCTGTCGGTTACTTCGTAGCGTTCGACTCGCGACCCAAAAAACCACGCCAGCCAGGCCCCCAACAACACCACCGCCCCCGCCAGCAGCCACAGTGATCCCCGGTATCCATCCTGGTCCAGGGAACCCATCGATCGAGTAAATGCGCTACCCACAAAAGAATCAGCTAAGTGTACCCTCGGCGCTGCAACCCCGCAATGGGTCGAGCGGCTTGATTTTGAAGCACCGGTATGAACCGATCGGTTCATGGGCAGTAACCAGGGCGTTTGCAAACGAGGCGTAACGCGGATCGCGGGGCAACCGTATCCCCTAGCCGCACAAGAAGATCCCAGCGAGCCCACAGGGTGCAAGGTAGTCTTCTCGCATGGCACACCGCGTGCTTGATCCAGACCCGAAAGGAGAAAGACGATGAAGGTCAGAACCAATTTGAAGGCGGGTACCAGCGGTAGCAACGAGAACCCCAAGGAAACCTAAAGGGCCGGACGCAGTTTTATTTGAAGGAGAACAGCCATGAAGATCAGAACTAACGTGAAAGCGGGCGTCCAAAAGGTGAGGGAAGGCTGAGCTACGCCTTTTCCCGGCACTCGAAATTCTAAAGCCGCCGGTTCTTCTATCGTGTACTTCGGCGTAGTATCGCGGCGAGATCGCCGCGCCGGCCGACTTCGATCTGATCCAGTTCCAGCCACTTCTGCATTTCGCGGAGCGCGCCGGCGAGATCGGCAACCACCCGCCGCGCCGGCTGGCTGGGCTCGAGGAAGGCGCTCTTCACCATCAGGGTCTTACGCGTGCGGTCAGCCTTGAGATCGCACCGGGCAACCAGCGTATCGCCCGCCAGGAACGGGCACACGTAGTAGCCGTACACGCGCTTGGACGGCGGCGTATACATTTCGATGGTGTACTTCATCCCAAACAGCCGCTCGACGCGGCTCCGCTCCCACACCAGCGAGTCGAAGGGTGTAACGAACCCGCGCGCTTCGACGCTGCGGGGAACGTGCGCCTCCGGATGCAGGTACGCCGGCTCCTTCCAGCCTTCGACGCGCGCCGCCAGAAGGCGGCCTTCCTCGACCAGTTCCGCTACCAGCCGCTTCCCAATCGGTGCCGCGCGGCGCCGGTGCGAATTCTTGGCACTCGCCCAATGCGGACCGGCCGGCATTCGATCGCGCCAGGTATCGACGTGGAAGTATCCGGTGAGATCGCTGGCAGTCCCCACACCGCAGGCCTTCGCTGCCAAACAGATCAGCTGCTTCATCGCCTCCTCGCGCGGCGGCGCCGGCGCCTCCAGCGCGGCCCGCGGGATGACGCGCTCGGTGAGGTCGTACTGCCGCTCAAAGCCGCGGCGCCCGGAGATGGCGACCAGCCCGGCGTCGTACAAGTGCTCGAGCGTCGCCTTCCCATTGCCCGTACCCCACCACCCCCACCAACTCCCGGACCTCTTGCCGGGATTCGAGAGTTCGGCCGCGGTGATCGGTCCACGCTCGGCCACTTCCGCATAGACCTGCTTCATGTAAACGCCGCGCGGCGACCGCATGTACTCCTGCGTTCGCCCGGCATGCTTCTCCATGCGATACCGCACCAAAGGATAGAGCGACACAGGGAGCAGGCATGCCGCGTGTCCCCAATACTCGAACAGTTCGCGCTCGCGGTAGGCGAGCGAATCGAGCGTTGCGGTGCGATACGGCCCGAGCCGCGCGAAGGCGGGCACATAATGCGCGCGGATCAGCACGTTCACCGAGTCGATCTGGAAGGCCTGGAGCCGTGCCGCCAGCCGGCGCAGGTGCGACACCGACGCCGTTCGCGGCCGGCCGCCGAATCCCTGCGAAGCGATGGCGAGACGGCGCGCCTCCGTCAGCGAGAGGGGAGCAGGCTTCGCGCTCATCGCGACCGCGGCTCTATTTCGCCGCGCCGCCCCTCGGTATGTGCACGGACATGATGACCAGGCGGCCTTCCACCTGCGTGAACGAGTGCGCCGTGTTTTCCGGAATCATCGCGTAATCACCCTTGGCGATGCGACGCGGTGTTCCGCCCTCGAGCTTCGATCCGGTGCGATTGGTGGCATTGGTGCGCCGCTCGTCCTTCAAAGCGCCGCCGATGGTGAGAACACCGGCTCCATCCACCACGTACACGATCTCCGCTTCCACGTCGTGAATATTGGGGTTGGTGTCGATTCCTTGCACCCGGTATTCCAGATTTACATTGTAGGGAGCTGCCTGCAGAATCGGTTGAATGAAATTCGGCTGATCCGGCTTGCGTTCCTTTTTGGCCTTTTCAATCATGGCCTCCACGTCCGCCGCGCTGCTGAAGGCTTTCGCCACGGGCTGCTGGGCACTCAAAAGCGTCGCGGCACTCAACAAAGTAACGATCGAAGCGATTCGCACGGGAGTTTCTCCTCTACGCAAGGATTAAACGACAGGACACGCGGTCCGCAGCAAATTATACGACAAATTCGATGCGGACCGGCTCCTGGCCCTGGTGTGCCCGCGAACGCCTGCGCGCATCGCGCGGATTAGCCCGCCGAATGTGTTCCGGCGGCCACTCAGCATGGGCGATTTTGCCGCCGGGCCCGTCCATTTTCATGACTTCCTTGGCGCCGATCCCCGCCGGTTCGGCCAGCGGCGGGTGCTCGTTGCGTAGCAACTCGATCGCTGTCGGAAGCTCACCCCGCGGCTGCGCATCACCCAATCGATCACTGAGCCTCCGGCCTCACACGCCCCGCGACAGTGCCACGGGTTCTTCTTCGGCGAGACCACCAGCGACGGCTCATGATCGTCATGGAATGGGCACAGCCCCAGTAGGTCCGCGCCGTGCCGCTTCAGCTCGATGCCCTGCTGCGCTTCCACCAGGCGTCGCAAGCAGAATAGCCGAGAAGGCGGCGCTGGGCGAGGTGATGCACAACGACGACACGAGCATGCGGATCCTCAGATTAGCGCGGGAACCGGCCATCCTTCACCGAAAAAACTCACCATTCTACAAGACCTGGAATGGCGCGAGAGTCGGCGATCTGTTGATGAGTCTGATCCATACCTGCGAACTGAACAGGGCCAATCCGTTCGATTATATGACCGAGCTACTGCGGCACGCCGAGGAGTTGAAGCGAAGCCCGTCGGAGTGGATGCCCTGGAACTACCGCGAAACCCTTTCCCGGCTCGCCACGCCCCCAGCCGCGTAATATGATGAGTCCTGCCCTGGCCGAAAAGGATCGACTGCACTCATGATTGGGTGACATCCTGAAATGCCCGGAAAGCGGGCTATTGCCAAGGCAAAATCCCGCCACGTTTTTGCCCAGGCGCGTAGGCCGGCGAAAATGGTCCGAGTTTGCTGTATGAACCTGTTTGAACAAGACCGGAGGTGTAAAGTTACAGACGATGTTGCCCAGTGCCCACGAGCGTTTTCCTCGTTTGAATCGGCCAAGTCTGCTGACGGCAGTCTCTATGCTGATATGTACGCAGTTGTTGGTCGCGCAGACCGGAGTGAATCCGCCGCGTTGGGAAGTGCAGTACACCAAGGTCTATACCGAGGGAAAGACAGTCGGCCCGGGAACGGGCATTCTGCTGGGAGGCGGTACATCGATCGTGACCGATCCGGCGTTGATGATCGGCGCCGGACCATCAATCCGACTCGACAACACGGGTAATAATGCGAGTATTGGGACGAACCCGGACGTTTGGCCACTCTCGCCGAATACTACCTACATCTTGGAACTGCAGTACCGGATTGTGAATCGGGGCGCCAACACTGACCTGCTTTTCCCGACCTTCTTTCCCACGGATTTGAGTCAACAGCAGCTCAAGATCGATATGCCGTCCTTATATGCTAATGCGGCGGCGTCGGGCACATTCTCATCCGGCGTCCTGACTAACAACTCTCGTTCATACACGCTAAATATTACTGCCGGGCTGGGGGTGTCGATCATAGTCGGCAATATTGCGATCTACCGGCAAGATACCGTCCAGACCACGGCGCCTCCGGCGTGGTCAGGACTGGACTCACTTCCATTTCCCCGGCTGGGGGCCTGGTACACGGGCAACCCGGACTTCGCTGTGAAAGACGGCAGAGGTGGCGTGCCGCCCTATTACTACACTCTGGATCAAATCGAAAACAGCCTGGCGCTCGCCGATGTGATCGTCGGATTTGATAACACCGCACAGACGCTCGGTATGGATAGCATTCGAAGACTTCGCCAACTCAATCCGACAGCGGCAATAGTCAGCGAACATACCGGCGGCGGAGTAGAGTCCGTCACGCTCGTTCCACCTACAAACAGCGGGTTTGTCAATTTGCTCTACGAATTTCAGCAGGGAATCGCGGATCCCTGGTACCTCAGAGACTCCCACGGAAACTACGTCTTCTACGCGGGTGGCGGGTTCCAAATGCTCAATATGACTCCATATTGCCCGACTGTAAACGGACAGAGTTACGACAGTTACCTGGCCGGTTGGATTACCGGGAACATCTTTTCGTCGGGCCTCTGGGACGGCTTTTGGAGCGATGACTTATTCGCCGTGATCAACCCCCATCTTTCAACCCGGTTTCCATCGCTAGACGCTGACTATAATGCCAACGGAATCCGCGACGAGACGCCCGCCGCGGTTAGCGAGTGGATGAGGAGTGGCGTGACGAGCGTCCTGCAGAGCGTACGCGATCGCGTTGGCGACACAGAGTTGCTGACGGGAAATACCGGGCCGGAACCGCAGGTACCCCTCGCGCCCTATGTGAACGGGTTCGTCCAGGAGTGCACGAACTGCGCCTGGGAACCGAGCGGTAATGGTACCTACGACGAAGCCGGCTGGCGGCGCGTCTTTGATGATTACCGCGCCATGCAAGCCAACGTGCGCCGTCCAGCAATCAATATTTTCAACGGTTATAGCGGAGCCTACTTCAATTACACAGGGACATTCGTCACGCCGTCAGACGCGGACATTGCCCGGGCACGGATGGTAATGGGAACGGCACTCCTGGACGACGGGTATTTCCATTACAGCCTGTGCTGTCCCGCGGCGCCACCGGCGTGGTTCGACGAGATGACCGTGGATGGCAATGGACTCGCTGTGCAAGACCGGCGATACAAAGGTTATCTGGGCAAGGCACTCTCCTCGGCCACTGAACTCGCGCCCGGCGGCCCGGTCCTGCTTCAACAAGATTTTGAGGCGCCGCCTCTGCCGGCAAGCCTGTCGGCTTCTGGAACCGTTTACGTTTCCAATGACCCGAACGAAATCATCAGCGGACAGGGAAGCCTGGTGCTCAGCAACCCGGACCACACCCAGTCTGGTACGGTCACCGTCTCCACTGTTCGCGGAGCGATTCAGCTCACACCCGGCCACACCTATCTCGTTCGGTTGGATTTCCGGGTTCTCGAAACGCTCGACGGCGGATTTTCTGTCACTCTGTGTGGAGACAAGGCCTGTACCAGCACCAAAGATATTTCCGTAAATATCGCCAAAGGCGATCGAGGCACGATCAATCTTCCCCTCACCGTCGCCTCGGCAGCGGACAACTGGACTCTCAGCCTCGCGATTTTCGGCGGCGGCGGAAAGATCGCCATCGACAACCTTCGCGTATTAG
This sequence comes from uncultured Solibacteraceae bacterium, assembly GCA_964438005.1. Classification (GTDB taxonomy): domain Bacteria; phylum Acidobacteriota; class Terriglobia; order Bryobacterales; family Bryobacteraceae; genus PSRJ01. The sequence goes on along the minus strand of CAYTJD010000031.1, from coordinate 13,716 downwards.
AAGGCGGGGCGGGACCCTGGCGGCGGGATTTTGAGAACGGTCTGGTTCTCGTAAACCCGCTCAATACGCCGCACACATTCTCAGCCACTGATTTGGCGGGCGTTTTCCATAGAACAGGTATTCATCGCATCAAGGGGACACAGGCACCCGGTGTCAACAACGGTCAGGCCGTAACGGACAGCCTGACGCTTGGTCCCTTTGACGCGATCGTCCTGCTGGCGGATCCGATCCCTCTGGGAACTCCGGTCGTAACGGGCGTCAATAACGCCGCGGGAGGACAACCCGGTGTCGCTTCCGGAGCCTTCGTTTCGATCTACGGTTCGAATTTCACGCCGCTTCCCTATGACGATTGGAGCAAGTCGATCACGAACGGACAACTACCCAAACAATTGGACGGCATTCGCGTCACTATGGGTGGCAAACCCGCCTATATCTACGCCGTCTCGCCCGGGCAGATCAACGTACAGGCTCCGGATCTGGGGAACGGGCCCGTCCAAGTGGTGGTGACCGGCGGCGGCGTCACGAGCACCCCCTTCGGGACGAACTCGCAACTCTACAGTCCGGCCTTCTTTCTCTGGCCGGGCAATCAGCCTGTCGCCACGCACGGGGACTACAGCATTGCCGCCAAGAACGGCACCCTTTCGGGATTGACGACGGTTCCGGCGAAGCCGGGCGAAGTCATCACGCTTTGGGGCACAGGCTTCGGGCCAACGAATCCTGCTGTGCCTGCCGGGCAGGAGCCAACGGTGCAGGCGCCCCCGACACAGACTCCCGTCACTGTCACGCTAGGCGCAACCCCTGTACCCGTGTTCGGGGCGGTTCTGAGCAGCTACGCGGCGTTGTACCAGATTGCGATCCAGATCCCGGCGTCGATGACGGACGGTGACTATTCTGTTGTCGCTACCGTGAACGGTACGCAGTCTCCAAACACGATCCTGACGGTTCAGCATTAGAGAGATCCTGCGCAGCTCCGCCGAAAGCTCACGACCTCCAACGGCGGCGTCCCGCCACGGGATTTTCTCGGAACGGATCGAGTCGCTACCCTCTCACCAGCACGCCGCCCTGGTCTGCTGTCGATTGAGTAAACGCCGGCGGCCCGCCTGTGTGCGAGCCGCCCCGTCTCGACGGCGCCCGAATCAGCCGGCGGAATGCGTCTGCTGACCCATTTTCGCCGCGGCTTCGCGCATGCGGCGCTCCATTTCCTGCGGCGCCACATCTTCTTTGTGCGTTGCCAGCGACCAGAGGTGGCCGAACGGATCGGTGAGTTTGCCGTACCGGTCCCCCCAGAACATGTCGGCCGGCTGCGCATCCACTTTGGCTCCGGCGGCAACCGCTTGCTTGAAGGTCGAGTCAACGTCTTCCAGATACAGGAAGACGCTGGCCGTGGTTCCGTTCAATGAATGCGGCGCCCGCGCGCCGCTGCCCGGCATTTCATCGGAGATCATGATCATCGAATCTCCGATTTTCAACTCAGCATGGGCGATTTTGCCGCCGGGCCCGTCCATTTTCATGACTTCTTTGGCACCGAATGCTCTCCGATAAAACTCAATTGCCGCTTTGGCATTGTCGACCACCAGGTATGGCGTGACAGTCCGATAGTTGTCTGGAATTGGTTTCGCTTTGGTTGCCATAGTTGAACTCCTCCCTCGATTGCATCACTTCGACCGGCTCCGATCAATCGTTTTCTCAGGGCGTTTGTCGTCTTCCGCACACGTTCGACAAGGGGAGCCAGCGGAGGTCAGGCTGCAAGCGGAAACTACATTCCGCCCGTCGCAACGTCGGACCAGGACCGGCGCAACTCGATACTTTCCTTTTGCTCAAACTGGAACTGTTTCGACAGCAACTCCTGTGGGCTGTAATACGATTTCGCTACGCCGTGCGAGCCGTGACGCGTGGTGTTCACGAAAATGTGATACAACTCGTGCGCCACGACGCGGCCGATCGCCCGGCCCAGGGACTCTTCGCGTTCTTCCTTCGGCCTGGCAAAGAGATCGGATCGCAGGAAGGCTCGGATTTCATCGCAGCCGATCGTACTGAACGGAAGAACCGTCCCCTCGTCCATATAAGTCCAACCCAGCGCGGTGGAGTGCACCGGTTGTGTCGCTGTGGGCGTCGTGTCGCAGGCGCCGGTAAAGCGAATGACCGCCACCTTTACGGAGAGTTCGTTGCCCCGATTCTCGGACATCGAACTCCACTGGAAGACGAGACCTATGGGCGCCATGATCCTGGCCACTTCATCCTGGAGGAAAACCCGTACGGCACGCGGCGGAGGCTGCTGAAAATCGGTATACAGATGGACGGACGGCGGACTATCGTCGGCGCGCGCCGGCAGGCCAGCCAGAAAGAAGGCGAGAAGGAGAATCTTCATCAACCGGACAACTGTTTTTTAAACTGAGGCAGTCACTGGAGTTCGTACAAGGAAGCCGTCACTGCTGACGCCACGATACCATCCTGTGGTGTGCCCGCAGCAACGGCTCTTTGGGGCTACGACTGTAGTAAATCGCGCTTCGGAATAACGGCCCCGAAAATGGCCCGGAGTCAGAAAAGCACTTTCAGACCGAACTGCATCTCCCGGCCGCCGGGGTACGAGGTCAGGCGAGTGATGACACCGGCGCTTCCCGAACCGACGTTGAAACCGGGAAGCCAAAAATTGGCGTGATCGAGGAGATTAAAAACCTCGGCACGGGCTTGCACGTTGATGCGCTCGGTAGGTTTGAAGACCTTTTCGAGCGAAGCATCGACATCCTGAAGTCCGGGCCCGGTGATCGTGTTTCTTCCCACGTTGCCATAGGTCCCGGGCGCCGGCGTCGAAAAGGCGCACGGGTCATACCACAGGCTCGGAGTTCCCAACGGCGTACCCTGTGCGATGGTCCTTGATCCGATCTTGCAGCCCGCGGAAACGCCCGAGGTGGGGTTGTTGCTGAAGCCCGGATTCAAGTTCGGACGATCGGGGAACCAGCGATCGCCGTTTGCCGAGACGTTCCGTCCCACGCGCGCGTCGATCGGCTCCCCGGAGCGGAACGTGCCAATGCCGTTGATCGTCCAACCGCCGAAGATTCCTCCCAGCGCCTTCTGCCGGATGTGGAACGGCAGCGGATAGGTGGTCGAGAGGACAAAATTGTGTCTGGCATCGAAGGCGGAAAGCCCCCGGTCCGCGTTGCGGTTCTGGAAATCGAGCACCGTGTTCGGCTCCTGGCGCGATTCCCCGCCGGCGAGCGTAGACTTCTGGTCGATCGATTTGGAGAACGTGTAGAACACCTGGTATTGCAGCCCGCTCGCAGAGCGGCGGCGCAGGGAGATCTGCAACGCGTCGTAGACGGCGTTGGAATCCCATCGCGACACGGTAAGGGAGCCAAAGGCCGGATTGATGCGATTGGCCTGGTTGAATACGGCGGGGAATACTCCGGGGCTGATCGGCACCGGCGTATTCCATTCTCCGTTCCTTTGCAAATGATGATTTTCGGAGCCGATGAAGGCTGTCTCCAGCACCGTATCCTTCATGATCTGCTGCTGCAATGTGAGGTTGTATTGGACCTTACTCGGCTCTTTGTTGCTGGCCAACCAGCTTCCGAACTGCAGCGGCGGCGGCGCGCCGTTGAGCAGGTTCGTATCACGGGGGAACACCGGCTGGTTCGCCGGGCCCTGCAAATCGCTGAGTGTCCGGAAGAACGGAGGGATCCCCGAGGAAGCGGTAGCGAACGCATAGGGGAAGATATGGTCGTGCAAGAGGCCGAAACCCGCGCGCACGACCGTGGTTCCCCTTCCGTTGAGCTGCCACGCCAGACCGACACGCGGCTCGAAGTCCTTTTTCGTGATCCCGAAGAAATGGTCCTTGAGGACCGTCGGCGCTGGATCGGTCAGGTTTAACAGATCCGCCATCTTTCCGTTCACCTCTTTGGGATCAGTGAGGAATTCGTAGCGCAAGCCGAGATTCAGGGTGAGGCGCTGGTTCACTTTGATGTCGTCCATCACATACGCGCCGAACAACGTTTCCCGAAGGCCGCGGTACGCGTCGGCGGCGTTCGCCGGCGGAGCGTCAAAACGAATCGGCACGTTGGCCAGGAAGCTCGGAATGTCGAGAAATGTGTAGTCGCCGCGGCTGTTACCGGAACTGATCTCGTTGTCGTCAATGCGCTCAACATTCACGCCGAATTTGATGTTGTGCCTTCCCTTGACATACGTCAGATCGTCACCTGCCTGGAACAGGTTGTACCAGTAGATCCGGGGCGCGCCGTTGTCGACCCCGATGAAATTCAGGGGACTGGTGGAAAGACCCTGTCCGCCGAAAGAGATCGTCCCGATGTGCTGGCCGTCGAGAAAGTTCAAATTCGCGGCCCGCGGGTCGGTCACTACGTCATCAAAATTCTGGTAGGTCCGATTGTAGGCGACGCGGAAAGAATTCACGAACGTGGGCCGCAGGACGTTGGTCATCTGAATCGTGGAATACTGCCGGCGCGAGACGTCCTGCTCATTTGCGATGGAACTTCCGTTGACGTTGGGGATCACGTTGGAATCGTTATCAAAGCTGTAGCGAACGAAGAGTCTTGTTTTCGCGCTCAGCGCATGATCGACGCGGGTCATGAAGTAGTCTTCATTGGTCACCTGGAGAGGCGCGGCAAAGAAGATTCCCGTGCCGTCGCCAAGGTCGGAGGTGGGCAGCCCCGGAGTCGCGCCCTGGAACAGATCCAGGTACGGTTTCACCGCGGGGTCCACGTTAATCTTGCAGAGGTTGTTGGCGATCACCGCGCAGAATCTCTGTTCGTTCCCCAGTTGTCCGGACGTCGGAACGATGTTCAGGGGCAGCATTCCCTGCAAGGTGGCCGCCGTCGGCACTTCGGGTCCTATGTTGGTTCCGTTGCCCTGCCTCAGTCCTTCGTAAGTTCCGAAGAAGAAGGTTTGATCTTTCTTGATCGGGCCTCCCAAGGCGCCGCCAAACTGGTTGCGCCGGAACGGGGCGATGGAGCCGGTTCCGCCGTGGCTCTTGTCATCGAAATACCCCAGAGAATCCAAATCGTTGTTGCGGAGAAACTCAAACCCCGCGCCGTGCAGATTGTTCGTGCCCGGCCGGGTGACCGCCGAGATGACGCCTCCGGAAGACCGCCCGTATTCCGCCGGCGACACGCTCGTGTTGATCTTGAATTCCTGGATCCCGTCCACTCCGAGATTCGTGCCTGCCGACCCGCCGGGCGTGCCGTTGGCGTGGTCGTTGATATCGGTTCCATCCAGCAGGAAGCTGTTCGCATAGGGCCGGCTTCCGGTAACGCTGAATCGCGTACCCGTGCCGAAGTCGAAGGCAGCGCTCGCCTGCCCGGCCCCCATGCTTATAACTCCCGGCTGTAGCAAGGCCAGCTGGTCGTAGCTTCTGCCGTTCAGCGGCAGATCCCGAATCGTTCTTTCGTCCACCAGTGCGCTCATGGCAGACGTGGTTGCCTCCACAATGGGCGCTTCTCCGGTGACCAGGATTCTCTCGGAAAGCTGTCCCACTTTTAATGAGAGGTTTACCACGGCCTCGCGGCCCACCGTCAGGTTGATGCCGCTTCGGACCTCGGTCTGAAAACCCATGTGCTGGGCTTCCACCTCGTAATTTCCCACGGGCAAGTCGGGGGCTGTGTAGCGGCCGCCCGAGTCAGCCACCAGGCTTCGGGAGGTTCCCGTATCAATATGCCGCACGGTGATGGCGGCCCCGGCGATGGCCGCGCCCGATGCGTCTTCGACAATGCCGGAAATGGTCCCCGTATTCACCTGGGCATACACGAATGGAACTGTGATGACACTCATCGCGAGTACCGGAAAGAATCGAGACATGCAGCTCTCCCTCCTTATCTGCTAAAGACCACAAGCGAGATCGAACCGGTCGCACAGCGCGACCGGCACAGGCCCGAATTTGACTTGTTCACTGACTGAGACAGTCTTTCGGATTCCGGACAAAGATAATAGTGCCGGTGAGAGAGGGGCGAAAATAAGATGCACCGGGCGATGCCCCGGCGTACCCGAACCGATAAGGTGGTCCACGAAAAGGCGCATGAACCCTCCTAATACTCACCCTTAGTGGTTGGGACAGTATCACAACCAGGGTCCGTTCACAAGGCTTTGTTTGTTACTTAATTCCCTGGCGCCCCGGCTGGAAGTGCGGGGGAGCCGGACTAGCGCACGGGCAGGAGAGTGACGGACGCGGCGGAACACTCGCCGGCGCTCGGCCCGCAAGCGCGCGGCGACAGATCTTTGTTCAGACAGACCCGGACTTCCTGCAGTTCGCGGTCCTGATAACAGGACGTGCGAAACGCCGTATTGGGAAACGTGGTATTGGCGGCGGCGACTTTCGATTCGATCTGCGCGGGGCTGAACTGCTGCTTCTGGGCTGGTTGATTCAAATCGGGAGGCAGCATGACCGAGTCCCGCGCCTTGCGCAACGCGGCAAAGTAATCGGCGGCGCTGAGTCCGCTGCACGTGCCGTGCGTCGCCCACTCATGCTGGATCAGCGACTGGGTCGGAATATAGGGCAAGGTCGCCTGGATGATGGCTTGAGAGACGGGGCTGGCCGGACCGCACGATTCGGGCCCGCGCGTGGTTTCGCCCTGCGGCCAAAGGCCGTGCACGACGAAGCCGATGCGCCGGCCGGCGCCGCATTCCCGCGGATCCTTGTTGCCTTGCGGCTGGTCGCAAAAATCGGGCGCGTAGGAAAGGACCAGCATGTAATAGGAAAAATCGGCCGACGTCGCGGACTTCTTGCGGCGCGACTTGGCGTCAGCCAGACCGGACATCAGAAGGCAGACCAACAGAATGGCAATTGTGCGCGGCATACGATTACACAATCCCGCCCAGTTCCCGGGCGTGGGCCCACAGGCCCCGGTAGGTGATGTACAGGAAGGTATCGGGATCGCCGGCCAACTGGAAATCCTTCATCGCCTTCGCTTCGATCATGTCCTTGGCGCCCATGCCCATCTTCATCAGTCTGACCAGGTGTTCGCGGATTTTCGTCACGGTGTCGAGATTGGCCTGCAGATCGGCCTTGTTCATGACCGGCCCGCTGCCCGGCACGATCCTGGTCGTGTCGTTGGCGAGAGCGAGCAGGGTGCGGTGCGCCTCCTGCATGCCGCCGATCCAGCCGTCGCAGCGCCAGTCCAGAATCGGAAGCCGGCCCGGTTGCACCGCATCGCCAGCCATCAAGATGTTCGACTGCCGGAAGTAGACGTAAATATCGCCGTCGGTGTGCGCCATCGGCATGAGGCCGTACTCCACGGACTCGCCGCCGAACGTAGTCTTGCCGGGGGTATAGAACGTTTCCGTGGGTAGCGCTTGCCTGGCGCGCGGCGGGTAGATCTTCTTTTCCCAATCGTGCGGAATCTCCTGGGTCATCCACAGCTCGGTGTTGACGTGCGAGACCAGCTTGGCGCCGGCCTTTGCCATCGCATCATTCGCTCCGGTGGATTCCAGGTGCCAGTGCGTGTTGAGCACGGTCTTGATAGTACCGGCAAGCTTGAGAACATCCTGCCCGTGCGCGGCGTCGCCGCAATCCACCAGCAGGCTGCCGGCGTCGCCCGCGAGGGCGACAATATTGTTGCCCGCACCGGTAATCAGCGTTACCCGGTCAGTGAGTTGGGACAGGGCGGGACCAGAATCGGCGCGAGCGGCGAGCGGCAATCGCAGCGCGGCGGCTCCGCCGGCCAGCGTCCGCAGAAATTCGCGCCGAGGTGAATTCATAACGCTTTCATATTGTAACGCTTGGGCGGAAAGGGCGAGGGAGAGGCCCGAAACTGATAAAATGATCAACCAGGGAATATTTTGAACTCTCAGAGGATATAGGAGTGCTGTCATGCTGATCAAGAACTCTCCAGACCTCCGTTGCTCCGACGTAACGCCGAAGTCGCTGTATTTGAACCGCCGCAAGTTTCTGGCGGGCGTTCCGGCCGCATTCCTGGCCGGCAACGAACTGCTGTCGCCGTCGCGGCGCGCCTTGGCAGCCACCACCAAACTCCAGACCGTGAAGAGTCCCCTAAGCACGAGCGGGGAGAAGGTCAACTCCGAAGAAGACGTCACCAGCTACAACAACTACTACGAATTCGGTACGGGCAAGGACGAGCCCCAAGTCCGTGCGCGCAACTTCAAGACTACGCCGTGGACGGTGTCGATCGAAGGCGAATGCGCCAAGCCGCGCAAGATCAGCATCGAAGAAATTATGAAGGTGGCGCCGCTCGAAGAGCGGATCTACCGGCATCGCTGCGTGGAAGCGTGGTCGATTGTCGTGCCGTGGATCGGCTACTCGCTGAGCACGCTGCTGAAGCAGGCGGAGCCAACCTCGAAAGCGAAGTTCGTGGCGTTCGAAACACTTTACGATCCCAAGCAAATGTTATCGCCGCTGCAGGCCGGCATCCCGCTGCCCTACGTGGAAGGACTGCGCCTGGATGAAGCCATGCACCCGCTCACGCTGCTGACCGTCGGCATGTACGGCACGACGCTGCCCCCGCAGGACGGCGCGCCGGTCCGCCTGGTGATTCCGTGGAAGTACGGCTTCAAGAGCATCAAGTCGATTGTGAAAATCAAGTTCGTCGGCGGTCAGCCCGCGGCCACCTGGAACGAATACGCGGCCAACGAGTATGGCTTCTATTCCAACGTGAATCCGAACCGGTCGCATCCGCGCTGGAGCCAGGCCAAGGAGCGGCGTCTCGGTGAATTCGGACGGCGCGATACTCTGATGTTCAACGGCTACGGCGACCAGGTCGCGAGCATGTATACCGGGATGGACCTGATCAAGTATTACTAACCATGGGGAAGCGGCGCTGGAGCAAGGTCGTCGTTTTCGCGCTCGGCCTGGCGCCGCTGTTCTGGCTGCTCTGGCGCGTGTACAACCACCGCCTGTCGGCGAACCCGATCGAGTTCGTCACGCACTACACGGGCGATTGGACTCTGCGCCTGGTCGTGATCACTCTGTGCGTTACGCCGGCGCGCAAAATACTCAAACGGCCGCAGCTGATCCAGTATCGCCGCATGATCGGGCTGTTCGCGTTCTTTTACGCATCGCTGCACTTTCTCACGTACCTGGTGATCGACAAATTTTTTGACTGGCGCGAAATCTTGACGGATATCGGAAAGCGCACCTACATCACGGTGGGCTTCACGGCGTTCGTGATTCTGACGGCGCTGGCGATAACCTCCACCACGGGCTGGATCCGCCGTCTCGGCGGCAAGCGCTGGCAGCGGTTACACCAGTTAATTTATGTGGCGATCGTGGCCGGCGTGATCCACTACTACTGGTCGGTGAAGTCCGACGTGCGCGATCCGATTCTGTATGGGTTCTTCGCGGCGGTCCTGCTGGGATACCGCCTCTGGGTAGGAAAATCCAAGAAAACTGCCGCGGCGCCGCCGCTCCGGAAATCTCCCGAGCCTGTTGCCCGCTAAGCTGGAACGAAGGGACACACAGGTGTGTCGCTACCGGCCAATCTGGGGCGGAGTCTGCACCATCGATAAGAGCAATCCAACCACTACTAAGACCGCGAGACCAGCTGCAACTACCATGGGGCCTTCCTCCGATGTTGCCTTACATAGAGCACACAACGTGCCAAACCACCGCTTCATAAAACGGGGTTGGTGAGCCGTCCGGCGAAGAGAATAAGACCGCTGCGCGTATCCCGAATCACAAATACGAAGGGGTGGTCGGCGCGGAACAGGACCGGTTTGTCCGGAAGAACAGCGCTGACCAGGACGGCAGCAGCGCCGGTAGCAGCCGCGGCTTCGGTTCCTTCCTCGGCGACATCCACGAACGCATTGTGTATCACGTCCGAGAGGGCGAGATCGCGGCGCCCGGCGATCCCGGAAAAATCAGCGGCTCCGAAGGCGCTCGGCATGCCCATTCGCGAGAGCACTTCACGCATGGAGAACCGGGCTTCGGCGCGAAATTTCGGGACCGTCACCTGAACCGTCTGGCCCGACATTTCACCCAGCCATGCCGCCAAGTTATCGGATGTTAACAATTTTTCAAGATCCGGAAGGCCGTCTTCCGATTTCGGTAAGAGGATGTCCCAAGCCAAACCAGTGCCGGCGTAGCGCATCTGCAAAATTTGCAAGGTGGGTGTTTCTCCATAGTCGAATCGGCCGGTCTGGTTCATAAACGGGCTCGACACTTTGCGGCCGGGGCCCAGTTTGAAGGGCGCGGGCTGCGTGCTTCGCGTCAAGAACGGGCGCTCCCACTTGCCGTAGAAATAAGTCGCGCTGGTCAGAATCAAGCGCGTACGTGTGTCGAGGGAGCCGGCGGCGAACAGCTCGTGGATCTTGCCCTTGGTCTGGCGGCCGGTCCAGGAGTTGATGGCGGCGCGGGCGCTTTCCAGATTCCGGGCAAAATCCAGGGGCGTTAGGGGAGCGCCGTAGACCATCTCCAGGGTGTGCTGGAAGTCCGGCTCGAGCCGGAAGCCGCTCTGCACCCATAGACCGTTGGCATTCAAAAAGGCGTTGCCGCCGCTGTTGGCCTGGTTGCGAAGCTGGCTGGTGAGAGCGGCGAGGGCCCCGGCATATTGCGGGTCGGGATACTGCTGGCGCAGCACCGAGGCGATCTCGGCGGCGGTGCCGCCGCGCGCGCCGGCAAGAGCCATCGAGAGCACATCCGAGATGCTAAACGGAGAGAAGATCAGGTTGCCGCTACCGGCGAGCTGGCGGTAGCAGCCGACACCGAACTGATTCAGGCCCTGGGCGACGGGATCGCCGGCGGCAGTGAGCGCAGCGGCGGCGCACAAGAACGGGACAACCAGGCGCTTCATAGACCTCCTACGGGGATTATGCCGCCGGGAGGCGCCTCCTTTCACGAACCGCAAGGGAATCCGTTGAACAGGCAGCGCTTGATCCTGGCAAACCGAACTGGGGTTCAGGCGGCATCGAGCTGACGCGCGAGGGCGCGGAAGCGGTTCATCGCCGAGAGGGCGAGTGTGCGGAGGCCGGCGCGCCCGGCATCCTCCCGCAGAGCGGGATCCAGAGCGTGGACGGCCCTGGCGACATCGGCGGCGACGGCTTCGACGCGGACCTGTAATTCGATGACGCCGGCGGGCGGGCGTGCCGGGACGGGCGGCCGGCGGACCTGTTCGCGGAGGGTCTGAATGGCGGCGCGGATACGGGGCGCATTTTCGGGTGTGAGCGCTACTTTCTCGCCGGCGATTTCGATGGCATCGGCATCGACGCGCGCGGCGATCTGTTGGAAAGTTTTGGAGGAGACGCGCGCGATTTCGGAGAGACGGAAGTACGCGTCACCGAACTGGTCGTATTGGCGGATGAGGCTATCGGCGTGGGGGCGGCTGAGGCCGGCGTAGTCCTTGCAGAACTCGTCCCAGGTGAGGCCGATGTCGTCGAGCATGCCGGACTCGCGGACCTGCTTGAGACATTGAGCGCGAGCAGCCGAACAACTGCCTGCAACGGTGGCGAACGCCTTCTGGAGACCGGTCCAGGAGCCGAGGTCGATGTGTTTTTGGTTATCCATGTGGATTTTCGAGTGGATCCAATCGGAAAAACGAAAGGCTTTATTGAAATGAAAGAGTTTATCTTCGGAGTTCCGATTGGATCCACTCGGAACCGAGTTCCTGCTGCGACATTCCTAACCTTTCTCCTGACTTTATTGTCTCGCGCGGGGGCCGGGCGGACAGGGTGAGAGATGGGCGGATAGGCGAGGTTCGAGCTTTGTTTTGTTAGAGCTAAGAATAATTTGCGAGGCCGGGACAGTGGATCCCGTGTATCCCCTCGCGTGTTGACTGGCCGCCGGAAGGCGCTTATATTTCCGATTCCATGCCGCCAGAGCCGGGGAACGCTAAACTCTGTAGCGAGAGAGAACGGCTTTCCGAGGCTCTTTTGGTGGCCACGACTGTTGTTGGCGCACTCGAACGATCGGAAGGCCCGCTCCCCAGGATGAGCCCGGAAGCGGCCCGAGCGAATTGGCATGAGGCGGGAGAAGCACTCTTCGCACACTTACGGGAACATGGCTGATACCCTTATTAAATCCCGCCGGCGGTGGGCTCCTAACTCGAAGGCCTGGTTATTTTCCGATGTGCACGGCCCGCAAGGGTCCCCAGGAGTTCCTTATTCAACTCGCTCTTCCGCAAGTAAGCGCGCCTCGGCGGTCGAAGGTTAGATTCGTTCGGCAATTACGTTTCGGCCGAAACCGCGCCGGCTAGCCTCACGGCCGCGACTTGGCCCACGGCGGGTGGATCCGCGAAAACGCGGCGCCCCGCATCGAACCGGAGCCACAGGATCGCACCTGCGGAGAGCAAGGCCACCATCGGAATCAGAGGCGAGTTGTAGTTCCCGAACCATTCCACCAAATATCCAAACGAGATGGTCGAAATCCAGCCCGCGAGCTGCCCGGCGGTCTGCATAAACCCCGTCACGGTGCCGGCGTTGCCTTGACCGATGTCCAGACAGACAGCGAATACACTGGTCTGCTGAAAAGCGATGGCGCCGTAGACCAGAGACAGCAAAACCACTGCCGCTTCCCGGTTGTTGGTCCCGATGGCGGCGGCCAACAGTACGGCGGCGCTGCCTTGTCCGGCTGCGCCCGCAGTCCGCCGCCCTGCTTTCAAACCGAATCGGCGGACCAGGCGGTCGCTCGCGGCGCCGCCGAGCCAATTCCCGCAGACCCCCATGACAAATGGCAGCGCCGAGAGCCACAAGGCGCCCTCGGCGAACCCGCGGCCTTTGACCATATAGGTGGGCAGCCAACTCTGGAAGAAAAACAGAGGGTGGCAGTAACAAGCCGTTAATGCCATGAGCCGCCAGAGGTTTCCGCTCTTGAGCGGGACAGACCAAACCACGGCATGGCGCAGATTGCGCGCGGCCGCGCCGATTTCCTCTTTCTCCGCGATGCTGACTCCCGGTTTGTCCATCGGCGTGTCTCGAAACCAGCTGTACCAAACGGCAGCCCAGACCAGGCCCAGGAAACCGAAGCAGAAGAAGGAAGCACGCCAGCCGTAGCGCGCTTGAATCGGCACCACCAGGAGCGGCGCCAGGGCGCCGCCCAACTGGCTCGACAGGTTCATGAAGCCGCAGGCACGGCCGCGCTTTCGGACGGGAATCCATCGTCCGATTGCGGTCACGGCATTGGGATAGGCTCCCGCCTCGCCCGCGCCAAAGCAAAAGCGCGTTAACAACAGCACGAAAAAGTTCGAGACCGCGCCGGTCAGCGAGGTGAAGACCGACCACCAGAGCACCACCCGGGTGAGAACTTTTCTCGGGCCGATCCGGTCACCTAAGGCGCCCGACGGAATCTCGAACGCGCCGTAGGACAGAAAGAACACGCTCGTAACCCAGCCCCACGCCGAAGGACTCAGGTGCAGCTGTTCCTGCATCCGGGGACCCGCCACCGAGATGCAGACCCGGTCCAGATACGTGATGACACAAAGCAGGGAGAGCAGGCCCATCACGCGGTATTGGTATTTCACAGTGGACGAATTCTCTCACACTGTTTCGCGCATGGTCAAAATACTCATGCGGCAGTTTCACCGCACTCTGGCGGCCCGGCCAATTTGCTCTCGCAGACAAAACTCTTTATCATTCGAAGGCGAACACTATGAGGCGGAGATGTCTAGCTTTGATGGTTCTGTTCTGTGAACCGGCGGTCAGCCATGCGCAGTGGCTACACTATCCCACACCCGGCACGCCACGGACGCGGGACGGTAAACCGAACCTGGCCGCCAAGGCGCCGCGGGCGCCGAATGGCAAGCCGGACCTTTCCGGAGTCTGGCAGCC
>CAYTJD010000030.1:0-17325 GCA_964438005.1 uncultured Solibacteraceae bacterium | reverse complement strand
TTCCGCCTGAGCGCCCCGATCACCGTATCCGAGCGCCAGCAATAACGCGCCAGTTCCGTCAGGCCGATGGCTTGACCGAGGGCGACCAGCCTCTTGTCCGAATCCAGAAGAATGGCCGTATCTTCGACCGATAGCTTTTCGCAGATGGTGAGCAGCAAAGCGCATCTGGGAAACACATCGATGGCGGCCAGACCAAGTCACGATCCAATCGGCAAAGAACGGGTTCGCGGCGTCATCCGGAGACAGAGTCTCCACCACTGAGTCAAGTCCGCAAGAGTGATTTACGGTTAGTTACTCTTCTACCAGACCGAATTCCTCTCCTGTAGTTTCACGGAACCGTGTGCTCGACCTCAAGATCGTGAAGTGGGAAGGCGTCAAGACCGAAGACGTCCGGGAAGTGGAATTCATGCCGCCGCAGGTCAGGGCCGCTCGCGGCTAGCCATACAACTGCGAGGCTTCTGCGCCGAACCTCGGCTTGGTAAACTTCCAAGTAGCAGGAGTCTCGTTATGCGGTATTGCTTTACCCGGATCCCCTTCCCGATCGCTGCCTTGCTGATCGTCCTGGGCGCATCGGGGAAGGGGGCGGCCCAACCCAACGGCGGCCCCACGCCCCGATTCAACGTAGACACAACCCTAGTCCTGATTCCGGCCTCCGTCACAGACAAGGTGAACCGCTTCGTCCTCGGCCTTCACAAGGAGGACTTCCACCTGTTCGAAGATGGTGTCGAGCAAGCGATCGCCAATTTTTCCGGCGAAGACGTACCGCTTTCAATAGGCCTGGTCTTCGACACGAGCGGCAGCATGGGTGAAAAACTACGAATCTCCCGCGAGGCGGTGTTGCAGTTCATGAAAACAATGAACTCGCAGGACGAGGCGTTCTTGATCGAATTCGGCGATCGCGCGCAGCTACTGAGCGGATTCACCAACCAGTTCGAAGAGATTCAAAAGAAGCTGGTCTCCGTACAGCCCGCCGGCCTCACCGCCATGCTCGATGGCGCCGAGTTGGCGCTGCGCGAAATGAAAAAAGCGAAAAACGCCCGCAAAGCGATCCTGATCGTTTCCGACGGCGGCGATAACAACAGCAAGTACTCCGCCGCCGAAATTCAATCCCTCGTGCGCGAGGCGGACGTGCAGGTCTACGCGATGGGCGTGTTTGAGCCGGAGATTCTCCCCGGCCTCACCAGGGAAGAGGTTTCCGGCCCACGTCTGCTTTCTGAATTGGCCGAGCAGACCGGAGGACGGGCTTTCAGCGCCACCGACCCTAACGATCTGCCCAGTGTCGCGGCCCGAATCGGTATTGAATTACGAAACCAATATGTCCTGGCTTATTCGCCCAAGAACCAGACCCAGGATGGAAAATACCGCAAAGTCGACGTAAAGGTATCCGAACCGCTGGGCGTACCCAACCTCAACGTCCACTGGCGCCTGGGATATTACGCCCCCAACCCGTAGTGTGAGTCGCGGTCAGCGCCGTCCTGCATGCACACCGGCATGCGAGGCCGGACCGCGCGGAGCCGACACGGGTGGCACGTGCGGCAGAGGCGTGAACGGTGCATGCACCGGCATCCCGCTGCGGAAGCCCGTCCCCAGACCAATCCGCGACGGGGCGTCAATGGGGCGCGGAAAATATCGAATGCCGCTGGGCCATCCCAAATATCCGAATCGATATCGGTACATCGGCAGATAGATCGAGCTCAATGTGGATTGATACGGACTCCAGAAGCTCAGGCCGTAAGGATTGACAATTCCAAGCGAAGGAACGCCGGTTAGCGGGAAATAACTGAAGCCTCCGTCCAAACCCGATGCCTCGATCTTGCTCGGATCGTCTACGATTCCGG
Source organism: uncultured Solibacteraceae bacterium (assembly GCA_964438005.1). GTDB lineage: Bacteria > Acidobacteriota > Terriglobia > Bryobacterales > Bryobacteraceae > PSRJ01. Next base: position 15,487 of record CAYTJD010000030.1, on the reverse strand, counting down.
CCGCGATCGCATTGTCCGAAGCAATCGCGTCGCTCCGGCCCATCGCCCAGCTCTTAAACGCATCGGCATCCACAGCCGCCGATCGTTCCGTTACAAGAATGGCGGCCAAAGGCAGAACCTCGCCGTCACGCACCCGCACCGTTTCCGTTTCACCGCTGGCAGAGACCTCCGCTTCACCCTTGTAAACCCGCACCTGCGCCGGATCCGCGTCGATTCGGTACACTCCCTGCTTGGGTACGCGGACCTGCCAATCCTTGTAGGACAGCGTGACAGAAGTGCCGGCGTTGGATTCGCTGGACTCGAGGATCGCAGAGCCGCCCAGTAGTTCGACGCGTGTGTCGGAGAGTTTGTCCGAGACCATGCGGATGGCGCTTTTCTCATCGAGTCTTAGAACGACACCCGGCGTCAGAAGGACTTCCGCTCTGCCATGTTCGCTGCGCAAGGTTGCACCCTCGCCCACATCTGGAAATCTCCCGAACCTCTGTTCCAGCGGCTGGTCTCCCAGAAAGACCGAGCCTTCAAAAAAATAAACCACGCCGGAGTGCGTGGAAACCACCGATTGGGCGGAAGCGGCAAATCCCAACGCCAATACAGAAAGAATGGCAAGCGCGGTGATTCTCATGGTCGGCGCCCCTCTTCTACGAGTAGTATCCATTACATCAATAACCGCGTCAACAGTATGGATTCATCACAGGAAGGGTCCGCGCGGCAACCGTGCAACAAATAGCACATGCCGGCACGCACCGCATGAAAATGTCGGCAGATTTGAAGACGTTCGACCAATGTTAATTCTTGGGAAGGTGTCTGGAGTCCTTTTCGTTCTCGCAGTAGTTCTCGAAGATATCGGTGTCGGGCTGAAGCTCGTGCGGGATCTTCACACCGAAGGGTCTCGTGTACATCTTCGGATCGTCAAAACGGATTTCGTAATCGAGGTGTCCGAAGTCGCGCCGCCGGAAGCGCTCCGTCACGTGGAGCGCGTCGCTATGCGGGTGGCGCATACCGTCGAGCCAGGTCTTATCATTGAAACCGGCGGTCTCCACCACCAGCGTGTCGCCTTCCCAACGTCCGGCCGAGTAACCGTTGAAGGCCGGGAGATCGAACTCTTTCGGAAGCGCGCGGCCATCGGTATGGATCTGGCGGCTGAAGTTGCCGGCTTCATAGAAGATCACGGTCAGCCGCGCGGACTGAACGATTTTGATGGGTTCCGAGACAAGCCCGGCGCGGGGAAATCCCATCGAGAGGCTCGGATTGCAAGCGTCCGCCAGAGTATTCGTCGCCCGGTTGAGGCGCATCTGGTCGACAGCCTCCGGACGCAATAACGTTTCTTCTTTGGGCCGGAAATCCAGAAGGATGTCGTTGCTGTAGCGGTGCTGCGTGCCGATCTCCATCCCGGGCGCGTCCACCTTGAGAGCCTCGTCGATCCTGCCGCCGTAGAGCCGCTTCATTTCTGCGACCGTAGTGACCTCGTGCATCCACACGCCGGAGAGATCGGGCTTGCCATCGAGCGCCTTCGGCGCCGGCGCGGCCAGATCGGCCTTGCCGTCGCGGGTGCGCGGCACACCCGGCTCGCGATAGTTCACCCATTGCCCGTGCGCTGCCGCTGCAAGACCGAACACAACGAAGAACCGCCAACCAGGATTTCTCAGTGCCATGCCCCTTGAACCTTGGTAGCGTACAACACCGGTGGCAGCGGCGTAAAGGGGCACCCGCGGTTAACAGGGCGTAATGTTAAGCACCGTTCATGCTGCAACGCGAAGAACCAGCGCGCAATCCAAAAGGATAGAGGCTGCGACATGAGACGGAAACTATTGATCGGTGCAGTGTTGGCGTGCGGCGCCATTTTGAGCGCCTGTGCTCCCGGATACAGCTCCGGCTTTGTCGGCGTCGGGTACGGACCGCCGCCGCCGCGATACGGAGTGATCGGCGTGGCGCCGGGTCCCGGCTACGTATGGACGGATGGCTACTGGGATTGGCGCGGCGGGCGATGGGAGTGGGCGCCGGGCCGCTGGCAGCGCCCGCCTCGAGCGCGCGCACGATGGGCGCCCGGATACTGGGAAGAGCGGCACGACCACGGCCGCCGCGGCTACCGGTTCCACGAAGGCCGCTGGCGCTAATCTACGCGCCGAGGATCTCGAGGTAACGCGCGACTGATTCGATCCCGCGGAAAAAATTCGGCAGGTGGAATTTTTCGTTGGGCGCGTGCAGATTATCGTCGGGTAGACCGAAGCCCATCATGACACTCGGAATGCCGAGATATTGATCGAACACGCCGACGATCGGGATCGATCCGCCAGAGCGGATGTAGACCGTCTCCTTGCCGAAGACCTGTTTCATGGCGTCGGCGGCGGCGTGGATGAAGCGGTTGTCGGGGTTGGTGAGCGACGGAGCGCCGGCGTGCAGCACTTTGAACTCGGCGGTGACTCCCTTCGGAGTGGCGGCTTTGATGGCGGCTTTGATTTGCTGGGCAGCTTCGTCGATGCGCTGATCCCCAACCAGGCGCGTGCTGATCTTGGCGACGGCGCGCGCGGGAATCACCGTCTTGGCGCCTTCGCCGGTGAAGCCGCCGCGAATGCCGTGCACTTCCAATGTGGGGCGCGCCCACAAGCGGTCCAGGACCGGCACGCCGGGCTCGCCGACTAATTCACGCGCCCCCATTTCTTTTTCGGTGAACTCTTTCTGGTTGAAGGGCAGGCGCGCCCAGGCTTCGCGCTCCACCGGACTCGGCGGCACGACACGATCGCTGAAGCCGGGGATTTTGATGTGACCGTCGCGGTCTTTGAGCGCGCAAATGATTTCTGCAATCGCCTGCAAGGGATTGGGCGCGGCACCGCCATACATGCCGGAGTGCAGATCGTGGTTGGCTCCCTCGACGAACAGTTCGCCGTAGACGATGCCGCGCAGGCCCACGCAAATCGTGGGCAGGTCGGGCGCGAACATTTCGGTGTCACAGACCACAGCGGCGTCCGACTTCAGACGCGGCGGTTTGGTTCTTACGTAGGCTTCAATGTGCTCGCCGCCGCACTCTTCCTCACCCTCGATCAGAAATTTCACGTTGACTGGCAGCTTGCCGGTGGTCTTTAGGAGGCCTTCGACAGCTTTGATCTGGATGTAGACCTGGCCTTTGTCGTCGGCCGATCCGCGGGCGAAGATGTCGTTCCCGCGAATCTGCGGCTCGAAGGGCGGCGATTTCCATTCGTCCAGCGGATCGGGCGGCTGCACGTCGTAGTGTCCGTAGAAGAGGATAGTGGGCTTGCCGGGAGCGCCAGTCCACTCCGCGTAGACCAGCGGATTGCCTTTGCCTTCGATGAGCTCGGCGGCAGTCATGCCGGCGGCCAGCAGCTCGTCGCGCACGAATTCGGCGGCCCGCCGGATATCTTGCTTGTGCTCGGAAAGCGTGCTGATGCTCGGAATCCGCAAAAACGTGGACAGGCCTTCCACGAATTTCGACTGGTGCTGCTGATAATAATTCATGCTCTTTCCACGTTAACCCACTTGCGCGAGCGGATCGAGCAGGGTATCGAGGCGGCCGGGCGGTATACCGGATTTCTCGCGCGCGACGTCGCGGATAGTGCGGCCGGAAGCGTAGGCGTCCTTGGCGAGAGCGGCGGCCTGGTCATAGCCGATTTCAGGCGCGAGCACGGTGGCCAAGGCGAGAGACTGCTCGACAAATCCCTCCGCGCGGGCGCGATCGGCCTCGAGGCCGTCGATTAACTTCTCTGCGAAATTCCGGCTGCCGGCGGCGAGCAGTTCGATTGCGTCGAGTAGATCGTAGGCCATCACCGGCATCATGACGTTCAGCTCGAAATTGCCGGCGGCGGCGCACCAGGCGATGGTGGCGTCGTAGCCAATCACCTGCGCGCAGACCATGAGGAGGCTTTCGGCGATCACGGGGTTGACTTTACCGGGCATAATGCTGGAACCCGGTTGTACCGCGGGAATTTTGAGCTCGCCGAAGCCGCAACGCGGGCCCGAGCCGAGCCAGCGAATGTCGTTCGCGATTTTGGTGAGGGCGGCGGCGTAGGTACGCAGCGCGCCGCTCAAGAAACAGACGGCATCGCGCGCGGCCTGGGCTTCGAAATGATTCGTTGCTTCGACGAACGGCAGGCCCGTGCGCCGCGCGATTTCCGCGATGACCCCCCGCGCGAAACCAGGGGGCGCGTTGAGGCCCGTGCCGACCGCGGTGCCGCCAAGCGGGAGTTCGTAGATGCCCGGCAGCGCAACTTCAACGCGCTGCGCGGCCGCCTCGACCTGGCGCGCGTATCCGCTGAACTCCTGTCCCAGGCGGATGGGGACGGCGTCCTGCAGGTGTGTGCGGCCGATCTTAATGATGTCGTGGAAAGCCGCTGCCTTGCGGGCGAGCGAGGATTGCAGCTGCCGCATAGCCGGCAGCAGGCGCGCGGTGGCGGCCTCGGCGGCGGCGATGTGCAGAGCGGACGGGATCACATCGTTGCTGGACTGGCCGCGGTTGACGTCGTCGTTGGGGTGCGCGCGCGAGAGATGGGCGATCACCTCGTTGGCGTTCATGTTGGTGGAGGTGCCACTGCCGGTCTGGAAAATGTCGATGACGAATTCGCCGTCGTGGCGGCCTTCGACGACTTGCTCCGCGGCGGATTCGACGGCGGGCAACTGGTTGAATTTCGCGGCGGCCGCTTTGATCAAAGCCAGGGCGCGAATAAAGGAGCGCGGCAAACCCTTGCCGCTAATCGGAAAATTTTCCAGCGCGCGGGCAGTCTGTGCGCCGTACAGCGCCGACTCGGGCACGCGGATCTCACCCATGCTGTCGCGTTCAATTCGGTCAGGCATGCTTTCATTCTGGCTCTTAACGGGAAAGCACATGGATGGATGTGGCTTTGATCACGGCGGTCACCGGGTCGCCGGGGCGCAGGCGGAGATCGACCGCCGATTGAGCCGTGACCACGGCCACCAGGGGGAAGCCGCAATCCAGTTCCACACGCGCGACGGCGCCTTCGCGCAGAACGGCGCGAATGTGCCCGGCCAAGCGGTTGCGGGCGCTGGTGGCCGCCGGTGTTCCTGGCGCGAGGGTGATTTCTTCAGCGCGGATGCAGGCGAAGACGGGGCCTCCCCCTTCGCCGACGTCGACCGCTTCCAGATGCGCAGCGCCGACCTGGATGGTGGCGAGGCCCGACTCGCGTGCGATGACGTGGCCCGGAATGACGTTTTCGACACCGACGGTTTCGGCGACCCCGATGTCGGTGGGGTGACGAAAGACTTCATCGAGAGGGCCCGCTTGCCGGAGGGTACCGCCGACAATGACGGCCATCCAATCGCCGAGCGCCTGAGCTTCCACGCGATCGTGGGTGACGATGATGCTGGGGACAGTGCTCTCCAGCAGAGCCAGACGCAGCTCGCGGCGAAGGCGGGCGCGCGTGGGAGCATCGAGGGCGGAAAGGGGCTCGTCGAGCAAGAGGAGCGCGGGTTCCGCAGCCAGGGCGCGCGCCAGAGCGATACGCTGCTGTTCGCCACCGGAGATTTCACGCGGCAGGCGCGGCGAAAGCCAGGTTAGATTAAAGCGAGACAGCCACTCGCTAGCCTTGTCGGGGTGACGCGCGGCAAATCCCACGTTTTGGCGCACAGTGAGATGGGGAAACAGGGCGTAGTCCTGGAACAGAAAGCCGGCGCGGCGCCGTTGGGGGGCGAGGAAGAAGTCACGGTCGGAATCGAACCAGACCTGATCGCCGAATTGAATCCGGCCGCGGTCGGGACGATCGAGCCCGGCCAGCACGCGCAAGAGAGTGGTTTTGCCGGAGCCCGAAGGGCCGAATAAAACCGTGACCCGGGCCTGGTCAAACGGGATCCGCAACTCGGCATCCAGCGTGAAGCCGGAGGGGAGACGCTTCCGGCACGCGCAGGTCAGCTCGTGGGCCATACCGCCCAAATGCGCCGCTGCAGCGCGTAGGTGACTGCCAGCACCGTGAACGAGACGGCGAGCAGCAGGAGCGAAGTTTCGCCGGCGGCGCGGTAGTCGAGCGCCTGCACCTGATCGTAGATCGAGATGGACACGGTGCGGGTGGTTCCAGCGATGTTGCCGCCGACCATCAACACCACGCCGAATTCGCCCAGCGTATGAGCGAAGCTGAGGATGACGCCGGTGACGATGCCGGGGACCGCGAGAGGGACCACAATCCGGCGGAAGGTGGAGAGGCGCGACGCGCCGAGGCACCAGGCGGCTTCGACCAATTTGCGATCGACCGAGGCGAAGGCCATAGTCATCGGCTGCACGGTGAAGGGAAAACTATAAAGGACGGACGCCACGACGAGGCCCTGAAAAGAGAAGGGCAACATGCCACCGCCGGTGAGCATCCGGTATAGAGCGCCGGCGGGGCTGCGCGGGCTGATGGCGAGCAGCACGTAGAAGCCGAGAACCGTCGGCGGCAAAACGAGGGGGAGCGCCACGGCGGCTTCGACGAGGAATTTCCAACGGCGCGGCGAATAGGTGAGCCAATAGGCGAGCGGCATGCCAAGCACGAGGAGGATGGCGGCCGTGAGAGCGGCCAGCCGGAGACTCAGCCAGATCGCCTGCCAATCCATGTCAGTTGCCCGGTGACGAAAATCCGTACGCGTTCAAGATGCGCGAGCCGGCCGGAGAGAGGATCCAGGCGCGAAAGTTCCGGGCGGCCGGCGAGTCTTTCACGATAACACCACCTTGTTCCAGTTTCGGGTAGTTTTCCAGGGGCACTTCCCAATAGCGACCCTGCCCGCGCACAGGCGGGGCAAGGGCGAGCGAGAGGGCGACGATGCCGGCATCGGCGGCGCCGCTTTGCACAAATTCGAGCGTTTGCGCGACATTTTCTCCGAGCACGAGCTTGTCTCGGACGCGTTCATAAAGGCCCAGGGAATGTATGGCGGCTTCGGCGGCGCGGCCGTACGGGGCATGCTGCGGGTTGGCGATGGCGAGATGGCGCAGAGCCGGGGACTGCAGCGCGGTGGCGGGGTCAAGCGGAGACGCGGCGGGGACCCAGACCGCAATCCGGCCGACGGCATACACGAAAACCGAGTCCGGCGCGACGAGACCCTGCTGGGCGAGCTGGCGCGGATAGGCGACATCGGCGGAAAGGAACAAATCGAAGGGCGCCTGATTGCGGATCTGCGCGAAGAAATTGCCGGAGGAGCCGTAGGCGAGGCGGAGGTCTACAGCCGGGTGGCGGGAGCGGAAGCCGCGGGCAAGTTCGTCGAGGGCGAACCGAAGGTCGGCGGCAGCGGCCACAGAGAGGACGGGAGCGGCGGGACGGCGGGCACACGCAGCTCCGGCGAGAGACGCGGCAAGCGCCAAAGAAATCCACTTATACAAGACAGTGACGTCCAAAGACGACTATACCAAGGGCGGCCCGGAGGGCCTGAGGCGGGGACGCCGGAGTCAGCCCGGCGTTTTCGCCATTTTACGAAAGGATCCTTTCGGGATTTCGCGAACATTTGTTGCAGGCGAAGCGGTTAGCTGTGCATCTCCGCTTGGTACCAAGCGAACCACTTCGCTCCCGTTTGGAGCACTCGCCCCGGGCACCATTTCCGGGAGTGTGTCCAACCTTCTCACGTCTTCATTATCCCGCGCAGGCACAAAGAAACCGGTTTTCGAAGGGCTGGTTTTCGACTGTAAGCCGTGGGTGACGCAGGAGATCGGAGAATTTTGCGAGGGCTGTGACAATCATCGCGAAGAGAGGCCGGCCGACATGAGCAGGTGTTCGGGGCTGTAGCGAAGACGAGGATCCGCGATATCATCGGGCAAGGCATCGCCGAGGAATTTCCTGTATTGGCCGCTCCCAAACGTGCTCCACGGGCGAAACCCTTCTTGGGTGTACAGTTGGTAGGCGAAGTCGATGTTGGCCTTGCAATCGAGCAGGTCGCGGAGGTTCACGCCGCGGCGGGTAAGGTGCACGCTATTGATCTGGAAATAGCCCCAGTCCAGAGTGCCGTCGGAGTTATAGTGGTAGGCCTCGCAGTCCCCCTTCAAATTTTCAGCGGCCTGGACGGCAAGAGCGATGCGGCAGGCCGGGCCGAATTTTTCGCACGTGTATCGCTGGGAAGAAGTCATCACGTGACCCAGGAAATAGGTCTCCCAACTTGGCAAACCCGGAGAAGGGGTCCTGTCCATCACGGGAACGGGAGGGGTGACCAGCGAGACTGGGCGCGCCTGCCCGATCCTGGTGCCCAGATAGCCCAGGAGCACACCACCGCCAAACATCACGACGGCAGCAGGGACGATCAACGCGGAAATCGATCGGGCGGGCGTGGTGAACGCTGCTCTCTTGATAATCTCTCGGATCATAAACATTTGGGCGGTATTCAGATGCTAAGCCGGTTGCGCGCGGCAGACAAGCTGCGCTTTGGTGAATCGGGGAAGTCACGGGCGGTGCGCCTCTATGGTATTGAGGCGCCAAGGACACGTTATCGTCGGCTATCGCTTCCTGTCGGCCTAAGGCGTGACTAGGAATTGATCTCTGGAGTAGGGAACGGGTAGTCAACAGAAATCAACGGCGCCACACAAGGGAGTGATTGCTGCGACAGATCAGACTCGCGCCCAATACCGATGACGCGCCTGGACCAAGAACCCTTTCTGTTTGGCGGTCAACTGAATGGCGCGGAACTCGGAGATGGTGACCGGCTTGTCGGACACATAGCCAAAACTGTACTGCGTACGCAACTCTTCCTCCAAGATGCCGAAGACTTGATCGACACTCTGCTTTTTCGAGACTTCGAAGAAGCTGCCGCCGGTTTCGTTCGACAACCGCTCCAGGACGCGTCTGCCGTCGCGGCCGCTTCCCAAGATTCCATAGGCGCCCGGATCGGAGTAGAGAATCGAGTAGATCAACGTATCGGCGCGCTGCGCCGCGTCGACGGAGTCGTTCAGAGTGGACTCGCTGCCGAAATCGACGCCATCGGAGAGCACGATCAAGGCTTTTCGGCCGGTGTGCCTGCTCATGACCGTATCGGACACGCCGGCTACCGCATCATAGAGCAGCGTGCCGCCGCCGCCCCGCAAGCGCAACTGGCGCTGCGTCTCGGTGTCCACAAAGGCGAGGGCATTGTCCAGTTTGGCGACCGAGGAAGTCAGGTCCTGGCGCATCTGCACGGTGCTGTCGAATTGCATGATGAAGACGCGATCCTTTTGCTCCCGGACCACCTGATCGAGGAAACGCAAGCAGGCCCCGCGTTCGGCGTCCATCACGCGCTGCTGGCTGCCGCTGGTGTCCACCATCAGACCGAGGGTAAGCGGGAGGTCGGTGTCGCGCGCGAAATTGCGAATCAACTGCGGACGCCCCTCTTCGGAAAGCAAGAAATCGTCCTGGCTGAGATTGCCAATCAGCGAGCCGGTTTTGTTGCGCACGGTGGCCAAGACATTCACGAGCTTCAGGTCTACGGAAAAGACAGGCTGGTTCTGCGCGCGCAAGAGGCGCAGGAAGGGAAGGGCGGCGGACGCCCGGAGAACGTGTCTTCTGGTGAACTGCTTCGGCATCGTCACGGAAGGTCCGACTCCTTCAGCCTAGCAGGCTAGTGGAAACCATGGAGCAACGCCTGGTCCGCCGCTAAGATCCCACCCCAGAGGCGCCGAGGCGGGTTTTCTTGCGGACGAATTACCGGGCGATCTTCTGCTTTAGAAATCCTTGAAGGCGGATGTCCGTTTATGCTTCTCATTGATCTCTCGCGGGGTGAAGTGGTATTCGATGCTGAATACCGGCCCATAAAACAACGTGACTGTCGATCCGCTGCTGGAAACTTCCGCTTCCGCCTTGAATCCCAGCAGGAAAGTCGCTCTTCTTCCGTAATCGAAGCCATAACCGGCAAAGAATCGAGCACCCTGGAAATGGACGCGTGAGTAAGAAGGCTGGGGAAACTGGGTGATGGCTTCCTCGTAAAGGCCCAGGTAGGGCCGAGAGCTACCTTCGGAAAGATGAACGTTTTGACCAAAACGAAAGCGCACTCTCGGGAGGTGCTGGACATCCCCGTTGCCGGCCCGGAAATTCAGCGATTCGAAGCGAATCTGCTCATAGAGAGAGCCGCCGGAGAAGTCCTGCTTGAGGTTGCCTAGTACGGTCGGACGCCATTCCGGATGTCTGTAATTACTGGTTCCCGGAACGGTGAAATAGTAGATGTAACTGACGGAAATCGTAATTGTAATATTCGGGAGGCCGTCGTAATGCAGCCAGGGGCGAACCTGCGCGCCATGTCCATAAGCGAACGGGTTTCCACTGGCAGAACCGCCCTGCGTGCCGGATTGGAACTGCTGTTCGAAAGTGAACTGATCCCGCAGCGGAACCAGGGCAGAAAAGTCTTGGATGGATGCGGGTGCCGGGCTCACAGTTTGTGCCGCCAGTATTCGCATGCAGATTAGAAGCATCGGCCCACGCGCGACGGCACGGGCACAGTGGGAGGTTATTGGCGGACACGCGCGGCCCGACATCATACCGTTGGCCAGTCCGAACGGACTATGATGTTCTGCCTCTGCCCGCGCCTCAATTTTGCGCCGGGGATTTCGGTACTGTTAAATTAAAACACCTTGCGGCCGACGTTGAGCATCAGGCTGATGAGGTCGATTCCGTGTTGAAACGGTTCGGACAACTTGCATCCCCAGAAGCCGGCGAAACCAGTCTGGCGGCGCGGCGCGGCCCTGCTACCATCGGATGGTGGGCCGGTTGGAGCTTCTGGGGCTTCGAATTGTCAGCTTGCTCCTCGTCCTGCTCGGGATCACTTTGTTCCTGTCTCCGCGGATCGCCTACACCACGCACGAGAAGATCCGCAGTACGCAGTACAAGGTTCAACGGGATCAGGTGATTCTGGTGCGGCGTCCCGTGGCCGTGGCGGTTGCCGCCGGCGGCGTTCTTATCTGGATCCTCGTCGCGCGAAAGACCAGGTAACTCCCCCGGGTCAATGCGACAATTGTAGACATGCGGATACTCGCCGCGCTGCTTTGGTGCTCCAGCGCGTTCGCTCAGACAGCGATTCCAGTCGACAAACTGATCGAGTTCATGCGGTCGTCCATCCCTCTGGTCAAACAGAAGCAGATGACCGACAGCAAGCTTGCCGATTCGCTGAAGGGCTACAAATTGACGCAGAAGCTGGAGGACCGGGTCATCGAAGAGCTGCAGCAAGAGGGTCTTCCGCCGAAGACCGTGGCGGCTCTGCGCGCGATGGCGGCGGCCGCGGCGAGCCTGCCGGCCGCGGAGATAAAGAAGATCGCGCCGCCGACGCCTCCGCCGGAAGAACCGGCTCCTTCCTTGGAAACGCAGAGACAGGTTCTGGACGCGGCGCGCGAGTACGCGCTGAACTATTCCAGTTCCCTGCCGAACTTCATTTGCGCCCAAAGCACCAAACGATACGCCAACGACCGGCTGTACGACAACGTCCTGGCCAAGCTCACCTACTACGAGCAGCACGAGAAGTACGAGACCATCATGGTGAACGACAGGCTGACGAGTGAGCCATACGAGAAGCTGAACGGATCGATTTCGACCGGGGAGTTCGGCAGCATGCTGAAGGGGATTTTTGAGCCGCAGACCGCGGCCGATTTCAGCTGGTCGTCGTGGAAGACGGTTCATGGCCACAAGTCGTATGTGTTCAAGTTCGAAGTGGATCAGGCGCACTCGCGCTGGGAAATCGAAGACCGCCAGACGCACACGAAAATCTCGCCGGCCTATTACGGCTATGTCTGGATCGATGAGAAAGACAATTCGGTGGTGGAGTTTTATATGAAGGCAAGGGATCTGCCTTCCACTTTCTCCATCACGGAAGCCGAAAGCCGGCTGTACTATGACACGGTGGAGATCAGCGGGATCCCGTTCATACTGCCGTCGCGAGCGGAAATGCACCTGCTGGCGGGCCGGGACCACCAGAAGAACCTGATCACCTTCCACAACTACCAGAAGTACAGCGCCGACGCCACCGTGAAGTTCGACGACATCGCGCCGGAGCCGCCAGAAAAGAAGTAACGAAGACTGCTCGCGGTTCACTCTGCCGGCGGCGCAACTGCTTGGTACGCCAGAGATGCCTATGATAAGATCGCGACCGAGGGAGAGTCATGAGGGGCGGTTTCGGCATAACGTTGGCAAGCGCCATATTATTGGCTTCGGCGGGGCCGGTCTGCGCGCATCATTCGGGAGCCGCGGAGTTCGACTCCAACAAGAAAATTGATCTGACCGGCGTGGTAACCAAGCTGGAATGGACGAATCCGCACGCGCACTTCTATATGGACGTCAAGGACGCGAGCGGGAATGTGGCCCATTGGAACCTAGAACTGGCCAGTCCGAATGTGCTGATTCGGAATGGCTGGAGCCGGAATTCGCTGAAGGCGGGCGATCAGGTCAATGTGACAGGCGCACAGGCCAAGGACAACTCTACAGTGGGCACGGCGGCGGTGATCACCTTTCCAGACGGACACAAATTGACGTTCCTCGCCGCGGATAACGAGAAATGAACAGGAGCAAGCGACTTTTCCCTTGCCTGGCTTGGGCTTCGGCGGTCTTGCTGGGTCTGTCGCCCGGCGCGGCGCAGAATACCGACAAGGGCGTCAATCTGGGTCTGTATCGCAATCAACCTCCGGCGCCGACCGGGCCGGCGGGCAAACTGGCGGACGGGACTCCGGATCTTTCGGGAGTGTGGCTCGGCGGCGGCGCGAACGATGCGGACATCTCCGACCCGAGGGGCCTCAAAGCGGGCAGCCAGGTGATCATGCTGCCGTGGGCGGCAGATCTGGTGAAGAAACGGCTATCGAAGGAAGATCCCGAGGCAAACTGCTTGCCGGCGGGAATCCCGCGCGGATCGCCATACCCGTGGCGAATGGTTCAAACCCCCACTCATTACTTCATGCTGTTTGAGGGCAACATTCACAGCTACCGCCAGATCTTCATGAACGCGCAGCATCCCGCCGATCCGGATCCCACGTGGTTCGGGCATTCGGTGGGGCACTGGGAAGCCAATACGCTGGTGGTGGATACGGTCGGATTCAATGACAAGTTCTGGTTCGACTACAAGGGCCATCCGCACACGGAAAAGCTGCACACTATCGAGCGCTTCACGCGGACGGACCAGGGACACATGACGATCGAAGTCACGATCGACGATCCAGGTGCCTACACTCAGCCATTTACTACAGCCGGCAGGGCGACTCTGATGCCGCGCGCGGAACTGCTGGAATACATTTGCCAGGAGAACAATCAGGATCTGCAACGGCTGGAAGGGCCGGCACGGGGTCCCGGGGGCCGGTAGCAGTTACAAGCAAGCAGGAGCATAGGAGGGAGTAATGACGAAAGGAACTGTTCTGACCGGCGTGTCGGGATTCGTGCTCGGCATCGCCGCCGCGAGTCTGGGCTTCCGCGTGCTGGTGGCTCCGGGCGTCCAAGCCGCTCCGCAGGCGCAACCATCGGCAACAAGCCAGAGTGCACCCGCCGGAGCAGCACGGGCGCAGCGCGGTCCGGCCGGTCCGCCCGCCCCGTGCGGCCCCAACATTGAAGGCGCGGTGGGCCGGAACACCGCCAAAGATTCCCGTTGCTTCGAATTGCGCATGTACACGGTGGATCCCAGCCGCGACGGAGTCGGCCGGTTCAAAGGCGGCATCGATGACCTGCATCGGCGGTTTCGCGAGGGCGAAGTCGAAGTATTCAAGAGCAACGGCGTGGAAGTGCTGGCGGCGTGGCAGAATCTGGACGATCCCAACACGTTGATTTACCTGCTGGCGTACAAAGACCGGGCCGCCCGGGATGCGGGATGGGCGGCATTCAATGCCGATCCGAAGTGGACCGAATTGAGGAACAAGTACTTCGTCCCTCTGAACGCCAAAGCCATCATGATGAGCGCTACCGACTACTCGCCGCTGAAGTAACCGCGGCGTGGTTGTGCCGGTTAGGTCGGTGAGCCGCGGCCGAGGGTGAGGTAAACATGAAAATTATTCTTTGCGCAACTCTTGCGGCCACCGTCGCGTGCGCACAGGCCGGGACCGGTCCGAAAGCATCCACTCCAGCCATGCCACGCACGGCGGACGGCAAACCCGACATGACCGGAGTGTGGCAAGGCGGCAGCAATCGGGTGGGGACGTGGGAGGAAGCCAACGGGCCAGACGCGCTGGGCGGACCGCGACCGGGCGGGGCGGCGGCAGGCCGTGCGAATGCAGCGCCCGCCCGCGAGGCTCCTCCCTACCAGGATTGGGCCAAACAGAAACTCCTGGAATCGTTCAACCGCCGGGCAATCGATGACCCCGATGCGCGTTGCCTGATGGCTGGAATTCCCCGCACCACGACTGTCGGGTTGTTTCCAATGCAAATCGTTCAGACGCCAACCCAGATCGTCATGCTGTACGAACTGTTTCACGCTTTCCGTGTCATTCCCTTGAATGCCAAACATCCCGACGACTTGGAGCCATCCTATATGGGAGACTCTGCGGGCCACTGGGAGGGAGACACCCTAGTGGTGGACGTTATTGGATTCAATGACAAGACATGGCTGGGGCCCGTTGGGAGCTTTCACAGCGAGGCACTGCATGTCACCGAACGTTACACGCGGATCGACTATAACCGGATCAACTACGATGTGACGATGGACGATCCGAAAGTATTTACCAAGCCCTGGACCGTGCATAGCTCTATCATGCTTCGCAATGGCACTCGTTTACGGGAATACGAGTGCGTGGAAGATAACGAGGACCTCCAGCGCTATGAGGAGCTACTCAAAAATGAAAGCGTCTTCCGGAGGAAGTAGGGAGCACGTGGTGCCGGCGCCGAAGGACATGGTCACGGGCAGCCAATTCCGCGGCGCGCCGCTTCGCTCTCTTGACCGGCGGCAGTAAACTGAATTACATGAGAGTGAAACGGCACGCGGCTCAAGTGCTCATCCTCTGTTTCTCATCTGCACTTCCCACATTCGCCCAACTCGATTCCGCGGCGTTGCGTGTGAAATTCGGGGCGCCTCTGAACCGGGAGACGTTTCAAATGCCAGCGGGATTTGACTTGATCGTGGATTACGGAATGAACGGTCAAGCCTGCAAATTGCTGGTCCCCGCGTTGATGCCCACGACCGAACCGGTCTCACACGCCAGCGTGATGAAGCAGCGCATGTATGACTTCCTGGCCACTCTGGTGCCCGACTCGATTCGAGGCAGAGAACTCAGGCGAGGCGTGCTGGCGATGGGTGCGATAACCATGACAGTCATCGAATACGAAAACGTCAGGGTGAACGAGATGGACGTGGGCGAACCGTTCCATCACGACAACACCATAACGATTGCATTCAAGCGCGATGATTGTAAAGACGCGGTTGGGCGCCAAGCTTAGTTAGTTAGCACCCCGTGGTGAAATGCCCGAATTGCCGGAAGAGCCAATTCTGTCACGGGCTGCCAGCGAATCCGGGGTAGTGGAGATGCCCGATCGCGGTTTGGTACGCACCGGGCGTAGCCGGGAAATCGGGCGATTACGCGGTCTCGATGTAACCGGAAGCTGGTTCGGCGCCAGAAAAGGATACAATAGGAACCCTCAAGGAGCGTTATGGC
>CAYTJD010000029.1:0-37230 GCA_964438005.1 uncultured Solibacteraceae bacterium | reverse complement strand
CGCCCGCGGCACCCGTCTGAATCGGATGTAGCGATCAGCGACTTGAAACCCGCCCAATATCAAGATCACGCTGCTCCAGGAGTTGGCCCGTATTTCGTTACTTTGGGGTCTGTGAGTAAACTCAGCCGACTCGCCCCTATGCCACTGCCCGCAGGCACAAAACTCGGCACGCACGAGAATTCGAGATTGCATTTGCCACATTCGAGCAGATTCGCGTGGCATTTCCAGAACTCGCGATGACTCTCGACCTTCACCATCCACATGTGGAGTACATGACAATAAACCTGCCCGTAAGCGTCGGGCTTTCGGAAGGTGGCCCGCGAACGGGCCGTGAAATCCAAAGCTAGGCTGAGAGGCCGCAATGAGCTACAAGGAGCCGAAACACTCCGGCCACAAAGCGCATGGGCCAGCCGATGAATGTCAGTTAATTGCGAAACAGTAGAAAAGGCCCGCGCCGCCGCTGCTTTCCAGCGCTGCCTGGCTGCATCCTTTTGTGGCGTTCGAGGAATTCCAGGATGAGCCATTGCCGATTCGATCAGAATGGCCGACCTGCGCGGAACCTGTTGAGCTGCTGGTCCAGTTGTTGCAAGTATGGTCGGCGTTATCCATGTAAGCGCGGCCGTCCCACTTCGATCCCGTGAGAATTTCGTGCTGAATCGGTGGCGTATCGCCGATGCCGTGAATGACCTGTCCATGCTCGTTGCGTGTGGACTGGTTGAATAGATTGCTGCCGCGCTGCGCCTGGACGAGCGTGTCTCCGTGAAGTTCGGCAAGGTCTGCCGAAATGATGGCGTTTTGCGGCGCCCCCAGTTGGGCGAATGACCAGTTGAACCAAGGCCCGGTGCCGATACGGTCACGCGCGTTGACGGCGGGCTGTCCGGGACGAGCCTGAGTGCTGAGATACGCGTGCCAAGTGTGACCGCCCGCGCCGACAGCCGCCGCCAGCGCCTGGCAGTGCGCGTCGGCGCCCGCCAGTCCGCCCAAGTCTCCGCCTTTCCCGAGACCGACGCTGGTGACGAAGAAGGTCATTCGAGCCGGAGTCGGCGTCGGGCTACCGGGGGGCGGCGTGACGCCCTGGGTATTCGGCGCGTTCTGTTGAGCCAGCACCAGACAAGAGGCCAGCGCATAAGCACACAAGACGATCCCGTGAGCATGCGGCTTGGTAATCTGTTTGTCCGCCATTCTAGTTAGTCGCGAAACAGTAATACAGGCCGACGCCGTGGGTTTTTGGCAAATCGGCCTGGGCACAGCCACGGGTTCCGTGAGCGGAGTTCCAGGAACCGCTGCCGCCGCCATTGCGGTCGGGAAAACCGATCTGGGCGTTCGGCCTGCCATCGGCGGCATTCAGGTTTCCGCTCGACGTTCCCGGCGCCGGGCTCTGGTTGCTGGTCCAGTTATCGCAGGTATGATCGACGCCATCGGGGAACGCGGTGCCATCGGTCCGAGTACCGGTGAGCATTTCGTGGCGCGTCGAAAACCGGGTGGTCTTGACGTAATTCCAGTCGTTGTCGCGCGGATCGGAATAATCATACAAACCCGGCACGATCTGGCCTTTTTCCGTCAACCCGGTGAGCTTATTCAGATTATTTCCCTGATGCGCCAGCTCCATCGTATCGCCGTGCAGGTGCGCCAGATCCGGCGCGATCATTTCGCCGTGGAAGTTGTACCAGGGACCTTTGCCGATGCGGTCGCGCGCGTTCACTGCCGGCTGCCCGGGCCGCGCTTGCGTGCTCAAGTACGCGTGCCAGGCGCGATTTCCCGCGCCTACGGCCATTGCGAGCGTTTGGCAATGGGCGTCAGCGCCGGCCAGTCCGCCGAGATTGCCGCCGTCGCCGATGGGTTCGCTGGTCACAAAGAAACTCATCATCGGAGAAGGCTTCTCACCCCGCGGATACTCCCCGGGCCTTTGGACCTGCGCCAGCAACAGGCAGGACGCCAGCGAGACAGCGCCAGACAACAGCAGAGCGGCAGTTTTCATTCTGGTCATGGATCGCTCCAAATGCGAGCGCAGGATAACACAGAAGGCTGCCGGCGCGAAATGCGTTACCGCACGGCCACCTGTGCGCACTCAGCCCAAGCTATGCCACAAGTGGGCCGCTCTTAGTCGCGCTCACAATCAGGACCTCGCCCGGAAAACTCATTCCGTGCGTAGTCGAGTACTCGCCCATCGCTTCGAGAACCTCGCGCTTCGCTTCACGCAACTGTTCCGGGGAGAGGGACGCGATCTTCTGGCGAAGCGAGTCCGACATTTCGGTTCGCAGCGCCCAAAACTCTTCGGCAGACAACTGCGCTTCAATGGTGAAGCGCAGCAGGCGTTCGGAGGAACCGATGGCGCCGGCGTCGCTAAGGATTTTTCGCAACTTGCCGGAGGCGGCGAAGCGGAATGCGTCGGGAGCATCCGGCTGCGGTGGCGGTGAATCGAGGTATCGTGCGATCACTCGCGACAGGGCGTGGAAGAAAGGATTGGATTCCGCCACATGCCAGACGGCGAGAGCCAATTTCCGGCCAGGTTTGAGCACTCGCAACATCTCGCGAACAGCGTCGCCTGGGGATGGAGCGAACATGATCCCGAAGCGGCTGACAACGGCGTCGAAGCTGTCGGCCGCGAATGGCAGATCGTCCGCAAAAGCGACCTCAAATTGTGTGTTGGGGAAGCCGCTGCGGTTTGCCGACCGGCGCGCGGCAGCAACCATCTCCGGGATAGGATCGATGCCAACGATCCTGCCGCCGGGCCCGACAACCGCCGCTATGCCCAGTGCAGGCTCTCCGGGACCCGTAGCAACATCGAGAACAGCGAGTCCGTTGTCAATCCGCGCATCCTCGATCAGGGCCTGCGTGACCGGCGCAAACATTTGACGAATCGATTCGCGGTGTTTCTCCCAGTATGGCGCCGCCCCGCTCCATCGGTCGATTACAGCCTGGTCGCGTTGCATCGCCGTCAGTATAACAGCGGGCGCTTGGGTGTATTCTTCGATTGAGCGCGGATGCGACCGTTGAGAATCGCTGAACGCGGAGCCGCCTCAATTACAGAAGCTCAGGCCGCTCGATTTCCGAGCAGTGTGCGCGGCCGGTCTAGGATAGGAGTCAGGCTCCCTGGCGGAAGATGACCGCATGAATGAGTTCTCCGAGAGTCGGCCAGAACCACCCGAAGCTGACGCGATCGCCGGCGAATTAATCACAGAGGCATTCGACTACGACGATGGACGGCAGGTCACGGTATATGTCCCGCCCGTTCCGCCCGAGGCTATCGTGTTCGCCAGCGACGGTCAAATGATCTCTCCGTGGGGGAGGCTCCTTGAAACGGCGGATGTGGCCTCGACCATGATCATTGGCGTGCACCGCGTGGCCGACGAAACGCTGCGGCTCCACGAGTATTCGCCCAAGTTCGATCCGGAACGATTCGCAGCACACGAGAAATTTTTCGTCGAGGAAGTTGGCTCCTGGGCGCGATCGCGTTTCGGCGTATCGCTCCCCGCCGAGCGAACCGCGGTGTTTGGTGTTTCGGCGGGTGGAGAACTCGCACTTGCACTGGGGCTTCGACATCCGGAACGCTTCGGCGCGATTTTCTCAGCCTCTCCCGGCGGGGGCTACCGGCCGCCTGACGCAATGCCAAGTCGATTGCCGCGTACATACCTGGTCGCCGGCACGCGAGAACGATTTTTCCTTGAGAACGCGGCTCGGTGGGCGGCCGCATTGCGCGATGCAAGTGCAGAAGTACTAATGAGCGAGCGGGCATCAGGCCACGACGACCAGATGTGGCGGCGCGAGTTTCCTGTAATGATCCGATGGGCATTTGGCCGGAGAGGCGCGCGATAGGCGGTCGCTGCGGCGAACAAGACTGATCACGGGTCTCCTTCCGAATCAACGGCGACATGCGCGGCGCCGGCGAACCGTTTTGAGCGACAATGACTGCATCGGGGAGGTACTGCTAATGAACTCGATGGTGGATTCCTTGTTTGACCAGTATGACCGCGGCCGAATGACGCGCCGGCATCTTGTAGAAGCGTTGGCGGCCCTTGTCTTGCCGGCGTCGGCCCTGGCGCAGGAGAGCCGGGCTTCCGATCCAATCGTTCGGGGCTTGTCCGTCAACCACGTACAGCTAGCGGTCAGCGATGTTCCCCGTTCCTTCGCGTTCTATGAACGACTTTTCGGAGTCACCAAAGGCTGGCCGGCCACAGACGCCGGTACGGGTATCCATATGGACTTGCCTGACGGGTATATCAGCATCGATTCCGGGGCCGGGCAGAAGGGCGTGATCACACACTTCGCAGTGGCAGTCGACCATATGGATCGGGCCGCCGCGAAACGCCTGGCTGACAAAATCAATAGCGAGTTGCCGGACGCGAAAGCGAGGGATGCGTATCAGGCCAATACCGGCGGCTCGACGGTCAATCTCAGGGATCCCGACGGCGTATACGTGCAAATTTCGTCGAAGGACGGGCGCTAAAGCGACGATCCGGAGACTGGCCGGGGCAACGGACCCCTACGCCACTGTTCCCGTGGTGTAATTTTCCAGGATTTCGCCGGCGGTCAGGACTCGGGGGTAGATGGCGACTTCATCCAGCCCGCCGGCGAGCGTCAAGCTCACGTCATCTCGCGCTCCTAGTCGGACTGGAGCAGAACCCCGCATCGGAGAGATGTTGAACGTTCGGTAGAGCGTCCCTTTGGAGGGCGGCCCGAGTTGCCGCACGCCGTTACGGTAGATGCTCACGCCAGCGGGAGGATCGGTCGTCCAATCTCCGGGGTCGTAACACGCGACGATGTGCATCCAGGCGCCGGGCTGGAGGTCTGGATCTTCGAAATATGCCCCGGCGCCCTCGCCGCCGGACGGGTTCCAGATATAGGCCGAAATCCGATTGGGGCGCTGGTCAGCGTCCTGGCTGTAGAAGCGCAGACCCCACTCGTACTGCGAATGCTCGCCCTTTCCCAGCCAGTGGATGTAGGGCTGGGTGGTCTGGCCGGGAAACACCAACGCATCCGGACGCATCCAGACTTCCACGGTCAGCCCAACACCGCTTGTGGGCTGACTAAACGGAGCGCCATCCACATCGGGGATCTCGACGTAGTCGCCGGAACCGAATCCCTTTAGACGAATTGCCGTATCGGCAGAGCTGGAGATCGCGCCCGGCTCTCCGAGTGTTGGATTTCCCTGGTAGGCGCCATCGAAGCCGTTGCCCGATGTGTCGCCGGCTGTCGGGCCGGCCGACTCGCCCAAGCGCCAGTAACCAACCGGTCCTTTTGCCAGAACCACCGCGCTGTACGGGTCGGTGGCGATGTTGGCCCTGTGAAATGATGTGGCCATGTTCCCCTCCCTGCAGGCAGTGTACACCCGGGATTAGCAGCACCGTGCGATCCGAAAATGAATGGCGGGAACCGGAGGAAGTCCGCCGAGCCCTCGACAGGAAGCCACCCTGCTACTGAACCTGCTCACTGCAGAGCAACTAATTGGCTGGGGTCGATGCGGATCACGAGGTAACTGATCGACCCATTGATTTTGCTAAACCAATGGGGAGTGCCGGCGGGAATGACAATCACGTCACCCTCTTTCAATTCATGATTGACACCGCCCTGGATCGCCGTGCCGGTTACGCCCGGACCATCTTCTCGCGTGACCTCGATGCTATCGGCCGTCCTGGTCTTGGGATTGACCACCGTGCCGCCGGTCACCAGCGTCCCCGAGCCCTTCATCACGTGATAGACTTCCGACACCTTGAAGTGCACGGCGGTGTTTTGGGTCTGGCCTTCCGTCCGGTAGAGCACACCGACGCCCACATGATGGCCTCCCGCGTCGACTACTCGAATATTGGGAAGGGTGTTGGGCTTTCGAGGCCCCATCAGGGCCTGAATCTCCGCAGCCGATATGGTGGCGGCGGGCAGTGCCGGGGACTGGGCGCGAACGGGCACCGGGATACTCACCAATGCCGCAGACACAAGGGCAACTATTTTCGCGGCTCTCATCGCATCTCCTCTCGACTCGACAAATCGGAGCCCAGGCAGCCCCGGTTGAAGTATACTTTACTGCGGATAGCGAGGGCCTGGCGCGCGACGCGTCTCTTCGCGACAAGACAAGGAGACAGGGTAGTGACACACATGCAGTCGATGACGCGAACGAAGGTACTGCGTTTTGGAATCGCCTGGCTTACCGGATTTCTGATGAACGCGGCAGGCGGATTCGCGCAATACCCATCGCAAGCGGAGATCCGCAAGGACGGAACGGCGATTGTATTGGAGGATTACGCCAGCCTGCCGCTCTCCAGCCCCACGCACGCGGGAAAGCCTGCGGGGGCGATCGACTATACGGGGCAATTGGGGCGTGTGAACTCGTTGCGATCGGAGCCCGCGGAGGCCCCGATGTCGGCATCCCGTTTCTTCGTCGACGACCAAAGCGGCACCCTCTACGTCCTGGACAAATCGACCAAACAGTTCACGCCGTATCTCAAGTTCGCGGAGATTTTCCCGAAGTTCGTATCGGACACGGGCAACACCGCGGGTATCGTTTCCATCGCCTTCGACCCCGGTTACGCGAAGAATGGCAAATTTTATACAGTTCACGTGGAGAAACCCGAGGGGGAAGGTTCCGCGAACCCAACGAATGCGAAGCTCTCCTCGTTGAATTTAAGCGGATACAGCACGACTCCCACGGTGACGCCTCCGGCCGGGCCGGTTCACTTCGAATCCGTGCTGATTGAGTGGAGGGACGATAACATTCGCAACGCCACATTTGAGGGCGCGGCGCGGGAGATCCTGCGAGTCGGATTCGACCGGAATCATCCGATTGCCGACATGGTATTCAACCCGCTAGCCCGGCCGGGACATGAGGACTACGGAAACCTGTACGTTTCGATCGGCGATGGCGCCCAAGGCGAAACCCCGGGGCCGAGCCACACGATCCCGCAGCGGCTCGATAGCCTGCTGGGAAAAGTTTTGAGGATCACGCCCGATCTCAATCTGCATCCGAAGGATCCGCTCGGGCCGAACGGGCGCTACCGGATTCCTTCCACGGGCTCCGATCCGAATCCTTTTGTTGGGGTGCCTGGCGCTCGTGGCGAAATATTTGCGTACGGTTTCCGCAATCCACACCGGCTCACGTGGGATGTGCCTTCGAAGACCTTCATCGCGAATGATATCGGCCTGCATGAATGGGAAGAGATCGATGTTGTTGTGAAAGGCGCGAACTACGGGTACTCGGAGCGGGAAGGCAATGAACAGCTGTTCGTGAATGAGGGCGGCAAGACAGGCAGTCAGCTCAAGCCGGCTCTCTCTTTTCCGGAAAAAGACGACGTTCTGCATGTAGATGGTATCCAGGCGCCGGTTACTCCTCGGTATCCGGCGGCAGTTTACAGTCATCAGGACGGTGATTCGATCGGCAACGGCTTTGTGTATCACGGCAAGCTTATGCCTCCGTTGCGGGGAAAATACATTTTCAACGATATGACCACGGGCCGGATTTTTTACGTGGATTTGGCTCAGATGATCGCAGCCCAAGGACGCCGCAACCAACAGGCGCCCATACATGAGCTACAGATTCTGTATAAGAGCCCTTACGATCGGGCCAATCCAAACGCCGTAAAACGGCAGATGTTTAGTATCGTCGCAGAAGCCTACTCGCACAGGGGAGGGACGCCCGGTCAAGACCGCGCGCTGCCCGGCCGAGGGGGAGCCACAACCGGCTGGCGCGATGCGGAGCAGAAGCAGCCGAAGGCCGATCCGGACGGCATCGTCTACGGGGGCGGCCGCGCGGATATTCGAATGGCATTAGGGGGAGACGGCGAACTCTACGTGTTAAGCAAGTCCGACGGCGTGATTCGGAAAATGGCCGCCCTCGCCACCGCGCCACCGAAGTAGCGGCAGGGGTTCGCGCCAGCTGATGAATTCGCGTCCGCTATCTCTGTGTCAAAAGGGGGGCTATCGAGCGGGACCGCGAGACGCGGGCGGAGGAAGCGTGCCGCCTTCCGCGAGCGTCTTCATGTTGTTCAGCGCACGGGTAAACTGCGCGGTGCGCTGCTGAACGTCCTTTTCCCGAGCGGCGTCCTCGGCCAGCATCGAGTTGTCGAAGACCAATGTGTACACGAGCTTCGACGCGGCCGGGCTCACGGGAACTGCTTCCACCGTGCCGTGATATAGGTTGTACCGTTGACCTTCCCGCACCGGCTGCGTGTAAGTATACGACATAGCCGTTTTCGCGACGAGAATCTCGATGACCGCACCGTTCCGAAGTGACCGGACGGCACCGACTTCGCCATCCTTACCTGAAGTGATGACGCAAGGGACCTGCAGCCATTCTTCGATATCGCAGTATTTGCCGACGCGCTTCCAGACTTCCGCCGCAGGGCGGCTAACGGCGATTTCCAGCGGGATGGAAACATAATGCGGATTCGGAGTCTGGAGCGGGGCCGGAGCGGGCGCCTGGGCGAAAGCGGCGCTCAACATGGCAACCAGGAGGCCGACGGCGGCCGGCAAAGGCCGCAACCTTGCTTGTGAGAAAAAAGACTGCATGACCTTTATATAGTACATCGAGCGGCGGGGAGCGTGTGAGGCAAAATATGAGCCTTTCGGGACGGTCGCGACCAGGCGATGTGGAACGAGATGCAGTTTCTCAGGCGACGATCTGGGGGATCAGTTCGCCGGCGACGTCGGTCAGGCGCATGTTGCGGCCGTTGTAGTAATAGGTCAGGCGCTTGTGATCGATTCCGAGCAGGTGCAGGATCGATGCGTGCAGATCGTGGGCCGTGACAATCTGTTCGGCAGCTTTGTAGCCGAACTCGTCGGTGGCTCCGATGGTTTGGCCCCCCTTGACTCCGGCGCCGGCCATCCAGACAGTCAACGCGCCGGGATTGTGATCGCGGCCGACGCCTTTTTGGGAAAGCGGCATGCGGCCGAATTCGGAGTGCCAGAGCACGAGCGTTTCGTCCAACAGACCTCGGCGCTTGAGGTCGGTGATCAAGCCGGCTATGGGTCTATCCACCTCGGGCGCGTGGCGTCCGTGGTTGTCGAGGATGCTGTTGTGGGCATCCCAGGTATCGACATTCTGGTTGACGACGGCTCCGTTCCATAACTGCACGGAGCGGACGCCGCGCTCGACCAGGCGGCGAGCCATGAGACACTGCCGGCCGAAGGGCTCGCTGACTTTGTTATCGAGACCGTAGAGGCGCTTGGTTTCATCGCTCTCGTCATCGACATTGATGGCTTCGGGCGCGCAGCCTTGCATGCGGAAGGCTAATTCATACGAACTAATCCGCGCGGTCAGCTCGCTGATGCCGGGATGCTTTTCGACATACTCCTGGTTCATACGGGAGAGCGCATCCAACTCGGCGCGCTGCTGCTCCGGCGATAACGAACCAGCATCGGGATGCAAATCCAGAATCGGATCGCCCGCGGAGCGAAAGACTGTGCCCTGATACGCCGCTGGCAGGAAACCGGAACTCCACTGCGCGGAGCCGGTGAAGGGGCCGCCGCGCGGATCGTGAATGACCACGAACGCAGGCAGGCTTTGGTTCTCGCTTCCCAGACCATATGTGACCCAAGATCCCATGCTGGGATAACCGGCGATGATCATGCCGGTGTTCCACTCGTAGTGGGACAAGGTGTGATCGGCCGAGCGGCCCTGGGCCGAATGGATGAAGGCGATGTCATCGACAACACCGCCGATGTTGGGGAAGAGCTCGGAAACCCACTTGCCGGACTGACCGTATTGCTTGAACTGATAGGGGCTCTTCATGAGCGGGCCGGGATAGCCCTGGCGCACCAAGACTTCGCCTTTGCCCTCCAAAGGCTTGCCGTGATATTTCTCGAGCATCGGTTTGTAGTCGAACGTATCGACGTGGCTGACGCCGCCGCACATGAATAGCGAGATGATCGACTTAGCCCGGGCTTTGAAATGCGGGGGCTTGGGCAAAAAGGGAGAATCGGTCACGCCGGCGGACCCGACACACGCATGCGGCGCGGCGGCAGGCGCCGCCAGCAGGCCTTGGGAGCCGAGCAGTTGCGCGAGTGCGATGCCGCTCATGCCGCCGCCCGCTTGAAAGAGAAGGTCCCGACGGGAGATAAAGCGGCGGCGACTCTTTCCTGTGCAGTTACAGCCTGGTTCGTGCGTCATGGATTCGCCCTCCTAATTGATGTAGAGGAACTCGTTGGCATTGAAGATGACATGGGCGAACTCAGCCAATGCCGGCTGTCCGCCGGGTTTCGCCTGCTTCTTCAGAAAATCCGCTGCTTGGCGTAACTCGCGGGCGCTGGGCTCCCGGCTGAACGCAATCCGGTAAAGCAGCTTGATCTGCGCCGCCGGATCGTTGCCGGCCTCACGCGCCACGCGGCCGGCCAGATGCTTCGCCTGTAGCAGGAAGAATTCGTTGTTGAACAGAGTGAGAGCCTGGGTGGGCACGGTAGTGACTTCGCGCCGCTCGCAACTCAGGGCTGCGTCGGGCTGGTCGAAGACTTCGAACATCGGATACTTCAGGTTGCGCTTGACGTAGGCATAGACGCTGCGACGCCAAGTAGAAGGATCTTCTTCGGTTTTCTCCCAGCGGCCCTTGGTGGGAACCTGGCTGGTTACAGCTTCGGGCACCGGCGGGAAGAAGGGCTTGCCGCCCGCCTGAAAATTGATATCGCCGCTGGCTGAAAGAACGGCGTCGCGAATGATTTCCGCTTCGAGCCGCTTGACGGGGAAGCGCCAGAGGAACTGGTTGGTGGGATCCTTTTCGGCGTCGGCACCGGTATAGTAATCGGACGCCATTTTGTAGGTTTCCGAATTCATAATGAGACGGTGCATCTGCTTGATGCTCCAACCGCGCGCCATGAATTCGGTGGCCAGCCAGTCGAGGAGCTCGGGATTGGACGGCGGCGTTCCCATCTTTCCGAAATTGTTGGGAGTGGTGACGATGCCCTGGCCGAAGTGCTGGTACCAAATGCGGTTGACCATCACGCGAGCGGTCAAGGGATTGTCTTCCGAAGCGATGGCCTCAGCAAGAGCGCGGCGGCGGCCGCTGGTGGGATAGCCATTCTTCGGTGGATCGGCAAATGGCGGCTGGCCCGGCTTGGCAAGCACGGTGAGGAATCCGGGTTCCACGGCCGGCGCTTTCATTTCGTCCGGGAACGGCATGAGGCCGGTGGCGGCGAAATACGTGGGCGGCGGCTGGTAATGGTCACCCGGCGCGGGGAGATATTTACCCTTGAATCCGTATTTTTCGTAAACGATGCCGCCCAGCGAGCCGGACTGGAACGGGGGATGCGGGATGAACCGGAAATCGCCGTCACGGACACCAGCCGCCACTGGCGGCTTCGGCGGCATCTGCTTGTTCAGCGCATCGATCTGATCCAGCAGCTTCTTGCGTGCCTGGTCATCTTCGGCGCTGACCTTGATCAGCGCGCGGCCGCCGGTGTTGAAATCCTGGTCGTCATCGCCGCGCACCGTTGCCACCTGTGCAGCGAGGAGTTTCTGCCCGGGGGTGCGCTTCTCTTCGGGAGTGTTGAAGGCTTCTTGAATGTCGGCGGGAAATGTGGCGAGGATCTTTTGAAAGCGTTCTTTGCGGTAGGGCGCTTCGATGGCCGCGACCTGGTCTCGCAAGATTTTGATTTTGCCGTTGATTTCGTTTGCCGATTTTTGGTATCTGTCCCACTCCTCAGGCGGAACCAGCGGGTGGTCGTATTCCACAAACCCGTTGAAAACGGCGATGGTTTTGTAATAGTCCTTGCGGGTGATGGGATCGAATTTATGGTCGTGGCAGCGCGCACAGTTTACCGAGAGAGCCTGGAAACTCTGATAGGTGGTGCGGATGATGTCGTCCAAGTAATCGTACCGGTAATTGGGATTCTCGAGGTCACGGTCGAGAACGCGCGGGCCGAGGCGCACGAAGCCGGTGGCAGTCAGACTGTCGAAGGTGGGCTTATCGAGCTCATCACCGGCAAGTTGTTCGAGGACGAACTGATTGTACGGCTTATCTTCGTTGAAGGCCTTGATGACGTAATCGCGATAACGCCAAGCGTCGGAAACGTCGTAATCGTATTCGTAGCCGGTGCTATCGGAGTAGCGCGCGACATCGAGCCACAACCGGGCCCAGCGCTCGCCGTAGTGCGGCGAGGCGAGCAGGCGATCGATCAGAACCTCGTAGGCGCGGGGCGATGGGTCCTTGGCAAAGGCATCGACTTCGGCGGGGGACGGCAACAGGCCCAACAGATCGAGATAAGCACGACGGATGAGAGTGCGACGGTCGGCTGGCGGTGCGGGCGTCAAACTCCTGGTTTCCATCTTGGCCTTCACCAAGGCATCGATGGGCGAATTACTCCAGCGGGCGTCCTGCACCTGCGGAATGGCGGGGCGAGCCGGTTTCTTGAATGACCACCACTGGCGATCGGCGTCGGTGATGGGACGCTCACGATAGCCGTTGTAGACCAGAAGCGAAGAGTCGCTCTGGGGATTTTCGGTGGATTTGGGAGCGGTCTTGGCTTCTTCCGGCCAAGGCGCGCCCTGATCGATCCATGCCTTGACAGCCGCGATTTCGTCCGGGGTCAGAGGAGAGACGGGCGCCATCGGCATCGCGGGCTTTTCCTGGCCGGTGATCCTTTTGTACAGCAGGCTGTCAACGGCGTGACCGGGAACGATGGCGGGGCCGTGGGCGCCGCCTTGCAGGAGGGCATCGCGGGTGGCGACGCTGAGCTTCGACATCTGGACGGCCGGGCCGTGGCACTGCTGACATTTCGCGAGAATCGCGGAGACCTCGGCGGCCTGGGACTTCTGGCCCCGGGCAGCGATCGAAAGCAGACCCAATAGGAAGATCACCGCCAGCAGCGTGCCGGCCGTTTTGACCGTAGAAGACTTTCGATCCATCATCCCCTCCTGGCAGCGGCGCCCGTCCCGCGCGATGCGGGGACGATATTGTTTACAGGCTACACCCGCCGTATGCCGAGTTCAACGGGCCTACTTTGTAAGCCATCACACGAAGTTACTCCCCATCGAGCGAGAAGGTCATCAAGACGTCGCCAACCGCCAGCGAAACGTGCTGCCTCCCGTTGCTCAAGAAACTGACTGGCCCGGCGAAGACCGGACCATTGCCGGGAAACCGCCAAAGGCGCTTGCCCGAACGGGAGTCCAAGGCAAAAACATTACCTTCCAGCGTGCCGCCAAACACCAGATTTCCGGCCGTTGCCATGACCCCGGACCAAGGCGGCGTCAACACGCGGTACTCCCACTTGATCTCGCCGGTGCCCGGTTCGATGGCGATGACCTTGCCGAAGCTTTCCTCGGGCGCGAACTGGGGACGTGCACGGAAACCGGCCACCGCCTCTTCGGTGGATGGCGGGCGGTATTCGGTCTTACTGTAGACGCGGTGTTCCTCGCGCGCGAAGGTATAGAGAAGGCCGGTCAAGGGGCTGTAGCTGTGGGCCATCCAATTGGCGCCGCCGTCGACGCCGGGCCAGACATCGAGGTTGCCTTCGGGAGTCGGGTCATTCCCGACGATCAACTCGGGGCGGCCCTTGTCATCGAATCCTTTGGCCCAGGTCTGTCGCACAAACGCTTTGGCGGTGAGGAATTCGCCGGTTTGGCGGTCGAGCACATAAAAGAAGCCGTTGCGATTGGGCCACAACAGCAGCTTACGGGGGCGGCCGCGAAAGTCGGCATCAACCAGAACGGGAACCTGGGTGGCGTCCCAGTCGTGCAGGTCATGCGGCGTGAATTGGAAATGCCACTTGAGTTTTCCGGTATCGGGATCAAGGGCAATGACGGAGCAGGAATAGAGGTCGTCTCCGAGGCGCACGTCGCCGTTGGTATCCGGCCACGGATTGCCCGTGCCCCAGTAGAGCGTATTTAACTCGGGATCGTAGGAGCCGGTGTTCCAAGTGGAAGCGCCGCCGCGCTCGCCCGAATCGGCCGACCAGGTGTAATTCGGTTCGCCCTGCTTGGGAATGGTGTTGAAGCGCCAGGCGAGTTTCCCGGTGGCGGCATCGTACGCATCGAGGAAGCCGCGAACGCCGTGTTCGGCGCCGGCCATGCCGACAATCACCTTGTCCTTCACAACCAAAGGCGCGCCAGTGGCCGCATAGCCTCCGGCAGCGGTATAGTCGAACATCTGACTGCGCCACAATTCGCGGCCCGATCGCGCGTCCACCGCGACGACGTGCATATCGAGGGTGTTCATGAAGAGCCGATTTCCGAGAATCGCCACGCCGCGGTTGACGCGGCCGCAGCAGGGATAGAGCCTCGCGGGATTCCGGTACTCGTATGTCCAGAGGGCACGGCCCGTTTCGGCATCGAGCGCGATGATGTCGTTCTCGGGGCGGGTCACATACATGATGCCGTCGACCACGAGCGGAGTGGTTTCGACTTTATTCACAGTCCGCATTTGATACAGCCACTTCACCTTCAGGCGGGCGACATTTCCGGTGTCGATCTGCGCGAGACGGCTGTAGCGCCAACTGTTGTACGTGTTGGAGTACATCAGCCAGTTGCCGGGCTCCTGGTCGGCATGCAAGAGGCGCTCAAACGTGACCGGCAGGCCTTGCGCGGCCAGGCAGATGCCCGCCCCCGCGGCGGCGAGTGCGGCGGCAACTCTGAAGACGGAATGAAGATTCATGCGCGGCATTTATTGTTTGGTGTCGATGGGGTGCTTGGAGGCTTCGAAAAATTCCTTCTGTAGCCGCGGGCCGGCGGTATCGGCTTTGATGGCCCGAATGGCGTTGGCGATTCCGTTGGTGCGGGCTTGCATCAGAGCCGTACCGCGCGCGGCGTTGGCTCCCGCCGCGTCACCCTGGTAATGATTGGGAAAGCTGGCGTACCACCGGATACCGGTATAGACGCCCGTCGGCAAGTCGAGACGCTTGAGATCGGCGCCGGATTCCTGCGGCGCGCGGTCGGGATGGACGAGGTCGGGACGATGGGCCATCACGTTCGAGATCTCCGCTTCGCCGGCGTGACCGTCGGCGCCGGGCTTGGAAGGGCCGGGGACGCCGGCGCCGCCTTGCCCGGCATTCATAATGGCATACAACACCCAGTCTTTGGGCGTTTCCAATTGCGTTTGCGCGAAGAACTGAATCAGGTTCGTGTTGCCGCCGTGTCCGGAGATGACGACCACCTTCGTGCAGCCGTTGCGGGCCATCTCGTTGGTGGTTTCCTGGAGCAGTTCCAGTTGCAGGTGCGTGCTGTACGCGATGGTTCCCGGTTGGTGCTTGGCTTCGAAGATCTGGCCGAAGTAATACTCGGGGAACACAATCGCATATTCCTGTTTCACGGCTTCGAAGGTGGCGTAGCGGACGTTCAACAAGTCGGTGCCCATGGGGCCCGCCGGTCCGTGCTTCTCGATGATGCCGAAGGGCAGGAGACAGACACCTTTGGCCTGCTGAATCGCTTTCACAAAGTCGGGGCCGGTCAACTCCTCCCAATTCGCGGACAGGGTCTGAGACCAGCTACAAGCAGCGGCCAGCGCCGCGATCAGAAACAACCTCATCATTTACGTTCCCCTCAAAGAACTCAGATAGGCTACCAGATCTTCGATCTCTTTCCTGCCGAGCGCCCTTCCGTAAGCGGGCATGAGGGAAGGCTTGTCACGCTGGATCTCTTTGATGTTGTCCTTGAGGAAGACGCGCAAATTGCCGTTCATGTCGCGCAACTGGATGGAGAAATCGTCTTCATTCAGCCGGATCCCGGTTACGGTTTCCCCGGAGGCCGTGACCAGGCGAACGGCGCGGTAGGACAGCGGCAGATCGGCTTCGGGGCTGACGATTGACTCCTC
Source organism: uncultured Solibacteraceae bacterium (assembly GCA_964438005.1). GTDB lineage: Bacteria > Acidobacteriota > Terriglobia > Bryobacterales > Bryobacteraceae > PSRJ01. The sequence goes on along the minus strand of CAYTJD010000029.1, from coordinate 21,508 downwards.
CAGATACTTCAACGAGCGGCGCCGTCCAACGCGCGTCAAATCGGGGCCGATGACGCCACCCTGCTGGTTGACGGTGTGGCAGGTGGCGCAGCTGCCCTTGGTGTCGTAGACAATCTTGCCGGCAACGGGATCGCCGGGTGCTTTCTCGTCGAGACCCTGGCTGCCGAGGTGCTTTACGAAGGCGACGAGGCGCCAGATGTCCTGGTCGGGTCCGCGAGTCGGCGGCATGTCCGATCCGGCAATTCCATTGCGGATGGTCTCGAACAATTCTGCATCCGAGCCGCCGTAGCGGTATTCGCCGAGGGTGAGGTTGGCGCCGCGGCCACCGGTTCCGTCGTTGGCGTGACAATACGAACAGCCGCCGCGGGTGACGAAGGTCATCCGACCCATTTCCGCATCGGCCGGTGTATCGAGCGGATTCTTTTGCGCGGGCGCGGACGAGCGGGGCAGGTCCACGCCGGCGGGCACTTCCTGCGAAAAAGCGGCGGCCGCCAAGGCCAGGGCCAGACAGCCAGTTCCCTTGGACAGCCGCCTCATATTAGAAGACCAGCTTCAGGGCGAATTGATATTGCCTCGGGTTCAGGGCTAAATTCGAGCCGGTGATCTGGCCGAAACCGCCGGCGCCGAGAACCGGAATCGCACCGGGTGCACCTGTCCCAACGCCGGCAAGCGTAGAACTCCACTTGGTGATGTTGATGTTCGGCTGGCCGAAGTTCTCCGTGTTCGTGATGTTATACACTTCGGCGCGAAATTGTAGCTTCATCGACTCGCGAATCGGGAAATCCTTGAACAGCGAGACATCCGCGCTTCTTTGGTGCGGGCCGTACAGCTGGGAGCGCATTTCGCTGCCGACTGTGCCGACCGGCTGCGGAGTAAATGCATTGACGTTAATCCAATTGTTGTAGTCCTGATTGGCCGGGACATAGGAAGCGCCGGTCAGATTGGGACGATCCACGGTTACCAGATTGCTCACGTTAGACGGAACCGGCGTCGCGGTATCGAGAACCGTGAACGGGACTCCCGACTGATAGAACGCGAGCAGGTTGGCCTGCCACCCGCCCAAGGTGAACTTCGTCAGCTTGCTGCCGCTCTTTCCGAAAGGCAATTCATAGTTCACGCGCAACGAGATCCGGTGCTTGATACCGATATCCGAGTTGCCCCAGTCATAGGCCCGGTTGTTGGGAAGAATCGAGCCCACAGTGGCAGCGCCCGTGGTGCCGCCGTCGGAAATGTTGGTCAGATTGCGGGCGAACGTGTAATTGAAGTTCGCGGTGAGTCCCTTCGCGTAGCGCCGCTCAAACGACAACTGCAACGCGTTGTATTCGGACGCGCCGGTCGCCGTGTAGTAGTTGATGGAAGCTAAATTCGGCATAACGCCGGCAAAGACGCGGGGGTTATAGACTCCCAAACCGAGCTGGCTGGGCGGCGGAATGTTGATATTGGGCGCATACTGCAAGTGCCGTGCAACCTGGCCGACATAACCCGCGCTGAAAACCTGCGCGCCGACTTGCTTTTGGAAGGTCAAGTTCCATTGCATGATGTAGGCCTGAGGATAATCCACCGCATGCGCGCCTACCGTGCCCGGGAGCTGGTTGTTAATTGTGGGAATCGTAACCGGAGGAGCACCCTGGGAAAGCAACCCGCTACCGGCTGGACAGGCGGACGCCCCGGTCTGTGCTGGAAAGCAATCGAGATTGAGAGGAACAATCGGCGGATTGTAGAGGTTCATCGAACCCGACGCGTAGTCTTGCGCATAGCGGCTCATGCCGAAACCGCCACGGACGACAAAGGTCGGCCGCGGCGTCGCAGCGAATCCAAACCGGGGTTCAAAGTTCGTCCAGTAGGATTTTACGCCCGCCGTCGCGCCGACGCGAAACGGGTTGCAACTGGCCGGCGTGCAGGCGGCGGCCAGGACCGGATCGAAGTTGGACCGCTCTCCCTGCGCGGCCGTGATCGGGCTGAAGTGATCCCATCGCAATCCCAAGTTGAGAGTGAGCCAAGGCCTCGCGCGCCAGTCATCCTGAATGTAAAGCGCCGGCTCCCAGAAGCGGAAGTACTGACGCTTGGGGTTGACCTGCCGTTGAATCTCGTCCGGCTTGCCTTGCAGGAAGTTTTCCAGATCGATCAGTTCGCTTTGAGTAAAGCGGAAGTATCCTAAGCCGAAGGTGTTCTGATAATAATTGACTTGGCGCCGGATCAAGCTTGCTCCCGTTTTGATATTGTGAGAGCCCTTGGTCCAGGTGATCGATCCCTGCTCCTGGAACAAGTTATTGATGTCCAGGATGGGAACAAACCGGTCGTCGCCGATGGTGAAGCTGCTGCCCACACCCCGCATCGGGACAATGTCAATCGTCGCCAGCCCGGAAATCTGGTCGCTCACATCCGTATTTGGCATGCCGAACTTCTGGCTGGCGTTCGTGCCTTGATTCGGAGCGGACGTGTAAAGCCAGAGCCTGGTGAAACCGCCTTTCAATTCCATGAGAAGCGTGGGCGTGAAGATGTGGACGAAGTCCAGCATGTAACCCTGCGAATCAGCCTCCGAAGGCCCCGGGAAAATTCCTCCGCCGGCGCTGACCTTCAGGCTGTCCACGGTGACATCGGGGAACAGGGCGGGTTGTGAGTTATACGTGGGATTGTAGGAGAAACGCCCGAAAATGCTGGTCTTATCGGAGAAGTGGTGATCGATTCGTGCGTCGTACGTCGTACTGTTGTAAGTCTTGGTCACATTGTTGAGGTAGTTGGCTCCCAGGAAGCCGGGCGCTCCAGTATTCGGAGCCGGAAACAGCTTCCAGTATTTCAGAGCCACCGGATCGAGTTGCGAGGGCGGAATGATGACCCCACCGAGTTGATCGCTGAAGTTGCCTGGGTTTTGCTCTTCAAAGAGCGTGGGTGTGAAGATCTGGCCGGTAGGAACACCCTGGATGATTCGCAGTGCTTCGACATCTCCAAAGAAAAACGTTTTGTCCTTCCGGATGGGACCGCCGACGGAGCCACCAAACTGGTTCTGGCGGTACTCGGGACGCGGAATGCCGCTCTTATTAGCGAAAAAGTCGTTCGCGTTAAGCTTATCGTTGCGCAGGAATTCGTATAGGCCGCCGTGAAAGCCGTTGGTTCCGGATTTGGTCAACAGATTGATCACCGCGCCGCCCGCCCGGCCAACCTCAGCCGGGTAGTTGTTCGTGTCCACCTTGATTTCCTGGATCATATCGATCGAGGGCCGCATCATGAGCGTGAATTGCTCGCGCTCGTTGTTGTCCATGCCGTCGATCAATTGGTTGTTGAATACCTCGTTTTGACCATTGGCGATGACATTGGCCGTTTGGCGCCGCTCGTCCGGCCGCGTGCCGCTCAAGATCGAATTCGATGGCCCCGCGGCGACACCCACCGTGCTCTGTACCAGGGTTACAAAGTTGCGGCCGTTCAAGGGCAGGTCTTGCACCGCCTGCGCAGCCAACACGCTCGTCAGGGTCGACGAGTCGCTCTGCAATGCCGGACTCTGAGCCTGCACCTCCACAGCCTGCGCCACGTCGCCGACTTGCAATTCGACGTTGGCGCGCGCCCGGTCGCCGGCTGACACCGTCAAATTCGTGTTGGACATCTTAAACCCTTTGGACTGGACCGAGACCGTATATCGGCCGGGTTGCAGAAGGTTAAAGAAGAAATCGCCGGATTCGCCGGTGGTCGCGGTACGCCTTTCCCGGGTGTCGGTATTCTCAGCCGTGACCGCAGCACCGGTGATCACCGCCCCGGCCTGATCGGTAACCGTGCCGACGATGTCGGCTGTGCTCACCTGGGCTGGCGCGGAACCCGGGAGCGTCAGTAAAACGGCAACCGCAAGAAGAACCACTGCGTGGTGAATATGGCGAAACATTGTCAAACCTCCTTTTTGGGCAAGCTCGAGGCAGCCGGGACACTCCCCTGCGCAACTGGCGAACGATTGGCGATCGTCGATTCCGTCCGGGATGAAGCGTAGCATGGCGCAGCCTCCTGCTGGGAATCCGCTGGTTTGAACTAACCCCTCTTGCCTGCTCCTGTCCCCTTCGGAGCGAACGGTGTCCCCGCGCAATGAGTTAGAGATGCGCTTTTAGCCGGTCAGAGTCAATAAGCCCGGCTTGAGGAATTTCTAAGGAAACGCAGAGAGGCTTTGTAGCGGCTGTTTCAAGTCAATGGCATACAATCAGCTACACGATTAGCGGCGAACCTCTCCAGTTCGGCCAAGGCCAAATGTAAACAAGGAATGGCCGGCAGCGATCGAAACGTACTGCACGCCGTCGACAGTGTAGGTGATGGGCGCGGCGGCGACCTGGGACCCCAAGTAACACTTCCAAAGTTCGTGGCCCGTTTTGGCGTCGAGAGCGAAGAAGTAGCCTTCGCGGTTTCCGGAAAACAGCAGGTCGCTGGCGGTGGTGAGAATCCCGGCGTCGCTGACATCGCGCATCTTGTAATCCCAGACCTTCTCACCGGTGGCTGGGTTCAATGCGCGCACCACGCCGTATCCCCATTCGGGGCCCCATTTGATGAAAGGATCGCGCCGGAGAGACTGAAACGGAGCGCGCGCGGCCCCGCCGGTGAAAGACTTGCCGGGTTCATAGTCTTGATCCCACTGGAAATAGGTGGTGTGATAGTCTTCCCAGGCCGTGAGATAGAATAGCCCCGTGCGCGGACTGAACGAAGGCGAATACCAGTTCGTCCCGCCCTGCACGCCGGGATAGGCATCGGTTCCCGCGACGCTCGGACTCTTGCCGGACGCCTTGATGGGCTTCCCGGCTTCGTCGATTCCGCTAGACCACGTCTGCTTCACAAACGGTTTTCCCAGCAGGAACTCGCCGGTGGTCCGGTCCAGCACATAGAAGAACCCATTGCGGTTACCCCACAGCATCACTTTGCGCGGGTTGCCCTTCCAAGTGACATCGGCAAGGACCGGCACCTGAACCGAATCGAAATCCCATTCGTCATTGGGCGTGAACTGATAGTGCCATTTCAGCTTGCCGGTGTCGGGGTCGAGCGCCACCACGGAATCGGTATACAGATTGGCTCCCAAGCGGACAGCGGGACTCCAATCGGGTCCGGGGTTGCCTGTGCCCCAAAACACCAGGTTGGTTTCGGCATCGTAGGAACCCGTTACCCAGACAGAGCCCCCGCCGGTTTTCCAGGAATCGCCGGCCCAAGTCTCGTTTCCAGGTTCTCCCGGATGAGCGGTCGTATTGAACTTCCAGAGTTCACGCCCGGTCTGCGCGTCATAAGCGGCGAGAAAGCCGGCGATCCCGCGCTCGCCGCCGGCCGGTCCGACGATCACTTTGTCCTTCACAACGAGGGGCGCCACGGTCAGCCCGTACCCGTGCGTGTACTCCGCAACTTTGGTGTCCCATTTCTTGCGTCCGGTGGCCGCATCGAGCGCCACGAGGTGGGCGTCGAGCGTTCCGAGAAACAAGGTATTGGCGAGAATCGCGAGACCTCGGTTGACGTTGCCGCAGCAGACGTAGGTAGTCTCGGGCATCGGGTATTGATAAATCCAGTAAGGGCGACCGGTCCGGGTATCAATCGCCGCGACCGTGTTGGGCGGCTCCGTCACGTACATGACTCCGTCCACTACGAGGGGAGTGGCCTCGAATTTTTCGAGCGACTGCGCCTGCCAGACCCACTTCAGGCTGAGGTTGCCAACGTTCTCCGACGTGATCTGGGTCAGGCCGCTGAAATGCGTGCTCTGCAAATTGCCGTTGTAGGTCAGCCAGTTCTGCGGCTCGCTAGCGGCGCGCAGCAAGCGATCGAAGGACACCTGCGCGGGAAGCAGGCAGGCTAGCGTAGCGATCAGAGTCAACGTCAGTGCCAGGCGTCTCATGGCTGCACCTCGCGGCCGGTTTGTCCGCGTAAACTTGCCAGAAAAGCGACGAGATCTTCCAATTCGGAGGGCTTGAGCTTGCCTCTGAAGGATGGCATAGGAGAGGTCCGCACGATTTCATAGCTCGCCAGATCGGCTTTCCATACCGAACGCAACCGCCCGGACGACTCGAGGATTTGAAAGGAATCGGAATCCTCGTTCATCCGGATGCCGCTGACCATCTGTCCGGTTTTGGCTCGAGCGCGTAGCGACCAATAGTCCGGTTCCACTGCCGCGTCTGGGTCGAACAGCGCGGTTTGCAGCTGGGCCAGCGTGCGGCGGGATCCGATCTCGGTCAAGTCCGGGCCCGCGAAACCACCAGGTTTGCCCGCGGTATGACATTGAGTGCAGCCGTTGTCGTTGAAGACCTGCGCGCCTCTGCCAGGGTTTCCTGGCGCCTGGCCGGCGCCCTTCGCGACATTCGCCGCGCGCAGGAACGAAATCAGCTGCCATACCTCGCGGCCATCGAGTTTGAACCCGGCCATCGGCGTTCCGGGTACGCCCTTGGTGATGGTCGCGAAGAGGGCTTCGTCGGTACTGCCATGCCGGAAGGTGCCGGTCGTGAGGCTCGGACCGGCAGCGCCGGATGCATCCCGGCCATGACAGGCCGCGCACTGAGAGCGGAAGGATCGTTCCCCCGCGGTTACGTCGTCGGGCGTGGCAAACGGGTTGCGAATGATGTCGCTGCGATCCTGCGCAGCTAACAGGCCGAGCCCGACCCAGCACAATGTACTGAAAATCCCAATTTCTTTCAAAACCATTCTGCCTCTTAGCCGCACGGCCGGCCGACGCGACCTCTCGGGAAGACGGCCGCTCGCAACAGTTTACCCGGAAACGCACCGCGCGCCAAGACCCTCGTCGGGGTCAGCGAGTTTCCTGTTGACAGGCAGCTTGCCTGCCGGTAGCATTGTGCAGTTCAGAGGAGGACACCGCCGCTATGAAAACCAACCATCCGTTTCCCGCCTATGCGACTCTTCTATTCGTCGCGCTGGCCGCTTCTGTTCTTTTTGAAGCGCCACTCACGGCCGCCGACGCCCCCGTATTTATGGATAGTCAACGAGTGCTTGACAATTTTGGGAAACAAGGCGGAAACCCCCTAATTCCCGGCGACGCGTACCGCGTGCAGACGGATCGGCGTACGGCGAACGGAAATATCGAAATCCACGAGAAGGAAACCGACATCTTCTACATCATGGACGGCAGCGCGACCATCGTTGTGGGCGGCACCGCGGTTGAACCGAAGGCGACGCGGCCGGGCCAGATGACCGCCAAGGATATTGCCAACGGCCAGACCTACAACCTCAAGAAAGGGGACGTGCTGGTCATCCCGGCAGGGCAACCGCACTGGTTCAAGCAAGTCAACGGGTTTATCAATTACCTGACCGTCAAGTCCGTCAAGCCGTAAGTGCTGCCGGCGTTTGATACGTACTACCGCGGCGCCTGTAAGTACGCGGCCAGGTTCTGGACATCGCTCGCCGAGTAGTTCTCCAGCAACGCTTGATGCCGCTGCCGCGCGGCCGCAGTTTTGGTGTCATGCAAGCGCTCCTCACCCCAGAAACGGGCTTCCTCCAGGACCTTCGGCCTCAAGATTCGCTGGCTTAGGGTGGAAGCATCGTATTTTCTGCCGAGGTTCGCCAGATCACCAGAGGGGGAGTGGCAGGAGCCGCACTTCTCATCGAAGTACGATTTGCCTGCCGCCGCATTGCCTGGCTTCGGATCTTTAGCAGCGGTGATCTCCTTGTAGCGGCCCTGGGCGCGAGCGTAATGGATCCATCGCACCACAGCCGCGATTTGCTGGTCGCTCAGGTCGGAGAACTGGGGCATCGGAGAGAGCTTCGCGGTCTGGGGTATGCCCGCGCGAAGGAGAGGCCCGATCCGGTCTCCATTCTCGTCGCGGCCTACGAGCGTCGAATGCATCAAGTCGGTGGCTTCACCGCGGCTCACCAGGTCAAGGCCATGGCAATAGGCGCATCCAAACAGGACGAAGGTCTCCTTGCTGTGCTGAAGCACCGGGTCCGGCAAAGGCTGGCCGATGTAGTTGAAGTCGTAGGTCTCCTTGGACACGGACTGAGGCCAGACGGGGGCCGCTGCGAGCGCGGCCGCGATTAGAAACGACAGTTTGGCGGAAATCATTCTCTCTCCCTAAACCACGCCCTCACGGGCGGGGCTGTGTAAATCCTGCCTTCACGGGCGCGGCTAGGCCAACGCCCGCTTACAATAGTCGAACATCAGGCGGACTTCCTCGACTTCCGTCCGCAGAGTGCCGTGCTCAAATTCGAGAAGCGCGACAATCGGCCAGTGGTTATCCCGGATCAAACGCAGGATTTCGATGAGCGGGGCGTCGCCTTCGCCAAACGGTGTGCTGCGGCCGTTGTTCTTTCTCCGGTCGCCCAGATGGACGCTCGAGACGCGTTCATGGTGCCGCTCGAGGAAGCCCAGGCAGTCGCCATTGGCGGCAGTGAAGTGGCGCGTGTCGAGGGTAGCTTTGAAGTCGGGCGAGAAGGCGAGCCCCTTCTCAAAACTTTGCTCGGTATTGAATGCATCCGGATCCGAAAGGTTGTCATGATTGTGCAGCCCTACAAAGAGACCGTGCTTTCGAGGAAATGGCACGAGACGCTGCGCGATCTGCAGCCCGTATGAGCCCACGCAGCCCTTGGCGCCAAGAGTTTTGGCGGCCTCGAAAGTGGCGTCAATTTCGGCATCGGTGTCGGCATCGCTGATATTTACGTAGTAGGTGAAGATCGTGATGCCGGCATCGTCGAATTCGCGCTTGATTTTCCGGTAGTAGTCCGAAGGCGCCGTCATGCGCCAGTTGCGTAGTTTCTCGCGAGCGTCCTGAGAGCTGACACCGGGACCCTCGAAGCGCGGCTCGCACCAGGTGGCATGGAGTTCGACCATGCCCATGCCGTTCTGCACCAGGCGGCGGATTAACTCGGCGCGGTTCTGCGTATTCATCGCCAGATCGTGATAACAGAACGGCTGCAAGCCGAACTGGACGCCGTTTATGTAGGATCGATTCGCGTTGGTCCGGACCTGGGCCGCGGCGCGGGAATGGAGTCCGCCGAGCCCGATGAGCGCCGGAATGCCGGCCGATGCCCATTTCGTGAATTCGCGTCGGGATGTGTGCATGAAGATTCCCCTTTACCGCTGAACGCGGAATGCGTACAGCGTATCACCGGCGGCGGCTAAGACATATTGCACGCCGTCGAGCATGTACGTGATCGGGGTGTTGCTCATGTCCCGATCGAAGCTTGTGTGCCACAATTGCCGGCCGGTTTCCGGATTGTAAGCGACCAGAAAGCCGCCGGGCGCACCGGCGAAGAGAAGGTTGCCGGCGGTGCTCAGCAATCCTCCGAGGTGCTCCGGACGCGGCGGATTCCACTCGGTCCCGGCGTACTTGTGGACCCAGCGGAGCTTGCCGGTTCTGGGCTCGATCGCTCGGAGCGAAGCTTCGAGTCCTCCGACCGCTTGCGAGGCATGGCCGGAACTGCCAAATGACGGTCCGCCGGTTTGGTACTGATAGTGAATCTCGTACCCCTGTGCGGTGTTCAGATACAGCAACTCCGTGTCCGGATCGTAAGTGGGCGGAGTCCAATTGGCTGCGCCGCCGTTGTTGGGCGAGATGAGGGTTCCGCCGACCTGCGAATCCTTTTCCGGGTTCGGGATGGGCTGGCCACGCTCGTCGATGCCTTTGAACCAGTTCGGCGACTCGACGAACGTTTTCGTGACCAGGTTCTTCCCGTTCGTCCGGTCGAGCACGAAGAAGAAGCCGTTGCGGCTGGCCTGTGCCAGGAGTTTCCGCCGCGTGCCGTCGATGTTCATGTCGAACAACACGGGCACCTGCGCGGCGTCCCAATCATGTGTGTCGTGGGGTGACGATTGAAAATACCAAGCGATCCTCCCCGTATCCGGATTCAGGGCTACGATGGAAGCGGTGTAGAGGTTCGCGCCCTGGCGCAGATCGCCGCGGTAGACCGGGTTCGGATTGCCTGTAGTTACATAGATGAGGTTGAGATCCGGGTCGTAGGTGACCGGCTGCCAGGGCATGCCGCCGCCGTGCCCGGCTGCGTACGGATCGGGCCACGTCTCGATGCCCGGTTCGCCCGCCCGCGGCGTGGTATACCATTTCCACTGAATCTCGCCGGTCTCGGGGTCGCGCGATTCGACCCATCCCGGCACATCCAAAGCATCGCCCGAAAGCCCGACGATCACATGGTTGCGGATCACGATTGGCGGCGCGGTGGCGAAATACTCGGCCCGCACGTCGGCAATTTGCTTGTGCCAGCGCTCCTTTCCAGTTTCGGCATCGAGGGAAACCACATACCCGTCCGGCGTCTCGAGGTACAGCCAGCGGCCGTACATGCCCAAACCCCGGTTGCCAATGTGATCGCCGCCGCTGGTTTTCCAGAAATAGTGCCAGATCTGTCTGCCGTTGCGCGCGTCGACAGCCCAAGCGTGGTCGGGCGCCGAGAAGTAAAGCACGCCGTTCACCAGCAGGGGCGTCGATTTGAGCAGACCTCCAGCGAGGGCCCCGGGCCCGAGGCGGATCGGCACGGATTCCGGAACCGATCCGCCGGTCTCGGCTCCCTGCGGATTGGTGTTGGCCCGATAGAGCCAGGCAAGGCCCAGATTCTTGACGTTTGCCTGATTGATCTGGCTGAGCGTGCTGTAGTGGCGGCCCGAGTAGTCGCCGTGATAGGTCGGCCAGGAATCCACTGGCGGCTTGCCGAGCAGTGCCTGGTCCAACTGCGGCTGCGCCAGGGCGATGGCCGCGGACACAATGGTAACGGACAGGAGGCGAGGGAGGGATCTCATTTAAGGGTCACCAGATACGCCGTCAGATCGTGCATCTGGTTGTCGGTGATCTTCAGGAGATTGTCCAGGTGCGCCTGGTAAGGGTCCGTGATCTCTACTTGGGGAACTTCGTTGTCACGGGAAAGCGACCGGCGGATGCCGGCGCCATCGATCAACGTCACTGAGAAATCGTCCACCGCGACGAGGCGGCCGGAGACGGTTTGGCCCGAGGGAAGCGTGACGCGCACCGTGCTCGGTCTGATGGGGCCGCGTCCTCCGCGCGGATTGATGATGCGGCTTTGCAGCACGAAGGGATCATAGCGCGCGCCGATATCCTTGAAATCGGTATCGGGATTGTGGCAGGCGCGGCATTTGCCTCCGCCACTGAAAAACGCGGCGCCCTCGGCGGGATTGCCGACGACTATCGCATTGACGTCCATGGGGCTGCGCGCGCGGGATTCTTCGATCTTAGTGTGCAAGAATGCCGCGAGGTCAGCGCTTTGCTCCGGCGAAAGGCCGGCAAAAGCCGGCATTCCCGAATCGGGACGCCCGCTTCTGAGGAACGCACCCAGCGCCTTGCCGTCCGTGTCCTCCAAGACGACCAGGGACCGCGCCAGGTCCGGACCGGCGCCGCCTCGGGCATCGAGACCATGACAGAAACCGCAATTGGGGCGATAGACCTGGCTGCCACGTTCGACGGCAGGCGACTGACCGAAAGCGGCCGTCGCGGCCAGGAGAGCGGTGCCGATCTGGAGAGCACGTTTACGCCAGGGCATTTTTCATATACTCGAGGTCTTTGCGAGTCTGTTCGAGCGCGGTGCCGGCACCTTGGAATTCCCGCTCCACGATGCAGTAGATGGGATACCGCTTGTCGCGGATCAACGCCAGGCACGGTTTGATCGGCGTGTCGCCCGTGCCCCACTCCACGTTCGGCCCACCGTTTCGTTTTCGGTCCTTGACATGAATGTGAGTGATCCGGCCGTGGTGCTCACGGAGGTAGGCGACGGCATCGTTATTGCCGGCGGTGAAATGGCCGATGTCCAGACAGATCCGGAACTCCGCGGAGAGTCGCAACAGCTTCTGCAAGCTCTCGACCGATGCAATTTCGTTCGGATCGTTCACCTCGGCATGCGTATGGAACGCGGGGCGTATTTTGTATTTTTCAACAAACGGAACCAGGCGCGGGCCCATGGAGACACGGGTCTGATTGGTTTGAAAGAGGCGAATCCGCAGAGCGCGCATCTGGCGGAACATGGCGTCGATCTCCGTGCCGGTAACATCGTCGGCGAAGGTGTTGGACATGGAGAAGAGATTGATGCCGGCATCGTCGAATTTCCGGCGGACTTCGCGCGCGCGGTCGAACGCGGCCGAGGACATGCGCCACGCGCGCAGCTGCTCGCGCGAGGCCCGGTACTCCGGAGTGATTTCTTTCGGCACCTGGCCGCCCACCGCGGCTCCTTGCAACGCGGGGCCGAAAAAGCCCGCCGCTAATTCGACATTTCTGCATCCAAGTTGCGCGCACTCTTCAACAATCGCGTCGAGACGATCCTTGCCGGGGATTTCCGGCAGGGGATTCAAGGAGCCGGTGGTGATTCCCAATTTCACACCGTTCTCGGCGCCGGCGGCCGCGAGGACCGGGACGTGGGTCAGCGCGGCCGCCCCGGAGAGGGCCAGCCTGGTGAAGTCGCGGCGGGTGTGGTTCATCGAAGCGATCCGCTCAGGAGTTGAGAACCTGTTTCAAATAATCCATCTGCGCCCTGGTCTGCTCGACGGCGTTGCCGGGAGCGTCGCGATACTCGCGCTCGATGATCCCGTAGATGGGCCATTTGTTGTCGCGGATCAATGTTAAACATTCCTTGATGGGGGTGTCCCCGCTGCCGAGCGCCACGTTGGGCCCGCCGTTCCGCTTGCGGTCTTTGATGTGAATGTGGGTAATCCGGTCGTGGTGCTTCTTCAGGAAATCCGCGGCGTCGTTGTTCCCTGCGGTGTAATGGCCGATGTCGAGGTTGATGGCGAAGTGCCGGGACAGCGCCAGGAGTTTTTCCAGGCTCGCAGGCGTGGCCACTTCATTCGGGTCGTTCACCATCGCGTGCGGGTGCCAGGCCGGGCGGATCCTATATTTTTCGGCGAACGGCACCAGGCGCGGCGCGACGTCCACGCGGCTCTGGTTGGTGCAGAAACAGGCGACCTTGAGAGCCTGCATCTGTTTGAAGACAGCGTCGATTTCCTCGTCGGTGAAATCGAGATCGAAGGTCATGACGTAGGAGAAGAGGTTGAGGCCGGCGTCATCGAACTTCTTGCGGATTTCGTGGAAGCGGCTGAGGGGCGTCTTGAGGCGCCACTCGCGAACTTCGGCCCGCGATTTCTCGTATTCGGGAGTCATCGGGTTGGGCGGGTGACCAAAGCTGACGGCGCCGACAAGACGCGGCTCGAGCAGATTGACGAGTTCGATGTTGGCCGCGCCTACGGCGAGGCAACCTTCGATGACCGTATCGATGACACCTTTTCCTGCGGGAGTATCGGGCAACGGGTTCAGCGATCCGGTAATCAGTCCCATTTTGACTCCGCGAATGGTGGAGTCGATTTGGGCGGCGCGCAGCCGCGGCAGCGCCGCCAGAGCGATTCCGCCGAGCGCCATCTGTCCTATGTGTCGTCTGGAGTACATCGTTTTTGTCTCCCTCATCCAAGGAATGCAATTGCTCTCCCGGCCCATCCCACACAAAACCACAACGTGAGCGAGACGGCGGCAACCATCGCGGCCCGCCGAGGCGGCTTGCCCGCGCGCACGACTTTCCGGAAAACCGTGAAATGGAAGAGAATTGCTACAAACAGAATCACGAGCTTAGTTTTGAAAGCGGTGTTGGCCGCGTAGCGGGCGGGGTCGGGGAGGAATACCAGGATCCCCGTCGTGACGGATAGCAGGAGGCCTCCCACCATGAGCCTCCACAGCTGGCTGGTGATCGCCGGCATGGAAAGCTTACCTACGCCGAGGCCGAGCAGTCGTAGATTAAAAACCACGGTACTGCCCAATACCAGAGTGAGGCCGAAAAGATGGAACGACTGAATCAGCGGAATGGCATACTTGGCGTTGCGAAGAATGTCGATGGTCTTCGAGCTATAGGACCACTCCCAAATCTGCTGAAGAGACATTTAGACTCCGGCTCCGCTACAGTTCATACGCCATAGTTCGGCCAAGCGCGATGACGGACGCCCAGATGATCAGCGACAGAACGCCCGAGAGTCGCGCGCCCCAGGGCACCACGCCGCTCTGATCCCACTCCGCCATCTTGGGATAGAACTTCACCTGGTAAAGCAAAGCGTTCAGGCCGGCGAGCACCAGAAGCGCCAGCTTGAATCGGAAAAACGTATTCAGATAGACCTTCTCCGCCTGCGCGATAAACAACAGCAGGCCGGTGGCGAACATGGCCGCGAAGCCGGGCAGAGACAACGGAACAAATTGTTCCATAATCCGGGACACCGGTTCCGCCGCAAACGCGAGCCGCAGCAGCCGAAGATCGAAAAGCAGGATCAACCCGACGGAAAGCGAAAGCGAGATGATGTGGCTGCCCTCGATCAACGGAAACAGGAGATCCGATTGGCGGATGCCAGCCGCAAACGGAGTGTTTTGGAGCCAATGGCACCAGCTGAGGAACGGCATGAATGTGTGAGTTCCCTAAGGGTTCGAGGAGCCTTCGCCTTTCGGCCGGGCGATGTCATGATAGAGCCGTTTGCCGTCCGGCAAGATCACATAGAACAGCGAAGCGCCTTTTGTTCCGTCCTTCATCGGATGTGCTACCACCTTCACATGGTCGCCGGCTTTGAACGTGGCACGGTTCCACCCTTGCCTGCCCATTATGTTGGTGGCTCCGCCTTCAATATCCCAGGTGCCGACGGTGGAGGAGTCCGCGACGCCCGGATCGACCTTGACGATGATGTGCGTGTGCGGGTTCTCCCAGCGATACTCCTGCACTGTCCCTTCGTACGTGACATCTTTCGTCAATTCAAACATGGCGAACGAATGGTGCGCGTACGCCGGGATCCCAATCGCCAGCAGGCCGCTCAAACCGAAGATTTTGATGTTCATTGTAAACTCCAAACTTCAAATGTCCCAATCACTACTCGACGCGCATGCATCGACTATCTGCCCGGCGCCTCCAACAAAAACTTAGCGCGCTGGGAATCGTTGGCATCACAGTCGAATTCGCGCGCTTCCATGTTTTGAGGCGATCGGTAATACCGGAATTCGTACGTGTGCGGACGGGCAAAAACTTTGGGGTCTTCCCATGTGAACGTAACGGACAGACGCTTGCCGCTGTCGAACAGACGATAGCGCTCGACCAGATGCGAAGTCGTTGTGCGGCGTCCGCCGCCTGGGATTCGGGTAAGCCCTTCCTCGGAAAAGCCGACGGTATCCACGATCAGCGTGTCGCCTTCCCAATGTCCAATCGAATGGCCGTTGGACACCGGGTCGAAGATGTCCGGATTCACATGGCTGCGGCCGTCGGTGTAAATATGGCGCGCCGGCGTGCGCAAAGAAGAGGTGATGATGACTTCTTTGCCGTTGCGGTTCTGCAAAATGTCGATCGGGGAACCTTCCATGGAGTAAGGAACGCCCATGAAATGGCACCAGCGGATCTCGGTCATGTCCTTCCTGTGCTGGACGGCCGGATCCTCGGCTGCGACCTCTGGCTTGAGAGAGGCCGGCGGCACATTCCTGCTGTCGAAATGGAGTTCCCAATACCCGGAAAGAGTCGGCGTCGTTCCCGAGCCGTGGCTGGTTCCGTTCGCATTCTGCGCCGTGGCCGGCAGGAGCCAGAGCCCGAGAGAGCAAAGTACCGCGGAACCGTGAATAGTGATCTGGGGAAGCCTCATAGCGCCTATTTCTGCAGCGGCTCGATCACCGAGCCGCCCTGCACCGGGTCGTCCGCGTGACAATACTCTTCAAACGCGTAGGTCCCCGGATCGGACTTGTGATAGGTCAATTCGTAGGTGTGCGGGCTGAGATAAATCGACGGATCCTCCCACGTGAACGTGACGGAAAGCATCTTGCCGCCATCGCGCAAGTGAAACCGCTCGACGAGATGAGACTTCGGGCCCACCCGGCCGCCGCCCGGCGTTCCCACTCCGCCCACGAACCCGACGCTGTCGACGACCAGGGTATCGCCCTCCCAGTGCCCGATGGCGTGTCCGTTTACCGAAGGTTCCCGGTGCGCGGCGTCGGGATGCGGCCGCCCGTCCAGATAGATATGCCGCGGAAAGGTATGCACCTCGGGCACCTGGACGATCTCGTTGCCGGTCTGAACAATGTCCCAGACCGCAGAGTGCTGCATGAAGAACGGGTATTGATTTGTCTGGCACCATTTCGAGCTGAGCGAGACCACCTCGCCGCGGGCCTGGCGCGCCGCCGCCTCGCGATTGGCGGCCACAACTTCGGGCTTGAGCGCGGCTTTCGGGATGCGCTCCAAGGTTCCGCCAAAGCTGCCGCTCCCCGCATCGTCTTTGCGCTCCCAGAATCCGGAGAGATCGGGAACCGGGGAGTCGGGGCGGACAGTCTGTCCAACCGCCGGGCCGCAGCCGATCAGCGGGATCGCCGCCAGAATCGCAGATTTGAGCCGAAGTCCAGGCATTGTTCGACCTCTTTTATAGACTACTCTCTCCTCGAAACAAATTCCCCCTCCTGTCAAAAAACGAACTTCAACGCGAGTTGAATATCACGCGGGGTGTAGAACGCGTTCATGCTGGTGATCTTTCCGAAATTTCCCGCCGCCGTGGGCACGGCTGCGGCGCCAGTGCCCGCCCAGGAAGCGATGTTGGTTCCCGGCATGCCGAAAGAAGGTTTGTTGGCCAGGTTAAACGCCTCGGCGCGGAACTGCAGCCGCTTCGATTCTGTAATCCGGAAATCTTTGAACAGCGAGAAATCCACGCGCTGATTGGAGGGCATGAAGAAAACGTTGTGCCCTTCGTTGCCCTCGGTACCGAATGGCTGCTGGGCAAAAGCCGCGATGTTGAACCATTGATTCAGCGATTGGGTGAAGCTTCCTTGCGGCAGCACATTGGGCCGGTCGGAGGTGATGCCCGTGTTCTGCTGCGGCGCGCCCTGGTTGAGCACCGTGAACGGCTGACCGGTGCCGTACGCATAGATGCCGTTCACCTGCCATCCCTTGACGATGTGGCCGGCAACGCCTTTCAGCGATTTGCCGAAGGGAAGCTCGTAGTTGGCGGTAAGGGTGAAGCGGTTGCGAACCATGAAGTCGCTGGGGCCGTAATCGCGTCCGAGATCCCTGAGCACCTGCGCGCAGCCCGTACAGGCGCCTCCCGGCCCGCCCACATCGGAAAGGGCGCTGGCATGCGTATAGTTCATCACGAACGTCAAACCCTTGCTGGTGCGGCGCTGAAACTGGACCTGCAGCGCGTTGTAGTTGCTGATGCCATTCGTTTCGGCAAGCTGGATGCTGCTCACCAACGGCAATTGCGAATAATACGGCTGGCACGGATTAGGGAGACTGATCGCCGTCGTCACGCCGCAGCCGCCGGGGCCGAGAGGCGGCGCGGGAATATCCACGTTCGGAATCACGCGCGGCAAGTTCCGCACCGGCTCTCCGACGTATCCGACGGTCAGAACATTGCCGGCGAATTCTTTCTCGAGCATCATGTTGACCATGTAGATTTTCGTGTACTGATAGCTGGTCACGGTGGCGTCGGGAACGCTCTGCACGCTGGCGTTGCCGCAGGCGGCGGACAAACAGGTGGACGCCGGGGCGACAGCGGGCACCGGGTTGGTAAACAGCAGGGTCGGGTTGCCCGGAGTCTGATTCAGCGTGTAATTGGCGGTGAGCGGCGCGTTCTTGAGATTGAACGGGGAAGCCACGTTGTTCGGCCAGTAGCTGATTCCGAACCCGCCGCGCAGTACCATTCCGCGCCCTAGAGTCGCTGCAAATCCGAAGCGGGGCTGAACCTCACCGAACTGCGTCCCGATATTGAGCGTGTCACTAAGCCCGTTGGTTCCAGCGAGCTGAATTGTACCCGCCGCCAGCATCGCCGGATTCGTAGGATCAAAATTCGAAAGATGGTTATGCTTCTCTTTGAACGGTGTGAAGATGTCGTAGCGCAATCCCAGATTCAAAGTGAGCCAGCGCGTGGCCCGCCAGTCGTCCTGGATGAATTCGCCAATTTCGGAATCGCGATACTGCGGCGCGACCAACGACAAGTTGCGCACATCCTGGGCCGGGTAACCGGCCAGCAGGGACGCGAAGGCGTTGCCGCCCGTGCCGCCGGCGGCTCCCGCGGTGGAATTGGTCTGCGCCGCCGAGAAAATGAATTCGGCTTTGAACAAGGCCTGGAAAGTGCTCCAGTCGCGCCGCAGGAAGTTAGCGCCGAACTTGATGGTGTGCGCGCCCTTGGTCCACGTGAGCGCGCCCGTGTACTGGTAATTAGTATCCCAATATGCCGTAGGCAGGGCGAAGGCGTCCCCGATTCCGGCATAGGCGCCGTTGAAATTGAGGAATGCCAGGCCGCCGGTACCGGGCAGACCGGTGTTTACGTTGCCCGGGCCGCCGAACGCGGTGTTCACGTTCAAGGAGGCATTCGGGCTCTCGGAATCGGTCACGTAGCGAGCCAGTTGCGCATGCAGGTCGAGCAGAAGCGTCGGCCGGAGGATGTGAACGTCGCTGAACGAGAGACTCTGCTGCCGCTGATAGGCGGCGCTCGGAAAGCCAGCGTTGAAGTTCAGACCGTTCGGGTGTACCGTCAGGCTCGCCACGTTGACCACCGGAAGCGCGTCGGGCGTGACCGTGTCGGTATTGTTGAGGGAATACCGGGCGTAGAAGCTGTTCTTGGCGCTGAAATGGTGATCGATCCGCACATCGCCGACGTGGGCAAATTGCGTCGCGCTAAAGCTCGAAATAAAATTACAGTTGATGCCCTGGCATGCGGCGGCCGGCAAGGCGGGGTAAAGCGCCGCGTAATTCTGCGAAATGCCGCTGATGGCACTGAGCGGGATTACGTTATTAGAGAACGGACTGTGCGTCTGGGCGTTATAGATCGGCGTGGAAGAATCCGAGAAATTGCCGATCTGCGTAATCCCATTGCACGCGGTCCGGCCTAACTCGCAGGCCGTCGGCACGGCCGCCTGCTGGGTTTGGCCCTGGATGCGGCGAAACCCTTCGTAGTCGACAAAGAAGAAGGTCTTGTCTTTCTTCACGGGGCCGCCGAAGCTGCCGCCGAACTGATTCTGGCGGAATTCCGGCTTCACGCCGGCCAATGGATTGCCAGGCTGCGGGACATTGAAGAAGTTCTTCGCGTCGAGAAGATCGTTGCGGAGAAACTCAAACAGCGTGCCGTGAAATCCGTTGGTGCCGGATTTGGTGATCATGTTGATGACGGCACCGCCGGCCCGGCCCACCTCCGCCGAGTACATGTTCGTGTCGACCTTGACTTCCTGGATCGCGTCGATGGAGGGTTTGACAATGATGGTCGCGATGGCGCGCTCGTTATTGTCCATGCCATCAAGCATGAAATTGTTGGCCGAATCGGTCTGGCCGTTGGCGGAAACGACGGATGTCTGGCGGCGGTCATCGGGGCGGGTGCCTCCACCGAGGGAGCTCTGCACGCTTTCTGTCGCACCGGGGGCCAACTGGACTAGGCGGATGGCATTTCGTCCGTTGACTGGCAGATCTTCCACCGCTCGATTCGTGACCAGCGCACCCACGGTCGAGCTGTCGGTCTGGAGGGCGGCGGCCTCGGCCTGGACTTCCAAGGTTTCGGTTACGGCCCCGACCTGCATCCGGGCGTCGACGCGAGCGCGGTCGCCGGTGGCCAGCGTGAGGCTCGGAAACGTAAACGTCTTGAACCCAGGCACCTCAACGGTAATCGAATAACTTCCGACCGGCAGGATTGTGAAGGCGTAGTCGCCGCTGGTGTCCGTTTCGGCCGCCCGCGTCAAACCGGTGGCGAGGCTCCTGGCGGTGACTTTCGCGGACGCGAGGACTCCGCCCGTGTTATCCGTAACCGTACCGACGATATCACCCGTACCCTGGGCCAGTAAACACTGTACGGCAGCCCCGAAGACCAGTAGAACAACCCGGCCCCCCATAACCTTTTCTGAGCGCAAACGCCACATGGTGAAACCCCTCGACGTTGATGCGGCACCGTGCCGCGGATTTGACAGTAGATAACGTCGATTCGGTGGTAATTGCAAGCGCTCTACCGTTGCGATACGAGAACAACGGGTAAGTTGCTTAATTTCAAAAGGCTTGCGTCAATTCGGGAGGGACGTATCAAGCCGTAGCGATACGCCTTCTGCGTGGGAACCTGGGCAATCTACCAGAAATGTGCAACCACAATTTCGGGTGGTCCCGAACTGCGCCCGACCACGTGGGCCCGGATCACGATCTGCATGTTCCGACGTTCCCAGCCTTTCGGTGCCTGCCGGGAGATCTGCTCCAGGTACACTGGATTCGTCAGGAATTCGCCGGCCGCCTCGGTCCCAAACTTGGCGAGGCCCGATGCCGTAACCACTACACGCCCGGTCGTCGGGTCCACCACCCGCGAAATGATCGCATAGTCCTCCTGCACCGTGGTGTAGGGAGCCGCCATCTGGTGCGACCACTTGATGACCGTGGGGTTGTCCCGATCCTGGATCCAACTCACGTGGGTGTCCGGATTCCGGGCAAAACTGAAACGCAGTTCCCCGGTAAGGCGGAGTGTCCAACTATTGTTGAAAGCTCCGATAAAAACAGCTGGGCCATCCTTCAAATCATCCACCTTGGCGGAGATTTGCAGCCGAGTCCGGTAAAGCTTGTGATGCATGCTCATCAAGGCAATAATCCGGGCAAAGGCGGTGGCGTCGGCGTAAGCCACCCGCTCGGAATTCTGCAGATCCGTAAGACTCACCGGCTGCGGGGGCACTTCCATGGAATAGCCACCGATGTATACGAAGAGCGGGTCCGGTGAATCGAGTACCGGCGCCCAGAATTTTTCTAAAGCTCCTTGCGGGCTCCAGAACCGGACGGCCGCGAAAACCATAAGCAGTAGCGCAACCGCCGCGGCAACCACCCACCACCGGCTGCGCGGTGGCTCGGGCTCCAAAGCCGGCTTAAGCGGATGACGAAACTCGGGAAGGTACGTGCCGGGAGGAAAATCAATCCGGATTTCAGACTCATGCACAGCCTCGTTGTAATACTGCGCGATTCGCTTTCGGATTTCCACCGCCGATGTGCGGACAACCGGATCGAGATTGGTGTCGTAGTCGGGCTCGCGGCCAAAAACCTCTACTCCAAGAGTTCTCTCTTTGACGTGGCCGGAGTGCCCCTCGAGCGATCGTTCCACTACGTAGCGAAAAAGGTTGGGATATCGTTTGCTGTTTTTAAAAAGCGGACTGCTGAGGATGCGTTCCAACTGCTCCCGGATCGCCCTCCGTTCCGCTTCTGTTTCCGGCACCCAGACATTACTCGCTGAACGATTCGAATCGACCGTTGGACTTGACGTACCCTGCCCCCTGTTTACGGGATTATATCACTGGCTCCCAAAGAGAAATGCGTCACAGGGAGAAAGAGAAACGCGTCACACGAGGACGCCCTGATTCGTGTCGAGCCCCTCCGATGCGAGCTCATAGGGGCGGAGCGCGGTGTCGTGACTGGATACGCCTTCTATTTCCTTGTTCCGATTTCGGGACAAGAGCGACCACCGGACCAGATCCGGCCGGCCCGCCACCGGAAACCGGGCAAGCCGGTAGATGCCGCAGCATCCACGAATCCATTTCTCGACTTGCATATGGCAAGGGTTGATGTTTTCAGCGAATCCCGCAGCCTTGGATTGGTGGCCAGGGACGGAATCGAA
>CAYTJD010000028.1:0-6542 GCA_964438005.1 uncultured Solibacteraceae bacterium | reverse complement strand
CTCCGCCGCCTTCCGCTCGTCGGCCCGCTCGCCGGCCAGGATGCCGAAAAGACCGAAGTTGTCTTCGAGGCAGGCGTACTCGTACGGCGTCCCGCCGGGATACCAGGTCATGGCGACGGACCAAGGACGCGTCCAGATCGCCGGATCGCTTACAGTGAAGCGGTAATCGATTCGGTCGTCGGCCACTCGCGTCCATCGCTCCACCAGGCGCATGTCTTGGGAAGATCCTTCGAAGCGCGTCCGATCGTTGAAATTGGTCGTCTCGACCACCAGCGTGTCGCCTTCCCAATGGCCGCGCGAGTCACCGAGCCACTGGCGAACGGTCGAGTCCAGGTGCGGGCGTCCATCCAGCGGAATGATACGTGTTTCGTGGATCATCTCCTGGAGGATCGCCACGAACCCCGGCGTCTGCACGATCTTGAAGTTGTTGTCATAGCCCGAAGAGAGACGCGGCAGCGGACGGGAGATGACGCAGCGCGTGTAGAGATCCAGATCCTCCGGACCATAGTATGGGCCGTCGGTGCGGATGCCTTCGTTGCGCTCTTTGCGCCGCTTTTGTCCCTCCGGGGTTAAAGCGGGAATACGTCCATCGGACGGGTCGTAAATAAGTGAAGTGCGGCCGTCAGACCGTCCCCACTCCCACCAGAACGCATTGTAAGCACCGGCCACGTCCTGCGGCGTGCCCGCTTCGGCGCGCCGGTCTCTGCCGATGGCGGTTTCTTTATCCTGCGCGGCCCGCTCCTCGGGGGTTTGAAACTCGCGGTTCGCATATTTGGCGGGGCGCTCCAGCGGAGTCGTGGTCGCATTCGACCAGGAGCCCTGCAGATCGGGATCGCCCCACGGCGTCCGCCACTGTTTGCCGGCCGCATAGCCCAACTGTGAGCCGCCAACAAAAGCCGGAATTTGAGCGGCCGCCAGCCCAGCACCGAGCGCAATCACCCCCACGCACACGGCGAGCTTGCGCCAGCACGTCATGACTTGATTGTCTGCCATGTCTCTCACCCTCCATGGCGCGAACGCGGCTAGACCTTGAACCGCGGCAACAGCTTCTCTGCGTTTTCCCGCTCGATGGCGCGCATCTGCGCCGCCGAAAGCCCGGAGTGGGGCAATTCGTTGACGGTCGATTCGATCGGTTCCGGCGAGAAGTCGGTTCCAAACAGGATGTGGTCCGGCTTGGCGAACTTCAGCAAGGCCGCGAGCGGCATCGGAAACGAAGCGTGCGCGATATCGAAGTAAAACTTCTGCAGCTCCGGGATGACCCCGTTGGGTACGTACTCGGCGTGCTTCGGGTCGTTCGGATACCGATCCTTGATGCGGCCCGCAAGCACCGGCATGGTACCGCCCGAATGCGGAATGATGAAGCGAATCTCCTGGTATTTATGCAGGACACCACCCGCCAGGAGGCTGGTGCAGGCGCGTGTCACGTCGAAGTCGAATTCGTTCATCGCCGTCGGCACGCCGTCGTTCAAATTGGTGCAACACTTCGGCGCCAGCGGGTGAATGTAGACGATCGCCTTGCGGCGGTTCAGCTCCTGCCACATCGGATCAAAGTACGGATCCCCCGGCCACCGGCTTTGGTTGTCGTTGGTATAGATGCCGACGCCGTCGGCCTTAAGCGCGTCGAGGCCGTACTCCACTTCCTTGAGCGAGGCATCGATATCCGGCAGCGGCACGGCGGAAAACAGCCCGAAGCGCTTAGGATGATCGGCCATCAATTTGGCGCCGTAATCGTTGCCGAGGCGCACGTTGCGGCGGCCCTTCTCGGTTCCGTCGTATAACAGGTCGCCCATCTGCGTCATCGAGAGCACTGCCACGGCTACGTCGAATTTGTCCATCTGTTCGAGCGACAATTCCGGCGTCCATTGCGGCCCTCTGCCCCTCCCGGCCGGCGCGCGCAACTCCGGCGGCACGTGATGATGGTGCACGTCGATGCGTCCGCCTTTGGCCGTGGATTTGTTCACAAATTGCCCGCGCAGTTCATTGCGGGCAAGGGCCAGGCCCGCGCCGGCGGCTGCCACAGTTTTCAGGAAGTCACGCCGGGACTCGTTTTTCATAGTCTCTCCTTGTCGACAGGCGAAAACGCCTGTCCCACCAAGCGACTGAGTATACTTGAGACCGGCGCCAATCGCCAGCTGCTCTCACTTGATATCGATGGCATAGAATGTAAGTCACGAAGGGTGCGCGGGGTTCTTGTTAGGCGCGGTTACCAGCTCAAAAACGGACGTGCGGTCCATTCTGCTCGTGGACGACGATACCGGCCTCTGCAACCTGATGTCGGAATTCCTGTCGTCACACCACTTCCGGCTGACCAGCGCTCACGACGGAGTCAGTGGCCTCTCGAAGGCCATGGCGGGTGGCTTCGACCTCATCCTCCTGGACATCATGCTCCCCATCCTGGACGGCCTGGAGGTCCTGAAGCGGCTGCGGGAAAAGAACATTCACACGCCTATCATCATGCTGACGGCGCGTACGGCGCACCGCGATCGCATTGCCGGACTGGACGCCGGCGCCGATGATTACATCCCCAAGCCCTTCGCGCCGCATGAACTGCTGGCCCGCATTCGCGCGGTTCTGCGGCGCACGCAGCAGCTTCCGGCCGCAACTTCCACACCCGTGGCCATTGGGAAAATCCGCCTGGACCCCCGGCGACGCGAGGTATGGAGGGGCCGGGTCCGTGTGGATGTAACCTCGATCGAGTTTGATATTCTCGATATCCTCATGCACTCGGCCGGCCGCGTGATCTCCCGCGATCAGCTCACCGCCGACCTGAGCCACCGCGAGTTCACCAACTCGCAGCGCTTCATCGACGTACACATCAGCCATCTTCGAAAGAAACTGGAAAGTGGCAACGAGCCGCTGATCCGCAGCGTTCGCGGCGTGGGATACCTCTTCTTGCCGGCGCAGGAGAGCCATTGATGAGGTCGGCGTACGTCAAGATTTCGCTCTGGTCCCTCGCTATTCTCATCTGCTCGTCGCTCCTGTTCGTCGTAATTTCGCGCAACAACGTTTATCGCAGCTTCACCAAAGAGGGCGAGCTGGGTCATCGACTGGTGTCGCAACTGGGAGTCGCGCGGCAGGTCTACGAAACGGAAGGAAAAAACGCGCTCGCACGCCATCTGGAGTCGCTGATCTTGAGCTATCCGGGATTTCATTACTACCTGGCCAGCGGCGGCCGCGACCTGGTCACGGGAGAGGACCGTACGCGCCTCTGGAACGAGACCCGGTCGCGTTGGGAAATATTCGCGCTGTTCTCGCCGATCAGCGTTTCCGCCGCTTCCCCGGACGGCCGGTACGTGTTTCTGGCCATCGTTCCCAGCCGCACGTGGAACCTCAGACCCTACGCCTTCTATTACGCGGTGCTGTTTTCCGCAATCGCGCTGCTCAGTTGGGTTCTGGCATTCCAGTTTGCGTCTCCGCTGAACCACCTGGCGGAGGCCGTGCGCCGCTTTGGCGCGGGGGACCTGGGGGCCCGGGTCCGTTCCGCCCGGCGCGACGAGTTCGGCGAACTCGCGCGCGCGTTCGACCAGATGGCCGACCGCATTCAAACCCTGGTCACCGCCGAACGGCGGCTGCTACAGGATATCTCGCATGAACTGCGTTCTCCCCTGGCCCGCCTGAGCCTGGCGGCAGAGTTGGCACGCACCTCTCCTGATCGCGAAGGCGCGGCGGCCCGCGTCAACAAGGAAGTCCGCCGGCTCACCGACTTGGTCGAAATTCTGCTCGAAGTGACTCGTGCGGAAGGTGACCCGAGTGAGCGCAACACGGACGATGTTGCGCTCGGAGCGCTGGTGCGGGAAATCGTGGACGATTGCGGGATGGAAGCCGGCGTCCACGGATGCCGCCTCGTTCTCAAGGGGACGGGCCAGTCGCATGTGTGCGGCGACCGGGAATTGCTGCGCCGCGCGATCGAGAATATCGTTCGCAACGCCATCCGGCATGCGCCTGAGCGCAGCACCATCGACATCACTCTGAATGGCTCGGCATCAAACGCGTCGCTTGCCGTTCGGGACTACGGCCCCGGAGTTCCGGCCGAAGCTCTGACTTCCATTTTCAAGCCTTTTTTCCGGCTGGACCATGCGCGCGATGCCGCCAGCGGCGGCGTGGGCCTGGGCCTGGCGATTGCGCAGCGAGCCATTGAATTGCATGCCGGTCGCGTCTGGGCCGAAAACGCGGCGCCTGGTCTGCGGGTGTGGGTGAATCTGCCGGCGGCCGAAGTTATGCCCGGTAGCGCGGCAGAATCCGCTCGGCATTCCCGCGGTTGATGGCGCGCAGTTCTTCGTCGCTGAATACCTTATTGGTAGTCAGGCCGCGCGAGGTTTCGGCTGCGTTGCGATACCAGTAGTCCGTGCCATAAACTATTTGCGACACTGGCACGACCGTGCGCAGCGCTCTCATGGCTACCGGATTAGTGGCTTGAGCCGTGTCATAGTACATCTTTCGGAGTTCGTAGAGCGCCCCTTTGGGAACCTTCTGCGGCGGATTACTGCCCTGGCCCTTAGTAACTATGCCCGGCACGATCTCGACTTCGGTCCCCGAGACAAAGCGCTCGATGACGAAGGGCATCATGCCACCGGCGTGCGAGAAGATCCAGGTCGCGTCGGCGTAGCGCGTCGTGGTGCCGCTGAAGATCAGGCTGGCAATCGTCCGCGTGGTGTCGGCGCCATATTCCACCACCGTGTCGGCAACATCTTTAACGATGTTCCGGCAGCAGTTTCCTTCGATGGGGTGCACGTAAACCACCGCCTTGCGGCGATTCAGTTCCTCGTGCACGGGCGCAAGTTTCGCATCGCCCAGCCAGATGTCGCCGTAGCTCGAATAAAGGCCGATGCCGTCGGCTTTCAGCGTATCGAGCGCGTATTCGATTTCCTTTAGCGCGCCTTCGGTATCGGTCATGGGAATCGAGGCGAAGCTGCCGAAGCGGCTGGGATGATCGGAGCGCAGTCTGGCTGCGTATTCATTGCACTCGCGCACCACTTTGCGCACTTCCTGCGTTTCGCCAAACAAAAAGCCGGGAGTGGTGATCGACAGGATGGCGACTGCCGTGCCGCTGCGGTCCATATCGTCGAGATCCTCCGCGAGCGTCCAGCCGGGGTAGGCGCTGCCGAGACCGCCGCGGCCCCCACGACCTCCGCGTCCACCTGGAATCCCTCCGCCGCCCTGGTTGTGCGCTTTCAAAAACTCCAGGTATGCGGGAGGCGTGAAGTGATGGTGTACATCGATGCGGCGTGGATTGGGTGCGGTCTGCGCCAGCGAGCGGATCCCGCCGGCAAGCGCTCCAACCCCTGCCGCGGCGAGTCCCGTCAGGAAGTTGCGTCGCGATGGCCCGTTCATCGGCCTGAAGTATGACGAAGGAGAAGGCGGGTTGTCAAGCAACAGAAGAGGGTGGGGCAGGCCCTTTCGCCTGCCAACTTGTAGGGGCGCTGTTTGCCGCTATACTAGCCTTCCGAGGGCGGTAAATGAAAATCGCGGTGTGGCTTCTTTTTGGATGTTTGGCGGCGATGGCGCAGGATGGCGCCGAGTTGTTTCGCAATCACTGCTCGACATGTCACCGCGTCGGTAGCACCACCACGGCGCCGCTGCCCGAGGCGCTGCGCGGCCTTACCCCGCAGGCCATCATTACGGCGCTCGAGACCGGCAAGATGCGCGCACAAGGCGCCCTTCTCAGTCCGGCGGAGCGCAACCTGGTGGCAAACTATCTCGGCAAAGCCGAGGGCGCACAGGTGATGCCGCCTTCGGCATCCTGCACCGGCGAGAGCGAACGAAAAACTGGTCCCGGTTGGAACGGATGGAGCACCGACGGAGCCAACAGCCGCTTTCAGACCGCTGCCGGACTGACCCGCGCCACTGTCCCGAAGCTGAAGCTGAAGTGGGCTTTCGGGTATCCCGGTGTCACCACCGCTTTCGGTTCTCCGACGATCTCCGGCGGGCGGGTCTATGTGGGCGCAG
Organism: uncultured Solibacteraceae bacterium; assembly: GCA_964438005.1. Taxonomy (GTDB): domain Bacteria; phylum Acidobacteriota; class Terriglobia; order Bryobacterales; family Bryobacteraceae; genus PSRJ01. The sequence continues at coordinate 596 of CAYTJD010000028.1, read as the reverse complement.
CGGACGGCTCCGTCTACGCGCTCGATGACTTGACCGGATGCGTCCGCTGGACGTACCACGCGGCGGAGGGCGTGCGCACGGCGATTCTAATCAGCACCGACGGGCAGGCGGCCTACTTCGGCGACTTGCAAGGCTATATGTACGGCGTCAATGCTGCAACCGGCGCTCAGCTTTGGAAGACGCGCGTGGACGATCATCTGTATGCCGAGATCACCGGCACTCCCAAGCTGGACGGCGGGCGTCTTTACGTGCCCGTCTCCGGCGGCGCCGAGCAGGTGGCGGCGGCCAACCCGGCCTTCGAATGCTGTACCTTCCGCGGCAGCCTGGCGGTCCTGGATGCGAAGACCGGCGTGGTGATCTGGAAGACCTATTCGATTCCCGATGCTCCCAAGACCACAGGGCAAAACACCACCGGCACGAAAGCTTGGGGGCCTTCAGGCGCGGCCCTATGGTCGTCGCCCACAATCGATCCTCAGCGCAAGACGATCTACGCTGCGACCGGGGTGAACTATTCCGACCCGCCGACCGGGACCAGCGACGCCGTGCTGGCCTTCGACATGGACTCGGGCCGCCTGCTGTGGTCCCGGCAATTGATG
>CAYTJD010000027.1:0-53627 GCA_964438005.1 uncultured Solibacteraceae bacterium | reverse complement strand
CAACAGCTTTATGAATCTCCGCGTTGCGGATATTCAAGCGTGCTATGAATTATGGACCAGTCGCGGAGCGGAGTTCATCACAAAGCCGATACCCAAGTACGGCGAGATTCGCTGCTACATCCGCGATCCCGACGGTTACATTATCGAGGTGGGACAGAGCACCGACCTGAAATACGGTTAACGCTCGGCCCCGCACAAGGCTCTGAATTGGCACGCGTCCTACTTTCAGGCATAGAGAGGAGCACGAGATGAAACTAAGGAGACCCCGCGGGTGAGTGCCGCCATCACGTCGAGCACGCTGGGTGTCAACGTATTATAAGACGGCCGCAATCGACCCCGAGGTGGCAATCGTACTCCATCCGAATGGTCGGCCATTCGGAGAATGGCCAAGACGACAACTGGGCAGCGATCGCCATGCCACCAGACCGGCGCATCGGCCACCCTCACCGACGTACGAAGAAACGGGTATTCAGCAGGGCTGCGGCGTCGCGGGCGTCTACCATTCGGAGCGGCTGCGCCCCGGAGAATTCGTAGCGCTTCCGCGTCACCGCGCCTTCCACCATTACCGGGGAACTCTCGGTATATTGAATGGCCACCGAATCGGCGTGGGGCGGTACGGGGCTGCTCAACGTAGGCGGGTGAAAGGGGGCCGCCAGGTCCCGCTCGGGGCGGCGGCCGGGCCAACTGGTCCGCGGCGGATTAGCGTTGGTAGCCGGAGACGTGTTTCGCAGGGTCTCTCTCTTCTGACCGCAACAAGGCATGTTTTTCTTCTCCTTCAATTTGAGGGGGCCGGAGTTCGGCTCGTTCCTGTGTGGCCCGTTCCAGAAGGCAGGCGGCACCGGAGATTGCGAGCCACGTCAAAATCCAGTCGGGAACCTGGCGCGTGACGAGCAACGCAAACGGCACCGCTACCCAGAGACTCAGGCAGTAAGAACAATCCATGAGCTTGCCAGCGAAGCTGGAACCCAGCCGCGCGCGCAAGCGATACACAAGATCGCCCGGGCCATCCTCGCTCGCCAGCAGGTGGGTGACCCGCCAGGTGGCGAGGACGGCCAGGATGACGCGAAGCCACAGACTCATTATGCTCCGGTGACGGGCGGCAAGTCGTTGCAGATACAGAACGGGAAGTAATCGTCAATCTGATGCCGGCCCCCGGAAAGACTCGGGCAGATGGACGTGTCCCATACGGTTAAGTGCACAATGAAGCCGCAGCACTCGCCGCGTTTCAGGACGAGATCGGAGTCGGCCGCGACCTTATTGCATTCGGCATCCAGCCGCCGCATATCGATCAGGGCGAGGATGCCATCGCTCAGGGGCGGAATCACTCCCGGCGGCGGCACGGCGGTGGGGCACCGGACACCGGGTTGACCGATGCGCGAGGTGCTGACGAACGGCCCACCCCATGGCGGCGCGCCGGGGCCGGGGATCGTCAAGCTGTGCCACCCTCCGCCATCCTTGCGAATCTCGAGCGAATAGCCGCCATAGTTGTCACTGGGGACGGTGAAGTTTCCTTCCTCAATGAGTTCATCAAAGGCAATTCCCATCAGCGGGGCCGGCCAGGGCTTGGTGCAATCGCCGCCGCCCACGGCGAAGGCGGAAAGTCCGATCGTCGCGCAGGAAGGAATTGTGCCGATCTGGGAGATCCTGCCATGAATATCCTTGTTGTCGAACCAGACCTGTTGCAGATCGTCGGTCAGGCCGCCGGCCGTATCTTCGACGGTGAGCCGGAGCGTGTAGCGCCCGCTTTGGCAGTTGGGCATGGCCAGGGGCGTCGAATTCCAGGTGCCGTCCGGCGGATCCGGATACAGACCCGGCGGATCCACGAATTTTACGGGAAAGGGTCCGCCGGGAAAGCGGGTGTCCCAGTATGCGGCCCTCAGGTAATCGCCGACCACATCGCACTCGATGTGCGGCGAAGGAAGCAGAACCAAGTGGCAGAACGGCATTTCGGTCCAAAGGCTGGTCAGTTCGCGCTCAAATACCTTATTGAGATCGGAATCGATCTGGAATGGGGTAACGTAGTCGACCTGCCAGAATTGGGTCCAAACGCCGGCGGTGGTGGTGGTGAAGCCCTGCTGCCAGCTCAGGGTATAGCGCTTGATATCCTGATCGTCGCAGCCGCCGACCCAGGCAGAGCCGAACACGCGCAACGCGGTGCCGAACGAGCGCACCGTGCCTGTGCCGTCCACGAGTTGTGCGGTGGGATCGAACACATCGGGCGGCACGGCCGCGTTGATGCCTTCGATGCCGCGGATCCAAACCAGATTGCGCTTCAATTCAAAAAAGCGCGTGGTGCAGCACGGGCTCACTCCCGCCTGGCTGGAAAAGACACAGAGCTGAATCTCGACCAATCCCGCAGCGACGAGCGGGAATGTTTTCAAATAGCCCAAAAGGCCGCCGATTACGCCGCACGTCCCTTGCGGGGTTCCGCCCGGATACACGATGCCGCTGCTTTTCCATGGGCCGATGCCGTCCTGGCGCCACTGAAGGGTATAGTGATCGCAAGAGGCGCCGGCCGCAGTGCCAAAGATCGCGACTCCGCGGAAAATGCCCACGTCATCGAACTCGGTTTCCTGAACGCAGCCGGTGGGAGCGGTCAACTCGCAGGTAAGCGGACGAAAGCAATTGCGGAGACAGCGCCAGTAGTAAATGAGGCAAAGGCGGATATCGCGAACGCTGCGGGCGCGGGCCAGGCAGCAGCCGAGACAGAGGGCGCAAAGACACCAGCAGCGGCAGAAACCGAAGAAGGATTCCTTGCTGTGTTGTTCGAAGGCCTTGGCCCCGAGCAGGGCACGCGCCGTCTCGGTGTTGAAGAGACGATCGAAGATCCGGCAGGCTTCTTCCTGGTCGGTGAAGCAATCGATTTTGCCGGAGATCACGTCGTCGGGAATTCCCGCGGGGAACTCCACGGTGGCCAGTTGATTGGTCAGGTAAGGTTTGTAGGCGGCAGCCAACCCACGCACCAGGGCCTGGAAATCGGCGTGTTCTTCGGCCGTGGGAGGATTGCTAACCGGGGTTCCCAGTACCTGGCGGACACAGCGCCAGTATTGATAGAGGTAGTACGACCACGAGCGGAAGGTGCGTGGTCCGCGGCAAACCAGCCAGCCGAAGATGAGACAACAACGGACATGCAGCAGGCACCAGCGCCAGCGTTCGGGCGGCCCTAACACCTCGCGCGCTTCCGGGGGCAGGAAGCTGAGCGCGACCTTCTCCGAGGTAAAGCGCTCAAAAATCCGATTGGCCAGGGCCAGTTCCTCCTCGCAACTGGGTGTGACCGCGGCTTCGATTTTTTCAGGCGATTTCGCCCGGTTCAGTTCTTCTTCCAGGATCGGTTGATAGGCGGCGAGCAACTCTTTCAGCGCGGCCTGGAAGTCTTTATCACCGGTTTCTGGAAAATGGTCGGCAGGGTTCTGTTCTTCCATGATTTCTCCTCTTCGCTCGATGGGTTGGGTGCCCTTTGAACTGCGGGCTAACGGGCCGGGCGTTGGGATGGTCCTGCTTCGCGGGAAACTGCTACCCTTCGCATCTGATAGTGTATCTGAAGTCCCCTTCGTTGCAGCCACGAAATACATCCGGCAGGCCCCCGACGCGGTTGGCAACCGCAACTTCGCTGCAATCCGATGCTGTTGTGATGAACCATACATACCGGTTGTGAAATCTCTTTCGCACAAGGTACGCATTGGTCCCAGTTCCGGCGCAGAACCGCGCTCGCACGAAGCTGTGTGAGAATGCCGCGCTCACCGCGCGGGATTGGAACTGTCAGAGGGCCGATGTCGGCGATTTTCAGCCGCGTAAAGCTTGCAACACCGGCTGGACCCACGAGAACAGGAACGAACCGATGGAGGGAAACTGAGCGGCTAGAACAATCAATATGGGGACTGCTCCGTATGAGAGCAGGTTCATGTAGAAGTCCTTACCGATTTTACCCGGCGTGGTTCCATTTAGCCGGCTGAGTACCTCATCGCGTTCCGCACCGGCTAGCATGAATCCGACCGCGATGCCGATCGCGATCAACAAGCTGGCCATGAACCATCCCAGCACATGGCCGGACTGGAACGGATAGGAATTCAAGGAAATCAGCGTAAGCACAAACCCGACTGGAACAAAGACAAAGAGATTTTCGATCTGGCGGCATGCCGCCTGAATGAAGATCACATACCGCAGGGCGAACAACTCCGAGGTGGCTTTGAACTCTTCCCCTCCCGGTTCCCATCCCGCCCACGCGGGGTCCAGCACTTCCAGGCGCGCCTGTTCGAGCGCGCGGTCGGTGGTTGCGGCGGCGCACTCCCGTGCAGGCTTATGAAGCAACTCGCGATATCTGCGCTCGAGCTGATCGGGGTCGATACCGCGGTGCAGGATTGGACCCCAGTGGTCAGCCAGAGGCACGGTTCCGAAGATCTCGCGGATGGGGTGCTGCTCGATGGTCCTGAGCAGCCGCCGTAACCTCGCCCAGAGGAATAACATGCGGGCGCATGTCAGCAGCAGCAGCAGGACAATGACCGCAAACGCCACGCCGAACAATTCGTCGAAGGGACGCAATTCCAGGCTTTGCGTGTATTCGCCCATGATGAAGTAGAGGGCAGCAACACCCGAAACGCCGATGATATAGGCCCAGACCGGGAGCAGGAATGGATCCCGCGCGGCGTCGTTTATCCGATCAGCCTGTGTCGCCAGCGCGTTGGCCAGCGAGGGCTCGAGGAACTGTGTGCCCAATGCCGGCAGGGAGTGCGGTGACTCCCCAAATATACGCAGCCGTCTCAGATGAATCCAAGCCCACCAAATCAGTGCCAGACAGATCAGGGCGAAGGGGATTGTCGGAGCCACGCCGTTTACCAGGTCCAGCGATCGATACGCAGAGAAGAAGCCTTCGTGGTGCGCGCCCCCGGAGAAAGTCCGACGCCAATTCTCCAGCCAGAATGCGACCAGTGCGATGGCCAGGAAGAACATATACCAGTAGTGGCGAGTGGGCCCCGCAGACTGTGCCCGCGCCCGCATCACATCGGAGGCCGAGGCCAACGGCAAACCGATCGCGGCCGCAACCAGCAAGCCCGCGGCGGTCAAAGCTTCCCAACCAGGCCCGTTGTGGCGCAGCACGAGAACCGGGCCAGCATGCAGCGCGCACAGCATGGCCGTGGATAATAGCATGACGGCACGAAAAAAAGCCCGGCCGAGAGCTTGCCCGTCCTGCGGGAACTGGAAAGTGAAACTGGCCAGGATGGGGATGCCCGAGCCGTTCAATTTTCCCAGCAAGGCAAGCAGCAAAACAATGCACGTGCCGATCAGGCCGAACGCCAATGAATACCAAAGGCGGCTAACGCCCTCGATGAGCGGTGTGGGCTCCGGGTCACTGGCGCCGTTTGTCTCCTCTTGCTTGGGCCAGGAATACAGAAGCGGCGACCCCGTGGCTGGCTTCAAGTCGTGGTCGCCGAGCACCGCGAGCGGCCAATAACCGGCTGGGGTGGCCACCGTGAGCCACACCGGCGGTTTTCGAGTCTGGGACTCGAAGGGACCGCGGTAATCGAAGGGCAAGTCTTCTTTTCCCGCCATTAGATCCGTTCCGGTATTCGGGCTCGGAGTGTGCGCCGAGAGCAGGATTGAGCGCAAGGCATTATAGGTGCCCTCGCTCGCCATGCTGTCGAAGGGCACGCGATTTTCGGACGAGCCGTAAGCGCTCCAGACCTGGTTTTGGAGGAAGAGCGGATAAGTGGTTACCAACACGACCCCGGTAGCCGGGTACTCGGCGGCCGCGCGAACGTACAGGAGATCCGACTCGAAGGTAATGATCCGAAGGTCGGGACAATGGGTTCGCAGGAAACGGATCAGGAAGATATTGTCCAGAGGATCGGTACTGGTGATGACGACGAACCGGACGCGCTCCCGCCGGAGCGTGTTGGAGATGCTCAGCAGCGCCGCCTCTTGGGAGAGTGGCGTCTGAGTTGCCGAGAGGCTGGGGGTCTTGTCGTCGCCAAAAGTTGGTTCGGAGAGCGCGAACGGGAGCAGAGGCGCAATGGGTGGGGCGACGCCAGCCGGCAAACCCGAGGTGGGCGCCGCCGGCAAGTCCTGATACGCATTGCGCAGCCAGGAAATTCCGCGTGGAAAAATGAGGTTGAGGTCAACCCGATGCTCCGAGTTGGATGCATGGGCGCCGTAGAGGGTGCCGGACTCGGAAAGGATGGCGACCCGACCTATTTTTTTCCACTCGCCAGTCTCGGTGAGGTGCAGGAAAAGCGCATGGTTGGCCTGGTCATCGTCGCGCACTGTTGCGGCAAAGGAGTGGGTATCGTCGTCGAGAAGTTGCCAAGCCTCGGGAACCGTGGCGCTCCCGGTTCGAATCACGTAGTGAAGAGGAGTGAGGTGCATCGCATTGTGCAGGGACACGGCGGAGCTCGAAAAACTGGGACCCAGAATCGCGAGCGGCTCGGTTGCGCCGTTTTCCTTAGCGAACGTCGTGGCTGCCTGGAATGCGCTGCCATTGATGCCGGAACTCGGATTTTCCGGTACGAGCATGACGGCCAGGGATTCGAAACGATGCAGCGGATCCCCTTTGTCGAAGGGCCCCCGGAACAAAAGCATGCCAGGATTCGCTTCGGAATTGCGGCGCCGTTTCTCCTCGGTGCGTTTCTTCTCGGGGTCAAGCTGCCGATTCGGTTCGGCATCCCAGGGGAAGACGAAACGGTCAAACAGGAATCCGCGATCACCCGCGGCACGCTCGATCGACTCGATGGTGCGGTCAAAGCTGAGTGCGAGCTGCGAATTCGCGGGGTTGGGTGTGGTCGCGATTACGAAAAGAATATTATGTTCGCCCGACAGGCAAGGCGGGTGCAGGTTGGGACCGGGAGGGGGCAGCGAGGAGGACGCCCGCAGGGCGGCGCAGAGATCGGTAGTCTCGCTTTGTGCAAAGAGCGGCCCGTTAGTCGGCTGTGCCTGCTGCTTGGCTCCCGACTGAGTGCCGGGGCCCACGGCCTGATGAGTGGTGCCGACGGCGACCAACAGGGCCGCACTTACCCAACCTATTTTGTTCACGTACACCTCCCGGGCCAGCAGAAACATCGATCCGGAAAGCCCAACAAGTAGTGAAACTCAGACCGAATTCGTTACAGATCCCCTGTTCCGGTCGATCTGGGACAGAACCTTAGCTGTGCAGGCAACGGGCTGGAGGATCGAAGCGCTCATGACTTCCAGGTTGTGGTGTAAATATCTACCGATTCTGAGCATCGAAGAAAGATTTAGAAGTTCTGCCTATTTCGCCTATAAACTCCACGCGCGGCCCCGCGGGCCGCCGGGAGACTTCAGATCTGGCCTACCAATGCAGAACTATATGAACAGACATGATCTGACAAATTGGGGAGAAAGTGGACTGGCTGCGGCATGTGGGCGACGATCGAGACAAAATGAGGCTCGTGTGCGGAGCATTACAGTCAGGACGCTATCTTCGGCCATCGCGCCGCGCACCGCGATCTGACGGGGCTGCGTGAAGATTCACGCTCACCGGGCGGGGTTGAACCGGTTCGAGGGCCGATCCGATAACACATGATCCGATCCTCCCTCCAGGACCGCAAGCCCGTTGAGAAAGTCCAGGAAAGCGGTCTCATACTCGGGGAAGCGCGTCTTCCCGGCATAGGTTACGACCTGAACGGCGCCGGTTGCGGCGGCATAAAAGTAGCCGCAGTAGACCATGGGAACTGTATCGGCCTCGGCTTCGATTTTCAAAAACCAGAGGGCAACCCCATTGACCCTACGTTTGCCCCGATACACAATTTGAGCATTTGGATCGGCCAGCTGAGCATTGGCCAGGGCGATATCGGCGAGTGAGTCAAGCGGTACGGCGGTGCGCTCGGCGATCACCAGGGCGTGAGCGGCGCCGGATGCGTACGAGAACGTGAACTGGGCCTCGCCGGATGACGCGGTCTGCGTCCACCGGCTTGGATCATATTTCAAGGAAATCCTGCGATTGATGCGCAAGAGCCCGGGAACGGACTGGACCGTGCCCGGCTCGGGCGGCGCCGGCTTCGTGTCCGGACCCAGTTGAGACCACGCCATGGTAGCGATGGGCGACTGGGGGCGATCCGGTGATGGAACGCCGGCCGCGGCAGAATCCGAAGGCTTGTTCGGACCTGGCGGCGACAGGGCCACGAGCCTGGCAAAGATCGCCACATCTGTACCAAACTCGCGGACGAACTTCTCGATCATCTGGTTGGTGACGCCACCACTAAAGAATAGTTCCGATCGCAGCGCCAGGCAGCCATTCTCGTCGAAGTAGGCCCCGGTGGAAAAATGCTCCCGGTTCCACTGATTCTTTTTCAACGGGTCGGCGCCGCCCTGGAAGCAGGCGGAAAGCAGCATGCTGCTCACGTGGTTGCGTAGTGTGACCATGCGGCCATTGAGAGGAAGCGTGAACGTGGTTTCGCCGCCGGACGAATCTTCGGTGAACTCGATGCGCATGCCCTGGAAGACGGATCTCATCCTCTCGTCCGCAATGGTGGTCGAACGGACGCCGTTGGCGGTGGTCTGCGCGTGTCCCGGAAGAACCGTCAGGAGAAGCAGGATCACAGAGCAGCGTAGAGTCACGGCGGCCATTCCTTCCCGGCTGGGAGTGCTTACTAAACTGGCGCCTCCATGATACAGGGACCTTGTCGTGTTTTTGCTGTTTACCGATGGCCAGTCCTCAGAGCACGGTCGCTCCTATCCGCAACAAAAATGCAACTCCAGGGAGCGAGAAAAATCGAGTTGCCGCGGCTCAGGTGGCACTTCTTTCCGCCAACCGCGCGGCTTGGGTCATGAGGTAATTGCGCTCCGGGAGATTTGTCGTCTGCGCAGCCCCGACCCTGTAATGGTTGATGGCACCTGCAAAATCGCCCAGCATTTCCAGCAGATGGGCACGCACCGCGTCGAGACGATAATGTCCGGCGAGCCGGCTGTCGCCATCGAGGGCGCGAAGCAACTCGAGGCCTTTCGACGGGCCGTGTACCATGGCGGCGGCAATGGCGTGATTGAGAGTCACCATCGGGCTGGGAGAAACACGCTTCAGTAACTCGTACAAGGCGAGGATCTGCGGCCAGTCGGTATCCTCGGCACGGGCGGCCTCGTCATGAAGGGCAGCGATCGCGGCCTGCAATTGGTACAACCCCACCGATCCCTTTGCCAGGGCAACCCTCAGGAGAGCAGTGCCTTCGGCAATCCCGGCGCGGTCCCAAAGAGTGCGGTCTTGTTTATCGAGGGGGATCAATTCGTCACCAGGGCCGGTCCGCGCCGCGCGGCGGGCATCGGTCAAGAGCATGAGCGCCAACAGGCCGGCGACTTCTCCATCATCGGGAAGCAGGTTTCTGAGAGAACGGGCGAGGCGGATCGCCTCCCGCGCCAAATCGAGACGCTGCAGGCGCGGCCCGGCGCTGCTGGCGTACCCCTCGTTGAAAACCAGGTAAATGACATGGAGAACCGCGGGGAGCCGTTGCGCCCGCTCAAGGGGAGAGGGGAGACCGAACGGCACTCCGGAAGCTTTGATGGTGAGCTTGGCGCGGGTGATCCTCTGCGCCATGGTGGCTTCGGGAACGAGGAACGCATTGGCGATTTCAGCCGTAGTCAGACCGCCAATGGCCCGGAGGGTCAACGCGATCGCCGATGGAGGAGTCAGGGAGGGGTGGCAGCACATGAACAACAAAGTGAGCGTGTCCTCCGGGTCCAAGTCAGAGTCGAGATCCGACTCGATATCCGACGCAGGCAGGGCCGCGGCGGACTCGGCGGCCACGGCCGTTTCCCTCTCCCGGCGCGCGATTTCACTGCGCACCAGATCGGTCAGCCGTCGGGACGCCACGCGAATCAACCAGCCGCGTGGATTGTCGGGAATCCCCTCCTGGGGCCATTGCGTGAAGGCGGCAAGCATCGCCTCCTGCACGGCGTCTTCGGCTGCGGCGAAATCGCGAAACCGGCGGGCGACGGTGCCGAGCACCTGCGGCGCGAGTTCACGCAACAGGTGCTCCGACGCGGCATCCCATGGGGTCGTCATCCGTTTTCCTTCACGACAACTCCGGAGGCGGACCGCTCATGACCGGGCGCACTTCAACCGGCATGTTCAGGGGGACGCCACCCGAACCGGGGGCCGCAGACACTCTGGCGGCAATCGCATAGGCCCGCTCCGGGGTGTCGACATCGACAATCCAGAAGCCGGCGAGAAACTCCTTGGATTCGGGGAAAATGCCGTCCGTAATGGGAACGCCATTCTTCCCTGCCCTCACCAGCCTGGCTTGATTCGGAAAGGACAGACCTTCCGCGGAGACCAGTTCGCCGGCTTCGCGGAGGTCCTGATTCAACTTCATCATAAAAGCGATGTGCGCCTGCAAATCCTTCTGCGGCCAGTCAGGGACTCCCTGCCCGGCCTTCATGGTGTTCATCATCAGAATGTATTTCATTTTGCGCTCCATTTGGTTTTCATTCAGTACGAGTTCTTCATCAGGCCCTGGCGCCGTATGTGGCGAACTGCCGGACTTCGATGGGCATGTTCGTGGGTACGCCGCCGGGCCCTGGCGCCGTAGCAATACGGGCTGCAATGGCGTATGCCCGCTCAGGAGTCGCCGCGTCCACGATCCAGTAGCCCAACAGAAACTCCTTCGATTCGGGGAAGATCCCATCTGTGATGGGCAGACCGTTTTTTTCCCCACGCACGACCTTGGCTTCCTGCGGTCCCGCCAGACCCTGGGTCGCCACAAACTCTCCGGATGCGGTCAGCTCGTGATTGAGAGATCTGAGGACGGCCATGTGCGCCTCGATATCCTGTTTCGACCAGGCGTGATACCCGTCAACGCCCGCTTTCGTACCCGACATCAGCAGAATGTATTTCATCTCCATTGCTCCTATGTGATTTCCGATCATTCCTTTCATTCTCGGCCAACGGCGTCGGCCCTTTCATCACGTAGTCGGAGCCGCCCTGGCGTTCTCTACATCCCCGGAAAGAAAAATTTTGTGCCGGCAAAGGGGACGTTGGCTGTCGATTTGGCGAGGGCAGAACCGACGTACGAGTGGAGGTCAGGAAAGTGGCAACTGGTGAATTGATGGTGGACGTGAGCCAGGACTGGATGCTCGCGTGCGATGTCCAGCAACGGTTTATGCAGGGTATGGGACAGACCTGCTGTTCGCTGGATTACAGCGCCCAGTGCCGGCAAGTTCGCGCGCTCGGCGGCGATTGCTATGATTTCACGCCGTTGGGCGATGACCGAATGACGTTTGTGATTGGAGACGCCTCCGGCAAAGGTCTCGCCGCCGCACTCATGATGGCCAATGTCCAGTCCTCTCTTCGGGCCGCGGCCTTATTCACGCAAAATGACCTGGCGACACTACTCGAGGTAGTGAACCAGTTGGCATACGCCTCGTCGCTCGCGGACCGATTTGCCACCGTGTTTTACGGGGTATTTGACCCGGCGGCGCGCACCCTGCGGTATGTCAATGCCGGGCATAATCCTCCCGCCGTGCTCCGGCAGGACAGCTCGGTCTGCTGGCTGGAGACGGGTGGGGCGCCGGTCGGAATGTTCGCCGACTCAAGCTACCAGGAGGGAATGGTGAAGCTGGGATCCGGAGATCTGGTAATCGCCTACACCGACGGAATTGTGGAAGCAACAAATCCGTCCGGCGCGGAGTGGGGAGTTGAGGGCCTCCTGCAAGCGATCGTCTCTCGACGACAATACGCAATGGACGCCGACGGACTCACGCGATTGAGTTTCCAAGCGATGAATGAGTTCTCCGGGGGCAACCAAGCCGATGATGCGACGTTAGCAGTCGTGCGAGTGAGATAACGATCCTGGGTAAGGCCCCCATCATCCTGGCGCAGAAGACGATGGAGAAGCGCGGATTTTTGGTTTTGCTCGAGATTGGCGTTCAGGAGCGGAGCGGCGTTTCGACTTCACTGGGGCTTGGCGTATTCCGCCTTGGCTTGTGTGAGAATCGGAATGTCCGAGTCGGCGCCTTTCCAGGATGTAAGAAAATCCTGGTAGGCGGATCTGGCTTTGGTTTGGTCTCCCGCTTGTTCCAACGCCCGTGCCAACTGCCGCCGGGCCGCGGCGTCCACTGGGTCGCCCGCCGCCAAGCCGGAGTGCGCCAACAGCCTGCTGAACTCCACCACTGCTTCCGCCGGCTTGCGCATCGCCAGGTACGCAAGGCCGCGAACATAGATTGAGTACATATTGCCGTAGAAATGAATGAACGCAAGCGGAGGAATCCCGAATTCGTATTGCCGGTTCGCCTCCAGCAGATCGATGGCTTTGCGCGGGTCGTTTTTGTCCAGGGCCGCCAGAGCGCGCAGCGTCGGCACATAGGTCGCCTGAACGTGAGTGTCTTCCGGAAATTCTTTGTCGAGCCTGTCGGCGAGGGCTTCGGCCCTTGCCGCCTCACCCCCCAACCCCAGAGCAAATCCGGCCGCATAGGCGACTTCGCGCCCTTCAAAGGTTTTGAGGGCGGTGTCCGCTGCGACCCGCGCCACAGCTTTGTTCTCGTAAAGCGCATTCCACACGGCCGGCGCCGCCTGGGAGACCGCGGCTCTCTCCCGGAGGCCCCCTCGGAGCGCCATCTCGATGACCCTGCGTGAGTGCATGTCGGCCTCAATCAGGCGCCCTTCGTGTGCCGCGGCAAGAGCCTGAACCTGCGCCAGCTCCATTTCGCTATCGTGATCTCCGCGGCTCTCCGCCAAGACTCTCTCCATGCCCGCCTTGTCCCGCTTCAGCAATGCCAAGCGGTACCGGAGCGCCATCGCGTCCGGCGCGGTCGCGTGATGTGCGGCTGCCACGGCATACGCTCGTTCCGCCTCTTCAAATCGGCCCAGATGGTAAAGGGCAGCTGCCTGATTCAGGTACCCGAAGAGTTGGCCGGGATCGACCACCACAGACTGCGCCGACGTCTGCAGGGCTTCCTCGAATCGTCCAGTCCCATTCGCCGCGTAGCCTCCGGACAGACTGAACGCTTTCGGATCGCGCGGATACGTCTGCCGCCACAAGGAGACGGATTGCCATGCCTTCTCGAGATTCCCCGTAACATTGCGATGGTAAGAATACTCGATGTTGAACTTTTCCGGGCCGCTGGCGCGTTCCCGCGCCTGATAGGCACGGATGGCGCTCTGCCGCGAGAGCGTGGTTTCGCCGAGGCCGCTGTATTGGATAGCGAGCAAGCTCCATGCCGCGGCGAACTGCGGATCCAGTTCCGTGGCGCGCCGAAGCTGAGAAACGGCCGATTCGCCGCCACGATCTACTCCGGCGGTGTAAGCCTTGAGCGCCTCAAGAGACGAAGTGGTTCCCTCCTCCAAAGGAACATTGTGTTCCCGAATCGCGGCCATTGATTCGCCCGCGCGGGCGCGAAACTTGCCTACCATGTCACCCAACGTGCTCAGAACCTGTTCTTTGCCAGAGGCCTCGGCCTGCTCATTGTCCAGAGCCTCCCCGCTGGCACAGCCTTCGGCGCGCAGACCCATGACATAGCGGCTGCCGAGACTCGCGATCGCTCCCGTCAGCACAGCTCTCGCGCCCACACGTTCGCAAACCTCTCGCGCCGTCTCCCCGGCGGGAGCGGACTCAACCGGCCTGCCCATCAGCTTGAGCGTGGCGCGGACCTTCTGATCCGGAATGAGGCTCAAGTACGGAGACTGCTGTAACTGAACGATGAGACCCTGCCGGAGCGTGTCATCGAACACCGGGTCGCCGGTTTGGTTTTCGAAGCCGGCCAGAACAATCGTGTCCTTCTCGCTGAGCTTCGGCACGCGATGAAGATAGAAGTATGCGCCCACGACGACAACCAGTACGGCTACGGCGGCAGCGGCAACGGATTTCCAATTCTGGGCGGGCCGGTTGAGCGCACGGAGTGCATGCTCCAACTCGGCGACCGACTGCCATCGGCGTTCCGGAGCCGGTTCCAGGCAACGATTGACAATTTTTCCCAGCTGTCGCGAGGGGATGCTCCGCGCGGCGCCGGGGCGGGCGCCCGTCAACATTTCGTGGAACACACAGCCGAACGCATAGATATCCGTACGGGCGTCGGCCGGCTTGCCTTCCCGCTGCTCCGGGGCCATGTAAGCCGGGGTTCCCATGACGGCGTGCGAGGCGGTAATGGTTTCGTCGCCGGGAGTCTTGGCGAGTCCGAAATCGAGCACCTTCACGCCAGAATCGGACTCCATGAGGTTACCCGGTTTCAAATCGCGGTGAACAATGCCTTTGGCGTGGGCGGCCGCGAGCGCACTGGCGATTTGCCGAGCGTATTGGAGGGCTTGCTCGAGGGAGAACTTGCCGCGTTTGAGGCGTGCGGCGAGCGTCTCGCCCTCGACCAGTTCCATCACCAGATAGTTGGGACCCACATCGTACAGGGTGCAGATGTGTGGGTGATTCAGCGAGGAGATGGCTTTGGCCTCGCGGCCGAAACGATCACTGAACTGTTCCGGCGAGAATTTGATGGCCACTTTTCGGCCGAGACGCGTGTCGATCGCGGAGAAGACCTGCCCCATCCCGCCTTGCCCCAGCGGCGCCTCGATCTTATAGGGTCCAAGGACCGTGCCGGCGCCCACGGAGGCGGCCATGGTCTGAGTCCGGGAGATCATCGGATCGGTGGCAGCGACGTCGCGCGCCAAAAGCGCTTCCACGTCGCCGCGTAATTCCGGGCTGATGCCCGAAAGCAGGATGGCACGGTCCTCCGGAGACCGTTCGCGCGCCGCCTGATAAAGCGCTTCGATTTGCCGCCACCGTTCCGGATCCATTGCGCCTGATTCGAGGTGCTTTTCAATAGTACCTCAGCGCACCCAGGTTCCCCGGGAGGCAAGGTCGCGGCAAGCGATGGACAGGGGAAATCGGGTGGACGGTTAACCCACCTGATCCACGGCCTGGATCAGGGCGCGGATGTAGCCGTAGCAGTAGGCGAACGACTGCAAACCCTTCGGATCGTCGGCGGCTTCGGGGACATGGTCGGGCATCAGCATGTACGGGTAGCCGACCTCTTTATAGAGGCGGATGGCTTTGACGAAATCGATGTCGCCTTCGTCCGGGAAGACTTCGATGAACTCGTCGCGGTGCCCGCGGATGTTCCGGAAGTGCACGTTGAAAATCTTCTGACGGGAGCCGAAGTAGCGGATGACGTCATAGATCTCGGCGCCAGGATTCGCCAGCATCTCCGAAACCGTGCCCTGGCAGAAATTCAAGCCGTGATACGGGCTCTCTTTGATAGTGATGAACTTCTTTAAGCCGTCGACGGTGCCGAGGACGCGGGTCACTCCCTGGTAGCCGTCGGGCGGCACGCCGGGATCGTGCGGGTGGCACGCCATGCGGATCTTGTATTCTTCGGCCACCGGAATCACGCGTTCCAGGAAATAGGTGATGCGCTCCCAGGCGGCGTCGGCGTCTACGTGTCCGGCGCGCGTCAAGGGCGTGGCGGGCCTGGCATCTTTGAGCCGCCACGTGCTGTACTGCGCGTCACCCCGGCCGGGCGTGCGGCCCGTGCGCAACACCCCGAGGATGCTCATGTTGTACTTGATGGACGGAATGCCGGCGGCGGCGCAGTTCTTGATCAAGGTTTGCAGGGATTCGATATCGCGGTCGCGCTCCGGGCTCTGCGCCAGCATGACGGCAGGATGCTTCTCGCGGTCGATGTGGCTCGATTCCAAGAACGGCGGCGCGATGCAATCGACGCTGATCTGGCTGCGCCCGGCGAGATCACGCAAGCGCTTGAGCTCGTCGATGGTGGCGTAGAGGCGGCCGTCGGCGATCTCGGGATAGCCGCAGATGTTGCGGACGCCGTAGCGGGCGAAATATTGGAAGTGTCTGGCGTCGCTGGGGGAGGTCTGACAGCCGAGCTTCATGAGCGCGCGGGCTGGGGTGGTGGTGTCGGCGCGCGCCGATCTGGTTTGGCTGAGAGCCGCAACCGCGGCGGAGGAGGAGACGAATTGGCGGCGGTTCATACCCAAAGGTGCTACGGCGTCACTAGCGCGGACAGGGTTGGGCCGGGTTTGCCGCGCGGCAGGAGGCTCGGACCCGAGGGCTTCAGCAGCGCGTGTGGTTCGGCTTGCATTCCGGTCAGCAGGCCCAGGAAGACGCCCTGCATCTCGTCCCAGTTCTGCGGCCCCCAATGCACTTCTTTGGTGGGATCGGGATTGAACTTGTTGTTCGGCGAATTGTCGAAATGCGCGATTCCGATCAGCTTGGTGCCCTTCGGTATCGCGATCGGCTTCGCCAGATCGTAGCCGAGCTGCCATTCGAAATCGAACTTGCCTTTGAATGCCGTCTCGGATTCGCCGGTCGGATAAACCAGACGCAGCTCGTAATCCTTGCCGCGCAGGTGCATGTGCGGCTGAATGTACGCCAGTTTGAAATCGGTCTGCGCGGTGGCTTCGGCGACCACTTCCGCATTGCTTTCGCCGGGCGGAATGACGAGGTTCAGGCCTGACGGGGCGCCCGAGAGCAGGATATAGCGGGTCTCCGGAGCGTGTTTGGCCAACACCAATCCCAGCTTCGAGCGGTCCGTAGCGGGCTTGCCCATCGCCGTGTAGTGCAGTTCGAAGACGAGGTCCGACCCCTTGGGCACAAACTTCGCGGCGCCGTTGACGTCGAACCGCTGCGCGCCCAATCCGGGATTGAACTTGCCGAGAATATCGTTGCCGTCGCCTTCGGTGGTGCGGCCGGACTCCTGGTTCTCGTAAGGCTCGCCGTACACGGCGCCGGCCATCCACTTCGAGCCCGGCGGCACCACCCAGACCTTTCCGTGATGCACGACCGCCGGGTTGCCGGGACGCATCTCCGCCGCCGTCACCCAGAGGTCCTCGGTGAAGTTTCCTTTGACGCGGATGAACTGGTAATTGATCGTCCCAGCTGCAGGCAATTGGAAGTCCTTGGGCATCTCGATGACCCGGTCGGGCTTGATGTTCCAGCCGTCCTGGAAAGTAAGCGCGGGAGGCGCGTCTTGGGGATTGCCTTCGGGGGCGCCGTTATCGGCCCACGCCACCAAAGTGTTGATGTCGGATTGGCTAAGGCGCCGGTCATTGGCAAAGTGGCCGTATTGCGAGTCGGCGAACCATGGCGGCATCTTCTTGGAGACGACGGCGGTCTTGATCGCCTTCGCCCACGGACGGGCGTCGGCATAACTGAGTAACGACATCGGGGCGACTTCGCCGGGCCGATGGCATTGCTGGCAGTTCTTCTGCAGAATGGGCAAGACGTCTTGATCGAACGTGGGCGCAGCGAACGCCGCTGCACCCAACAGGCATAGGGCAAGAGACAGCCGCAACATAGATCTGAGCGCCTCCTTGACGACGGGATACTTGGTCGAGATGATATCATTACCATCCGCCGGCAGGAAGGGCGGCGACGCCATGCTGGGAAATCGATCCTGGGAAGACTGGGTCCGGCAGTATTCCGCCAGCCACCAACATCCGGTGAACCGCGCCTGCCATACGCTGGGAATTCCGCTTATCGCGGTGTCGTTATTACTGGTGCCCGTGGCGGTCTGGCGCGCGGGGTGGTGGTGGGTGGCGGCCGGATTGTTCGTAGTGGGCTGGATTTTTCAATTTGTGGGGCACGTATTTGAACGGAAGCCGCCCGAGTTTCTGAAAGACTGGCGGTTCTTGTTTGTCGGGCTGCGGTGGTGGTTTGCCAAGATGGCGGGTAAGGCGTAGGAGGGTGGGTCCCCGCGCTCACGCACAGGGCTGGCATATACTGTGAAAACAAGAGCATTTCTATGTGGAAACCGTTAACCTTTGCCGCGCTGGTGGCGGCGGCCCTGTTCCAGGCGGCGCCGGCCGCGCGGGCACATCATTCTTTTGGCGCGGAATATGACGCCAGCAAGCCAGTGACCCTCACCGGCGTCATTACGAAAGTCGAATGGAGCAATCCTCACACGCATTTTTTCATGGACGTGACCGATGAGAAGGGGAACGTCGCCAACTGGAAATTCGAAGGGTATCCTCCGAGCGTCCTGTACCGGACCGGCTGGAAACGCGAAGTGACTATGAAACCCGGTGACCGTGTCACGGTGTTCGCGTGGCGGGCGCGCGATGGCACGAACTGGGGACACGGCCGCCAGGTCACTCTGGCCGACGGGACGAAGCTCTTCTGGGGGCCGCCGGCGGGCACCGGCGATGGCGGAGAGAAGCCCGCCGTCGATGTGAAGTGAGGCGTCTATGACCGCGCGCCAAGTTGCGTTTTGTACCGGAATCCTGGCAGCCTCGCTGCTTCATGCGCAGAAGGCACCGCGCGCATCGGACGGCAAGCCGGACTTCACCGGTGTCTGGCAGCCGGGCAGTACGACTCCCGGTTCGTGGGAAGAGGCGAACTCCGGCAACGGTCTGGGAGGGACCGGCAAGAACCCCAACGCTCCGGTCGCGCTTAGTTCCACCGACCGCCACGGCAATGAAGGCGCGCCCTATCAGGACTGGGCGGCCAAGAAAGTGCTGGCGTCGTTCAACAGCCGCGATATCGACGATCCGACGGCACGCTGCCTGCCGGCGGGAATTCCGCGCCTCTATTCCTTCGGGCTGTTTCCGGTGCAGATCGTGCAAACGCCGCGGCAGATCACCATCCTGTACGAATACATGAATGTGTTCCGCGTGATTCCTCTGAATTCCAAACATGCCGAGGATGCCGAGCCGACCTACCTCGGAGACTCCGTCGGGCGGTGGGAAGGCAACACGCTGGTTGTCGACGTCACGAACTTCAACGACAAGACGTGGCTGGTGGGCGGCGGCACATTTCATAGCGACAAACTGCACATCACGGAACGCTACACGAGGGTGAGCAAGGATCAGATCAACTACGAAGCGACGATGGAAGACCCCGCGGTACTGACCAAGCCCTGGGTCTACCGCACAACCATGATGCTACGCGAAGGCACGCGCGTGCACGAATATGTCTGCCCCGAAAACAACCTCGATCTGGATCGGTACGAAAAACTGATCAAAGACGGGGTGAAGTTCGGCAGGGAATAGCCGTGCGACTTGGCTGGAAGGGCGTGCCGCTGCTGGCGTGGGCGGCGCTCGCGCAAGCCCAGTCACTGGACCCGATCTCCGCCGATCCGCAGCACTACAAGCTGGAAATCGAGAACCAGTGGGTACGCGTCATTCGCGAGCATATGGCGCCGCACGACACGATGGCGATGCACCAACACCCGGGTCCTGGCGCGGTCATCGTCTTGCTTGCCGACCGTAGCAATCGGCTGATCGCTCCCGATGGCAAGAGCCAAGACGTTGGCGGCCATGCGGGCGACGTGATGTGGTCGCTGCCAAGCACGCACCGCAGTGAGAACCTGACCGGTGCGGCGTTCGAAGGCCTGCAAATCGAACCGAGGCGGCCTGCGAGCGCGGCGTCACCATTCGTTACTGGTGCGATGGATGCTCCGGCGGTCGATCCGCAGCATTATCATGTGGAATTTGAAAATGAGTATGTTCGCGTGCTCCGGGTCACCATCGGCCCTCATCAAAAGCTGCGCCAGCATACGCATCCGAATACGTTTGCGGTACTGGTCCAGTTGACCGATCAGAACCTGCGGCTCACGTCGGCCGACGGCGCCTCTCGTGTCAGCAAATATCCGGCCGGCCTGGCTCGCTGGGTGGAACCTCCCGGCGCCGCCCACCAGGACGAGAATCTTGCCGATACGCCGCTGAAGTTCATCCGGGTGGAATTGAAGCAGGCGGTTCCGGCGAAATGACGCAGCACGCTATTTGAGCGGCAGCACCTTGTTTGGATCGACGGCGATCCGCAGGATGTCGCGCGGAGCCGCGGCCGTCTTTCCCGGCGTATGCGGCACCCCGATCGGCGCGATCAGGATGTCTCCGGCTGCGATGCTCTGTTCCGTGGCGCCTTTGAATTTGCCGGACACGCTCGGCCCTCGCACCATTTTGGTCGAGTAGCTGTCAGGATCGTCCGGAACCGGACTTTCGAGCGATCCGCCGATCATGAATGTCCCGGCGCCTTTCATGACGTAATACAGCTCGGCAATCTCGGTGTGATACCAGCCGCTGGACGGCGCGGTCTTCGAAGGCTTCACCGTATGCAAGACGTACACGCCGAGGCGGCAGTTCATATTGGCGAGGTCGATGGTGCGGACCGCCTGATCGCCGTAGGCTCCCGGCACTTCGATGGCTTTTACGGTCTTTTCGATCTCGGCCTTCGGAATAAACGTGAACGTTCCCGGCAGTTTTGCCGGCGGCTTACCGGCTGCTGCCTGCCGCGGAACCTGGGGTTGGGGATTCCCCACGGCCGGGTGCAGCGGCAAGACGCGCTTCGGGTCGATCACGATTCGGATGATTTTGGTAGTTTGGGCCATCGTGCCTGGGCTATGCGGCACACCGGGTGGAACAATCAATACGTCTCCGGCCGTGATCGTCTGATCGGTGTACCCTTTCAGGACGCCGCCAACACTGGGGCCGCGGATCTCGCGATCGGCGCGACCGTTCGGATCGTCCTGTGCCGGATTTTCCAACTCGCCTCCGACGCGCCACGTGCCCATGCCGCTCACGACGTAATACAGCTCGGCAATATCCATGTGATACCAGCCTGTGACCGGGGCTCCGGGCGCGGCAGGAGGGCTGGGCCTGCTGTTCAAGGTATAAACTCCGACGTTGAATTTGTCGGCGATATTTACGGTGCGCACTGGTGCGTCATTGGGAAGGCCTTTTTCAATGGCCGCCTGCACTTCTTCGATGTCGGCCCGCGGAATGAACGTGAAGTTCCGTACTGGCGGCGCCTGCGCCATCAGGCTAATTATTGAGACAAAGAGGCTGAGACCCATCCTGTTGAACATCGCCCCCTCCTTTCATCCGGATCTCTAGCATATATTGCCGGGAAGTCTGTGGAAATACTCAGCGTTGGCGACCGCTTGAATTTCAGAAAATAGAGTCTTATAGTGCCAATAGAGGCGTTGTAGCTTAAGTGGGGAGGCTCTAATGAAAACACGGTGTGTAGTGGGAATCGTCGCGGCCGCGCTCCTGGCATCCGGTTGCGCGGGCCCTGCGCCAATCAAGCCGGGCAGCCCCGCCTTCTTTTGGGCGGTGGCAAATGAGAGTTATCGCACCGGCGATCTTCTGAAGACCGATGCCACCCTGGTGGAACTTGCGAAGGGGGACCACGAATTTGCCGCGCGCGCCCAGGTCTGGCAAATGGTGGTGTCCGCCGGCGTCTCACGAGGGTTGTGGGAACTGGCTGATGCCTACCAGGAAGGAAGCCAGGTGAGTCCGGCGGGCTTGCGGAGCGAAGCGTCGCGGTTGCGAAGTATGGCAGCCAACACCGCACTCGAATTTACCCAAGCCGTGCGCAACTCGTGCGAGATTCCGGATAAGTCCGTGCCGTTGGCGTTCGGATTTCCTCCCGGCTCACCCGACTTGCCACCCGATCTGGCCAAAGTCTCGGCAGGCACATGGCTCGCGGACGCCGAGCGCGAAACACTCGAGCGCGCCATGCTGAAACGCGGCGTTATCGAGGCCCTATCGGCAGCCGTGGGGAATCCGAAGGATCCCGCCGCGGCGCTGCAGGCGTTTCAAACCCTGCCCGTGCAAGTTTCGCGCCAAACGTTCTTCTATCAGATGGCCAGTTTTCTGTACGAACAAACTGGTCTCTTCGACGCCAAGCACATCGACCGCCCCGACCGCCAGATGGTGATGTACAAGGTCGCGCTCGCGGCGCTCAGTTCCATCGACCAAGCCGACGATGCGGAGGCTCTCGCCGCGCGCATCCACGAAGCGATTAAGAAGCTTCCCGGCGTTTAAGATTTCCAGCAGCCGGCGGGAAAGGTGGTGAGCGATGGTCACCTACATTATCGGCGCGGTTCTTGCAGGATTTCTGGTTGGTCTGGTCCTGCAAAGGGCAGCGTGCGTTCTCTTGCGCTTTCGCGGCACGCGCGTCGTAAGATGTCCCGAAAACCGGCAGCTTGCGGCCGTGGAGCTATCTCCGTGGCGTGCGGTGCTCGCCGCGTTTTGGGGAGGCAGGTTCCCGCATGTGCGGACGTGTTCCCGGTGGCCGGAGCGGCGCGGCTGCGATCAAGCGTGCGTCAAGGATATCGGGACCGCTCCGGCCGCCACGCGCGTGGAGACGATTCTCGCCAACTGGTGTCACTATAACGCCTGCTTTTATTGCGGTGCTCCGCTGGCGCATCTTCACGTCGGTCCGCACCAGCCGCACCTGATCGATCGCAACATGCACATCTTCGAGTGGAAGGAGATTCCACCGCAGGACATTCCGCAGACGCTGCGGCGCTGCGAGCCGGTGTGCGAGAACTGCGTGGTGGCTGAAACGCACACCTGGTAGGACGGCGGTCAGGCGACTAACTCCGGCTTTTTCTCCTCGCTGCCCGCTGCGCGAAGCTCAGCGGCGCAACGTGCCAGCCGGTCGGTGACGAGGCGGTGCACGCTGCCTTCCGGGTAGGCGCCATCCGAGGTTGGCTGCCCCGGCGCCTTGCCCGTCAGCAACTCGAGCGCCTCATCCACTTCATGCGCCACCCAGATATGAAACTGCCCAGCGGCCACGGCTTCCACCACGTCGTCGCGCAACATCAGATTAACTTGGTTGGAGGCGGGGAGGATGACACCTTGCGATCCTGTCAATCCCCGGCTTCGGCAGAGATCGAAGAATCCTTCGATTTTCTGATTGACGCCGCCGACCGCCTGCACTTGCCCGTGCTGATTCACCGAACCTGTCACCGCGATATCCTGCCGTAAGGCGGCGCCCGAGGCCGCCGAGATCAAAACACACAGCTCGGCCAGAGTCGCGCTGTCTCCCTCAACCATTCCGTACGATTGCTCGAACACCAGACTGGCGGACAGGCTGAGCGGCCCCGCCTGGCCGTACTTCTGCAACAAATAGCCGCTGAGAATCAAGACGCCTTTACCGTGGATCGGCCCGCTCAGTTCGACTTCGCGGTCAATGCTGACGACACCGCGCCGGCCCGGCGCCACAGTGGCTGTCAAGCGCGCCGGGTGGCCAAAGGCATAATCGGCGATGCCGAGTACCGACAACCCGTTGATTCGTCCCACAGCCGAGCCGCTGGTTTCAATCAGAACCATGCCATTCACTACCGATTCCTGCAGGCGCTCCTCCATCAGGTTGCTGCGGTACCGGCGAGCCTCCTCGGCAGCGCGGACATCCGCCGCGGTCACGATTGGATGCGCGGCCTGACGCGCTCGATGCGCCGCTTCCCGCACCAGGTCGGCAATCTCGCCAAAGCGCGTTGAGAGCTGACCCTGCTCCTCGAGGGACCGTGAGCCGAACTCGATGATGCGCGCCACAGCGCCCGTATCGAACGGAGCAGATTTTTCGAGCCGCGCGACGGTGTTGACGAATCGCGCGTATGCGCGTTCCGATTCGGAGTCGCGGGGCATCCGCGTCGTAAAATCGGCTTTGATCTTGAAAAGCTTCTGGAAATCTTCGTCGTAGGCATACAGCAGGTAATACAACATCGGACTGCCGATCAAAACCACTTTGGCGCTCAGAGGAACGGGCTGCGGATCGAGCGTCACCGTGCTCATCAAACTCAGCTGCGCTCCCAGTTCTTCGATCTTTGCGATGCCATCTTTCAACGCGCGCTTCAGTCCCTCCCACGCGAACGGGTTCATCAAACATTCGCGCGCGGGGATGATCAGGTATCCGCCGTTGGCGCGGTGCAGCGCGCCCGCTTTGATCATGGTGTGATCGGTCATGACCCCGGCGAAAGTGGCCTGGTGATCGATGCGTCCCGTGAGGTTGTGGTAGGTCGGATTGCTTTCGACGATCACTGGCGCGCCCTTCCGTTCCTGGTTGGTCACCAGGATGTTGACCTGGTAGCGCACGAGAGGCTTTTCGTTGGCGGGCAGCAGGGCCGCGAGAGGCGCAGGGATGGGCTCTGCGTCCTTGCTTCTGCGGAAATCGTCAGCGTTGGCCGTAATGTCGGCCTGCATGGCGTCGAGGTATTGCAGGACCGCGGGCTGGTCGCGATAGCGCGCACGCAGGTCCTCCAAGACATGACGCGTCGCATAGGCCGCGGTTTCCCCATCGAGCGCACGCAGCGCGTCGCGCGCGCCTTTCTCCAACTCCCGAATGGCAACCAGCCGCTCTTCAATTTCGTGCTGCACCCGCTCGTGAGCTTCGGCGACCTGGGCTTGCTGCTCGGGCCCGAGTTTCGCCAGGTCGTCGTCGCCGAGCGGTTTGCCCTCCACTACGGGCACCAGCAGCAAGCCGCCTGGCCCTTTCAGAAGCTGAAAGCCGGCCTGTGCGGCACGATGTTCGATCTGCACGATGATCTGGCGCCGCCCGGTTTCCAGTTGCTGCATCACTTGGTTGCGGTGGTTGGTGTACTCCTCGGTCTCAAAGGCCTTGGGGATGTCCGATTTCAGCTCGTCGACGAACGCGTCGATATCTTGCTTCAATTGAGGCCCGCGACCCGGCGGCAACGAGAGCGGTAGCGGGCAGCGGGGGTTTGCGAAATTGTAAACGTAGCAGAAGTCCGCCGGCGTGGCTTCACCCTCCGCCCGGTGCTGGAGGTATTCGCGGATCAGCGTGGTCTTGCCAGACCCGGGCTGGCCTAGCGCGAAGAGGTTGAATCCCTGGCTGGTAATACTGGCGCCGAAGGCCAGTGCCGCCACGGCCCGTGGCTGGCCGAGCACCTCGCTCAATACCGGGAGGTCTTCCGTGGTCTCGAAACCGAGAGTCGCGGGATCGCAAACACGCCGCAAATCCTTCACGGCCAATTCAGCGACATGACTCATCAATTCGAATCTAACGCCATGCACGCTCCGCAGCCAACCCACTCCGAACAAACGCCTGACGATCGTCCGATTCACTGGCCCTATCGAGTCTCGATAGATTGCATGCTCTGTTCTAATTCACGCATGGCGATTCGGGCTGAGCGGGGGCTGCCATGCTGGCGCTGTACCCGCTTCCGACCAGGGCACGCTCAGCCCGACCGCCGGTCAAATCACTTCGCTGGTGGGCACCTCGGTGAGCGGCAGCGCGCGGCAAACGCAGTTCAGCCTGAAGCTGCTGACGTTCAGACGCGGATCGCCGCGTCTCGACTGGGTTAGAATCAATGTTCTAACTGGGTCGGAAATGGAGATCCGCAAAGTCACGAGCATGGCGGGCGTGCTGTTGGCAGCCGCCATGTCTTCCCATGGACAATCGCGCACTTACGTGCTCAAAGCCATGCGGCTGTTTGACGGAACGAGCAGCACGCTGACAATGCCGGGCCAAATCGTGGTTGCCAACGGAAAAATACAGTCCGTCGGCGGCGCCGCTCCGGCTGGCGCCACGGTGATCGACCTGGGCGACGCGACGCTGCTGCCGGGTTTCATCGACGCGCATACCCACCTGACCGACGACTTTAGCCCGGACTACAGCGGGTCCATGCTTCTCGGTTTGCAGCGCACCGTTGCCGAGAAGGCGATCCGCGCCACAGCCAATGCGCGTATCACGTTGCAGGCTGGTTTCACCACTGTTCGCAACTTGGGGGCCAACGATTTTCTCGACGTCGGCCTGCGCAACGCCATCAATGCCGGCATCGTGCCCGGCCCCCGCATGCTGATTTCCGTGCACGCTATCGGCTCTACCGGCGGCCACTGCGACGACGGGGACAGTTTTCGCTTCGGCGCACTGTCGCATGAAAGCGGACCGGAGGACGGAGTGGTAAACTCCGCCGACCAAGCGCGCTACGCAGTCCGCTTCAATATCAAATATGGCGCCGACGTGATCAAAACCTGCGCCAGCGGCGGCGTGCTCTCCCCGACCGATGACGTCGACGCTCCACAGCTCTCTCAGGACGAACTGAACGCCCTTGTTTCCGAGGCGCACGACTTGAAACGAAAGACCGCGGCGCACGCGCACGGCGCCGAAGCCGCCAAGCGCGCCATCCGCGCCGGCATCGATTCCATTGAGCACGGCACTTTCCTCGACGACGAAGCCCTCAAGATGATGCACGACCGCGGCGTTTACCTGGTGCCGACGCTGACCACTCGCGTGGGCTTGGCCGAATCGAAGTTTCCTCCTCTGGTTCAGGACAAAGCCACTCGAGCCGTCGCGCAGCAGGACGCCCTGGTGCGGCGCGCGCTGGCGCTCGCCGTCAAGATCGCTCTCGGGACCGACGCCGCAGTCTATCCGCACGGCGAGAACGCGCGCGAGTTCGCGTTGATGGTCGCGGACGGGATGAGCCCGGCACAGTCACTGCGCGCGGGCACATCCACGGCTGCCGATCTGCTTGGTTTATCCGGCACGATTGGCGGACTCAAGCCGGGAATGACCGCCGACATTGTCGCGGTACCAGGAAATCCTCTGGACGATATCAAAGTCACCCAGAGTGTCCTATTCGTCATGAAGGATGGAGTGGTCTACCGCAACGAGCGGGCTCCTGCCAAATAGCATTTCGCCCCTAACCGATGGCCACCGCCCGTTCCACCTCGCACACGGGCTTGCACCTCATATCCAAGAGAGATCTTTACTGGCAGCTTCGATTCTCTTACCATGCTGACGAGAGAATTCGAGCAATTACGAAAACGAGGTCCTGTCAATGCGCCGATACCACACCCACCTTACGAAGCTGCCCCTCTTCGCGATCGTTGCGTTTGGCGCGCTAGGCGCGCTGCCGCGCTCTTTGCGCGCCGACGAAATGCCGATTTTCGGCGATCTTCAGGGTTTGGCCTGCAAGGGCGCAGCTGACGGCGCCTTTCCCGGCTTTGCGGTCTCCTCGTTTTCGTTTGGAGATACAAACCCGGCATCGGCAACGACCGGGTCCGGTGGAGGTGCGGGAAAACCTTCCTTTCAGGACATTTCCGTGGTCAAGGGTCTTGATGACTGCACGCCGCTGCTATTTGAGGCCGTCGCGAAGGGATCCCACATCGGCACGGCGACACTCACCGTGGTGAGCAGGAACAACAAGACGCCTATCCTGGTAATTCAATTGACGGACGTGCTTGTGACCAGCGACAAGTTTACGGAAGGCGCGGCGAAGGAACTCGACGAAGTGATCACGCTGTCGTACACCAAGATCACCATCACGCATGTGCCGAGCAGCAACAAAGTCGCTATCGACGTAGCCACTGGAACAGCTCAATAGCTGGGGTGGGGGCACGATGCGAGGAGGTTCTATCGCGCCCCGGTGCTTTTTTCGATTCCCAGCAACCTTCGAACCAGCGTCACCCAGCCCACTTTTGATCGGGAATGGCGGGCGTCGACGTTGAACATCGAGTTCGGTCCCAGCTCCTGGATCGCAATCAGCTTGATAGAAGGAGTTTGGCTCTTCAAGCTTGCGCAAAATTCCGGCACGCCCGGCAGATTCAAGTTCACCACGGCCAGGTTGATCGTGATGCGCAACTGATGGATGACCTCGCCGGCCTGGGATGCGGTGGTGGCAGGCACGGTGGCAAATCCGCCGCTGGCCAGCGTGAGACCGAGCCACACCAGGAAGCCCAGGTCATCATCGACAATTAGAATTGCAGTGGCTGACTCTCTCGGAAGTGGAGGCATCATCCCCGCCGGACGTGAATGGCTGTCGTCCCTACATGGATTCCGAATCCGCTACGTTGCACGGCTTCCCGTGGCGCCCTGATGTGGGTTCCGAGTGTGCGAAATCTATGGCGCACGATCTCTAACGTACTCCCTCCCTCGTCACTCTCGATTACGTGCCCAAAGACTACCAGCTGCAGCGGGCACACCCCGTCAATCCGGAGCGGCCAGTCCAACAAGAGTTCCAGATCTGCTCCCAGTTCCAATGTGCGATCCGTGTGGAAGCAGATCTTGCCGTCACTAAACTCCAGGGTTCTGCCCAAGCCACGCGCAACTACGAAACCGTTGCGAACGAGCTTATAGCTCAGATCGACCTGTACCGGGTATCGCCGCTTGGGAACCGGCGACCTGGCATTTCGGCCGACCCTTTGTTCAGTGAGATTGGGAGACAACCTCGCCGCTCCTCTCATTAGTACGTTAAAGAAATCAGTACCACTCCTTCCCAACCGGGAGCAAGAGATTTCGGCGGCTAGACGAAAAACTAGTACCACCGACGGTGAAATCCACCTAGAGCGTGTTCGGAGGTTGTGGCAGGTAAATTAGGAAAGATTCGGAATAATCCGGTGCGGCGTTTTGAAGATTCAAATGGGATTCCTAATGCGTGAGCACTTTGCCCGGCAGGACGTTCGTCGTGCGGCCTTCCTCAATTACCGGGACTCCGTTGACGAGCACAAACCGCATGCCCTCGGAAAGTTGATTCGGCTTATCGAAGGTTGCCAAATCCCGAACTTGCTCCGGATCAAAGACCACCACGTCCGCCCACATTCCGATCTTCAGGACACCGCGATCGCCCAGCCGCATCCGTTGCGCCGGGAGCGCCGAAAACTTCCGGATCGCATCCTCCAGCGAAAGCACTTTGTCCTCCCGGACATACTTCCGCAGGACATGGGGGAAGGCGCCGTAGGCACGAGGATGCGGATGTTCCCGGCCTAGCAACCCGTCGGGTGACGTGCCTTGCGAATCATTGCACACAGACACCCACGGTTGTCGCAGGGCCGTCGCCACGTCCGGCTCCGCCATGATGAAGAACGCCACCGAAGTAAACGCCTGATCCTCGACAAGCAGATCGAAGACGGTATCGATCGGATCCTTGTTCCACAGTTTCGCAATCTCAGCGATCGTCTTACCCTGCAGCGGCACGAGCTTGGGGTTCTGCACGGCGCCGACGATGAAAGCTTCGGGGCCAGTCACCTGCTGCCACTCGTTATTCCACTCGCTCGACGGCGTTTCCATTTCTTTCCGGATCCGCGCGCGGAGGGCGGGATCTTTCAGGCGTTCGATCAGTTTCTTGTCCCCGCCGTCGTGCGCCCAGGGTGGAATGATCGCCGAGAACGTGTTGAACGCGGCGGTGTAGGCATAGGTATCTGCCGCCACGTCGATTCCGGACTGGCGCGCCTTCTCGATCCGCGCCACGATTTCGGGCATCCGTCCCCAGTTCGCCCTCCCCGCGGCCTTCAGATGCCAGATCTCCACCGGGATATGCGCCTCGCGGCCAATGCGGAATGCCTCGTCCAGCGCCGTATCGATGGCATCGCCTTCATTCCGGATGTGCGACGCGTAAGTGCCCCCGAACTTCGCCGCCTCAGACGCCAGCGCGATCAGTTCTTCGGTCGACGCGTACGGCGCCGGCGCATACTGCAGCGACGTGGAGAGGCCCACCGCGCCGTCCTGCATTGCCTCCCGCACCAAAGCCTTCATGCGCTCGAGTTCCGCCGGCGTCGGCGCGCGATTGTCCTCGCCAATCACAGCGCGCCGTACCTGCGTGGCGCCGACGTAGCTTGCAAGGTTGATCCCCATGCCTTGCTTGCGCAACCGGGCAAAGTACTCACGAAATGTGCGCCAATCCGGCGTGATTCCGTAGTGCTGGTAGGTGACATGATCCGCCTGGATGATCGCGGGAGTCAACGGCGCGATCGATCCGCCTTCGCCGGTAACCTCCGTCGTGATGCCCTGATAGATCTTCGACGGTAAATGCGGATTGACCAGAATGCTCAATTCGGATTGCCCGAGCATGTCAATGAAGCCGGGAGCGACCACCATGCCGCGCGCATCGATTGTTTTTCGGGCCTTCGCGCCGGCAAGGTCCCCGAGGGCCGCGATCCGTCCGTTCTTAATGGCGACGTCGCCCGCGTACCAGGGAGATCCAGTGCCATCGACGATGTGTCCATTCCGAATGACGACATCGTAAGGGCCGCCAGCCGCGGCAAAAAGAAGAAGCGGCGCGAAGAGCAGCATCGATACTGAATTTTATCCCAGTCTCGATGAGAAAACCCAGCTGCCTGACAGGGCGGAAACCCACACGGAACCGCGACCGCCAGGGAGCGGACTCAACTCTCCTTAAACCGAGGCCAGAGCCGCTCAGCGTTGCCGCGATCGAGCGCGTGCTGCAAATCGGCGGGGAGCTTGATTACCGGGAACTGCT
This sequence comes from uncultured Solibacteraceae bacterium, assembly GCA_964438005.1. Classification (GTDB taxonomy): domain Bacteria; phylum Acidobacteriota; class Terriglobia; order Bryobacterales; family Bryobacteraceae; genus PSRJ01. The sequence continues at coordinate 23,744 of CAYTJD010000027.1, read as the reverse complement.
CCACGGTCGACTCCGTCGGCTCGATCGGGAAATCGGTTCCGAACAGGAATTGGGTTGCGGGCGCGAATGCCCGCAGTGCCGCCATTGGCATCGGATAAGTCGCGTGGGCGCACTCGAAGTACAGCCGCTTCAACTCGTAGAACGTGCCGTTGGGGATCTTCTCGCTCTTGCCTTCAGTGCGGCTGAACTTTCCGTTCGGATTACTGGACGCCCCTGGCACTCGATCCTTCACTCGTCCGGCGAGCGTGGGAAGCGCCGCGCCCGAGTGGTTCACAATCCATTTGATGTTCTGGCACCGGGAGAGCACGCCGTTGTAGAGCAGGCTGACGATGGTGCGAGTCGTATCGAAATCGAATTCCACCACTCCATCTCCCAATCCCGCCAGGTTGTGGCAGCAGTTGGCGACCGTAGGGTGGAAGAACACAGCCGCGCTGCGACGGTTCAGTTCATCGAACATCGGGAGAAACATCGGGTCTCCCCACCATCTATCCCCAGTGTTGGTAAATAATGAGACGCCGTCGCATTTTAACCTGTCAAAGCTGTATTCGATTTCCTTCAAGGTAGCGTCGGTGCTCTTGGCGGGCAGTGAGGCGAAGAACCCGAAGCGTTTCGGATTCGTCTGCACGGCGTTGGCGCCATACTCGTTGGCGCGGCGCGCGAACTGGACCGCCTTTTCGGAGCCGTCGTACAGCAAGTCGCCGGCGATGGTCAGCGAGAGAATAGCGGACTCTGTTCCGAACTTGTCCATCTCATCCAGCGATACCTGCGGCGTGTATTTCCGGTTCGCAACGCTCGGCTGAAAGGGCGGCAGCATGTGATGATGCACATCGATGCGCCCGCGCCCGCCTCGGGCTTTCTTCTCCTGGGCCAGCAGCGCCGCACCGTTGGCGGCGAGGAGCTTTAGAAGACCTCGGCGTGTGGATCGCATCCTATCCTCCCTCGTCAAAATGTGTATTTCAAGGCGAACTGAATCTTGCGAGTCGGCTGAGCCGCCAGGATTTGTCCGAACTGCGCGTTGTTCAGCGTGGCGAACGCCGGCCCAGTCGGCGGCGCGCCAAACTGCGTGCCGGTGGCCGAAGTCGCCGAACCGGCCAAACCGGTAGTCGGAACCGCGATCGGCACAAACGTGTTCGGCAAATTGAATGCATCGGCCCGCAGCTCGACACGATGCCGTTCGGTAAACCGGAACTCCCGCGACAATGCCAGGTCGATGTCCCAATAAGCCGGCGTTACGAGACTGTTCCAGCCAAGGTTGCCGACCGTCCCCAGCGGCTGTGGCGCGAATGCCGCTTTATTCAGGTAGAACGCCCCCGGACCGCTGTGTCCGCTGTAAACGCCGTTGGGATCCATCAGGTTCGGCTGTTGGTGGTTGATGGTGCTCAGTTCCTGATCGGTGCCGTCCTGAATCATCAACGGGGTTCCCGACGTGAATTTATATATCCCGGACAACTTCCAGCCGGAAGCCATCAGGTTCACGAAGTGATTCGAGAAGTGCGGCATTTCCGCCACCGCCGTAATGTTCACGATGTGCCGGCGGTCGGCGTCGCAGTTGCCGACTTCGAAAATGTTGTTGGGGTCGGTGATGGTCTGATCGGCTTTTGTGTTGAACCCAAGAAGCTGGCCAATACAATGCGAATACGTCCAGTTTGCTCCGAGACTGACTCCCCGGCTGAGGCGCCGCTGGAGCGAAAGCAGGAGGCCGTTGTAGTGTTGATTGCCCCCGGCGTTCCACTGCATCGTCGGACCGAAGTACGTCCCGAGACCTGCCACGACCGGCCCGGCGCCAGCCGGGTTCAGCCGGTTCAGTACCCGCCGCACGGTTGTGTTCGCCGCGGCATTGCAATCCAGCGCCGTTGCGGCGCAACCGCTGGTCACGATCGGGGCGCCCGGAATGAGCGCCGCATAATTCAGAGGCACATTGATCAGCAGATGCTCCACATGGCTGCCCATATAGGTGGCTGAAATCAGCCAAGCCGAGCCAAACTGCCGTTGCACGGCCATGTTCCACGTGGAAAAACTAGGGGGCGGCTGATTGTAGGTAGCCGTCTCGTATAATCCGCCCGGTGTGAATTTCACGTTGTGGTTGACGGCGTACGGAAACGGATTGTTTGAGGGGCTGCCCCAGGGGTTGGTGAAGTTGGTCGTCACTCCGGCGATCGTTTCGCGTCCTCCCCAAGGATTGGAGCCCTGGTTATCTTCCCGAGTCAGTCCCGGTACAAACGCGTATCCGAACGAGTAGGACGCGCGAACCGACATCCTGCCGCCGCCAGTCGGATCCCACGCTAACCCGAGTCGCGGCGCGAATTTCTTCCACTGCTGGTTGATTCCCGATTTATCGGGAAAGCCGGGATCACCGGGATAGTAGAATCCTGGAGGAGCGTTGAGGTAAACGGAACTTCTGATGTTGTTCACAAAGCGCGGCACCGAGAAATCATAGATCACCGAAGTCGGTGAAGCCAGCGGCAAATAGGGCTCCCAGCGCAGGCCCGCGTTCAACGTGAGGTGCGAGGAGACTCTCCAGGTATCGGCAAAATACAGGTTAAGAAACGTCTCCTGCATCCACTCGCCGTTGGGGAGTCCATCCACGAAGTTGGAGGCATTGCCCGTCAGGAAATCCGCCAGCCCCTGCCCGGTGGTCGCTCCATTAAATGTGAACTGGGCATTACTCGCGAAGTCGTTGCGCGACGTGACGCGTCCCTGCCAGGCCGAGCCGCCGAAGGTCATCTGATGCGCACCGTGCACCCAGCTGACATCGTCGTTCAGGATGTAGTTGGCGCTTCTGTAATAGGCCCCGCCGCCATCCGGAGGTGGATCTGAATAGTTGATCCCGTTCGAGAATCCGCCCACGATCGTGAGCATTCCGAACTGTGCCTTGTTCTCGCCGCACCACAGGTTGATCACCCCAGCCGTACAGTAATTGAAGAAGTCATCTTTGGGACGAGTCTCGTTGATTCGCGTAAACGCGACGCGAAACGAGTTGACCACGTTCGTATTGAAGACGTATGTGTGACCCACGGTGTACGCATACGCAGGAGTATTAAATCCGACCTGCGCCGCCAGCAGGAGGTTCGGATCGAGGTTATACAGCGTCGGCTGGTACTGGCGCGTCCAGAGTTCACGGAAGAAGACTGAATTCTTCGCGCTCAGCTGGTAATCGACCTTAACCACGTGCTGATAATCGTTTTCGTAGATCGGTGTGTTGAATGTAATCTGCCCGCAAGCGTTGGGCGTGATACCGTCCTGGGCCAGGCTGGAGAGCGTCTTGGTAGCGATGTACACGGCGGGCGGGGAGAACAGCGTGGGGTCGACCCGGTTCCCCGAAAAGGGTCCGCGCAGCGGCACGGATCTTCCGCATGCTGCGGATTCAAATTGCGTGAAATCTCCGCTAAGCATCGCCTGAGTCGGCACAAACGCAATGCTGTTGCCCGGGCTGGCGCGTTGCAGGGTGCCCTGAAAGCCGCCGAAGAAAAACAGCTTGTTCTTGACGATCGCGCCGCCGATGGTGCCGCCAAACTGGTTGCGCTTGTAAGTGCTCGCACCGATCCCGAAGTACTCATGCGCGCTGCCGAAAGCGTCGTTGCGGATGAATTCGAAAAGATCGCCGTGCAGGCTGTTGGAACCGGAACGGGTCACGATCTCAACCGCGGACGAGTTTCCGCGCGCCGCCTCCAGGCCGCTGGTTTCCACTTTGAACTCCTGCACGGCATCCGGAAAGGCGATCGGCAGGCTGGTCCCCGACATAAAATCGTAGTGACTGGCGCCGTCGTAGATCCAGTCAGTGGGCCCGCCGCCGAGGGGTAGTGTTGCCATGCCCCCGATCGAAAGATAAGGCCTGCCACTGAACAACCGCGTGTCGCTGGTCCCGTTCTGCACGGCCGCGCCAGCGAGGGTAATCAGGTCTGTCACATTGCGGCCGTTGAGCGGCAATTCAATAATGCGCTGCGTCTCCACCACGGAGCCAACGCCGGAGCTTCGCGTCTCAACCAGGGCGGCATTCGCCTCCACCTGGACCTGCTCGGTCAGCGCCCCCACTTTCAGTGCGATGTCAACAGCCGGATCACTGTTGACCTGCAGCACGATTCCCGGCTCGATTACCTTGGCAAAGCCCACCTTGCTGACCTCGAGCTGGTAGGGCCCGAGCGGAAGAGTTGCCAGCACATACCCACCATCCATTGCGCTGATTACGGTGCGTGTCACGCCGGTGTCGGTTTGAATGGCTTTGACTTCGGCGCCCGCGACGGCCGCCCCGCTCGTGTCCTGGATGGTACCGTGTATCTGGGCTGTCGCCTGCGCCTCTGCTGTCGAGCAAACCAGAGTCGACACCAGTGCTGTAAGCAGAAATGTCTTCACCCCAAAACCTCCTGCTGCAAATTTGGGGTATTATGTCACCGGCACCATCGGACGTCAATGGTGGAGCACGTTAATTCTGTTGAGTGCTGGAGGATGAAAACGAATGCTGATTCTGGCGGCGATCCTGGCGATCTTTGTGTACGGCATGATCGCGGCCATGCTGGGCACCATCCTCCCCGGATTGTCGGATCGTTTTCATCTGACGCCCAGCCAGAATGGCACCATCGCCTTCAGCCAGGCGCTTGGGCTCATGATTGCTTCGGTCGGCGTCGGACCGCTGATCGATAACGAAGGCAAGAAGCTCGGATTGATCCTGGGCCTTGTGCTCATCGCCATGGCGCTCGCTTCCCTGCCCCGCTCCCGCGGCTTCGGCAGTGTCGTGGCGCTGCTGTTCGTGCTGGGACTGGGCGGAGGAATCGTCGTCACGGGCGCCAACGCGCTGGTGAGCGATGTCGCCGAAGCCCATCGAGGTACGGCCCTCAACCTGGTCAACCTGTTCTTCGGGCTGGGCGGTATGGCGACACCCTTCATCTCAGCCAATTTGCTCAAACGCGACATCGTCAAGATCTGTTACGCCGCCGGCGCCTTCGCGCTGGTCGCACTGCTATTCCAGATTGTTGCGCCCATCCCAGGGCCTACAGGAGCCCAAAGTTTTGTGTTATCGGAGGCAGGGGCGGTTCTTGGACGGCCCATTCTCCTGCTGCTCGGGCTCTCCTTATTCTTGTACGTGAGTTGCGAGGTCGGCATCTGGAACTGGCTGGTTCAGCATCTGATCGCGCAAGGAATTTCGGAAGGTCGGGCGCTCAACGTTTTGTCGCTCGGCTTTGCGCTGGGCATCCTGATCGGCCGCGTCGCAGTGTCTCCGGTGCTGATCAGCGTTCCGGCCATCACCGTCACCTTAGTTGCCTCAATCGCCATGGCAATCACCACGTGGCTTGCCTTGCGGACCCGCAGCGTGACCGGCGCCTGGATTCTGGTTTTTCTGGCCGGCGTATCGATGGCGCCGGTGTTCCCCACGACGCTCGCCATCGTCGGCGACGCCTTTCCGCGCATGACGGGCACGGCGATCGGCTTCGCGATCACATGCGGCTGGGCCGGGCTAGCGGTGAGTTCACGCGTGATCGGCGTAATCGCCGGAGGCGATCCCAAGCGGCTCAAGCGAGCGCTTCTGTTGATCCCGGCCTTCTCCCTGGTGATGGTCGCGCTCAACCTGGCGATCCGGTCATTTCTTTAAGCGCCTGTGTAAAACCCCCGCGCTCACGCGACGGGGCTGAACAACTTCCAACGTCGTTTCAAACAATGCACTCACCCCCGCCCGTGAGGGCGACGTTGCTTAACTGAGTTCTCACAGAGATTCTTTGATCGCCGGGCTCACCGACAGCGCGGTTCCCGTGACACGCTGAATCTCGGAAGGCGTGACTCCCGGCGCCGTTTCCTCGAGAACCAGCTTTTCCGGCGTGACCCGGATGACCGCCAGTTCGGTCACAATCAAGTTGACCACCTGCACACCAGTCAACGGCAGCGTGCACTGTTCCAGGATCTTCGGCGCGCCCTCCCTGGTGGTGTGTTCCATGGCGACGATCACCCGCCGCGCTCCGGCAACCAGGTCCATCGCGCCGCCCATGCCTTTCACGATTTTGCCGGGCACCGTCCAGTTGGCGATGTTGCCGTGCCGGTCCACTTCCATCGCGCCGAGAATACTCAGATCGATATGGCCGCCGCGGATCATGGCGAACGATTCCGCGCTCGAAAAGTAAGACGTGCCGCGCAGCTCGGTGATAGTCTCTTTGCCGGCGTTGATCAAATCGGCGTCCACTTCCCCTTCGAAGGGATAGGGGCCCACTCCGAGCATCCCGTTCTCCGACTGCAGCACCACTTCGATTCCAGCCGGCACGTAGTTCGAAACCAGGGTGGGAATGCCGATCCCGAGGTTGACATAGTAACCGTCTTGCAATTCCTGCGCCACGCGGCGTGCAATGCGCTCGCGCGCCAGCATTATGCGGACCTCCGGCGCACCGTCCGCCGTTCGATCCGCTTTTCCTGCCCGCTGCTCACTACCACGCGCTTCACATAGATACCTGGCGTCATGACCTGGTCCGGGTCAATCGTGCCCGGCTCGACCAGGTGCTCGACCTCGACGATAGTGGTTTTCGCCGCCGCCGCCATAATCGGATTGAAATTCTGCGCGGTCTTGCGATACACGAGGTTCCCCATGCGATCGCCTTTCCAGGCTTTGATCAGGGCAAAGTCAGCGGTGAGTGCGTGCTCCAGCACGTAGCGCCGGCCCTCGAATTCCCGAACCTCCTTCCCTTCCGCCACCACCGTGCCGACACCGGTCGGAGTATAAAACGCCGGAATGCCGGCTCCGCCCGCGCGGATGCGCTCGGCCAGCGTGCCCTGCGGAATCAGGCTGAGATCCAGCTTATGGCCGAGAATCATCGACTCCAGGAGCTTATTCTCGCCGACGTAGCTTGCAATGTGCGAGGCGATCATTCCAGCTTCGAGCATCAGCCCCATGCCGCAGCCGTCGATCCCCATGTTGTTGGAAATCGTGTGCAGCCCCTTGACGCCCTTGCGGACGAGAGCCGCAATCAAATCGTCCGGCACGCCGCAGAGGCCGAAGCCGCCCAGCATCACGATCGTTCCGTCTATGATGCCGTCGAGCGCCTCGTCGGCGCTGCGTACGACCTTGTTCACTTGCCCTTCTCGGGATGGAGTGTCAGCTTCTGCACGCGCCAGTTGTTCATGTCAGCGACAAACAGCGTGTTCTCCGAAGGGCACGCCAGCCCGTGGATCCACGAAAACTGCCCTGCCTCGCGGCCCGATTCGCCGAGGTAGCCCACCAGTTTTCCCTCCGGCAGCACGAATTTGTAAATACGCCCCGGCTCGGAATCGGACGAATAGAGATACTGGGGGGTCGTGTTGGTGATGCAGATGGTCCACACCTGCGTCTCGTCGGGCGGGTTCGCCGGCACATCGCCCAACACCGGATGCCGCTTCTTGTCGTACGGCACGTTCTGCACCATGTTGCGCAGGTGCTTGCCATTCGTATCGAACACCTGAATACGCCGGTTGGCGCGGTCCGCCACATAGATATTATTCTGGCGGTCGATGCCGATGTTGTGCGGGGTGTTGAACTGGCCGTCTCCAGTCCCGCGCGACCCCCACGACATCAGCCAGAAGCCGTGCTTATCCAGCTTGGCGATCCGCGAGTTCGCGTAGCCGTCGCTGATGTAGATGTTGTCGTCGCTATCCCAGGCGACGTCGGTCGGCCGGTTGTAATATCCGTCCCGATGCCGCGGCGGATTCTCCGCCACCTTCCGCGGGTTGTAGTAGTCGGGCTCATCCGGGCCTTCCGTACGCCGGCCGAAGTTCATGGTCACCATGCCCGCCGGATTGAATTTCACGACCGCGTTGGTGCCTTTGTCGACCACCCAGAGATTGTCGTACTTGTCGAAGCGCACCGAGTGCGCATATCCGAGCCCGTACACGCCGTGGCCGACTTCGCGGACGAACTTGCCGGTGGAATCAAACTCCAGCAGCTGCGTGGTGGCGTTGTTGTAGAGCGGACCGCTGGTCGCGCTTCCGGGATGATTGAGCACGACGATCGTGCCTTTTGAATTGACGGCCACCGACAGAACCTCACCCAGGTTCAACTGGTAATTCAGTTTGAGGAAGTTCAGATCGGTATCGAATGAAATCTTTTGCGGCGCCTGGCCTACAAGCAGCCCGGCCGCCGCGAGACACACGAACATCACCTTCCCTGCGTTTCTCATATAGCCTCTTTCCCACCCGTCGCAGTCTGTGTGACAACCCCGCTCTCGGGGCTGAATTCAGCCATGGCCTTGAGGCCGGGGTTACGCTTAATTTGCCAGCGGGTCGGGCCGCATCTGGAAATGCACTACCTTGGCGTCCGTGCCCTTGCCGGTTTCGCTGTGGAACGGCGTGCGCGTGCCCCAGGTGGTCCAGACTCCCTTACCCTTCCAGCCGGTGCCGGCATCGTCGATGCGGCCGTCCATGCCCTTCGCAAAGAACCCCAGCGGATACGGAACGCGCATCACTACCCATTTGCCGTTGACCAGGGCCAGCAGCGAATCCGATCCATTACCGGTCGCGATGGGGGTGTTCTTGCCGAGCCCGAGCGTGTCATAGACGTCGACCCAGTCGTAGTAGTGCGAATCGGCGCTGCCCGACTCTCTCACGTTCTGGAAATTGGGCCCGGGCGTCGGATAGAGCGTCCAACCTTCAGGGCAATGCTGACCTAGAGCCTTCGGCCCATTCAGCGGACCTTTGCATTTGCTGCGATCGAAGCTGGCCAGGTGTCCGCTGCCCAATGCCACCCAAACCACGCCGTTGCCGTCCACGTCCATGCCGCGCGGGGAAAAACCGGAGTCCTTCGCCTTCGGATTGTGCCACGGAACCTCATAGTATTCCGCCAGCGCTGTCTCTGGTGGATGAGAACCCGGATTGAGACGAACCAGGCCTCCGGGAAAACCGAGCACACTGCCCCAGATCATGCCGTCGGGGCCAATTCCCAGACCGTAAAACGCGGCGTTGAGCCGCGTATCCTTGGTCGGGTCCGGCACGCCGCTGATCGCGGCGGAAGTCCCCAGACTTTCACCGCTCGGAGCCGTGACCACTTTTTGTTCCGCATCGACGTAGGTATCGCGCTTCCCGTTGCCGTTCGTATCCAAAATCAAAGCGGTCCAGCCTTGCGATTTCTCCGCATCGTGCGTCTGGTCCCACATTTTGGTGTTCAGCCAGCCCACCACACCGCCGCCGCCGCCGCTGCTGGTCCACAGTGTATTGTTGGCGTCATGCGCGAACAGCAAGTGATGCGTCGCGAAGCACGTGTCGATCAGCGAAGTCTGTTTGGTTGCGGGATCGTAGACGGCCAACTGCCGCCCCGAGCGCTCTACCGGAGTGTTCTTCGCGTACTCGTTGCTGGATCCGGCCTTGCAGCTTGCCGGATTGTCCGGCGCCCGCAAACGGGAGGTGAACCACAGACGCCCCTTCTCGTCAAACATTGGATTGTGAACGGTCGTGTGGCTGTCCCAGATGGATTCGTCGCCCCAGATCGCAGACGCCGCCAGCGGCTTGGGCTGCCCCGGTGTGTTCTGATCCCGGTACGGAACCTTTACTTGCGCCGTGGTGTTGTGCACGGGATCGAGGACCGGCAGATAGTCCCGGCTTTCTTCGGGCGAACCGTAAATCAAACCGTTAGCGTTGACTTTAGGATTGCGCTTGTCGGTCGAGATCTCGTCGTGCAGATAGGCTTTCGGATCAGCCCAGTCCCACTGCGTGATCACGACATTGCGCTCCATGCCCTGCGGCCGCGGCGGAGCCACCTTGGGCAGCTCGCCTTTGGCAATGCGCGTAGTCCAATCGCCGAACAGCTGCGTGGCGCGAGCCTGGCCCAATTGCCCGAGGCCTCCGACCATCGCGTTGCCGGCCTGCCCGGACTGGACGCGGCGCATCCACTGCTGCGCCGGCGAGTCGATACTGCTGAACAACGAAGGAATGGTGCGCGTATACTGGTTGCCGAGCTGGTGGCACGATTCGCAACTGTCGGTCTTGATGAGATGGATCCATTGATCCTGCGCCTTCATGTTCTCCGAAATGCCGTTACCATTCTGCCCCGTGCCTGGGAATTCGCTGGCCTCGGGAACTTTGAGCATGGCATACCAGTAGCTGGCGGGATACAGTTTCGCCGCGGTCTTTGCGTCTGGAGCCACCGTCGGCTTCAAATCGACCATTTTGCCGGCTTCGGTGTCTACCTTCGGCGAATCTACCAGCCCGTAGCCGCGCGCCCACACCGTGTATTTGGCCTTCGGCAGGTCCGGAATTAGGTAGCGGCCTTGATCGTCCGTCACCACTTCCTTGACGTAACGCGTGGGCAGGCCCGTGGTTTCGGCGATCACCCAGACGCCGGCCTCGGGTCCTTTGCTGCTGGTGACCACGCCGCCGATATCGTCGGCGTCGATCTTGACCGAGCCGGCCTGCTGCGCATTCACACTGGTCTGGTGCGTCACCAGATACCCGGCGATGGCGAGAGCCACGACTCCGCCGCTGCACAGAATTCGAGCGATCCGCATATCCATCCTCCTCGAATGATTATCTGGAGGCACAGTATACACCCAATCCCGGCGGCCTGGCTTGAAATATCGGGGGAGAATCCAATGCGACCGCGCCGCGGTAGCTCAAAAGTCCGAACTAAAGATAAACAGAGCTTAAAATTATGCAACTAATTGCCATTTGACGCATCATTGGTCTAGGGGAAGTTTATGTCAGATCCGGAAAGACAAAGCAGGGCGGAACTCAGAGCTCTAGGGCTTGAAAAGCTCAATCGAGCCGAGGCTCGCTATCGTGGCGCGTTTGTCCAAACTCAAAAAGTTCTCGCTGATTATGACTGCATGCCCCCCTCTGACGGAAACTTCGCATTGGAGAGGGCTCTGAAGCTCCAGAATGAGGCAACGAACGAATACGCTGCGATGCTCAAGGAGTTGATGAACTTAATGGTGCGGCCGGACGACGGAACTTTGACAAAACCGGATGCCCAGAAGCAGCATAACCCCTCCACAGAGTTGGGCAAGCCGAAGGCGCTTTCCCCAAATGAGTATCAGATCTTGCTGGAGCAAGCCCCGATGTTGATCTGGCGGGCCAATACAAGCGCTGAGTGTGACTATTTCAACGACCGCTGGCTCCAATTCCGGGGACGCCGTATGGATCAGGAGTGCGGAAATCAATGGGCCGAGGGTGTTCATCCTGAAGATCTCCAGCATTGCCTTGCCACTTACCAGAAGGCGTTTGAGAAGCGCCAATCATTTGAAATGGAATATCGCCTACAACGCCATGATGGGGAATATCGCTGGATACTCGACAGGGGTGCTCCTTTCTTCGGCAAGAACCATGAGTTCCTCGGCTATATAGGCAGTTGCATCGATGTGACAGACCGAATCGAGGCCCAGCGCGCCCTGGATCGAGCAAGGGATCGGGAGTTGGCGAGTCTTCGTGGAATATTGCCTATTTGTATGCAGTGCAAGAAGATCCAGCGAGCCGATGGCGGTTGGGTGCAATTGGAGCGGTATATCCGGGATCACTCTCATGCTGATTTCAGTCACGGGTTGTGCCCGGAATGCTACCAAGACTACTGTAACCAGCACCGCATGGGGCTCGAAAATCAGAATCCTAAGTCAGAAGGACAGTAGACCTGGCCCTCCCGGTTGCGGCTGCCATCGTCGCGGCGAACTATCCAGATCTTTACGAGGCGCCGCAGTGGCAGTTGTTCCGGCGGTTACCGCCGGCGGGCTGGTCGGAGTCGACCTCGGCGGCTACTTTGCGGGAAAGCGACTGGACAAGACCGTGGCCGAAATCCAGGTCCTCCCGGATCGGGCACCGCGCGTCGAGGCCGCCGTCCCGGCCCTTCGACCGTAGTCGCGGGCTGCGCCCGCCGCAGTGCAACTGGAGTCCGTATGACGCAGAGGAGGGTGCGTGATCGGCTCTAGCCGGGCCGTCTACTTCAGCGCGTAGATGTCGTACTTCACCGTGGTGCCGACGCGCTCGCCGACGCCAATCGCCTGCAGCCGTGTGAGCCAGAGGTACCGCGAATCGCCCGTCTCGAAAAGCGGTGCGATCCGCAGCGATGCGCCGGCGTTGGTCGTCTGGCCGATGCCATTGTAAGTCACCAGAATGAATGCGCCATCGTCGGTTTTTAGCGTCAGGCGCACGTCGAGCCGGTAACTGCCGTCGGCCCGACTGGTGATCCAGTCGCCGGCCGGTGTCAGCACCGACGCCTTGAGATGTGGGCCTTCAAAACGGCCGCCGACGACTTGCACGATCGTGCGTGTTCCCTGCGGGCCGTTTTCGATCACCGTGCGGGTTCCGGTTTCCGCGCGTAGTGTGCCGAGATATTCGGACGCGGGAGACCGCGGCCCCTCGGCGCCGCTGTGGACCTTCGTCGGCCCGGACGCAGCGGGCTGGCCGAAAGCAAACGAACCTGACGCGGTCAATCCGAGACCGACCAGCAACGCGATTGCGACAAACACAGTGCTATTGTACCCTCGCCCGCCCTCCCTCGCCCGCCCTCCCTGGTATAACTATCGGGCGACTGATACACTACCGGGGGACAGGAGGTTCTTGTGGAACTGTTCAACCCGGGTAATCCCTATCTTCGGCGCACGGCCTTCGCAGCCGGAATCTTGGCTTTGGCACTTTTTTCCGGCCCTTCGGGAAGGATCAGCAAGCAAGCCGCCGAGGCCCTACCACACACCGGAAATTGGATGGCCCTCTATGGCGCCGAAGTCTCTACCATCGACCGCAACGCCAGAGATTTCAGACTGCCCGATCAGTTTGAATGGAAGGACAACGGAAGCGGCAGCAAAACAGCGACGATTTTTGGCGACCCTTCCAAACCCGGTTTGTTCGTGCAGGTCACCAAACGCGGCCCCAACATTTGGAGTCAGCCTCACTCTCATCCGAATGAGCGATTCATTACCGTGCTGGCAGGAACCTTCTTGATCGGCACGGGCGCGAAATTCGATAAAAGCAACACTGTTGCCGTGGGGCCGGGCGGCGTCGTCCACGATATCCCCAATCAGATGCACTACGACGGAACCGGGCCGGAAGGAGCCACTCTCGAGTTCATCGCCATGGGTCCGGCGGCACGGAACTAGGACGCGTTACTTCCGGCAGCAGGGCTGGGTACTCGTTGAAACCGGTCGCGTCTGCTCGTTGGCAGCCGGAGCCTTGCCCGCCAGAGCAATTCCGGAGATTTGGCGGCCGGAGCCTTGCCCGCCAGAGCAATACCGGAGATAATGAGGGCGGCATGCGACTGCAAGTCCAGTGCTACGCCGGGTGCAAAGCGGACGAGCGGCCCGTCCGGTTCCGGATGGGAGACAACGATTATATGGTCGAGGAAATTCTCGACCAGTGGTATGGACCAGAAGACCAGTTCTACAAGGTCCGTGCCGACGACGGCAATCTCTACATCCTGCGACAGAACCTCGATGATGGCCAATGGAGCCTCGAGTCGTTCCGCTGTCTGAAGACGTTCGTGGCCGGCGCGGCGCCAGGCGGAGAATGGGGCCACTAGCCGCTTAGCGGCTCGGGGGCTCCGGCGCGGGAGGCGTGATGCGCCGATGGACCATGGTCTTATCGTGTTCGTCGCAAAACGATTCCAGCAATTCAGTGTCGGGCTGCAGAAATAACGCGGCCTTCACCGTCCAGGGTTTCAAGTAGGCCTTCGAATCATCGATCCGCACGGTCAACTCCATGTGACCGAAATCCAGGCGCCGGAAGCGCTCCGTCACATGTAAGGCATCGCTGTTCGGATGGGCCTTGGCAGTGTCGAGCCAGCCCCCGTCACGGAAGCCGGTGGATTCGACCACGAACGTCTCGCCCTCCCATCGGCCCAGCGAATAGCCCAACCAGGTAAGCACATCGGAAGCAGGCTGCGGGCGCCCATCGGTGAACACCTGCCGGAAAATCAAGCCAGCAAGCGATTCATACAGAAGTACAGTCACGGCCGGAGTCTGCAGGATCTTGAACGGACCACCACCGAAATCGATCCGCGGCACGCCGGGCGGCAGGCAGTAACCATACGGATCGTCGACGTGATTGCGGCCGGCGCGCTGCGCCGAGACAGCGGTGGCCCACGGTGTCATCTCCACTTCCCCCGGCTTCAGATCTTTGGAAAGGTCAAAGAAGAAACTCTTGGTGAAGCACGAGTCGGCACCATAGATGGCGCATTCGGCCGCCCAGACTCCGGAGAGATCCGGCTTGTCGTCGGGTAGGCGCGGCGCGGGAGCTCCCAAATTGGCCTTTCCATTGGGAAACCGGGGAATGCCCGGCGTTTTGTAGTTGAGCCACTGGGCCGAGGCGAGCGGCCCGAGAAACGCGGCGGCGCATGCAGCCGCCAAGAGCCTGGGCTTCATGTCGAGATTCTATCTCAGACCCATCAGCCCCCGGCAATCGCTCCCACAATCAACAGCGGCTCGGCGCCGGCGGATACGGGCGCGGGCAGCGCTGTATCCGGCGCATCGAGTGAGAAGTCCTGTTCGCAGGCAAAGAAGCGCACGTACGGACGGCGGGCATGCGTGATTTGATCGCGGATGGTACCCCGCAGCATGGGATAGCGCGCTTCCAGCGCGTCGAGGATCGAACAGACCGTCACCGGCCCCAACACCTCCACCTCAACTTCTCCCGAAACACGCGCCAGCGTCCGAAGATGTGCCGGCAGCCAGACGCGGATCATGACAGGGTCTGGACCTCCACCGAAAGCACCGCCGGCAAATCGCGAACGATCGGCGCCCAACTGTCGCCGGCATCGGCCGATGCGTAGACCTGGCCGCCCGTCGTTCCGAAATAGATGCCGCATTCATCGAGCGAATCCACTGCCATGGCATCCCGCAGCACATTCAGGTAGCAATTGTTTTGCGGTAAGCCCTTGGTCAGCGGCTCCCAGTCATTGCCGCCGGTGCGGCTCCGGAATACGCGAAGCGCGCCGTCGTGCGGGAAGTGCTCGCTATCGCTCTTGATCGGCACGACATAAATGGTCTCGGGTTCGTGGCTATGCACGTCAATCACAAAGCCGAATGCGCGGCGCGCATCCGGGGCCGCCGACTCGGGAGGCAGATTGCCGTTCACCACCGTCCAGGAATCACCGGCATTGTCGCTGCGCATCACGTCCCAGTGTTTCTGCATGAACAGGGTGTTGGGCTTCGAGCGATGCAGCGCGATGCGATGCACGCAATGCCCGATTTCGGCGTCCGGATCGGGGATGTACTGCGAGTGAAGGCCTTTATTGATCGGCTTCCAGGTTGTGCCGCCATCGTCCGTGCGGAAGGCCCCCGCGGCTGAGATGGCGATAAACATGCGCTGTGGATTGGTGGGATCGATCAGAATTGTGTGCAAACACATGCCGCCCGCTCCCGGCTGCCAGTTCGGGCCAGAGCCATGCCCGCGCAGGCCAGGAAGTTCGGCCCAGTTTTGCGCGCCGTCGGTGGAACGGAAGATCGCGGCATCTTCAATGCCCGCGTAAACAGTCTCGGCGTCGGTGAGCGACGGCTCCAGATGCCACACCCGTTTGAACTCCCACGGATGCGGCGTGCCATCGTACCACTTGTGCGTGCCCGGAACACCATCGTAGGCGAACTTATTGCCCACCGGCTCCCAAGTTTTACCGCCGTCATTGGAACGTTGCACCAGCTGTCCGAACCAGCCGGAGCATTGCGAAGCATAAATGCGGTTCGGATTCACTGGCGAACCCTTGACGTGATATAGCTCCCAGCCGCCGAAGAAAGGTCCGCTTACGTTCCATTTCTCACGTTTGCCGTCAGCCTCCAAAATGAAGGCGCCTTTCCGTGTGCCCACCAACACGCGTACTCTGCCCATGTAAACTCCTCGCTGATTTTAACTCACACTCCGTCACGGGTTAGACGAACGACGTTCCCGTGATTCGACACGGCCCAAAGATTTTTTTCGATGTTCAACTCGCGGTCCCTGGGGAATGCTTTGCGGCCATACCGTCCTTGCTCTCAATCTCCACAAGGCGCAACGCTGTCAGTAAACGGTTTGTTCCCGAATACGTGCGCGGATCGATACCGGTGAGCCCCTTGATGCGGTTGAGCCGGAAATAGACCGTGTTGGTGTGAACGTCGAGCCGCTTCGCGGTTTGCTTGACATTGAAATTGCATTCGGCGAACGCGCGAATCGTATGCAACAGCTCCCTCGGCTGGCCGTCTCCGAGACTGGCAAACTGGCGGGCCCATTCCGGTATCAAGCGGAAGGCGGCCGGAGCCGCACGGCGGAGCAAGAATTCGGGCAGATCGACGTCCGGGAAGTGCAGAACGGGGCGTGACGGCGCGGCGAACTGCGCCGCGAGTTGCGCTTCTTCCAGAGCCACCGGGAGGCCGGCGATCTCGGCCGCATCGCGGCTGATTCCTACCAACGCCGGAGTGCCGACCGTTCCGCGCCGCGTCAGCCCGCTGTGCCGCATGGCGTCCACCAGTTCGCGCGACGGATGATTGTCGCTGCAGACGAGCGCCGTCACCGCGCCTTCGCGGATTTCGATTAACCGGCCAAATCCGGCTCTCGGCAGGACCTGATCGATGAGCCGGACGAGGGAGCGCAACGCAGCATCGAGGTCCATGAGTCTGCCATTGGTGGCCGGCAACGGGCGCGCGACGGCGACTGCCAGCATCGCGTCCGCTCGAATCCCGCACAGGGCGCATAGCCGCTGCGCTTCCGCTTCGCTGGGCGGAAAGCCGCGCAGGAGATCGTTCATCACCCGGGAATCGGCCCGGCTGCTTTGCCCGGCCATCAGCGTCTCTTCGACCGCGTGCGCCTCCGCCAGCACCCCGCCGGTCTGATCGAAGAACTCGATCCAGAAATCGGAAAGCGTGGTGAGCGATCGAAGAGCATCTTCGCGCGGGCTCGAGTCCAGTAGTGCGTCGCGGGTGAAGTTCCAATAAATCCGGTGTGCCAGGCGGTAGGCATGCAATGAGGCAGTCAGCGGCACCCGGTGCCGCGCGCGCCAAGCCGCGTGGCCACGGACAAAATCGAATGGATCACCTACGGGCCGCCCCGTCCGGCCGGCGGCGATGCCGACGATCATCTTCAGCAGTTCATTGCAGTGACTCTTCGATTCTCTGGTAAATTCTTCGTCCACCGAATTCCGGTATTCCGGACTCTCCCGCTGCATCAACCGGAACGCGTTTTCCCAGATGCGGTCGCTCTGCGCCTGCAGGCCTATCACCACGCGCTGCGCCAACGCGTCCTTGCGGAAGCGAGCGCTCCACTCGCGAATCTGGTCGGCAGGGGATACAGGCATCAGTTGTGACACTCCACAATCAGGACCGAAAACTTATATGGATCATAACAATTGCGCCGAGTTCCGTTGACACGATAGCGTAAGGCGGAAGGAGGCGCATGAACCATCGCGTGGTCTCGCACGAGGAATGGCTGGCGGCGCGCACGGCGTTTCTCGCAAAAGAAAAGGAATTTACACGTCGCCGGGATGAGCTGACCTTGGAGCGCCAGGAACTGCCTTGGGAGGCCGTCACCAAGGACTACACGTTCGAAGGAGCCGGCGGAAAGCAGACGTTGGCCGAACTTTTTGACGGAAGAAGCCAGCTCATCGTCTATCACTTCATGTTCGAACCCGAGTGGGATGCCGGGTGCAAACACTGCTCCTTCTGGGCCGACAACTTTAACGGCATTGTGGTCCACGTCAATCATCGCGATATCACGGTGATTGCCGTCTCCCGCGCGCCCTACGCCAAGCTTGCGGCATACCGGAAGCGTATGGGATGGAGCTTTAATTGGGTTTCGTCGTTCGGGTCGGACTTCAACTTCGACTTCGGCGTGTCGTTCACGCCCGAGCAACAGGCGCGCAAGGAAGCCCTTTACAACTACGCGACTCAAAATCCCGGCCACGCCGAGCGTGAGGGAGCCACTGTATTTTATAGGGACCCGGCGGGCCAGGTATTTCACACCTATTCCGCCTACTCACGCGGCATCGATATGCTAAACACGGCCTACCACTACATCGACCTGACGCCCAAGGGCCGTGACGAAGGCGACACCCCGCAGCGCTGGGTGCGGCGTCACGACGAATACGACCGATAGGGAGCGTGCGCCCTAGTTCCAGCCCCGCGCGCGAGCGCGGGGCCGACGCGCCTAGAAGATGAACTTCAGCGCAAACTGGATCACCCGGAAATCGCCCGCCTGCAGTCCGTTGTTGCCACTGATATCGCTCGTAATCTGCCCGAGGTTGGGTGCATTCTGATTCTGCTGTCCTCCAAAGAGGGTTCCGCTGATCGGCCCGATCCCCGGCGTGAACGGGTTCAGATGATTCGGCAGGTTGAATGCTTCGGCGCGTAACTGGAACATCTTGCGTTCCGCGATCGCGAAGTTTCTCGACAGAGACATGTTGAGTTGAAACACTCCCGGACCCTTCAGGTTGTTATAACCCAAATTCCCGTAGGTCCCCAGCGCCGGCGGGCTGAACGCGCTCGGATTGAGCCACTGGGTGACACTCTGGTTGGTAGCGTACGGGCTGCTACCGTTGTAGCTGGCCGGTTGTCCCGGCACCGTAGTCAGCGCCCGGTCTGGACCGGCCAGCACCGAGAAGAACTGTGCCGACTTCACGGTCAGGATTGGCGCAATTTGCCAGTCGCTGGCCAGGAGCCGCACTGCGCGGCCCGAAAACTTCGGAGTGGTTGCGACCGCGTTCAAGCTGAACAACTGCCGCAGGTCGCTGCCTATGCAATTGCTCCGCCATTGCCTCCGTGCATTGGGAGGAGCGACTCCCGCGTTAGTTGGGTTTTGGTTCCAGGGATCGCTGATGCAATGCGACCAGGTATAGTTGGCCAGAACCGTGACGCCGTGACTGAGCCGTTTCTGGGCCGAAAAATAGAGGCCCTCGTAGCTCGCAGTGCCACCGTCGTCGGCGAAACCGACACCGGCATAGGCCACGCCCAGCGCCGGATTTGCCAGGTACAGCGGCCGCCGCTGGTTCGCGTTACCGGTCGAATCGCAACCGGCCGTCACCCCCGGCGGACAGGTGCCCAGAGCGGTTCCCGCCGTATTCGGAACCAGTATCGGAGCATTCAGATTCTCACCGCTGATGAAATGGATTGTGCTCGTCCCCAGGTAATTTGCCGTCAGCAACCAGTTCTCCCCAACCTGTCTCTGGATGCTAAGATTCCACTGATTCACGTAAGTCGGGTGAAAGTTGCTCAAGTTCGATCCCACGTAGGATCCGAATGCCGGAAACGGAATATTCGGCGCCGAGTACCCGAACCCGGCCCGAGCCGCCAGAACCAGCATCGGGTTTTGGCCAGGCTGCGAGGCGCCTCCCGCCAAGCCCGGGTAATTCGCCCATGGATTCGACAGCGTACCGCTGCTGGCGGCAACCTGATTGCCGAACGGGGCGCCGAATTGCTCCTGGCTTAACGAGAGCATGCTCATCCGGTCGCCAAACATCCCGTAGGCCGCGCGAATCGTCATTTTCCCGTCGCCCTTGGGATCCCACGCCAAGCCTACCCGCGGGAAAAACTTGTCCCACTTTGGACAGTTGAAACTGTTGCCACACGTGTACTGCGGGTCGCCCGAGAACACCAGCCCCGCCGGCGCCGTCGTGTAGAACGTGCTGCGCACATTCTGTGCGAACAGCGTCGGATCGAAATGCAGATCCTGGTGGGCGCGCGACTGATACACGGCTGTGTAGGGCTCCCAGCGCACGCCGAAATTCGCTGTCAGCCGCGAAGTAATCTTCCACGAATCCTGGATGTACAACGCCTGGTAGAACTGGCGGCTGTAAAACCCATACAACGTGCCCTGGCTCCAGCTCACGAAACGCCCGAGCATGAAGTCCGCCGGGATAAGCCCCGTTACCGAACCGTCGAACGTGGCTAGGCCCGTGGCATTCACGCCGCCTGCCGACCAGTAGTTCAGCTGTTGGTGATAGATGCTGCCGCCGAAGCTGATCTGGTGCGCGCCTTTTACCCAATTGAAATCATCACCCACTGACCACAGCGGCCCGTTGTGCGAGACTCCGGGTGCGGCCGCGCCGCCGCCGATCGTGAAATTGGAGGCCGCGATGGCGATCATGTTCCCCCCCAGTGGCGAGACATTCCCGCCCAGAGCGGCAAACGATTTGTATTGATCCGGAACCTTCGCGATGTTCGTCCGATTCGCGCCGAGGTGCAGCGAATTCACCAGGGTCGGACCAATCACGAACGTGTGTCCCAATACAATACCCCAGTCGAAATCGTTGAAACCGTAGCTCGATATCGACAGAGGATTTTTTCCGTCGTAGGTGGAGCTCGCGTTCAGCTTTGCTACATACAGGCGTCCAAACAGAGATTGCTTGGCGTTAATCGTGTAATCCACCTTGCTGGCAACCAGATCCTCATCCTGGTTTGATATCAGGCTGTAGTTGGTGCGGCCGCAGGGATCCCCGGATGCTGGGATGGTCTTCAAGATATTTACCGACACGGGGTCAAGCAAAGTTTGTGAAATCTGGTTATTCGTGAATCCTAACGCGCTCGGAAGGTTCTTAGCCACGCCGCCGTTGCAGGCAGCCGAGGCGAGCGCGGTGAAATCGCCCGTTAACGTCGCCGGCGTCGGAATGAACGCCGTAGCCGCGGATCCGTCCGAACGCAGCGAAGTCCGTTGGTATCCGCCGAAGAAGAATAGCTTGTCCTTCTTGATCGGCCCGCCGATCGTTCCTCCGTATTGATTGCGTTTCAGGGTATCGCGCGGTTTATAAGGTATTGCGGAGTTGTTGAAAAAATCGTTGGCGTTCAAATCGCGATTCCGGAGAAATTCGAACAGGTCGCCGTGAAATTCGTTGGTGCCCGACTTGGTCACAGCGTTGACCGTTGCCGTGGAGTGATACCCATATTGCGCCGGAATTGCACTGGTCTCGACCTTGAACTCCTGCAGCGCATCGGGGAACGGCAGAGGGAGGCTCAGATTGTTGTAGGGGTCCTGGTGGATCAAGCCATCTAAGGAGTACCCCACCGAATCCGGCGCTCCGCCGGCCACCGATACCACCACGGTCGGGTAATTGCGGACGGTGTTGAGAGAGGCAGTTCCCGGATAGTTCGCCATCCCTGCCAGGAAAATGAGTTCGTGCACTTCGCGGCCGTTCAATGGCATCTCGAGGACGCGCTGCGAATCCACCACCTGCCCGATGCTGGTGGTGCGTGTCTCCACCTGCGCGGCGCCCGCCTCCACCGTCACTTGCTCGCTGACCGCGCCCACCCGCATCGCGACATCGACCGTCGGGTTCGTATCCACCTGCAGTACAATCCCGGTCTGTGCGTACTTCTGGAAGCCTTCTTTCGTCACCTCAACCAGGTAGGGACCGATGGGAAGATTCGGAAGCACGTAACTCCCGTCCGCGCCGCTTACTGTATTACGAACAACACCTGTTGCGGTCTGTGTAGCCTTGATGGCGGCTCCTGGAATGGCCAAGCCGCTCGCATCGCGGACTGTGCCGTTGATCTGCGCAGTCTGCGCGAAAGCCGCCGCAGCCGCGATTAGTAGACTGCCAGCGAGTAGAGTGAGTTTATTCACGAACCCCGCCTCCCTTGGGGTCAGGATATATCAATGGCGGACACCGCTTGTCAAGTGGAACATGCAAATTTGCGTCAAATTTGCACGGCTTTCATAGATTTGTAAACTGCGCCAGCTAGACCTCCGGGACGCGGCCGCCCGGGTAACGGCTAGAATAGTGAGGCTGGTGCAACGAGGAGACACATGAAAATTTCAGGAATTCAGCTATTCGCCGGCTTGGTGCTGGCTACAGCCGGCTTCGCCCAATCGATCAATCCCCCGACCAATCCGCAAACCGCTCCGATGACTAATCAGGAAAAGAAGAACCTCGACATGGTGCTGAACTGGTGGCGGGACGTGTTGGACGGCGGCCATCTGGAGCTCACCTCCAAGTACCAGGCCGAGGACTACATTCAGCACAATCCGAACGTGCCGACCGGACGCGAAGGCTTTAGTACGTTCTTCGGCAAGTTCGCCAAGCCGAAAAATCCGATTCCCGCCACCCTCACCAATCCGCCGGTGGTCAAGGGCGCCAAGGGCGATTACGTCTGGCTGATCTTCGAGCACGAAGACAAGGACCCCCGAGATCCTTCCAAGACATACCACTACAACAGCTTCGATGTATTGCGCATCCAGAATGGCAAAGTGCAGGAGCATTGGGACAGCGCACAGAAGAATAAGGGCACGGGTAACGTGCCGACCGGCGTGTCCCCCAAACCGCCGATGCAATGGAACACCGGAAAGCTTTCCAAAGACGAAGACAAGACGCTGGCGCTCGGCACCGAGGAATTGCGCGACATGCTGCAGTTCGGCCATCTCGAACTGGCGGACACGACGATGGACCCTGGATACATCCAGCACAACCCGAACGTGCCGCAGGGCCGCGACGGCTTCAAGCAGTTTATGAGCCGCATTCCGGGACGCCGGCCCGAAGACGCCAAGCCGATCACCGATCAATGGCCGAATCCGCCCGTGCTGACGTTGGTCAGTGGCCCCTACTGTTTCTTCATGTGGGATCGCACTGCCAAGGACCCCGACGACGCCAGCCGCGAGTACAAGTGGAATCACTTTGACGTGGTTCGTGTCGAGAACGGATTCATCAAAGAGCATTGGGACGAAGCGCGCATCAATCCGCCGCAGCCCGGCGCCAGGAAGCAATAACTTGCGAGTCGGCGTTTTTACTCCGTTGCTGTCGCAGCTTCCGCTCGACGGCGTTCTCAAGAAACTGAAAAGCTACCAGATCAACACCGTCGAGCTGGGAACCGGAAACTACCCGGGCGATGCGCATTGCAAACTGTCCATGCTCGACGACGCAGGCGCGTTGGCGTCGTTCCGGAAAACGCTCTCCGATCACGGGTTCACCATCAGCGCGCTCAGCTGTCACGGCAACCCGCTGCACCCCGACGCCGAGCACGCCCGCCGCGATCAGGAAATCAGCCGCAAGACGATTCTGTTGGCCGAAAAGCTGGGCGTCCCCGTGGTGGTCGATTTCTCGGGATGCCCTGGTGATGGCCCCGGCGCCAGGCGGCCGAACTGGGTCACGTGCCCCTGGCCGCCGGAGTACCTCGACACGCTCAAGTGGCAGTGGGAAGAGGTGGTGACGCCTTACTGGACCAAGCACGCTAAATTCGCCGCAGATCACGGCGTCAGGATCGCTATCGAGATGCATCCGGGCTTCGTCGCGTACAACCCGGAAACGCTCTTGAAGCTGCGCGCGATCGCCGGCCCGTCCATCGGCTGCAACTACGATCCCAGCCACATGTTCTGGCAGGGCATCGATCCAATCGCCGCGATCCGCGTCTTAGGGGATGCGATCGTCCATGTGCACGCGAAAGACACGCAGATGTATGCTGCGAATCTGTCGCGCACTGGTGTGCTCGACACGAAGAGCTATACCGATGAACGCAACCGTGGCTGGATTTTCCGAACCTGCGGCTATGGGCACGACGCCGGATGGTGGCGAGAGTTTGTCTCGACGCTCCGCATATTCGGCTACGATTACGTGCTGTCAATCGAGCACGAAGACAGCCTAATGTCCGCCGAAGAGGGGTTGTCCAAGGCTGCTACTTTCCTTAACGATATTGTGATAACCGAGCGGGCTGGTGCGGCCTGGTGGGCGTGATGAAGAGACTCAAAATAGCCGTGTTCGGAACCGGCTTCGTGGGCCGCATCCACGTGGAAGGTATCCGCCGGTTGGGCAACGTGGAGGTGTACGCGATAGGCGTCGGTCCCGAGGATGACGGTCCCCGGCTCGCCGCGGAGCTGAACGTCGAGCGCGTCAGCACGGACTACCAGCGGCTCTTGCAAGATCCCGAAATCGACGCAGTACA
>CAYTJD010000026.1:0-49641 GCA_964438005.1 uncultured Solibacteraceae bacterium | reverse complement strand
CCGGCGTCGATACTGTGAAGATCGAAGAGAAGAAAGACATCCTGGAATTCTAGCCGCGCCTTGAATCAGAGGCGGGTGCTGCCCCCAGTAATGGCGCAGAGCCCTTGAATCCGAATAGCGTGACGCCCTCGCACCGTTTCGCAAAAGGGGCGGTATAAATGGTGGACCTGGTGAGATTCGAACTCACGACCTCTTCCATGCCATGGAAGCGCGCTCCCAACTGCGCCACAGGCCCGCCCGAATATACGTTCACTATAACATGGCGATCCTGCGCCAACCATTGACCATTGACACCTCGGTTTTGCCGCTGCCTACAATGGAGTAATGCCTCAACACCGCGTCGGTCTCGCTGTGTGCGCGCTCTGCCTGGCGCCGTTGTGGCTGTCCTCTTGTTTGGTCAAGCGGCGGATTATCAACCGCGCGGGCGCCAAAACCGCGCAGCCGCTGTTGCTGACCGCCCAGGCGCCCGACCTGGTGCAGCGTGTTGCCGAACAATTCGCCGCCATTCATGATTTCACCGCCACGCTCGATATGACCCCTGCCCTCGGCAGTGTGGAAAAAAGCCGGATCACCGAGTACAAAGACGTGCGTGGCTATATCCTGTTCCGGGCGCCGGGCGACATTCGCATCGTGGGCCTGTATCCCGTCGTCCGCAATACCGCCTTCGACATGGTTTCCAATGGGGCCGATTTCAAGCTCTACGTTCCCGCGAAGAATCGGTTCCTGGTGGGAAGCAACACCATCGTGCGGCCCGCGCCGAATAAGCTGGAAAACCTGCGCCCGCAACATTTCCTCGAGGCTCTTCTAGTTCAGCCAGTGGCGCGCACGTCGAAAGTGATTCTGGAGAATTATACGGATGAAGACAACGCCTTCTACATCCTGCACGTGGTGCGAGAAGGCGGCGCCGGCGAATTGATTCTCGAACGCACCATCTGGTTCAGCCGCGTGGACCTGCGGCTCGCCCGCCAGATCACGCTCGACCCGGCCGGCAATATCCTGACGGACGCGCGCTACACCGATTGGCGCATGTACGACAACGTGCTCTTTCCCAAGCACATCGAAATCAACCGCCCGCGCGACGAATATGCCGTCGTGCTCGATATCCTGAAGATGGACATCAACAAGGGTGTGTCAGATGATAAATTTGTGTTGAATCAACCCGAAGGAACGCAGTTGCAGAGAGTTGGAGAAGCGGCCAGCCCCACGCCAGCAAAAGAAGTTTCCGGAAACAGATAGGTGACAGCCAAACTCGTTCTTGAGAATCTGAAACACCGGCCGGTGCGTACGCTGTTGAGCACTCTGCTGATAGCGGTTCCGGTGACCCTGATCCTGACCCTGGTCGGGCTGACTCACGGGATGCTGGAGGATTCCGAGCAGCGCGCCCGCGGCATCGGGGCCGACATCTGGATCAAACCGCCCGGCACCTCCTTTGCCACTACGCTCAGCGGCGCGCCCATTTCCGAGGGTCTGGTGGAGTATCTGCAAAAGAACGAGTCGCATATCAAGCTCGCTATCGGGTCAGTGGTTCAAGTGGTGGAAGGGATCACAATTGTCGTCACCGGCGTCGATCTCGACAAATTCAGCCGGATGAGCGGCGGCCTGCAGTACGTGGCGGGCGGCCCGCCGCGCGCCGCCAACGACATCATCATCGATCAATACTATGCAGCGCAGAAGAAACTGCGAGTCGGCAGTACGGTGGTGTTGTTCAAGAAGCCGTGGCATGTCAGCGGGGTTTTTACGGGCGGAAAATTATCACGAATAATTCTGCCGATTCGCATTCTGCAGGACCTGACGTCGAGCCCAGGCAAAGTGAGTCAGATCTTTCTCAAGCTCGATGACGCGAAGTACACCGACGCCGTGGTGGCCGACCTGAAAATGAAGCTCCCCGACTATCCGATCTACCCCATGTCGGAGCTGACCTCCCTCTACGCGGCGAGCAACTTTGCCGGCCTCAATGAGTTCATCACGGTCATCGTAGGCCTGGGAGTGGTGATCGGCTTTTTCGTGGTCTGCCTCTCCATGTACATGGCGGTGCTGCAGCGGACGCGGGAAATCGGAATTCTGAAATCGCTCGGGGCCAGCAACGGCTTCATCGTGCGAATCATCCTGGCAGAGGGCCTTCTGTTGGGGGTTGGCGGCACCGTCATTGGGATCGGCCTGAGTTTCGGCAGTTGGTGGCTCATCCGAACGCTCGTTCCGGCGTCGATTCAAATGGTGATTGTGCCCGCCTGGTGGCCCATCGCCGGCGCCATCACCCTGGTAGGCGCCGGCTTCGGCGCTTTGTACCCGGGCCTGAACGCCGCGCGCCATGACCCCATCGAGGCTCTTGCCTATGAATAACGGGCGCACGATCATCGAAATCCGCGGCTTGCGCAAGGTTTACCATGTGGGCGATGTCGAGGTGCCGGCGCTCCGCGGTATCGACCTCGACGTGCAGACCGGCGAATTTGTCTCCATTGTCGGTCCGTCTGGTTCCGGCAAGTCGACTTTGTTTCACATCATCGGCGGCTTGACGCCGGCGACCTCCGGGCGCGTTCGCGTCTCCGACCGGGAACTTGGAGAGATGTCCGAGGCGGATCGCACGCGTCTGCGAAAGCAAACGGTCGCTTTCGTCTTTCAGAAATTCAATTTGCTTCCCAATTTGACGGCTCGCGACAACATTGCGGTAGCCCGCTATCTTGCCGGTAAGGAGCAGAAGCCCGATACGCAATTCGAGGAAGCCCTCAAATTGCTCGGAATCGCGGAGCGTTTGGATCACAAACCGAGCGCGCTCTCCGGCGGCGAGCAGCAGCGTGTGGCGATCGCGCGCGCGATCGTGAACCATCCCGCCATCCTGCTGGCCGACGAGCCGACGGGCAACCTCGACACGGAAAATTCCAAGGCCGTGCTGAGCCTGATCCGCGATCTGAACGCGCGTCTGGGTCAGACAATTCTGATGATCACGCACAACCCGGAAGCGGCCGCGTACGGACACCGCACGCTACACATGCGCGACGGGCAGATCGAAAAGATCGTCTAAGAGATCCGGCTGAGTTCCAACTTCCGCTGCCGGAGCCAGGCCAGCCGCCCCTGATGCTCCTGGTAAATCGTGGTGAATCCTGCCCACCAGTACCCGAACACAAACAGCAGCAGGAACGGAATCGCCAGGTAATTCTCGGTCTCGATCGCGAACAGCACCATGCCCACGAAGTAGCAGCCCACCAGAACTTCCGCGTACGGCAGCCACCCGCTGCGGCGCCGGTATTTCTTGATTTCCAGGTTGACCGGCCGGTCGCCGACGTTGTATTTGGCGGTCCGCGCAAACGCTGTCTGCACGCCGAACAGCGCCTCGAGCACCGCCCGGGTGTTGATAATGGTCAGCCCAACTCCCACCGCGATCAGCATAGGCAGCATCAGGATCGACCGCTTCCAGTTCTTCGGGTACAGCTCCCGCTGCGCCACTACGTAAAACAACGAAATCGACCAGAACGAGGCGATGATGAGCGGCAGATCAATGGTCACCATCTGCCAGACACCCATATAAAACCGCACGATCATTACCGGTAGCATGAGCGCCGAAACGACAATCATCAGCGGATAGGAAATATTCGGCGTCAGGTGCAAGAACGCCTCGGCCTTAACGCGCTTCGGAATGTCGGCGCGGAGCAGCGCCGGCAGCAGCTTTTTCGCCACCTGCGTCAACCCCTTCGCCCAGCGGGATTGCTGCACCTGGAACGAATGCATCTCCACCGGCAGCTCCGACGGGCAATCCAGACCGGGTAGGTAGACGAATCGCCATCCTTTCAGCTGCGCGCGATAGCTCAAATCCGAGTCTTCGGTGAGCGTGTCGTGCTGCCATCCGCCGGCGTCGTCGATCATCGACTTCCGCAAAATTCCGGCGGTGCCGTTAAAGTTGAAAAAGTAGCCGGCGCGGGACCGCGCGCCATGCTCCAGAATGAAATGCCCGTCCAGGAGCATCGCTTCGATTTCAGTCAGGAGGTTGTAATCCCGATTGATGTAGCTCCACCGGGTCTGCACCACGCCGATTTTCGGGTCGGCAAAATGATGAATGGTCCGGTGCAGAAACTCTGCCGGGGGACAAAAGTCCGCGTCAAACACCGCGATGAACTCACCGGTAGCGGTCTTCATGCCTTCCTGGAGCGCTCCCGCCTTAAACCCATGGCGGTTCCTCCGGTGGTGGTATTCGATCGGATACCCCAGCGCCGCGTACCGCGCCACCAGCGCTTCGGCGAAAGGCCCGGTGTCGTCGGTCGAATCATCGAGCACCTGGATCTGCAGCAACTCCTTCGGGTACTCGATCTTGACCACCTCATCGATCAGCCGCTCGACGACGTAACGCTCGTTATACAGAGGAAGTTGGACCGTTACCGGAGGCAGCTGCTTGAAGCTCCGCGGGGGCTCGCCGGTGGCTTTGTGGCGATGTTTGAAATACGTGCGGATCACGTCATACCGGTGAATCCCGTACACCGACAGAATCACCAGCACCGTGAAATAGGGAATGAGGATCGCCCAATCGAACCAGCTGAATTGGTGGATCCCGGCGAAGGTGTCGTCAAACAGCCCACGCATCATGCGAGTCGTGGCCGGTATCGCCAGCAACGCCAGAGGCAATGTCGGTGTCATATCAAGCGCCCGGATGCCCGACTTGCAAGCAGACAGGGCGGCAAGAACCGTGGCTTAGAACAATATCGTATCAAATCGCGCCACCTCTCCGCTCAATCGGCATCGAACGCCGCCAGTCCCTCATCATGGGATGTAGAGAATCAACCAGGAGAAATATGGAAGCGAGAATTGATCTTACAAAGAGTGTTCCTAAAGATGCTTTGCAGGCGCTGTATGGTTTGGAACAATACATTCGAAAGAGTGGGCTGGAAGCGAAGCTTCTGGAACTGGTGCGCATGCGCGCTTCGCAAATCAATGGATGCGCCTATTGTCTGGACATGCACAGCAAAGACGCCCGGGCCGAAGGCGAAACCGAACAGCGCCTCTATGGCTTAAGCGCGTGGCGCGAGACGCCGTACTATAGCGACCGGGAACGCGTCGCGCTCGAGTGGACCGAATCCGTCACACTCGTCTCCCGCGACCAGGTGCCCGATGAACTCTACGAGCGCGCCCGCCGTCACTTCAGCGAGGCCGAGTTGGTCAACCTGACGCTCGCGGTTGTCACGATTAACGCCTGGAACCGCCTGGCGATTTCGTTTCGTGCCGTTCCGGGGTCTTATCAGCGCCAGGCCCAGGCGGCAAGGTAGGATCGGCTCCCTGCCAGGAAACGTCGGCGGTCGGACCGTAAATAGCCGGCACGGTTTTGTCGAGTAGCCGCAGATACACCGTTAATTGGGTGCGGTGGTGCGCGGTGTGAAGGATACGGCGCCAGAAAATCCAGATCCGCTGCCGTTCCACATCGAAGAAACGCGACCGCGCAAGCCACCACGCCTCCGACTGGCGGGCCAGGAATTCCAGCCGCGGCCGCGCCATCTCGACCAGCCGCGCGCCGTACCCGGAGGCCGGCAGAACTTCGTTGGCGGGGGGCTCGGGCGCACTCAGGAACTCCGCGAAGAAGCGCCGCTGGGAAAGCAGCTCGTGCTTCATGATGTCGCGCACTGTTGCCGATTTGGTGTGCGGGCGGTACTCCATTTCGTTCTCGGCGAATTGCGCCCATGTCGCGTAGACCTTGTTGATCTCCGAAGCGTAGGTATCGATGGCGTGCTGCAGCAGGGGAACTGCCGCTCGCGGAATTTCGCTTTCCCGAATTGCGCTGAACTCGTAATTCATCTATTGGCCTGCCACCTCGATCACAACGTTCCAGGTGAATTCCACCAGTTTTTCGAGCCCGCGAATCGAGATATTCTCGTCATCGGAATGGGCGCCCCCTAACGGCCCTTCGGAAGCCGGGCCGATCGGCCCCGTTCCGTAAGATTGCACACCTCGGGCCCGCAGTTGCGCCGTGTCCGTCGCGCCTGTCAGCATGCTCGGAAGCGCCGAGGCTGCGAACATTCGGTGCGTGACTTCTTCGAGTGCGCGAAACATCTCGTTATCGGTGCGCGACGGGGGCGCCGTCGGCCGCTCCATCTGTGCCGGGATCACTTCAATGGTTGGATCGTTGATTACTTTTTTCAACTCGGCGATAAACTGCGTCATGTCCTCGTCGGGCAGCGCCCGCACATCCAGATACGCCTCCCCTTCGGAGGGAATCACGTTCGAACGAAATCCGGCCTTGAGCATGGTGGGAACCACCGACGTCCGCAGAATCGAATAGTGCCCGGGCTCGTGGTCGCGAAAATACCGGTCCACGGCCGCTGCGCGCGACGGATTCAGAATCGCACGGTATCGCGCCGCATCCGGCGCTGGGCTGATGGCCGCCAGTTTCTCGAAATACTCGCGCGTTGCCGCGCTCAGCCGCATCGGCGTCTGCCAAGCGCCCACTTTGGCCACGGCTGCCGCCAGGTGCGTCACCGCGTTCTGCGGCAGCGGCCGCGACCCGTGCCCCGACGGCCCTCGCGCCACCAGCCGGATTCCGCGCGGCACCTTCTCGGTGACGCTGATCAAGACATCGTGCACCTTGCCGCCTTCCTCCACCGCCGCGCCCCCTTCCGCCAGCGCGTACTCGGCTTCGATTTCCGGCCAGTGCTGCTTCACCATGAAGTCGATACCGAAGCCGGGCGTCCCTTCCTCGCCTGCCTCGGCCAGGAAGATCACGTCCCGATCCAGTTTCACGTGCAGCCGGTTGAGCAGCAGCATCACCATCATCCCAGCCACGACGTGCGGCTTGTCATCATTGGAGCCGCGCCCGTAAATCAGCCCGCCTTTGCGCACCGCGGCGAACGGGTCCACGCTCCACCTGTCCCGCTGCACACCCACCACGTCGGTATGGCCCAACAGCAAGATCGGCCGCTTCGCGCCACTCCCCTTGATCCGCGCCACCAGGTTCGCCCGCCCCGCCTCCAGCGCGAAAAATTTCACCGGAATGCCTTCGCCGGCCAGCACCTTCTGAATCGCTTCGGCCGCCCGTGTCTCATTCCCCGGAGGATTACTGGTATCGATTTTCAGCAGAGTCGTGAAGTATTCCAGGATCTCCGAATTGGCTTTTCCCCAGTCGACCGGATAGCGCTCTTGCGCGGCGCCGCAGCCGGCCAGCAGGAAGACGATGGCGAGGGCCTTCATAGAGGTATGTTCCCATGCTTCTTGCGCGGCATCGTATCCACCTTGGTCTCGAGCATG
This sequence comes from uncultured Solibacteraceae bacterium, assembly GCA_964438005.1. GTDB lineage: Bacteria > Acidobacteriota > Terriglobia > Bryobacterales > Bryobacteraceae > PSRJ01. Next base: position 42,423 of record CAYTJD010000026.1, on the reverse strand, counting down.
CGCAGCGCTCGGATGACGCTCGGCCGCGTCTCGCGCGGCTCGATCACATCGTCTACGAACCCGTGCTCGGCGGCGATGAACGGGTTGGCGAACCGCTCTTGAAACTCGGCCACTTTTTCGACACGCTGCGGGGCGGGCACGTCGCGGTATAAAATATTCACCGCTCCTTCCGCGCCCATCACCGCGATCTCCGCCGACGGCCAAGCCAGGTTGACGTCGGTGCGGATATGTTTCGACCCCATCACGCAATACGCGCCGCCATACGCTTTTCGGGTGATGATTGTGATCTTCGGAACTGTGGCCTCCGCGAACGCAAACAGCAGCTTGGCGCCATGGCGGATGATTCCCCCGAATTCCTGCTCGGTGCCGGGCAGGAACCCAGGCACATCTTCGAACGTCAGCAGCGGAATGTTGAACGCATCGCAGAAGCGCACGAACCGCGCCCCTTTGTCGGACGAGTTGATGTCCAGGCAGCCCGCCAGAAACGCCGGCTGGTTGGCCACAACTCCCACCGAACGCCCGTCCATCCGCGCAAAACCGATCACCAGATTCTTCGCCCAGTGCTCGTGGACTTCGAAAAATACTCCGTCGTCGACCACACGCCGGATCACGTCCTTCATATCGTACGGCTGGTCGGATTCGGCCGGGATCAGCCTGTCCAGCGCCGCGTCCCGGCGGTCCACCGGATCCTTCGTCGCCCGGCGCGGTGGATCTTCGCGATTGTTCTGCGGCAAGTACGACAGCAGCTCGCGAATCATGCGTAGGCACTCGGCGTCATCGGCCGCGATAAAGTGCCCGACCCCGCTGACCGAGTTGTGCGTCATCGATCCGCCGAGCTTTTCCTTCGTGACGTCTTCGTGAGTCACCGTCTTGATGACATCAGGCCCCGTCACAAACATGTAACTGGTGTGATCCACCATGAAAATGAAATCGGTGATGGCCGGCGAATACACCGCGCCGCCCGCGCACGGCCCCATGATGGCGGAGATTTGTGGAATCACTCCGCTCGAAAGAGTGTTCCGTAAAAAAATATCAGCGTATCCCGCCAGCGACAGCACACCTTCCTGAATGCGCGCGCCGCCGGAATCGTTCAAGCCCACCATAGGCGCGCCTGTCTTCATCGCCAGGTCCATGATTTTGCAGATCTTCTGAGCGTTCGCGCCCGATAGCGACCCGCCGAATACGGTGAAGTCTTGCGCAAAGACATAGACGAGCCGTCCGTCGACGCGCCCGTGCCCCGTGATGAAGCCGTCGCCCGGAATTACCTGCGCATCCATGCCAAAATCCCGGCACCGGTGCGTCACCAGCTTGTCGAGTTCTTCGAACGAGCCTTCGTCGAGCAGCAGTTCGATGCGTTCTCGCGCCGAAAGTTTACCTTCTCTGTGCTGGCGGGCCTGGCGTTCCGGGCCGCCGCCCTGTTCGGCCGCCGCGTGGCGCCGCCGCACTTCCTCAAGCCGGTTCATCGGCACCATTGTAGCTGGCAGTGAGGCAGGCCTCCCGCGCCCAGGGTTGAATGCCGGAGTGGCACTGCTGCCGAAGGCCGCCGGTCAGTGAGCTTCTGCCCCCGCTCTGCTTTGATTCTCCGCCACCGCCGCTTCATCCTTCAGCTTTTGCAGCGCCATCACGGTTCTCCGCCAGTCCTTCGGCTTTCTCTTGGTCGCGAACGGCAGATCGAGGTCGCGGTAATAACTCAGAATGTTCTCCCGCAGTTTCGGATCTACCATCTCCGGGGGTTTCGCCGCCAACTCGGTTGCCAGCTTGGCGTATGCTCTATCTGCCAACATGTATTCCGCCGGCCGCGTCGGCTTGCCTGTATCCAGGTCAATATTCTCCAGTGCCAGCTTCCGTTCTCCTGCGTCCCGCAGCAGCCGCCGGTATTCAGCCAGCGTCTTATTGAAACTGTCCTCGAAAAGCCGCTCCGTTTGCCCGCTCGGTGCCTTGAATGAAAGCGCCTTTAGAGGGCCAATCTTAGGCAGAATGCGGATCACGAACGCTAACACTGCCGAACCGGGACCTCCGCGTTGGTATTGGTCGTCCCACTCTTTCCGGTAGCTTGCTCGCGAGAGATTGTAAATAAATGCGCGACGGGTCACTCCGGGACGCCTCTTCATCAGATCGTCTCTCTTAAGACGCCACGCCACGCGCGTCATGTGGGGAATCGTGCTGCTTACAATGTGCCGGTAGCTGCCTAATCCCGTGTCCAAGTCTTTGAAAATATCGGTCAACGCCAGCGAATATGTGTCGCGAAATGCACGCTTCAGCACTTCTTTCTGTACGTCGAATCCGATGAAGTCGTGATACGCCTGCGGCGCGTAATCCCCCCGCGCCACCTGCAACACGTCAAAACTGAACTCCACCTTGAGATGCGCGGCGGGATCGTCTTCGTAAGTCACGTCCCGCCCGAATTTCCGCGCCAGCTTCGGGTATTCAATTGGCACCGCGTGATTCACAGCCACGCCGTGGCCTTGCGAATCGGCGGCATAGTGCGCCAGGGCTCCCAGCGCAAATGCGTACTCGTCGAGCGTCTGCGCTTCGCTGACCAGGTTCATTACGAAATCCCCGCTCCGCAGGTAGTGCACGAGGTCGCTGAAGAACTTGTTCCCGAATGGGTAGTACCCCATGTCCTGGACGATACATCCGGCGTAGGCGCTGCCGTGCGCTCCCCTTAGCTCCACTTCGGTTGCCTGTGGAAACCGACTCACCAGAAGGGGCTTGATGTCCCTGTCCCAAGCCGTGTCGATAATCGCTTCATGAGTTAGCACCGAGTACGCCTGTACCGGCTGACTTGACGCGATTGCAAGCAAACAGACCATCAGTGCGCCACGCTGTCGCATTCCGCTGCTTGTACGCACTTTATGGTCCATCGGCGGGCATTACACTGATCTTCTCGGTGCGGCGGTCGGGAGACTGTCGGGTTTCGTACAGTGCGCAACCGCCGACGCGTCCTACTGCGTAAGCATCAGATTTACCGGATCGCTGGCCGCGCTGCCGATGCTGAGCACCACAGGCTGCGGTCCTGGCGGTAGGTCTGCCGGCACCGTGAAGTTGATTTGAATCGCGCCCACCAGGCCGCTCGCGTTCCCCGCGAACGCCACGTCGGCAGGCTCCCCTCCCACAGTCACCGTCACCGGCAATCTTGGCTTCGGCAGATTTCTGATCGGCGTCAGAGACGATGGCCCCGCCCCCGTCGCCAGGGAGGGCGTCATGTCGCCAACTCCGCTGGCGAACATTGTCATCACGTCGCCTGCCCGTCCCGAAGCTGGTGTGCCTGTATTGTTGTCGATAAAGAAGTTGTAAATCCCCGGCGCGGCCACGGACACAGGGAACGAGAACGATGCGACCTGCCCGTTGTTGTTCACCGCCAGCACCGCCGTCCCCAATCCCGTCTCGTACGGAATCTGTATATCGACCTGCCCGGGTGAAACGAAGTACACCGGCGCGCTGACTCCGTTCACGGTCGCCGAAACGCCCCCCAAGCTGAACGGCAGGGGAATCCGGGTGGTCTGCGCCGTCGAAGGTGCCAGCCCGGAACCGTACACCCCCACCTGCATTCCGGGTGCGAAGGCCACGGTCCCGGATGCATTGTTCCTTATCCCGGCGATGGTTATGTTCGCCGCGCCACCTACCACTAGGGTTATCGGTACGTTGACAAACGATGGAGTTGCGTCCGGCGCGTCAATCGTCACCATCGCCTGATACACGCCGTTGGCCAGCCCCGCGCTCGATGCCATCAGAGTCAACGGCCCCGGAGCAGATCCCGAGATCTTCAGCCAACTCGTCGTCCGGTTTGCGGGTAGGATGCTCGCGGTCCAGGCTGCGGTTCCGCTCAGAAAACCGACGTTGATCGTGGCCGGATCGGACACGCCGCTCGGCTTGGCGGCAAACTGTAGGGACGCGGGCGCGATCAATATGCTCGGCCGCGTCGCCGGCGCCGCCGCCAGCACGGCCGAAAGCGTGGCGGTGACGTTCGTGCCGATTTCGCTGAGCCCCGTGACTTGAATCGGCTTTGTGCCCACCTGCGTTGTGCTATCCCAGCACAAGCTCCCCTGCAAAAACCCGTACGGTGCCAGCCGCGTCGTTCCGAATATCTGCTGGATCAGCGCGCTGAAATCATTGGACCCGGCGCGCAAAGAGATGAGTTGCACCAGAAATCCCCCGGTCTCCTGAACCGTTACCTGTTGCGACCATTGGCAAGACGGGTCGGCCTGCGGATTCTGCTTGATCGTCGACGGGTTGCTGGCCAGGCTGATTGCCGGCGCCAGCACCAGGCCCGGACTCGGCACGAAAGGCACCGTGAGCTGCTGCGTCCACGCCTGCCCGCCCGGATCCTGCCCGGCGAAATCGAAAGTCCGGCTGACGGGCGCATTTAGTCCCAAGCCACTCAAGTTGGCCGATACCGTTCCATTAGCGGGAATGTTGGTGCTGGTCCAGAACCCAAGATTCTGGCGCACGCCGTCGATCATGAAACTCGTCACTGTCGTGGCCACGCCGGCCTTTTCCGACAACCCCACCATGTACGGCCAGCCGGTGCCGGCCTGCGGTACCGGATTCGGAGTTACAAATGGCACCACCAGCGAGCCCGATGCCGGCAGGTTAAGCGCGATCACCGTGGTCCCCGCCGAACCATCGAATACCGGATCGCCGCTGTAGAGCGCGGTGATCGTCAGGTTCCCCGAGGCCAAGTTGATCGCGGGCACGCTGAGCGTCGCTATTCCCGCGGCGTTCACCGGCGCTGTTCCCACACTCTGATCATTCGTGACGAACGTGACGGTTCCCGTCGGCACGCCGGCCGATCCGGTTACCGCGGCGCTCAGAGTCACCGTGTCGGTCAGTGAAACCGTGCCCGGCGCGGCCGACAACACCGTGGTGGTCGCCGTGCCGGTCTTCCATTCCGTTACCAGGTGATAAGCGTCCACCGAACCGAGCCCCGAGGCCAGATCGTACCCGGGCCCGGCCGCAAAGCCCATCCCGCTCCCGCCACAGCCTGGGCTGCTTTGCGCACACGGGACTCGATTGTCCCCCGCGGTAATGTCATGGAACACGTCCTTCGTGCTTTGCGCCAACCGGTACAGCATCGGGTTAATGTTGCCGAGCCCGCCCTGCGATTCGAGCCGATTCGACACCAGGTAATGATTCAGCAGCGCCAGAACACCGGCAAACGAAGGGCTCGCCGCCGAGGTCCCGCCGACATGAACCACCGCGCCGCTGCTATAAATGATGTACGCATAGTGCTGCGGCGAAGCCGCCAGCGACAAATCCGGCACGTCGCGCGCGCTGTCGTTCGGAACTCCCGGGCCAGTCTGCCAGGTCGGCTTACTGAAGACCACGCTCGGACCGCCTCCCCCGGCTGACAGGTCGTTGCGTAAGATTGCCGTATTCCACACTCCTTCGGGAACATACGACAGCGCGGAAGCCCCGTTCGCTGTGTTCGTCGCCGCCCAATAGCCGCTCCCGCTGCCATCGTCGAATTCCGTGCCGCCTACTGCTGTAATCTCCGGAATGCTGGCCGGAAAGCTTGCGTTCGGTCCCTTCGACGCCAGCGGCGAAGGCGCTGACACCAGATCGCACGTGGCCGCTCCCCAGTCCCCCGACGCCGCCAGCCACGTGATCCCTTGGGCGTTCGCCTGCTGCGCCACTGCGCGAATTCCCGTTGAAGCGTAAGCCTCGCAACCGCCGAAGCTGAACGTAATCACCGGCGCCACGTTCTGATCCACCGCGTACTGTACCGCCGTCGTCACGCTGCTCGCATACACGTACTCGATCGTCGCTCCGCGTGCCACTGCTCCCGCCCATTCGAGATCCAGGTCCGCTTCAACTACGCTGCTGGTAACCCCCGGATCGGAACCAACCAGCACCACTTGCGGATCGTTTGGCTGCAAGTTGAAGGTCTGCCGGAATTGGCGGATATCGGCGAGGTCGACTGCCGACCGCCCGATCACCGCGATCTTCTGGCCCGTCCCATCGACGCCCGCGCTGTACAGCGGCGTGACGTTGTAGATCGTCACGAAGTCGTCCGGCGCCAGGTACCGCGAGCTACCGCTCGTGAACTCCGGCTGCTCCAGCCGAAACTGAGGCTGCAAGTCGAAATCGCTGAGACCGTCAATCCCGCTGACCACGTCTTCGAATGCGGAAGGGATCGAAGGATCCGTCGCGTTCGCCAGGTGCAACGCACTGTTTACCAGGTAGTGGTGAATTTCGGTGCGAAACGCTCGGTTCATCTGCTCGGCCGTTCCGCTGAACGTGATCCAGTGCCGGCCGCGCGCCACTTCGTGAACCTGCAGCCCTTCCGATTGCAGCCAGGAAACCAGCTTGCCGATATCCGGCGCGCTCAATCCGAAGCGTTCGCCAAACTGCTCCGGAGTTAGCCAGCGATGGTAATTCGGCGATTTCGGGTTCCGCTGTTCCTCCAAAAATTGTTCCAGGCCATCCGCCGGCTTCAATCGCAGCGTGACGTATTCAAGCGCCGTCGAGCCCGCCGCCGGACCCAGATCATATTGCGGCAGCGCCTGCTGCGGGACATGCCCTCTCAGAACCTTGACCTGGCTTGATTCCACCGGACGCGTGATGCGATTCTCCGCTCCCGGCAAGATGCAGGGAAACATGCCGATTAAGACGATACCGGGGAAATAGCGTGTACGAAGCATAGCAGCGGGTGATTGTCTATCGTATCAGCGACACCGAGCCAAAAATAACGGCAAATCCCCTAGGACGGTTCTGCTAGGAATCTAGCTGGAATCGCCCATCCCGTTGCAGCCGGTACCTTCGTCCACGCCATAAGATGGTGTTCCCGAAAAACGCCGCGAGCCAAAAGACGAAACTCGCCGCATCCTGAACCGGAACCAGCCACCACTGCCTGCCCGTGAGCTGGTCCTGCAAAACGCGGCGCGCCGTCGCCCGCGCCGCCAGCAACCGGAACAACGCCGTCACTGGAAATACCGGCCACCACGCCGGCGCGGCGAGGCAAAACAGTGCCGCCAGCGGCAGCGGATTCGTGAATACCTGCCCCACATACCCCAGCGGCCGTGAGCGCCGCGTGCTCCGGTTCCAGCGCAGGCGGTGACGCATGTTCGCCCCGAACGCCTGGCTGCCAATGTGATGCTCGATCACGCACGAAGACAGAATGACTCCCCACCCCAGCTCCGCCGCCAGCTTCCCCATCACAAAGTCTTCCGCCAGGTAATCCTTCAGCACGCGGAAGCCGCCGATATCCGTCAGCACTTGCCGCCGGGCCGCGATCGTTGGTCCGAGCGCAAAACGCATCCCATCCAGGAGCCGGGCCACCAGCACCCCGCCCAGAAACTCCGTATTCAGCCCGATCGCCTCTAGCTTCGACCAATAACTGGGTCCCGGCACCGCCCGGTACGGGCATGTTAACAGCCCCGTTCTGGGATCTTGAAATTCGGCTGCGAATGTCGCCAGCAGATCCGGCGCCGCGCGCACGTCGCTATCGGCCATGACCAACACGTCATACCGCGCCGCCGCAACCATGCGCTCCAGGCTGAACACTTTGGCATTGGGATACGGCGGCTCGCCGGTAACTATGAGTTGTGAAGGTACGCCTTTGAACTGCTCGCGCAACCGCTCCAACACCGGGATCGCCGGATCCTCCGCGCTGCGTACCGCGAAGAGCAGTTCGAACCGCGGATACTTCTGTTCAAAAAAGCTCCGTAGGTTCTCTTCCAGGTCCAGGTCCACACCGGCCAGCGGCTTCAGAACGCTCATCGGGGGCCGCTCGTCTGGCTCAGCGGGCCGCGCTGCGCAATAATTCTCCGCCGCGATTACGGTGAGGACGCAATACACAACCGATCCCGCCACCAGGCCCAGCAGCACCAGCGCCAGCACCCTCTCACTGTATCGCGAGGCGCCAGTGGTCTTGCCATCAGCGTCTTTCGGCCCTCACGGCCCAGCGTAATACCCCGCCCGCGCCCGCAGCACCGCCCGCGGATACCGCCGGCGCGCCTCGTCGGTCAGCCGCACCTGCACCCGATGAAACGCACCCGCCGCCGAGTCCGGCGCCGGATACTGCAACCGGTAGCGCGAACGGATTCGTTCAATCATCAGCTGAAACGACTCCGCGGCCTGCTTGGCCTCCACCGCTTCCCCTCCTGTCTGTTCCGCCAGCTTAAATATGTCGGAGGGCGTGAAATCGGGATTCACATAGGAGCCCGGCCGAGGCGCATCCGGCCGGCGCTGTTTCCCCATCAGAATTCCGTCCAGCGTTGCATCCGCCGTGTACAGCGCCCGGATCACCTGCTCATCCGGGACGCGGTAATTCAAGCTCACGTTGTCCGTGACGATCAGCACCGCGCGCCGCGCATTCGCCGGCTGCCGCGCCAGGTACTCGGCCGCTGCCAGAACCGCCGCATTGATCGCCGTCCCGCTTCCCAGGTCTTGAGTCTTTACCGCATTCGCGATTTCTGACTCGACTAACCCGAAGTCTCCCGTAAAGAGCTGCCGGACCGCCGACTCCCGCGCGAACAGCATGACAGCTACCCGGTCCATCCGGCCTAGCGGCCGCAGGGCCGCGCGCGCCGTCCCCGCCATCTCCATCAGCGACCGATGCATGCTCCCGCTTATGTCCAACAGCAGCAGCAGATCCAGCGGCTCGGATTCGTGATCGAAGTACGCGATCGGTTCCGGCGCGCCATCGTCCAGCACTTCAAAATCCTGGCGGGTCAAATCCGAAATCGTCCGCCCGTTGGGGCTCGCCGCCGCTACATCCACTTTCACCAACGTGACTCCTGCGCGAAAGGTCGGCGTTTGCCCGGGTAGTACGATAGGAACCAGAGCGATGAAGAACATCATCGTCGGCACCGCCGGCCACATCGACCACGGCAAGACCGCCTTGGTCAAAGCCCTTACCGGCATCGACGCCGACCGGCTCGCGGAGGAGAAACGTCGGGGTATCACCATCGACCTCGGGTTCGCTCACCTGCAATTGACGCCCACCCTGCGCCTGGGTTTCATCGATGTCCCCGGCCACGAGCGTTTTGTCAAAAACATGCTGGCCGGCGTCGGCGGCATCGACCTTGTCCTGTTCGTCATCGCCGCCGATGAGTCTATCAAGCCCCAAACGCGCGAGCACTTCGACATTTGCCGTCTGCTCGGCATTCCCCGCGGCATCATTGCGCTCACCAAGGCCGACATCGCCGAGCCTGATATTCTCGAACTCGCCCGCCTCGAGGCCGAAGAATTGGTCAAGGGCTCGTTTCTCGAAGGCGCGCCGATCGTACCCGTCAGCTCCGTGACCGGCGCCGGCCTCGATGATCTCCGCCGCGAGTTGGCACTCGTCGCCGCGGAGGTGCCAGAAAAAAACTCCTCCGGCCATTTCCGCCTGCCCATCGACCGCGTCTTCTCTGTAAAAGGCTTTGGCACGGTGGTTACCGGGACGCTGGTCTCCGGCTCCGTCGCCAGGGAGCAGGAAGTCGAATTGTACCCCGCCGGCCGCCGCCTTCGTGTTCGGGGCGTGGAAGTCCACGGCTCGTCGTCCGACCGCGCTCAAGCTGGTCAGCGCACGGCGATCAACCTCACCGACATCGAACCATCGGAGCTGCAGCGCGGCGATGTTCTCTCCGAGCCGGGCCGTTTTCGCGCGGTCCAGCGCGTCGATTGCCGCCTCACCCTGCTGGCCTCCGCAAAACCAATGAAACACCGCGCGCCCGTTCACTTTCATTCCGGCACCGCCGAAATCGAAGCGGAAGTGCGCCTGCCCTCCGGCACCTCCGCGCTCCGAGCCGGCCAGACCTGTTACGCCCAGTTGGTCCTCCGCGAGCCGGCGCTACTCTGGCCCGGCGACCGGTTCATCATTCGCATGTTCTCCCCGGTCATAACCATTGGGGGCGGCGTGGTGGTCGACAACGGCGAGCGCCGCTATCGAGCCACCGATGACATGCCCGCTCGCCTCGCGGCGCTGGATCAAGCCGAGACCGCGGCCCGTCTCGCCTTGCTCGTAAAAGAAGCTCCCTTCGGCCTCGGTCTCGCGGCTCTCATCGCCCGTACCGGCATGCGCGACGCCGAGATTGCCGCTGCCGCAACCCGCGCTGGCCTCGTCGAAATCTCCCAGTGGTACGTTAGTCCGTCTTGGCTTCAGCAATCCCGCGACAGGCTTACCGCCGCCGTGCGGGATTTTCACCGAACCCATCCCCTGCTTCCCGGAATTCCCAAGCAGGACCTCCGCGGCCGCGAGTTCGCCGCCTTGCCGCTCTTTCTTCTCGATGCGTTATTGGCCGCCGCAAAAGATCTGGCCGTCGAGGGCGAAACCGTCCGCGTTCGCAGCCACAAAGTCGTACTGCGGGAAGACGAAAGCGCCGCCCGCGCCGCCATCGAGCGCGCCTTCCAGAGCGCCGGCCTCGCGACTCCCGCGGTTCCCGAAGTATTGGCCAAATCCGGCGTCGAGCCTGCCCGCGCCCGTTCCCTGCTGCAAATCCTCCTCCGCGAGCACCAGCTCATCCGCGTCAGCGAGGAACTCGTGTTTCACCGCACTGCCATCGACAGCCTTCGCCAGATGATGGCCTCGCGCAAGTCCGCGCGGTTCAACGTCACCGCATTCAAAGAATGGACCGGCGTGTCCCGCAAATACGCCATTCCGCTGCTCGAGTATCTGGACCGCGAGCGCATCACCCGCCGCGAAGGCGACGAGCGAAGAGTTTTGTAACGCCGGCGCTCTTGTCGCCGCTCTTTTTCATCCCCGCGGTTTCCGCGCCCTCACAAATGCGCTCATAAACTTCGCGGCCACCTGCGGTGCAATCGCATCCACATCGATTCCCGCGCTCGTCAAGAAGGCCCGCGCATCTTCGATGTTGTAAACCCGCGTCGGCTCGATCTCGATTCCCTCGAACCCGGCCGCCGCCAGTTTCGCCGCGCACTCCGTGTCCTCCAGCGCTCCTGCGATACACCCGACCCACAGCAGCATGCTCCGTCGCACCTCGTCCGGCACCGCGCCCCGCACCACGACATCGGACACCGCAAAGCGTCCGCCGGGTTTCAGCACGCGGAACGCCTCGCGCAACACCCGGTCCTTGTCCGCGGAAAGATTGATGACGCAATTGGAAATGATGACGTCCACGGCATTATCCGGCAGCGGAATCGCCTCGATCTCTCCTTTCAGAAACTCGACGTTCCGCACACCGGATTTCTGCTGGTTCTCGCGCGCCAGCGCCAGCATCTCGTCGGTCATATCGAGCCCGTAGACCTTGCCTCGCGGCCCCACGCGCCGCGCCGAGAGCAACACGTCGATGCCCCCGCCCGAGCCCAGATCCAGAACCGTCTCGCCTTCTTGCAGCTCCGCCAAGGCTGTCGGGTTGCCGCAGCCGAGCGAGGCGCGTACCGCCTGCTCGGGAATCACGCTCTTTTCGGCCTCATCGTAAAGGTTCGACGTAACCGGATCGCCATCCACGCTGCACCGGCTCGATGTTCCGCAACAGGAACCTTTCGAGGCAGTCCGCGCCCGCAGCGCCGCCTCGCCGTATTTTTCCTTCACTACTTCCTTAATATCGCTCGCCATTGGCTACTCCTACTTGCAGCACACAACTTTCTCCGGTTCGATTGCCCGGTTGCGCGTGCAGCACTCCGCGTAAAGAAATCCCAGCAGTTCTTGCAGGCTTTCGCAGTCGGCGGTGTACCACAGAAACGTGCCGTCCCTCCGCACCTTGACCAGGTCTTCGCTCTTGAGCTTGTCGAGATGATGCGACAGCGTCGAGCTGGGAATTCCCAGTTCTTCGCTGATCTCGCCGACGATCGCTCCTTCCGGATGCGCCGCCAGCAGCAGCCGCATGATGCGCAGCCGCGGCTCCGCCCCCATCGCCCCAAACATCTCGGCATACCGCCTCGTCTGTTCGGCCTGCTTCGCCTTCCCCTTTTCCATACTTCCATAATAATGGAAATATGGAAAAAGTCAAGAGAGAAAGCTCCGGTCAGAGCGGGTCCCCGGACCCGCCATCCGCTCACAAGTCTTGGAAAGCCCCCATCAACTCCGCCGGCGTCACCGTGGCCGTTCCTACTTTGCCCACCACGATGCCGCTCGCCCGGTTCGCCAGTTCTGCCGCCGTCGCCGCGGAAGCCCCCGCAGTCAGCCCAAGCGTAAACAACGCGATTGCCGTGTCGCCCGCCCCGGAAACGTCGAACACCTCGTGAGCTCGCGCGGCCAGATGCTGTGGTTCCGCCTGCCCGTCGAACAGCAGCATCCCGTGCTCGCCCAGAGTCACCAGCAGGTTCTGCGTCTCCCACAATCGGGACAGTCGCCGTGCCGCCTCCAGCAGCGCCTCGTCGCGGCACACCGGCTCCACCGGTTCGGACGGCGCCAGTCCCACCGCGCTAAACGCTTCGATCCGGTTCGGCTTGATCGCCGTCGCACCGCGCCACACTAGCGAGGTATGCGGATGCGGGTCCACCGTCAGCGTCTTTCCGTGTTTCCGGGCCAGCCGGCAAATTTCGTCCGCCAGCGCCTGCGTCAGAAACCCTTTCCCGTAATCCGCCACTACGATTCCGTCCATCTCCGTGACGGCATCTTCCAGATACGCGACTGCCTCCGAAAGCTGCTCCGGTCGCAGCACCATCTTGCGCTCGCGATCCACTCGCACCACCTGCTGGTTACGCGCGATCACCCGCGTCTTCACGGTCGTCGACGCCGTATCGTCCGCGATCACGCCCTTGGTGTGAATCCCCGCCCCATCGAGCAGCTCCAGCAGCGTCTTCCCCCGCGCGTCCCGCCCCACGAGCCCCATCACAAATGTTTCTTTCGTGAACTCCCGGAGGTTGCGCGCTACATTGGCCGCCCCACCCGGATAATAGGATTCCCCGGTGACGTTCACCACCGGTACCGGCGCTTCCGGCGAAATGCGCGAGACGCGCCCCCAAATAAATTCGTCCAGCATCAGGTCGCCGATCGCCAGCATCCGTTTGCCGGCGAAGCGCCCGATCAGTTCGAGGAAGTTTGGTTCAGCTCGCATTCCGCCACGGCCTTCGACGCACCGCTGTTCTTGCGCGCCACCACGATCAAGGACAGCCCCGGCCACGGGATCAGCCCGTCGATCCGGCTCCAGATCCAGACCGTCTTGTCGAAGACCTTCAGCACCAGCTTACCGATTTTGCGCGAGCCCGCGATTTTGCTGTACGCCCACCACGGTGGCGTTCCGGCTTTATTGAAGTTGCGCGCCGTCTCCACCGTGAATCCCCGCGCCGCCAGCAACTCGCGCGCGTCCCGCTCGCTGAATCTTTGCTTATGCCCCAAGCTTCGGTCGAGCGACCCGTACAACCACCGGTTGTGCGGCACCAGCACCACCAGTCTGCCGCCTGGCTTCAGCGTCGCGCGCAGACGCTCCAGCACTTCACTCGTGCCTTCCACGTACTCGAGCACGTTCAGGCACAGCACCGTATCGAAGCAGTTCTCCAACCCCTCCAGATCTCGCGCCGACTCCGGATCGATCCGCTGTACCGTCACATTCGGGGTTCGCAGGAAACGGTTGTGCAGCGCGTGCAGATACAGCGGATTTTTCTCGCCGGCCACGTACACCAGCCGCTTGCCCATCAGCCGCCCGGTCATGTTGCCGATCCCCGCTTCCATTTCCAGCACCGCGTCGCCCACGTGCGGCCGGATCGTCCGCGCCAGCCAGCTCAAATATTGCGGCGTTCCCGTCAGGTTGTTCAAAACACCACGCCCGTACGGCGCGTCGTATAAATCGTCGATCACCCAAAATTTCAGAATCACCGCCAGCGCCTTCAACCCGTCTTTCCAGTTGATCTTCTTGCCTTCTTCATAGGTGCGGCCGTGATAGCTGATCGGCACCTCATAGATCCGGAAATTGCGCTTCGCGCTCTTCATGACGATCTCCGGCTCGAAGCCGAACCGGTTCGACCGGATCGGTATGCTCTTCAGCAGATCCGTGCGGAATACTTTGTACCCGGTCTCCATGTCTGTCAGGTTCAGGTTGCAGAACATGTTCGAAACCAGCGTCAGGAATTTGTTGGTCGTCGAGTGCCAGAACAGCAGCACCCGCGTCTGCACACCCGCCATATAGCGCGATCCGAACACCGCGTCCGCGTGCCCGTCCAGCAGCGGCCGCAGCAATTGCGGGTACTCCGCGGGATCGTATTCCAGGTCTGCGTCCTGAATGAGCGAAAAATCCCCCGACGCATTCTCGATCGCTGTGCGCACCGCCGAGCCCTTGCCCCGGTTCACTTCATGCCGGTACAGCCGGATTTGTGGAAACGCCGAGGCCAGCCGCTCCAGGATCCCGTACGTGCCGTCGGTCGATTGATCGTCGACTATGATGAGCTCCCGGTCCATATTCTCCGGTAGCGGCGCCGTCAACACCTGTGAGATGCACCGCTCCACCACCGTGCGCTCGTTGTACACCGGCATCAAGATCGACAGCTTCATCGTGCGAGCTCGCCTTCGTTCCTTACCGTCATCCAATCTCAGGGATGGCGCTCGCTCGGCGCCCGTTCACTTCCAGCACAGAATCAGAACCGTGTACCGCCGCGCGTTGTCGATGGCCGCGTTTCGGTCCGCGACTCCGCCCAGCGGCTGCGCCGTATAGGCCACGTTCGCGGAATCCAGAAAGCCCAGGGCCACCGACGCCTTGATCGCCAGAAACGAGCCGGCGTTCTCGGTCTTGTCCGTGAGCAGCCCCGCGATCGTCCCGCCCGTATCCAGCACCGGCGTTCCCCGGCTTGCTCCGGGCGCCCCCGCGACCTGCAGAAACCGGTTGTCGCCGTGGCTATCCGCCTGCGCGCTCACGAAACTCGGCGACGTCCCCAAGGTCCATACCGGCTCCTGCACCGACACGTCCTCGCCTTTTCGGAACATCGGGTAGGCATCCACCTTGCTTCCGGAATTCAACACGGCCAGCCCGTTCTGCCGGTCAGTCGCTTTCACCTCCAGCTTACGGCCGTCGGGCAGATGCACCTCGTTGCACCCCTGCACTGCATCCGAGCTCGTCAGAATGTCGCCTTGCGAATTGACGTACACGCCAAACCCGCTGTCGGAGTGCCCCTCCACCGGTTTCTCCACCAGCCGCACGATGTCGACATGGTTGAGCATCACCGGCTCCTTCGGCTTGTCCCTCCCATCGCGTTTCACCCGCGCGATTTGCCCGATCAGCTCCATTCCGCCCACCACCTGCCCGAAGATCGTGTACATCCCGTTGCCGTCGGGAAACGGTTTTTCCGTGATGAAGAACTGGCACGCCCCCGTATTCGGCTGGCCAATGTTCGCCATCGCCAGGCGGCCCGGGCGGTCGAACCGGAGGCCGCGCACGATCTCGTCCTTCAGCACGAACCCGCAGTTATGCGCCCCGGTTCCCGTCGGGTCGCCGGTCTGGATCATGAAATTCGGAATCACCCGGTGAAACGTGATGTTGTCGTAAAGCGGCCGCGAGACTCCCTGCTTCGTCTTCGGATCCAGCCACGGCCGAGTCCCCCGCGCCAGCCCGATAAAATTCCGCACCGTGTTCGGTGTTTCTTTCTCAAACAACTCCGCCGTGATGTCCCCCATCGACGTATGGATCACGGCGTAAAGCCCGGGCGGCAAATTCGATGGCAGCTTCACCGGCGGCGGTGGTGCCGCCTGCCCCCATATCCCGCCGGCCCAAACCACAAATCCGCAAACGCTGATCTTGGCAAGCATGGCTCTCTCAGTGTATATCCCGACCCGTCCCGCCAGCGCGCCCGCCTTGCAGTCGCTCCTTCTTTTGTGCCAGAATCGTTCCGGAAACCTTCCTGGGAGGCGCCACCATGAAAGCCATGTACTCTTTGCTTTGTGCCGGTCTGCTGCTAGGCCTGGCCGCCCCGTTGTTCGCGCATCATTCCTTCGCCGCCGAGTTTGACGACAAACAGCCCGTCGCCCTCA
The DNA here is from genome assembly GCA_964438005.1 of uncultured Solibacteraceae bacterium. Taxonomy (GTDB): domain Bacteria; phylum Acidobacteriota; class Terriglobia; order Bryobacterales; family Bryobacteraceae; genus PSRJ01. The sequence goes on along the minus strand of CAYTJD010000026.1, from coordinate 26,576 downwards.
AAGGCACCGTCACCAAAGTCGAATGGTTGAACCCGCACGTCTGGCTCTATATCGACGTAAAAGACGCCGCCGGCGCGGTCCAGCACTGGCAGTGCGAAGGCGGAGCCCCCAACGGTCTGACCCGCCAGGGCTGGAGCAAGAGTACGTTGAAGCCCGGCGACGAAATTGCCATCGAAGGCTTTCGCGCCAAAGACGCCACCAACACCTGCAACTCCCGCTCGGTAAAGTTGCCCGATGGCCGCAAAGTTTTCGCCGGCGCCGCTGAAGACGGCGGTCCCAGCGCCCGCGGCGCCAAAGAATAGCGCCAAACGCAGCCCCGATTTCGCGCCGCGCATCTGATATAATTCCCCCCAACCGCGAGTTTTCACGTGGAAGGGGTCTGCTTGTGAATACATTAGGGGTGCGCGCCATGAAGACGTTTCTGATCGTGCTGGCTCTCGTTGCCGCCAGCCTTTTCGCTCAAGTCCAGCTATCTCAGATTCAGGGAACCGTCACCGATTCGACCGGTGCCGCGATTCCCGAAGCCACGGTCAAAGTCACCAACACGGCCACCGACTTGATCCGTAACGTCATCACCGATGCCGACGGCAACTACGTCCTGCCCGATCTTCCCATCGGGCCCTATCGCCTGGAAGTGGCCAAGCAGGGTTTTGCCACTTACACGCAAACCGGTATCGTTTTGCAGGTCGCCACGAACCCGACCATCGCCGTCACGCTCAAGGTCGGCAACGTCAACGAACAGGTGCAGGTTGAGGCGAACGCCGCCCTTGTCGAATCCACAGCCACCAGCGTTGGAACCGTAATGGAGAACCAGCGGATTCTGGAACTCCCGCTCAACGGCCGCCAGGCGACCGATCTCATCCAATACACCCCCGGTGTCATTCCCCAGGGCGTCGCCGGCAACGGCGGGTATCCCGGCACCGTGCAGTATGTGATCGCCGGTGGACAGGCTTTCGGCGTGGCCTTCTATCTGGACGGCAGCGTGTTCAACAACCCGTGGGACCTGGCCAACATGCCCCTGCCCATGCCGGACGCGCTCCAGGAGTTCAAGATCGAAACCAGCACCATGACCGCAGCCAATGGCATCCACGCCGGCGGTACCATCACCGGGATCACCAAGTCGGGCACCAACAGCTTCCATGGCGACGCGTTCGAGTTCCTGCGCAACGGCGATATGAACGCCCGCAACTTCTTCGCGCCCGCTCGCGATACTCTAAAGCGCAATCAGTTCGGCGGCACCGTCGGCGGCCCGGTTATGAAGAACAAGCTGTTCTTCTTCTTCGGTTATCAGGACACCATCACCCGACAAGATCCGCAGGCGAATACCGCTGCCACATTCGTGGCCACTCCCGCCATGATCGCCGGCGATTGGAGCGCCTGCCCGCAGGATCTGGCCAATCTCCCCGCTAACGTCAAGAGCTTATTCGTCAACAATCAAATCAGCCCGACGCTGTATGATCCGGCAGCGCTGAAACTCGCGAAATTGCTGCCTGTCTCCAATGCCCCCTGCGGCAACGCGGGCTTCGGCCTCATTACTCAGATCAACGAAGGCCAGTACACGGCTCGCGGCGACTATCAGACGAGCGCCAAGAATACCTTGTTTGCCCGTTACTTCCGAACTCACTTCTTCCGGCCGCCTTCTTATAACTTCACGCCGTCGAACATACTGACCACCGCCCAAGGCGGCTTGGATGACGCCGATCAGTCCTGGGCTTTCGGTGATACCTACTTAATCTCTCCAGCGGTGGTAAACCAGTTCCGCGCCACCGTCGATCGCATCGGTATTCATCGCTTTGCGGACAATTACGTCGACGCCTGCGATTTGGGCGCTGCATTGGTATATTGCGGTTACACTCCTCACCAGAGCGGCTTCACCGTGACCGGCGCTTTCGCCATCGGCCCCGGCACCGGCGGCGAGGCCCACGCTCATTCCACGCCGCTGCAGTTAAATGACGACATTAGTTGGGTCAAAGGCAACCACCAGATCAATTTCGGTGCCGGCGCCGAAGTCTCCAAGATGCTCTTCAACGGCAACGTCTACGCCCAAACCAACTGGACCTTTCCCAATCTGCCCCAATTCCTGCTTGGCCAGTTCAACACCAACTCGCTCTCGCTTCCCAACACTCTCGACTTGGAGAAGTGGTTCGTCAATGCTTATGTGCAGGACACCTGGAAGATCAGCCCGCACTTCACTCTAAACGCCGGCTTGCGGTGGGAACCGTTTCTCGCTCCTTCGGAAATCCGGGGCTACGTTTACAACTTCAGCCTCGGCAACATGATTAACAACGTGAAGAGTGCCCAATTCGCAAATGCGCCTCCCGGTCTCACGTTCCCGGGCGATTCCGGATTTAATGGCAAAAAAGGCATGCTCGACCACTGGGACACCTTGGCCCCGCGCCTCGCCATCGCCTGGGACCCCAAGGGCGACGGCAAAATGGTCGTTCGCTCCTCTTTTGGTATCTCGTACGACTTCGTCGCCGGCGAAATGATGGTGAATTCAGCCGACGCCCCACCCTTCGGCGGCACCTCCATCTGGGCCGGCCAGTTCAGTAACCCCTATGCCACCAATCCCGGCGGCAATATCTTCCCCTATACCGTCAACGCCAACGCGCCGTTCGTCACATCCGGAACTTACATCTACCCGAATAATCAGCTGAAGACTAGTTCCATCAAGCAGTGGAACCTTGTGGTTCAGCGCCAATTCGGAAACGACTGGCTGCTGAACGTCAGCTACATAGGCAGCCAGAGCTCGCACCTGTGGGACTCTTACCAGGAAAATCCCGCCGTCTTTATTCCCGGGACTTGTCAGGCCGGGCAATATGGCCTCACCGCTGCCGGGCCATGCTCGCCTGCCGGTGATGCCAATGCCGCCGCCCGGCGCTTGTTCACCATCAACGGATATCCCGGCGCCAAATATTATGGCTACGTCGAGCGGCTCGACTCCGGCGGCACCGGCAGCTACAACGGTTTGTCCGTATTGGTCAGCAAGCGTTTGAGCAAGGGCTTGAACATGAACGCCAACTACACCTGGTCCCACTGCATCAGCGACCTGTCGATTGGCGATAGCACCGGCAATGCGGGAGCGGGGCTCGCCATTCCCAATAACCGCCGCTACGACCGCAGCAACTGCCAGTCCAACGAAATCGGCGGCACCTTCTCCTCCGATCGCCGCCATCTTTTCAATACAACCGTCGTCTATGAGGTGCAGCCGTTCTCCAACCACACCCTGAACCTGCTCGCCTCCCACTGGAAGTTCGCCGAGATTTTCACAGCTCGATCCGCCTATTGGGTAACGCCGGTACTGTCCAGTGATGTTTCGCTGACTATGGACTCCGCCGCGAATCAGCGGCCGGTTCAGGTCTTGTCCAGTCCTCTGTGCGCGAACCCGGGCCCGACTCCGAGTTGCTGGATCAACCCGGCGGCCTTCACGGCCCCGGCCTTGGGCTCGTTCAGCTCGCTGGGCCGCAATGCCATTCCCGGTCCGCGGTTTTGGAATTACGATACGGCGATTTCCCGTGAGTTCAGTATCCGCGAGAAGGGCAGAATCGAGTTTCGCGCCGAGGCCTTCAACGTGACGAACGCCATGCATCCGGGAATCTCTCTGCCCAGCCTCTTGGCCGGAGCGTCCGGTCTCAACCTGGTCTATGGCACGCCGACCTTCGGCCAGATCACCAGTTCGCAGGATCCGCGCATCATTCAAATGGCGCTGAAATTTAGCTTCTAATAATAGGGATGGCCTTTACCCAGCCCGCCGCCGCGACCGATTTCGCAGGCTTGGTTGCGGCGCGGCTGGACCGCCTCCCGTTTTCCCGCTCGCTCTGGCGCCTCGTCTTCCTGATTTCACTCGGCGGCGCCTTTGAGTTCTACGATCTCTTCCTGAGCCCCTACGTCGCGCCCGGCCTCGTCTCCGCCGGCATCTTCGCCAATACCACCTCGAGTTTGTTCGCTATCAACGGCGTCGGCTTCTTCGTCTTCTCTGCCTTCGCCGGCATGTTCTTCGGCTCCATCACGTTCGGTTCCATCGCCGACCGCTTTGGCCGCCGCGCCATCTTCATCTCCGCCCTGCTCTGGTATTCGGCGGCCTCGGCCATCATGTCGTTTCAGCACACCGCGGCGGGCGTCGATCTCTGGCGCTTCATCGCCAGCATCGGCGTGGGCTTGGAGCAGGTTACCATCGACACCTTCCTTCCCGAACTGGTTCCGCCCAAGGCGCGCGGCAAGGCCTTCGCCTTTTGCCAGGTCGTCCAGTTCTCGGCCGTCCCGTTCGTGGCGTTGCTGGGTTGGCTTCTGGTACCGCGCCACCTGCTGGGCCTCGATGGTTGGCGCTGGGTGACGCTCATCGGCGCGGCCGGCGCCCTCGCCTCCTGGTGGTTGCGCCGCGGATTGCCCGAGAGCCCCCGGTGGCTGGCCCTCCACGGCCGGCACGCCGAGGCCGATCGCATCATGTCCGATCTCGAAGACCGCATCGCGCGCGACACCGGGGCGCCACTGCCTCCGCCCGGCCGCGTCGCCGCGACCATCGGCGGCAAGAGCCGCTTCGCCGATATTCTGCGCCCGCCCTACGGAAAACGCACCCTCGTGATGTCCATCTTCAATCTGATGCAGACCATCGGGTTTTATGGTTTCGGCGCCTGGGTGCCCACTCTGCTAATCGCGAAAGGCATTCACATCACCACCAGCCTCGAGTATGCCTTCATCATCGCGATCGCCAATCCCGTCGGGCCGCTGCTCGGTATCCTCGTCGCCGACCGGCTGGAACGCAAGTGGCAGCTTGTCTGCGCCGGTATCTGTATCGGCGGCTTCATGTTCCTGTTCGCGGAACAAGCCATCCCCCCGGTCATCATTCTGTTCGGCGTCCTCGTGACGATGTCCAACAATTGGCTTTCCTTTACGCTGCACAACTACCAGGGCGAGTTGTTTCCCACTCGCGTGCGCGGCCGCGCCGTTGGCTTTGTCTACGCCTGGAGCCGCGTCAGCGCCGCCTTCGCCGGCCTCCTCATCGGCTTCTTCCTGCGCGAAGGCGGAACCACCGGCGTCGCGGCTTTTATTGGAGCCGCCATGTTCGTCATGGTCGTCACCATCGGCGGCTTTGGCCCCCGCACCCGCCACCTCGCTCTCGAAGAAATCTCGCGCTGACGCGCACTGGGCTGCGTGCAGGCCTGCTTACTTTTGGGTGGACCGCGCCGCGTGATCAGTCCACGTCTCCTTCGCCAGAAGCGGCAGGTCGTGCCCCCAATCCTGCTGCTTCACCCCGACCGGGTAGAGCACGTGCGCCAGATTGTCGGCCGTGTAGGCGAGCACCCAGGCAGCGTGATTAATCGCGTAGCTGCCGTCGCTCAAGGTTCCTGCTTTTTGCGCCGGATCCACATTCGCCGCAAGCTGAGCCGCGTGGATCGCCGCTTTACTACCGGTGAGACCGATAAACCGCTTGTCGAAGTGGTCCAGCCATGTCCGCAAGACTTGCCGGGTGTCGCGATCGGGATCTGTGGTCACAAAGACGACCTTGAACCGGCCCGCCTGGTCCGCCGGCAGGGCCTTCAGAGCCCTTGCGATGGTTGACATCTGCATCGGACACATGTCCGGACAAAACGTGTATCCGAAGAAGAGCAGCGTCACGTAGTTTTGCGTTTTAGCCCGGAAGTCGAAGGCCGCGCCCGATGTGTCAACCAGGGTAAAGCTCGGCTTTGGAAGAGGAGGTGAAACCATTCCTCCCCGGTATTGCGGGCCGGCGGCGCACAGAGTCAGCGCGAGTCCCAAGCCTGTTGCGCCCAATGCCAGATGCGGTGGTCGCATTCTCCTCGCGCTCCTTTATGGGACTACCTGGACCGTGCCCTTCATACCGGTTGCCGCGTGAATCGAACAAAAATACTGATAGGTGCCCGGCTGTGTAAACGTGATCCGCACGCGCGTGGTTCCCAGCGGAGACTGCGCCAACCCCCTCCGGTCTTCTGGTGCGGCTACTAGGATGCCCGAACTCACGGCTGCACTCGTGCTACTGATGGTTGACTCGAGCGACCCGTCTGCCGCTGTCGTGACGCCGACCGGCGCGAAGCTGGGCGGTCCGAACGTGACGGTGTGCGGTTCGGTGGGATCCGTATTCATCCACTCCACACTATCTCCGGCCCGAACCACAATCTTCCCGGGTAGAAAACGGAGAATCGCCAGGTATTGCCGTCCGCCGCTGGTTGCCCGGATTTCGCCATGCATCACCACGGCGTTGGCTCCAGGGCCAAAATCGTGCGCTTCTTCCGTAGCGCCATCGGCATCATTGATCAGATCCCTGGCCTGGTCGCCGGCCTGGGCGTCGTAAAAGCTTTGCGTATGCGGAAGCGGCATCGAGGTCGGAAGCACGTGAACGGCGCCATTCATGTTGGCGTGCACCAGGCAAACCATTTTATAGTTCCCAGCCATTGGGAACGTCACGCTATATTTTGCCCCGTTGGACGACGGTGCGCTGCCGACACAGCTCGTACCATCGAAGTTGCTTCCGCTGGCCGCGACGCAGGCTCCAAACGCAGGGCGTACCTGGCCGGGCGTCAGAAAAGTCACCGTATGAATCTCGTTTACGGGGACGAACGTCCAGGTGATGTTGTCCCCGGCGTGGATCCAAATCTCGTTTGCCAGGAAGGCGTCCGCCTGCCTGCCTTCATCGGCGCTTTCGGCCCCCACATTCGCAAGCCATTGGGCCCGCAACTCGAGGGGCGCTGCCACAATCAACATGAACAACACCGAGGCGCGTAGGATACCAGGGAACCAGGATCGCATCAACGGGTTCATATCATCTTTCTCCGTAGGCCCCATTCTGACCCAAGTGAAAACGGAAGGCGGTGATTTGCCATACACCGGGATGTAAATTATGAACCGATCGCGCTCGAAGAATCTCGCGTCTAACCTTCGTCTTCTGCTCTGATCCGTTGGCGTAGCGCGTACGCAGCCACTTTCGATCGGTTGCCGCATAGATTCATGCTGCACCACTGCCGCGTACCCTTCTTGCTGGTGTCTAGAAAGTGTAGAACGCAGCTTGTGCACTTTCGGATCCGCGTTCGGTCAGCGTCCGTCAACAGGTCCGCCACCGCTGCCGCCAGCGGCCCGTACAAATCTTCGGGGCGCTGCGGAGAGAATCGCTTCCGCCGCTCCAAACCGGACCCTTCGCTCACGATTTGGTCCGGGTACGGGTGTCTCGCCAACAGCCGGTTGATCTCCCGAATAAAGCCCTCTGACGGCGCTTCTCCTCCCTCGATCTGACACACCGCTTTGCGCAGCCGTTCCCGGAACTCCCGCAGCGCCTCGATCGTCTTCGAATGCGGAGCTCGTGCCCAGCGGCGCTCCAGCCGCGCCGTTTCCCTCTCGTCCACCAGACGCGCGGCAGCCAGCCATCGCGCCGCCGCCCCATCGTCGGACAACAACTCCACCGGCGCCCCGTCCACCACCGGCCGCGTATTGAGAAAGTCCAGCGCCAGGTTGTTGCCCACGAACAAAAACTCGCCGCGCCAGTCTCGGCTCATTAGTCGCTTCCCAATGCCTCAGCCCAGCGTGCCGGGGAGAGCGTCAGTTGCCTTCCCCGTACTCTCCGAAGACCCCTTTGAGGCGACTGGAAATTTCACCGACCGTCGCATAGTTCTCCGCAGCTTTCAGGATGGGCGGCATCAGGTTGGAGCCACTGCGCGCCGCTTGTTCCAGCGCGGCAAGACTTTCCTCTACCGCGCCCTGGCTGCGCGAAGTTCGTAGTTGGCGCAGGCGCGCCACCTGCGCTTGCTCGAGCGCGGGGTCTAGACGGAAGGTGGGGATCCCGCCGTCGCCTTCCTGCCGGAATCGATTCACGCCGACGATGATCCGCTCCCCGCTCTCGATCGACCGCTGATACTCATACGCCGCGTTTTGAATCTCGCGCTGGATGAATCCGGCCTCGATGGCGCGCAGCGTCCCGCCCATTTCGTCGATCTGCTTCAGGTAGCCGCGCGCGCCTTGTTCGATCCTGTCGGTCAAGGCCTCGATGTATTCGCTGCCGCCCATGGGGTCTGCCGTGTTGGTAACGCCGCTTTCGTAGGCGATGATCTGCTGCGTGCGCAGGGCGATGCGCGCCGATTCCTCGGTCGGCAGCGAGAGCGCTTCGTCGCGCGAGTTGGTGTGCAGCGATTGCGCGCCTCCGAGAACGGCGGACATCGCCTCCAGCGCGGTGCGCACGATGTTGACGTCCGGCTGCTGCGCGGTGAGGCTCGAACCGGCGGTCTGCGCATGGAAACGCAGCATGAGCGATCGCGGATCCTTCGCGCCGAAACGCTCACGCATCAAGCAGGCGTAGAGGCGCCGTGCGGCGCGGTACTTGGCGATCTCCTCCAGGAAGTCGCTGTGCGCGTTGAAGAAGAACGAGAGGCGCGGCGCGAAGGAATCGATCGCCAGGCCGGCCGCCACGGCGGCTTCGACATACGCAATCGCGTTGGCAAACGTGAAAGCGAGTTCTTGAATGGCTGTCGAGCCGGCTTCGCGAATGTGATAGCCGCTGATCGAAATGGTGTTCCACTCGGGCATCTCCCGGCCGGCCCACGCAAATACGTCGGTTATGATGCGCATGGCCGGGCGCGGCGGATAAATATACGTGCCGCGCGCGATGTATTCCTTCAGTATGTCGTTCTGAATGGTGCCGGAAAGCTTTCTTAAGTCCGCGCCCTGCCGCTGCGCCACCAGCGCATAGAGCGCGAGCAGAATCGCCGCCGTCGAATTAATGGTCATCGACGTGGAAACCTTCTCCAGAGGGATGCCGTGCAGCAACACCTCCATGTCCGCCAGTGACGAGATCGCGACGCCGACGCGGCCGACTTCGCCCGCCGCCATCGGGTCGTCCGAATCCAGGCCCATTTGCGTCGGCAGGTCAAACGCCACCGAGAGGCCCGTAGTACCTTGCGATAACAAAAACTGATATCGGCGGTTGCTGTCTTCGGCGGAACCAAACCCCGCATATTGGCGCATCGTCCACAGACGGCTCCGGTACATGTCCGCGTAGATGCCTCTTGTGTAAGGGAACGTGCCTGGTTTACCCGGTGCGCCGCTCATGACCGGGAGATTTTGCGCGCCCGCAGAAAAGAGGAAATCCCGAACCAGGCCATAATCAACGTCAGCGGCGCGGCGAGCAGCACTTTGGGTGTTTCGGCGTTTAAATATGCACGCACGCCATTAAAACCGAAGATCACGGCTAGACACAAGAAAAGAAAGCCAATAACCTCATTCCAGAGAGTCCTCGCCGGTTTTATAACTGCCGGTACGACGTGGTTGAGAAATTGACGCCCGTGTCGGAGAATCTGACGATTCACTGCTATTTATCGTAACAAATTGACCCAAGCCCGCACTTACAGCTTGGGCCATAAATTGCCGATAGAAAGCTTGTGAACGGGTTCTGGCTCCACTACAATCGAAGCGGGTGGGCGGTCCACCCGTGGAACGAAGTGCGTCGCCGGCACATCCACTATTAAGGGAGAAATCCGTGGACGAACCATTGAAGCACCTCATGCAGGAATTGGGGAACGCGATCAACGATTCCCTTTCCGAATCGGACCGGATCGCGGAAGCGATCGGGGAAATTAAGAGGGCTGGGTACGACGTCTTCCTGGTATTGGAAGCGACCATCGGATTCAACCGGCGCGATGAGGATGACGAAACCGCGGACGAGGCGGGTCCCGAGATCTCCGAACAGCCCAAACGTGGCTTTGAAGCTGCCGGCAAGATTAAGTTTACCTCGCAGGATCATCGCTTCCTGCGCGCCCTCAAAATCGCCGTTGACGAAGAAAACCGCTGATCAGCGGAGTAGTTCCTGATAGACGTCCCATGTAAGGCGGACGGCTTTTTCCCAAGAAAACAAGGCGGCCCGGTCATGGCCGCGTTGTGTCAATTCCTGCCGGAGGCCCGGCTTTTCGATTAATTCCCGGAGTGCCCCCGCAATAGCATCCGTGCGTTCGGGGTCTACCAGCAGAGCGGCCGCGCCCGCGACCTCGGCCAGAGCCGAGCGATTGGAAGTGATGACGGGAACACCCGCTGCCATCGCTTCAATCACCGGAATGCCGAACCCTTCATCCAGCGACGGGAACGCGAAGATCGAGGCACGGGCGTACCACCGGGCCAGTTCCTGGTCGTTAATGTAGCCGGTCGCGTGGATGCGCCCGCGCGCCGGGCTGGCTTGAATCTGATCGTCGATCGCGGCGGCGCCGAAACCTGAGGATCCCGCGAGCACCAGCGTCCAATCGCTCTCCACGGTCTCGAACGCGGCCACCACGCGGCTCAAATTCTTGCGCTTCTGAATCGCCCCCACGCACAGAATCACGTTCTCCCGCGCCGCCGCCGGCAACTGCAACGCGCGAACCCCGTGATGGATTACCCGCACCTTCGCGGAGGACACGCCGAGCAGACCGGTGACCTGCGACTTCGTGAATTCCGAGACGGCGATGAGCACATCGGCACGCTCCGCGGCATCCCGGGCCTGCGCGGCAAAGCGGTCGCGAAACTCGGGCGTCGAGTATTCGCCCGACAGCACAAACAGATCGTGAAATGTGGCCACCGTTCGTCGCAGCCGCGTGGGCGGCAGACGCTGGTTCAGGCCGTGAAAGAGATCCGGGCCGGAGAAAAACGGTCCGGCCAGCAGCCGGCGATGCGCGTTCCGCGGCCGCCGTTCGCGCCATGACGCCAGAAAGCGGTGCGGCCGGTAGTACAGGGCGAAACGCGTTTCCGGGTGAGCCTCGGCCAGGCCAGACAACAAATTACGGGAATACATGCCTACGCCGGAGAGGCGATCTCCAACGCTATAGGTTGCGTCGAGCCCTATGGTCACGCGATTCCATATTCTTTCATCTTTCGGTAAAGTGTGGTGCGGCCGATCCGCAAAACCTTCGCGGCCTGGCCACGCTGGCCGCGCGTTTCCACCAGCGCCCGCATGATGGCGCTTTTTTCAGAATCGGAAATCGAGATCACCGGCGCCTTGGGCGGGTTGGCAAAGCGCGGATATCCGTCCTCACCGGCCTCGGCGACAAAATGCCGCAACTCCTCGGAGATCCGAAGATTCTGCAGTTGCGTCGGCAAGTCCGCCAGATCCAAAGCTCCCTCTGAAGACAGTACCGCGATCCGCTCCAAAACGTGCTTGAGTTCGCGGACGTTTCCCGGCCAGTCATAGGCGGTCAGAACCCCCATCAGTTGCTCGCTGAGCCGGAACTCCGGAAGCCCGTCCTTCACCCCCGCCGCCAGAAAATGGTCCGACAGAATCGGAATGTCCTGCTTGTGATCGCGCAGCGGTGGCAGGTGGATGGCAAAAACGTTCAGGCGGTAATACAGATCCTGCCGGAAGTGCCCCGACGCGACTTCCGCCCTCAGGTCGTGGTGTGTGGCGGCGATGATGCGCGGATCAATCTTGCGCCATTTCAGAGCGCCCACCGGACGCAACTCGTGCTCCTGCACCACGCGCAGCAGCTTTACCTGGATGTCCAACGGCAGATCGCCGATCTCATCGAAGAACGCGACGCCCCCGTCGGCCAGTTCCACCAGGCCCTTCTTGTTGTCTACCGCGCCGCTGAACGATCCCTTGACGTGGCCGAACAGCTCGCTCTCCAGCAGCGTGCCCACCAGCGCGCCGCAATCGATCGGCACGAACTCGCCGCGAGGCTCGGCGTTGTAAATCGCGCGCGCCACTACTTCTTTGCCCGTCCCGCTCTCACCCAGCAGCAAAACGGGCAGACGGTTGCCCGCAGCCTTCGTGATGAGACGCCGGACAGACGCGATCTGCGGCGAATCGCCCACCAGCCCGTGGACCGGGCCGCTTACGGATACACTCATACCGCGGTTCGGTTATACCGCATCAAGTCGTACCACGAAGGCACTGATCTTCTCAGGCGAATCGCGGCGGATGCGGCCGGCCAGCTCGGCCGCGCCGCTCTCGGTGGGCTCCTGGCCGACCAGGACACGCCACAGTTTCGGGCTCCCCTCGCGCAGGCACAATTGCGCGGCGCCGTATCGTTGGGCCATCTGGCGGCGGAGGCGCTCCGCGTTCCGCCGGTCCTGGAACGCGCCGACCTGCACGGCGAACAGCGCCGGTCCCGGGACCTCCGGCAGGCGGATTACTTCAAATCGGACACGAGCGGTCCCTGGACCTAGGAATTGCAGTTCCCGCGCGGCAGCCCGAGACACGTCGATCACCCGGCCATCCACGAACGGGCCTCGGTCGATAATGCGGACATCGGCCGTCCGCCGATTTTCCAGATTCTGAACACGGACCCAGGTGTTAAACGGCAGAGTGCGATGGGCCGCCGTCATCTGTTCCATGTCGTAAATCTCACCATCGGCCGCGCGACGCCCATGGTACGGATTCCCATACCAGCTGGCGAGGCCCGTCTCCGAGTATCCGAGACGAACTGCTCCGGGCGGGGGCGGAATGCTCTGGCTACGCTGTTTGTGGGCGCAACCCGCCAGAAACAAGGCGATTAGCACGGTAGCCGGAACCGTACGCATCTCCTGTTATTATACCGGGGCTGTCTCTATAGTCCCGCTGGAATTCCGCCGATTGACGAGCATGCAGGAACGGCGATCGGAAGCTCGCATGTTATGCGCGGACCTGGTACGGGTCTGCTGGAAAGATCAACACGGGAAACACCACAGGGCGTCGGCGCTCCTCGAAGACATCGCCAGTTCCGGCGTGTGCTTGCAGACCGAGACCCCCGTCCCGGTCGGCGCACTGGTTCACTGGCGTTCGGCCAAGCACGAGTTCAAAGGGCAAGTCCGCTATTGCGAATACAGGGAGATCGGCTATTTTGTCGGAGTGGAGTTGGACGCCGAGTCGCGTTGGTCCCGCAAGACCTTTCGGCCCCAACATTTGCTGGATGTGAAACGGCTGGCGCCCCGGAAGCCCCGCGTTACTTCTGGGCGGGACCCGCAGTCTTGGGTTTCTTGAAGAAGCGGTAGGCGCTATACCCCGCCAGGAAGACCGCGGCGCCGGTGACGGCTCCGAGCCCAATCACCAGGCCCGCGGATAGAGGGGTGGCGCTGCCGAGCGCAGCCAGTTCGAGCACTCCGGCGGAAGCACCGCCAGCGCCGCCAACACCCGCGCCCACTCCCGCAACGGCCGCCGCTTTGGCTTTCTCTTTTCCGGTTTCCGTCATCGTCCGCAAATTCCCCTGAAATTCAGAGCTTGCAATCTCAATTATATCGCGGACCAGTCAAACGGCCAAACGAACTCACATTAACTTCTGGTAACAATCGGACTGCGGTCTGCCCTACGATATTCATATGCACTATCGGCGTCTGGGCAAGAGTTCGCTCGTCGTGTCCGCGCAGGGCCTCGGCTGCATGGGCATGTCCGAGTTCTATGGCGAGACCGACGACTCCGAATCCATCGCCACCATTCATCACGCGATCGATCGCGGCGTTACCTTCTTCGATACCGCCGACATGTACGGCATCGGGCGCAACGAGGAACTGGTTGGGCGCGCTGTCGCGTCCCGGCGCCACGAGGTGATCATCGCCACCAAGTTCGGTAACGTGCGCGGGGCCGATGGCTCGTTTCAGGGCGTCAACGGCCGGCCCGAATATGTGCAACAGGCCTGCGATGCCAGTCTGCGCCGCCTGAAGATCTCCACCATCGACTTGTACTACCAGCATCGCGTCGATCCCAAGACTCCGATCGAAGAGACCGTTGGCGCCATGGCCCGGCTCGTCGAGCAGGGCAAGGTACGTTACCTGGGCCTCTCCGAGGCCGGCGCACAGACCATCCGGCGCGCCCACGCCACGCACCCCATCGCCGCGCTGCAAACGGAATACTCACTCTGGACGCGCGATCCGGAAGAAGGCATCCTGGCGGCCTGCCGCCAACTCGGCATCGGATTTGTCCCCTACAGCCCGCTCGGCCGCGGCTTTTTGACCGGCCGTTTTCAAAACACCAGCGCCTTGGGCGAGAAAGATTTCCGCAAATTTCATCCACGCTTCCAGGAAGACACGATGCGGAAGAACCTGCAGATCGTGAAAGGCATCGAACAGATCGCGAAAGAAAAAGGCTCCACGCCGGCGCAGTTAGCGCTGGCGTGGGTGCTGGCGCAAGGAGAAGATCTCGTTCCCATTCCAGGAACCAAGAGGCGGACGTATCTCGACCAGAACCTCGGGGCGCTGGACGTGCGCCTCTCCGCAACAGATTTCCAACGCCTGGATGAAGCCGCGCCGCGCGGCATCACCGTCGGCACGCGCTATCCGGAAGCTCACATGCGCGCGGTGGGCATCTGAGCTCCACCGGCGGCAAGACCGCCGGCGTTACGGCAACGCGAAGACGTAAATCGCGTTATGTCCGCCCGGGCTCCGCAGCTCCGGCACTTCCTTGCTCAGCTCCGGCACTTTCAGATTGTCGCCGGTCATCACTGCGATGTACTGCTTCCCATTCACGGCGTAAGTGATGGTGCTCACCGAGACGTTGCCGCCGAGAATCGTCTCCCACAGCTGCTTTCCGGTCGCGGCGTCAAAAGCGCGGAAGCGCCGGCTCATGTCGCCGTGAAACACCAGGTCGCCCGCCGTCGCCAGCAGGGCGCCGTTGCCGGGTGCGCGTCCCACGTCAAACCGCAGAATCTCCCCAGTCGCCAGATTGATCTTCGCCAGCCCGGTCAGTGCGTGCTCGTCCGAGCCCGGCCGCGGCACCACGCTCCAGCCGCCGCGTCCCGCCGGCCCGGCGATCGTCAGGTCGCGGCAATTGTCAATGTAGGAACTGTATAGCGAATTGGTATTCGGGCTGTACGCCGTCGGCCAGTAGCTCCTCGTGTTCCAGTAGCAGATCACGTGGTGGTCACCGGGCTGCTTGAAGACCAGGTCCCAATTGATCGACGTCTTTCCCGTTTTGACGTCGATATCGGAAATCACAAACTTCGGATCGTCGAAGGGAAACGGCGTGGCCCACAAGAACTGGCCGTTCGCGCGGTCGAGCACGAAGACGCCGCCGGCCTCGCCGATCGTCACCGCCACATCGCGCTCCTGGCCGCGCGCGATGTCGGGGTTGATCCACTTTACCGCCTTCGGATCCGGATTCAAGCGAGTGCGCACCAGCGTCCGCTCATGCGTGTAATCGGAATCCCAATCGTCGGCCGGCAGGTGCTGATAATACCAGGCGAGCTTGCCGGTTGCCGGATCGAGCGCAATCGTCGAGTTACTGTAGAGATCGGCCGGCGCCGAGCGCGAAACCGCGTCCGGCTTGCCGTCGTGCCGCGCCAGGCGCTGATCGGGCATCGGATTCGCGACGCCCCAGTAAATCAGTTTGCGCGCCGGATCGTAAGTGCCGGGCAACCCCCACGTGGACGCCAGCCGCCGTTCCAACGCCGCGCCTCCCCAACTCTCATCGCCGGGCTCGCCGGGAGCCGGCGTGGTGTAAAACCGCCACACCTCTTTTCCGGTCAACGCATCGTTCGCCAGAAGGAAGCAGTTTTCGCGCTTACCCGCGCAGGCCCCGCCTGAGATCACTTTCCCTTCCACCACCAGCGGCCCCGAGGTATTGCCCCGTCCGTCAGTCTTGGCTTCCCAGCGCTGCTCCCCCGTGCGCGCGTCCAGCCCGACCACGGCGTCCGGCGCCGTGTACAAAATCAGGTCCTCGTAGATCGCCAGGTTCTTGGTCCGCGCCGAGCTCGCCAGATTGGCGGGAACCTTCCGCTTGTATTCCCAAAGCAGATCGCCGGTTGTCGCGTCGAGGGCCTGCACAACCGCTCCCGGTTCCACCACGTACAGCACGCCGTCATGAACGATCGGAATGGTTTCGGTCTGCCCCGGCCCCATCCCCCGCACCCACGCCATGCGCAGTTGGCCGACGTTCTGTTTATTGATCTGCTTCAGCGGGCTGAAGCGCTGCGCATCGTACGTGCGGCTGAACATCAGCCAGTCATCGGGGCTGGGATTCTCCAGTATCTGCCGGGTCACCGGCTTGAAGTTCTGAACCTGCGCCGCGGCGGGCCTGGCTGCCTGCCAGACCAAGAAGCCGACAAGAAATAGCGTGCGAAACATAACTGAACGGCAGTATATCTCCCGCGAAATGTCTTGTCACGCACTCGGGGCGGCCTTAGTATTTCCTTCGGGACGACCCCTGGATCACAACACTCGAAACTAAGAGAGGTGACAAATGATCCCGCGCCTACCGATTTTCCTTTGCTTCACCCTGCCGACATTCCAAGCCGCTCTGTTCGCAGAAGGCTGGCCTCAATGGGGGCAGGACCCGCAACACGCGGGCTCCCTTGCTGTCGTGGGGCAAAACCCGAGCCAGAAATTGACCAGCCTGACCTACGATCCCTTTGTCGCCAAGGAGCAGGCGGAAAACAGCGGAGAATTGCTCGCACATTATCAGGCGCCGCTGACGCACGGCCAGGATGTGTTCATGGAGTTCATCAGCGGAACCTATGTCAGTTGCAACCCTCCAGGCTCGTACACGCCGTTTCCGTGCGGGAACGATAACTGGTTCAACCAGGTCTGGAACGAAAAACGGCTCCATTGGGAGAACGGCCAGTTAGTCGAAAAATGGTCGTTCGCCAGCGACTGGAAGCCGGCCCCGGATGCCGGCGGCGAATTGGGTGGTTGGCAGCCGGTCTTCCATGCCGCGCTGACCGAAGACGCGATCTGGGTGCCGGGAGCGGGAGGAACGGTCTTCAAACTGGAACCCGGATCGGGCCACGTCATCGCCCGGTTGAATCCTTTCAGCACGATCGATCCCAACACCTTCGTATCCGGTCCCATCACCGTCGACGGCGCCGGCAACGTCTATTACAACGTGCTGAAGCTCAACATTACCGGCGACCCCAACACGAATGACCCTTGGTCGTTCGGCTCGAATTTCGACGGAAACGGCGTAACCGATATCCCCGACGCCTGGCTGGTCAAAATCTCGTCGGAGGACGACGACGGCGCCACAATCAGAAAGGTCAGTTATAAGAGCCTGACATTTACTCCCGCGGCTCCCACCACGTGCAACGCGACTTTCGACACCAGCACATTGCCCTGGCCGCCGTCACCCACCGCGACTCCCCGAACCGTCCCCTGTCTATCGCAGCGGCCCGGCCTGAATATCACTCCCGCAATCGCACCGGATGGCACGATTTACTCGGTGACCGTGGCTCACAACCCGTTCGCCAGCCGCTATGCCTACATCGTGGCCTTCAATCCGGATTTGTCGGTGAAGTGGACCGCCTCCCTGCGCGATCGAATCCATGATGGCTGCGGTGTGCTGTTGACGATCGGCATGCCGGGCGGATGCCGCGCAGGTCAGCCGGCCAATGGGGTCGATCCCGCCACGAACGAAGCTCCCGCCGGCCGCGTCATCGATCAATCGTCCTCCTCGCCCGTAGTCACCCCGGACGGCGGCGTCATCTACGGCTCCTACACCCGCTACAACTACGCGCGCGGCCACATGTTCCGCTTCGACGCCAATGGAAATTTTCAGGCGGCCTATGATTTCGGCTGGGACTCCACGCCCGCCCTCTATCGGCACGACCACACCTACTCGATCGTGATCAAGGATAACCACTATGACGCCGGCTCCTACTGCAATGACCCGGTCAACTGCCCCACCGCTCCCAAAGGGCCCTATTTCATGACGCAGGTGGATCCCAATATGCACGTCGAGTGGCAGTTCAAGAACGCCAGCACGGATGCAACTCACAACAATGGATTCGAATGGTGTATCAACGCCCCCGCGATCGACGTTTCCGGCAACGTCTATGCGAACAGCGAAGATGGCAACTTGTACGTGATCCGGCAAGGCGGTTCTCTGCTGGGAAACATCTTCTTGAACCAGGCGCTCGGGGCCGCCTATACACCTCTATCCCTCGGCGCGGACGGGAAAATCTATACGGAAAACGACGGCATTCTGTTCGCCGTCGGCAATTAACCGGCGCCGGGTCGGGCGCGGCGCCGGAGAAGTAGCGGGCCTCTTATCGGAAGGATTGCTGGGCCTTGCGGCTCTCTTCCTGCTTGATCTCGGGCCCGAACAACTGCTCGAAGAAGCCGGCCCGCACCAGTCGCTCCACGATGCGGTTGTCGATCACCGTGCGAAAATCGAACGTCTTCAATTGCGCCGCGACTTGTTCGTCCACGGGATGATCGACCATGTATTGCACGGCTGCATTCGTCACGTAGGGCACGCGCTCGAACGTGTTCGTCTTCGCATAGCGTTCGTAAACACGCGCGAGCTCGGCCGGATCCTCCTGCGTGTATTTGACGTAAGCGGCCAGCGCGAAAGCCCTGTCGTCGTAGAAGCGCTTGATGGCTTCCGTGTGCGCCTTGATCAGGGCTTCCACCAGCTTGGGATTGGCGGCAACCGTGGTCTTCTTGAATAAGTAGACCGTCGGCGCGTAGATATCGTCGTAGTCGCTGGTATTGGCCAGGCTCTTGAAGCCTCGCTCCTCGAGCCGGAAATAGACGGGCGCGGTCAGCATGGTGGCGTCCACGCGGCCCGCGGTCAGCGCGGCCGCGCGCCCGTTCACGTCCGTGCCGATCGGAACCCACTGAACATCGCGCGGCGTCAGCCCGAATTTGCCTAGCAGCGCCACCGCATAGTTATAGGGCGCATCGCCGAGCTGGCTGACCCCCAGCCGTTTTCCCTTTAGCGCCGGAATACCGGCCACGCTTTTGCCGGCCATCAGCGCGAACAGGCTCTTGCGGTACGGGCTGCCCACGATCTCGAGCGACCCGTCGCGCGAGACCGCGATCATGGCCTGTTCCAGGGGGTAATTGGTCATTATCGCTTCGCCGCTCACCACCATCGCAATGCCCGCCGGGTGCACGCCGAATACGATATTGGCGTCCAGCCCGTATTTCCGGAAATATCCAGCTTCCTTGGCGATATACAGCGGCCACGTGGTGCCCGTGCGCGTGGCGTAGTTGATGGTGACCTTCTGCAGCGGGGCAGACTGGGCGAACGCGCCAAGCGCGCAAAACAAAGCAAAGCAGGCAGCGGCGATCCGCATGCTCCTTAGCTTATGCAAAGCATGCGGTGCCCCGCAAACGCGATCTACGCGCCCCGGGCCGTACCGGTCGTGGGCGTCAGCCGGGTGCGGATCTGGTTCATGACGTCGCTCGCCAGGAACGGCTTCCGCAACACCGGGAAGTTGTGCTCTTCGCACAGCGCTTCTTCTTCCGCCGGCAGAATCGTACCCGTCATCACGATCACCAGCATGTTGGGAATCACCTGCAGAAACTCGACGCCGAGTTCCACTCCGTTGCCATCCGGCAGCATGAAATCGAGGAGCGCCGCATCGGGCTTGTTTTCCTGCATCAGCCGCCGCGCTTCGCCCGCCGATTCGGCGGTGAGCAGGCTCCAGCCCGCATCCGCCATCAAGCGCTCCAGAAAATGCAAAAGGTCGCGGTTGTCGTCCACCAGCAGCACGGTTGGGTTCGCGGGAGGCGGCGGTGTCTTGATCTCGGCCGCGCGCAGGTTCAGACCCTCTCCATCATCGGAGACTTCGATGCGCACACGGGAACCCGGCAGCACCTGGCCGGTGGCCACCAGCGTCGCCAGCGGCTGCGTCAAATGGCGGTGAATGGTGCGGTTCAACTCGCGCGCGCCGTACTCCGCGCTGGTTCCCTTTTTCAGCAGCCACTGCCGCGATTCGAACGGAACCTCCAGCGTGAACGAGCGGCTTCCCAACCGGGTGTTCACGTGGTTCTGCAAGTCGTTGATCTGATGATCGAGAATCGCCGACAGCGATTCCGCCGTCAGCGGCTGGTAGGTGATGATACAGTCGATCCGGTTGACGAACTCCGGAGAAAATCGCTTGCGCACCGCCACCAGCGCGATGTTTTGCAGCTTGCTGGTGAGATCGTCGCGCTCCATCCCCTTGACGGACTGGAATCCGAAATCCGGATTGATCTCGCGCATCATTTCGCGCGCGCCCAGGTTGCTCGTGAGAAACACCAGGCTCTTCTCGAAATTCACCTGCGAGTTGTCGCCCAGACGCAGAACGCCTTTGTCCAGCACGCCCAGTAGCAGCCGCGTCATCGACGGCGCCGCCTTCTCGATTTCATCGAACAGCACCAGCGACAGATTGCATTTCTCGCTCGTGACCGCGTTCAGCTTCTGCTGTGTCAGCATCGGCTGCGTCTCGCGATGCCCCAGGTAGCCCGGCGGCGCGCCGATCAGCTTCGCCACTTCGTGCTCCATCTGGAACTCGCCGCAATCCACCTTCAGCACGTTCTTTTCGCTGCCGTGCAACACTTCCGCCAGTGCTTCCACGGTTTTGGTTTTGCCGGTCCCCGTGGGACCGAGCAGGAGAAACACGCCGACCGGCCGCCCTTCCGGCGCCAGCCCGGCCTGGAACATCTGAATGTACGGAACAATTACCTTCGTGGCTGTCGGTTGACCAACCACTTTCTGCGACAAAACCGCTGTCAGGTCCTCGCTAACGTCCGATCCCTGTTTCCGGGATCGGTTCTGCGCGCCCTTGGGCTTTTCCACCGCACCCTCCGCCTTGATTATATTCTCGGCGCCCCGGCTGACCCTTGGCCGCCGGCGCTGATCAGGAGGATTGGGGTCTTTCATATTTGTATATTCCCTGACTACTTCCAACAATTTACCAGGAGCGGCGCGGCTCGGCAAAAAGATTTTATACTTCTGTCACCGGCCTGCCACTAGCCAACAGGGTTCCACCGGAGCGATGTGAATTTTCGCACCTGTTCGGGCGCGGGAAATGTCGAGGATTTCAATAAAATCGACTAACGGTGGCGGAAGGTGATTCGGCCTTTGGTCAAATCGTAGGGGGATAGCTCGAGAGTCACTTTGTCGCCTGCCAGGACACGGATGCGATTCCGGCGTAGACGGCCCGCCAGGTGGGCTAACACGACGCGATCATGTTCGAGTTGCACGCTAAACAACCCGCTCGGAAACTTTTCCAGGACGGTGCCTGTTACTTCGATGCTGTCCTCTTTGCTCATACTCCTCTTCTATGCGCAAAAGCGGGCCGTCTCCGATTGTTGAGGCGGCCCGCTCCATCCATCAGGCGGCAGTGACGTTGGTCGCCTGCAGACCCTTGGGGCCTTTCGTCACTTCGAACTCCACCTTGGAGCCCTCATCCAGCGTGCGGTAACCCTCCGTCTGGATAGCTGAGAAGTGTACGAATACGTCCTCCCCGTTCTCTCTCTGAATAAACCCGTAGCCCTTGGCTGCGTTAAACCACTTCACTGTACCTTTTTCTTTCATCTGCCTCGTTCCTTCTGCTAAAAATGCACCCTTCTCGGCCTAACGCCGCAACAAAAAAGGGGTTGCGGTTAACTCACGCAACCCCTCTCGTGTCGAAGCGGAAAACTAGAGTCAAATGCCATATTATTATACAACAGAGGCATACCGCTGCCCGGCAAGTTCCGTGCCAACCCTTGAATTCCATCGGTTTCGGTTCCATTTTCAGGCGCTGGAGCCGTTGCGCCTGCCACCCGGGAGCAGCGCCAATCTGGTGCGCGGAGCCTGCGGCCTCTTTCTTCGGCAACTCGCACCGCCGGATATTTATTCACGAATTTTTGAGCCTGGCCGGGATCTCGGACCGGCTCCCAGCGGTTTGGCCGATTGGCCGCGCCCTTTTGTCCTTCGTGTCACGCCGCTGGATGGCATCGATGCGGCGGCGGGCGACGCTTTCTCCTTCGACCTTCACCTATTTGATCTCCGCGAGCCCCTCCTTCCGTATTTTCAACAGGCCTTTGCGGCTTGGGCGGAATCCGGTATCGGACCAGGCCGCCGGCGTGCACGCCTGGATCGCGTCGAGCCTCTCAGCCTCGACGAACAGCCGAATTGCGGCGCCGTCTGCATGCTCCCTTTGGATATCGAACCCGCTTCCGCGGATCGGGTGACGATCGCGTTCGTGACCGCCACGGAACTCAAAACCGGCGGCCACGTGATGGACCGGCCTGAATTCGGTGTGCTGTTCGCGCGTCTCCGCGATCGCGTCTGCACACTGCGCGCGCTGTATGGCCCCGGCGCGCTCGCACTCGATTTCCGCGGCATGGGCGAACGCGCCGCCGCAATCCGGCTCATTCATTGCGACTTAACCTGGCAGCAGAAGTCGCGTACTTCCCGCCGCACGGGTCAGACTCATCCGCTGGGCGGTTTCACGGGCGAAGCCGTATACCACGGCGCGCTGGCGGAATTCCTCCCATGGCTCCGCGCCGGCCGCTGGACCGGCGTCGGACGGCACACCGTGTGGGGCAAAGGTGAGATCCACATCCGCGCTGAATCCGTCGATTGATAACTAAATACCAGATTTGAAATGAATGGGGTAGCGGGAACAAGACGCATGCTACACTCGAATGAGTCCCGCTCATGGATTTCCTTAAGGGGCTGAACGCGCAGCAGCGTGAGGCCGTAATTCACACCGAAGGCCCATTGCTGATATTGGCCGGCGCCGGCAGCGGGAAGACGCGCGTCATCACGCACCGCATCGCCCATATCATCACGTCCCGGCATGTGCCGCCGTCTGCCATCCTGGCGGTGACTTTCACCAATAAAGCCGCCGGCGAGATGCGCGATCGGGTAGCCGCCCTGCTGGAGGGCGCGAACCTCGATTCTCAGCCCAATATTTCCACATTTCATTCTTTTTGCGTGCGCCTGTTGCGCCGCGACGGAGATGCCCTCGCCGCCATCCGACCGGGTTTTAGCCGCCGCTTCAGCATCTACGATGATGACGACCAGTTGCTCATCATCAAGGCCGCCTACCGCCACCTGGGTTTCGAGGAAAAGGATTTCCTGCAATACCGCGCGTGCCTTTCGCGCATCAGCCACGCCAAGAACCGCAAGCAGACGCCCGAGGATTTCAGCCGCGCCGCCACCAACCGCGACCAGGAGCAGTTGGCCGCCGTCTTCCAGCAGTACGAGGCCGCCCTGCGCTCCGCCAACGCCTTGGACTTTGACGACCTGCTGCTGGAGGCCGTGCGCCTGCTGTATCACGATCTGGCAACGCGCGAGGCTTGGAACCGCCGCATCAGCTACGTCATGATCGACGAGTACCAGGACACCAACCGTAGCCAGTACGAATTGATGCGCCTGCTCTCGGAATCGCATCAAAACGTCTGCGTGGTGGGCGACGAAGACCAGTCGATCTACAGCTGGCGCGGCGCCGACATCAAGAACATTCTCGATTTCGAGCGCGATTTCCCCAAAGCCAAGGTCATCCGGCTGGAGCAGAATTATCGTTCCACCAAGAACATCCTGGCCGCCGCCGGCGCGGTGGTCGAGAATAACAAGGCGCGCAAGGGCAAGAAACTCTGGACCGAATCCGGAGCCGGCGACCTGCTGGGCATCTATCCGGCGTTCGATGCGGAAAACGAGGCGCTGTTCATCGCCGATTCCATCGACAAGCAACTCGCGTCGCATCCCAACGATCACATTGCGGTTCTCTACCGCACCAACTTCCAGTCGCGCCAGATTGAAGAAGCGCTGCGCCGCTACGGCCGCAAATACCACATCGTCGGCGGCTTCAGTTTTTATCAGCGCGCAGAAATCCGCGATACGATCGCCTACCTCAAGCTCTCGCTTTCCAACACCGATTCCGTCAGTCTGCTGCGCGTCATCAATACGCCGGCCCGGGGCATCGGCCGCACGACGGTGGAGCAGATCGAAGCCATGGCGCGCGAAAACGGCATCACGTTTTGGACAGCCATCGAGCGCATCATCGACGGCCAGCAGCTCTCGACCCGGTCGCAGTCGTCGCTGGTGACGTTCCGCAACCTGGTTCAGGAACTGCAACTGGTGGCCAACAGCCAGCCGCTGCCGGACTTAATCAGGTTCATTCTCGACCGCACCGGCTACCGCAAGATGCTCGAACAGGAGAAGACGCCGGAAGCCGAGGCGCGCCAGGAGAACCTCGACGAGTTGATTTCTGCCGCCGCCGAAGCCGTCGAGCGCGGCGAGGATATCTGGAATTTTCTCGATCACGTGGCTCTGGTCGCCGAGGCGGACGCCTACGATGAGAAAGCGCCCGTCACCCTGATGACCATGCACAATGCCAAAGGCTTGGAATTCCCCGTGGTCTTCATGGCCGGGATGGAACTCGGCCTGTTTCCACACAGCCGCTCGATGGATTCCCCAGAGTTACTCGAGGAAGAACGCCGCCTCTGCTACGTCGGCATGACGCGCGCGCAGAAGCGCCTGGTGCTGAGCTGGGCGAAGTATCGCCGGCGCTTCGGCGGCGGCGAGCAGGAGCGCTCCACACCCTCCTGGTTCCTCGGCGAAGTTCCGGAAAAGCTCCTGGTCAACCTCGGCCCCGAGGAGCAGCAGGGAGAAGTCGACCTCACCGGCGAGCGCTACGACGTGCGCCAGGCCGCGCGCCGCAACATGTACACGGGCAGAACTTATAATTCGCTGGAAAACATTTCGCAGTTCTTCAGCGAACGCGGCATTGCGTTCAACTCGCCGCGTCCGGCGCCCCCGCCGAAACCGCTGCCGCGCCAGGCTCCGGTGATTCCGCCGCGGCCCTCCCTGCCCATCAAGCCGCCTCCGGCCGTGGCTCCGCTCCGCCGCATCGCCCGCACCGGCATGACCGTCGAGCATCCGAAATACGGCAAGGGCACGGTGGTGCGCCGCGAAGGCGATGGAGAAAATGCTAAGATCACGGTGAACTTTCCTCATCACGGCCTGAAGAAGCTCGTGGAAAAGTACGCAGGATTAAAAAGAGACTGATGAACACAAAGACTGTCACCGACAAACTCGAACGCAAAAAATTGAAGCGCGCCGCGCGCAAGAAAGCCGCTCCCAAAGCCAAGCGCGCCGCCGGCGTGGCCCGCGGCTCTCTGAAGAAGAAGATCCGCCACCAGGCGCAGGGCCAGCGCAAACGGTAGTCGTGGGGTAGGCCTCCGGCCTGCCCGCCACACCTGTGAGCCTCTTTCGCACCAAGAGCATCGACGCCTTAGTCGCCGCTTCCGAAGGTGCGCACAACAGGCTGCGCCGCACGCTAGGTCCTTGGAGCCTTACCGCGTTCGGCATCGGCGCCGTCATCGGCTCCGGTATTTTCATCCTCACCGGCACCGCCGCCGCCGGCGAGATGCGCGGCTACGAATCCGTCTTTAACGCCCCGGTCCTCGACCTGATTCTGCACGGATCCCGCGCGCTCTCCACCGCTGGCCGTCCCGGCGCGGGTCCCGGCATTTCCCTCTCGTTCCTGCTCACCGCTTTGGCCTGCAGCTTCGCCGCGCTGTGCTACGCCGAACTGGCTTCCATGATCCCGATCGCCGGCAGCGCCTACACGTACGCCTATGCGACCCTCGGCGAAATCATCGCCTGGATCATCGGCTGGGATTTGATCCTCGAGTACGCCGTCTCCAACATGGCCGTTGCCGTCGGCTTCTCCGCCTATCTGAATGACGTCCTGGATAACACCTTCGGCATTCACCTGCCGGCAAAGTTTGCAAATCCGCCTTTCGTTGCCGGACAGTTTACCGGCGCCTGGTTCAACATCTCGGCGCTCCTCATCCTGCTGATC
Organism: uncultured Solibacteraceae bacterium; assembly: GCA_964438005.1. Classification (GTDB taxonomy): domain Bacteria; phylum Acidobacteriota; class Terriglobia; order Bryobacterales; family Bryobacteraceae; genus PSRJ01. The sequence continues at coordinate 1,137 of CAYTJD010000026.1, read as the reverse complement.
CTGACGTATATCCTCGTGATCGGCGTGCGCGAAAGCGCCGGCGCCAACAATGTCATGGTGGCCGTCAAAATCGCCGCCATTCTGATTTTCGTGATCGGCGCTGCACGCGCGGTTCACACCACGAACTGGCATCCATTCCTGCCAAACGGCTTTCCCGGCGTGATGACCGGCGCTGCGATTGTCTTCTTCACCTACATCGGCTTCGATTCCGTATCGACCGCCGCCGAAGAATGCCGCCAGCCGCAGCGTGACCTCCCCTTTGGCATCCTGATGACGCTGGTTGTCTGCGCGATCCTGTATATCGCCGTCTCGCTGGTGCTGACCGGCATCGCCCCGTGGAATACTCTCAACAACGCCGCGCCGGTCGCGAACGCGCTCAAGATGCTCGGCTACAACGGCGTCCGCCAGTGGGTCGATATTGGCGCGCTGATGGGCATGATTTCGTCCCTGCTGGTCTTCCAATACGGCCAGGCCCGGATCTGGTTCGCGATGGCGCGCGACGGCCTGCTCCCCAAATTCTTCGCTAAGGTGCATCCTGCGCACAACACTCCGCACGTGAGCACGTGGATCGCGGGCCTGTTCGTCGGCATCCCCGCCGGCCTCTTCGATATCGGCACGCTCGCCGATCTCGCCAACATCGGTACGCTCTTTGCCTTCATCGTGGTATCGGCCGGCGTGATTGTTTTGCGCAAGACTCAACCTGACAGAAAGCGCAGCTTCCGCGTTCCCGGCGCGCCGGTTTTGCCGCTGATCTCGATCGCGTTTTGTCTGATCCTGATGGCGGCTCTCCCGCTCGAAACCTGGGTCCGCTTCTTCGTCTGGCTCTTCATCGGCTTCGGGATCTACTTCCCGTTCGGGAGAAAGCGCAGTGCATTGGCACAGCCCGAGATCTACCAGCGCCGCCTTTAGCGTTCACAACAAAAAATCGGGAATTTGTAATTGATTTTGCGCCACTTAGCCGCGATCGAGAGACGCAGGCTTTGGGCGGTCTGCTATTGTGAAATCGGAAAGAGGCTGGCGCACACCGAGCGGCCTCGACGGTTTTCTTGCTGGCCAGCAAGCGTTGCATTTCGGTGGTTCTGAGCTTCCCGTAGAGCTGTTAAGGCTTGCACGGCTGAGCGCATCCGCTGACGCGGT
>CAYTJD010000025.1:0-126810 GCA_964438005.1 uncultured Solibacteraceae bacterium | reverse complement strand
CGGATGACCGTCGGACGATCGTTGCCTCCTGGCGTCACTATGGGGGACTACAGGGATCCAAGAGATATGCTCGACGTGGGACCGGATGCTATTCGGGAAGAGCTCAATAAGATTCTCGCCAGCCAGGCCTTTCGTTCCGCGCAAGGGCAGAAGGCTTTCATCCGTTACGTGGTTGAGGAAGCCATCGCCGGCCGGGGACACCAGCTTAAGGAATCCAATATAGGGATCGAAGCTCTGAACCGAGGTGAGTCCTTCGACCCTCGCTTGGACCCCATCGTGCGTACCCAGGCAACCAAGCTTCGGGCTAGGCTTGCGAAATACTACGAGACTGAGGGGCAGCACGACCGCCTGCGGATCGAACTGCAGAAAGGATCCTATACACCGGTTTTTCGGCGGCCGAAACAGTCCGAAGAGGCGGAACTCACTGTTGCCGAGTCAAACCTCGCGCCTGGTGATCCGAAGAGGTGGACGCGGTTACCATGGAGCACTGGGGCTGTTGTACTCGTCGTTTTGTTTCTCTTGGCTTCCGGATCAGCGGCTTTCTGGGCATTGCGTTCCGGTTATTGGGACCACGTTCGGTCGAGAGACACGCAGTCGATCGCTGTTCTGCCGTTTGTGAGCGTTGGTGATCGGAATGATCGTGAGTTTCTCACGGACGGGCTGGCGGAAGAATTGATCGATTCCCTTCAGCAATTTCCTGAATTGCAGGTTGTGGCCCGTACATCAGCGTTTCGATTCAAGGGGAAGCCCGTGGATATTCGTGAGATCGCTCGACAACTGCACGTGCAATCGGTGGTTGTGGGCAGTATTCACGAGACCGGGCGGCGCGTTCGGGTTGCGGTTCAGCTCAACAGCGCATCCGATAACTACCACCTGTGGTCGGGCAGCTACGAGCGCGAGTTGGGGGATCTGCGAAGTGTTCCGTCTGAAATCGCGATGGCCGTGGCAAATGTACTCGGCTTAGGCCGGGCTTCCAGAAGTACACAGGACTTCATTCGCCGCCAGTTCTCGCCCAATCCGGCCGCTTATCAAGGCTATCTAAAGGGTTTGTACTTCTGGAATAAGCTAACGGACGCTAGCTTGAAGGTGGCAATTCGATATTTCGAAGAGGCCATTGCCGAGGATCCTTCTTTCGCGCGTGCTCACGCCGCCTTAGCCGACTGCTACGTAATGGAGCCGCAGGTGGCTACAGCCGCGCCCGCCGAAGTTCTTTCTAAGATCAGGGCAGCCGCATCGCGGGCTACGGAACTAGACAGTACGCTGGGTGAGCCGCATTTCGATCTCGCGATCGCGGCGGAATACGAATTCGACTGGGCGACTGCGGAAAAGGAATTCCAAGTAGGCTTAAAACTCAGTCCGGGCAATGCCGTAGGCCACTTGTGGTATGCCAAGTATCTCGCTCTCGTGGGGCGCAAAGATGAGGTATTGATCCATCGCCGTATTGCAGCAGAGCTAGATCCGGTTTCCCCATATGCGGTGCAGGCCCTCGCCGGATATCTCTCGGTCGTGGGACATTACGATGAGGCGATCCGGCAATTCTGCAGCGCTCTCGCGCTTGATCCCAATTTCGGCCTGGCGCATCAAGGTCTCGGGATGGCTTATGTCCTGAAAGGGATGCGAGCCGAAGGCATCGCGGAATTCCAGAAGGCGAATCAGTTTATGAACGGACCCAAGAGAATGGGTCTACTGGGGTGGGCTTATGCAGTCTCCGGGAAAACAGCAGAGGCACGGGCGATTTTGAAGGATTTTCTGCGCCGAGCGCGTAACGAGCCTTTTCCGGCCCTCGCGATCGCTCAAGTTTACATTGGCCTGGGTGAAAACGATAGCGCATTCGAGTGGTTGGAGAAGGCGATTGACCAAAAAGATTTGGATCTAACGCTCAAGTGGGATTCTCCTTACGAGCCCCTCCGCTCCGATGTTCGATACACTGCCTTGTTGCGCCGGATGAAGCTTGCCTGAGTTACTCGGGGCCGTTATCGGTTACCGTAACCCGGGCGAAAATAAGTTGCCTATTATGTTGAATGACACAGTGGGAGTCATATTTAAGTCGCAAATCAACTGTAATTGAACGTGCGACGAGCGATGGTCGGAGCGAAGGAACCCCTCACGCAGTTAGTCAAGCCCTACCTGACTGATTGAAGTTGGCCTTCCCGAGTTGGCGCAGGTCTGCTATTCCGGGTCTATTTCTTGCCCGCCGCGTGATCGCGGAATTTGTTGAAAAACGACTCGTCCGACGGCACGCAGCGATCTTCCAGAATCCCAGACCAGCCGGCCACCGCCATCTTCTCTTTCGGAACCAGACCCCAGACTTTCAAACTCGATTTCCACGGCTGTGTGTACATCACAGGATCTGTCAGCGTCAATTGCACGCGCAGGCGGTTCGGGCTAGGGCGGTCCCAGCGCTCTTCCAAGACGGCGTGATCACTGATCGGGTAGCCGTATTGATCGAGCCATTGCCGGTCGTCAAACCCGGAGGACGTGACCACCAGAGTGTCGCCCTCCCAGTTGCCGGTCGAGTACCCGTTGTAGCGCGGCAGGTAATCGTCAATATTAGGGATCTTTCGCCCGTCCATCCAGATCTCGCGGTTATCCCAGGTCCATTCAAACCGTTGGATGATCCGGTCATTCGCCGGCGTATGAATCATCTCCATGCTGGCTCCGCCGCCCGAAAAGGTAATCAATCGTGCCAGGCCGAGAGGTTCACAGCGCGCCTCCGGGTCATTTCCGAAGGCCGGCAGGACCGCGCGGCGCATCCCGATATCCAGATCGGTTCGCCGCTTCGCTTCGTCGCTCCCGAGTTCAAGTCCGCGGCCCGGCTTGCTCGCCATCAGCCGCTTCTCTCCCTCCGCGGTCCGCGGCGGCGGCGTGCCATGGAAACCGTATCCATTCCCAGGCCAGGGTCCCGGGTCGCGGCACTCCGAACACGCCGGCAAACCATAAGTCTGCGGGTTGCGGCTCCACAAACCGTTAAAGTCATGCTTATTGTACGGACGCGTGTCCTTGTCCGATGAAATAAACGCGTCTTCCGGCTTCCCACGATTGGAGCCTGCCGCTCCGCCTCCGCCTGGCGCTTGGGCCAGCAGAATCGCCGGAAACGCCGCCAAGGAACGCAGGATGAGTCGGGACCAGAAGCTGTGGTTCGCCATACTGTTCATTCCTTAATGTCCTGGCCCGGCAGTTTGTCCGCGCCACTCGGCTGGAGTCCGCCCGGCACCCCATCTTTATCCACGCCGGTTGCATTCGCACGTGTGCCGACTATATTTTCGCCGTGCTCGTCTTCAATCTTCATGATGATCCCGCTGAAGCCGCCGGCGCGCGAAGTCCCGATATACAGCTTCACTCGCGTGCCCGGCTTCAGCGCGTCCATGCTCCGGCTCTTAGTCCAACCCGCGCGGACCAGCTCCGATGGATTCGTGAGCAGTTCGGCCACCCAGTGCTCGGTTTTCCCGTCCTTGGTTACGCGATCGAAAGTCATTGAAGGGTGGGGATTCAAGTAATTGAATTCCGTCACAGTCGCCCAGGTTGTCCACAGGTGGGCCGTGTCATAGGAAATTGCGCTGCCGTGATGCCCCCAGCTCAGTGCGGGCAGAAGTAGAAGTCCCGCACCCAGGGCGAAGGCCAGCTTATTGAGTTTCGTCATAATTCCTCCAGGTTACGCCCGCATCAATCGAGAACGGCGTATTTATTGTGCTCCCCCTTTGGGCTTTAGAACGGCAGGCGCCGGTCTAGCGAACTGTGCCGTATCGACGCCGGCGTTCGGCTGTACATCCGTGAGCAATATATTCGACTGGCCGTCGGTCCAGGTGACTACCATCTTGTACGGCATCCGGACTCCGGCTACTTCGCGGTAATCCGAGTAGTCTACTTCGGTCGGAACCATCCCGACCGGCGTGTCGGTGTAACGGACTTGCCGCATCAAAAGGCCGCTCTTGGCATCAAAGTACAGTTTGAAGCGCGAGCCGCCCGCGCCCGTGCCCTGAATCACGTTGACTTCCTTATCGTTAATGGTCGTCACCGGAAATCCGGTCTTCCACTGATTCAAGGCGCGCTTAATCCCACCGGGGAAGCAGAGATCCGCATCCAACTTCGCCGCATCGAGTTCGGCTCCCGGCAGCAAAGCCAGCAGCGGCAGAGGTTTGTCGACGGCCGCCAGCCAGCCTCTCTGTCCATCGAAAACGCTGGTGCTGTCGCCATTCTGCGTGTGATAGATCATCTTGCGCTGATCTGGCGCTTTGGCGTAGATCTCCAGCGGGACCTTCACGTGATACGTGTCGTAACCTTCGATACTGCCCTTGGCGATGAAGCTGGTGAGGGCCGCCAGGCGCTCCGCGCCTCCGAGCGCCCCAATGTACTTATCTAAGATCTGCTCGGGCGTGGGCTCTTTGGGTCCATCAGCCACGATCTCGATGCGGTCCGGGTCCTCAGGAGGAACACTGTACTGCTCCATCAGGCTCGGGATCACTTCCGGCACTTGTGTCCCGCGGTGGCACGTGTAGCAGGTGAGGGCGCGGCGGCCGCCGAAGTTCGCCTTGTTCATGCCCTGCACCATGGTGATCATCCGCCGAGCCGTGCGCTTGCGCGGAACGTCTTCGGCGAACTTAGCGAGGTCCTGCAGGCTCTCCGCCACATGGCAGCCGGTGCAGTTCAGGCCCGTAGCGGCGGAAAAGAACCCCATGGTGTCCATGAACTCATTTACGGGGATACCCTTCAGAACCTGAATATTTTTAAAAACATCTTCGGCCATCTTCGGCCGCTGATCGGAAGGTTGAGCTGATGCAACCGTAGATACAAGGAGAGCCAGTGTTGCGGTACCCGGCCCAATCTTCATTTCGGCTTCCCCACGGGTTCCTTCAGACTCCGATAGACGGCTTCGATAAACTTACTGGTGGTCCAGGGGCCGTCATTGGCACCATAACGGGTGTCGTAATCCGCCGTAACCCGCGCCGCCTGCACCTGCTCCAAGGTTGCACCAGCGTTAATCATCGTCCGAACTCGATCTCGCACGATAACCACCATGTCCCGATACTCCGTTACCTCGTGCTCGTCGCTCAAATAGCCGTGCCCGGGAACGATGTATGTACCGCCGTTCTCATCGTGTTCATACCCGGTTCGGTTCAAAATATCATTGAGTGCCCGAATCTCTCCCTGGACGCTGCCGCCGCTCTGCAAATCGATAAACGGGTATTGCGTCGTGTTGAAGATATCGCCGGCGGCAATGACATCGGCATGGCGGAAATGAACAATGCTGTCTCCATCGGTCACGGCGTTGGGCTCGTAAAACAGCTCGATTAATTCCCCATTGTGGAATTTTCGCCGGCGTTCTTCCAGATAGGTATCGGCCGGAATCGCATCAGGCGGCGCCTTCGCCGCCTGGAGGCGAATCACCACGTTGTTATGAGCGATCAGAGTGGCGTGATGCGCCGGATCGGATAACAGTCCCGTCGCTCTCCCTGGCGACTGCAAATCGAAGAAAGAGCCGGGGAGGCTGGGGTCCGAACCAGCTGCCCCTAGTTTGCTGTTCCCTCCCACGTGGGCAGCACGCGCGCTGGTATTGGCAAGGAACTGGATCGGCTTCTCGCTTAGCTGGCGGATCGCCGCGATCACTTTATCGGACAACTTGCCCTCGCCGCTGTCCACGACAAATGCCCCTTGATCACCGGTCTGAACAACTATGTTTCCGCCGTCCCCGATTAACATATATGCGTGTTCGCGAATCGGCAGCACATGGATTTCCCCATCGTGCGGTTCCGAGTCCTGCGCCCGGCTGGTTTCGGGCCGCTGGTTCGGCGCGGGCTGCAGTTTGGCCACGCCTTCGGCTTCCGTCGCAGCCCTGGCCTTTGCGGCATACCCAGGATAAATCGACTCGGCTCCGGCCAGGCTTGCGATCAAAGGCAGTTTGTATCGCTCTGAATACTCCCTGGCAAATGGTTGTTTGCCCAAAGGATAATTGGGCACCACGTCCGGCGCTCTGCCGGTAATCTCCTCTCCGTCGTCGCACGCATACAACCACGCGTGAGGGTCCGCGGGCTGGCGGACGTAGTCGTTGCTGCGAACCTCCGGCTCGGTCAAATATACCGGATCGGTCACTACCGTCGTATCGATGAGATGCTCCCCATGGCGAACGACAAATTCCACTACGGTGGCCTGGTCACTCTCCGGAGAGCCGTTCCGCCGCAGCCAGCCTTGCTTCAGATGTGTGGTTCGAATTACGAGCGCATTTCCAATGAACTGCCCCGTCGAGAATCCTGCGAAGCTGTGCGGAGCCCAGGCGGGAGGGTGCGGGCGCCCATCCATCCAGACAACCCGGTTTCCCTCGGTAGTCTGCGCCCAGATGTGTATGGCAACTAACTGTTGCGTGTGCGGATCCCGGTCTTCCCAGATCCGGAAATTCCCCACTGCCCGCATCTGATACGGCATTACGTAGCCGTCACATTGATGGTGGCGCAGTGTCAGCCGCGACGGATCGTAAGATAAGGCGAACAGGCGGCCGGCCTCATTCAACGCGAACCCGCCGTAATCCGCGATCTCCGGACCGCCTCCGCGCTCCAGCCCATCCTCATGCAAAGCCGGAGTCCAGTAGCCTTCAATGTCTATGGCGAAAGCGCCGGGCGGCGGCCCTTGAGCAGAAACGGTCGCCGCGCTGATCAGCGCCAACAGAAATCCCAATCTCAGTTGCTTTTTCATCGTGACAGGCATGGCGCCGGAGTCCAGCCCGAAGCATCGTTCTGTTTCCGGAAATGGGTACTTGTCCAAAAAGGCTGCGCCAGGTACTCGGGATCCACTACTTCCGTTGTGACTAACAAGAGTGTCTCCTCGCCCGGCACGTCAAAGCGATCGAAATACTCGGTCAGGACCGTGCCGCTTCCGTACGGCACGCCATTCTTGCGCAAATATCCGGGTCTTAGCTTGGTCGTAATTACTCTTAGTGATCCGCCCGGAGCCGCAGGTGGTGGAAATCCAAAATCGAGCCCGCCGAATGAGGAGTACACGGGCGGCCGCGGGTAGTCCCAGGACGCCACAGAAACTCCTTGCCAGTCGCCACCGGCCACCTGCACCGGTTCGAAATGAAAAACCCGCGTCTGGGTGCCCGCGTCGGTCTCCAGTTTCAGCGTGCGGTCGTCTTGCCAGGTGACATGCAAACGGGTAGGCATCCGCATCAGCCCGCCAGCGCCATAGGCCTTACACTGCTCGCCGGCCGCGTCATCTTTGGCCGGGTCCCAGGCATCGGCGGCCATTTTCCCCGCCGGGTTCAGAGGAACGGATTCGTAATCCCCCTTCGGCGGCGTGAACTGGCGGTATCGCCAGTCCTCCGTAACCAGCGACACCCAATACCCCGTGATGTCGATGCGCGCGGCCGCACGCGGGGTCGGCGGTGGTTGCGGAGCCCCGCGCCCGCCGCGCTGCCCATACCCATTAATCGAAAAAACCAGTATCAAGGCCGCAGACACGCGATTCGACACAAGGGGCATACTACTCCTTCAGCTACCGCCGTTGCAACGTCTGGCTTGTCGCATCCAGCCGATCAATAGCTGCCATTGACGCTGCTGATCTTGTCACCGGCGTCCAGCCGTCCCAACGAACGATCAACGCTCCCGATAATACGGAGACGGACTCTTGCACGCGAACGATTACGATGGAAGAACATTACATGTCGCCGGCAGCGACGTAGAGGAACGCCTGCTCGGCTTCTGACAACCAGCCTGGCGTTGATGAAAAAGGCAGGCTGACGGCCTGCCCCGCCTATTTGTTTGCCTTGATCCGTGCCATCTTCTCTTCGAATTCCACCTCGCGGGCCGCGGAGAACTGGTTAAAGACTTCGCGATTCACGAACAATTTGTTATTCGCCTTCAGATTGGCCATTCGCTCGCTGATTGTGCCGGAAGTCTGGACTAAGACCCCGCCCCAGGCGTAAGCGCCCAGTTCGAGGTAAATGTCGATCGGGTAGAGCTTGTGCAAGGTCTCGAAGGTATGCCGGACGCTCGCCTCTGTGATGTAGCCGTTTTGCGTCAGATCTTCGGGATATTCCCAGCAGCAAAACTCGACGACCTTGTAATCGCGGCCGCCGTCCCGCACGCTGTAGGCGAAAGTTGTGGATGAGGGACTGTGGCCCGGTATCAGGTACGCGGTGACGCTGAGCGGTCCCACTTTGATCACATCGCCGTCGAACAGGGCGCGATCGACGTGAGCCGGCGGATAGCGGGGAGGGCCTCCGCGGCCGCCGCCCCTTCCTTCAGGCGCCGGCGTCACCGGGATGGCAGGAGGGTTGAATATTCCGTGCTCAATATACGGAACTTCAGCAAACCCGGCCATCAGCGGGGCGCCGGTTTTTTCTTTCATATATGCGGCTCCGCCGGACTGGTCCCCGTGGTTGTGATTCGTCAGAATGGCCTTGATGTCCGTCATTTTGAAGCCGAGGCTTTCGATGTTGTGCTGGACCGCTTCCGCGGAATTGGCTGCCCCCGTGCCGAGCATGATGTGACCTTGGGGCGACGTCAGCAGGAAGACCTCTCCGTTGGCATTGCCGACGAAATACAGGTTCCCCATGATCCGGAACGGCTCGGCCGGCGCCGCGAGATCGGTAATCTGTTTGCGGATCTCGGCCGATCTAATGGCGAGTTGTTTTCCGAGTTCCGCCTGTTGCGCGGTGAAAGGCGGGTAGGGTGCATGTTGAGCCTGAGCCGCGAAAGCCAGTATCGCGATCGATAAGACATGGCACTTCATGAATCTTGCCTCCTTACTTCGGCGGGGGCGGTGGAGTCTTCAAGCTGGTATAGATCGCCTCGATGAACATGTCCGTGGTCCAGGGACCCGAATTGGCGCCGAAGCGGGTGTCGTAATCAATGGTGGGCCTGGCGGCTTTCACCTCTTCCAGGCTGGCATTCCTGTTGATCATCGCTTGGATGCGGTCGCGAATGATGACCAGCATATCGCGGTACTCAGCGACCTCAAATTCATTGCACAGCCGGCCATGGCCGGGAATGATAATTGTGCCGTTGTCTTCGTCGTGCTCATAGAGAGTGCGGTCCAGGATGAAGTTCAGCGCTTTGATTTCACCTTGAACGCTGCCGCCGTTTTTCAGATCGATCAACGGATAGCGCGTAGTATCGAAGATGTCACCGGTTGCCAGGACATCGGAGCGGCGGAAATGCACGATGGAATCGCCATCGGTGCTGGCATTGGGCATCCAAAAGATTTCCACGCCCTCTCCGTTGTGGAACTTTCTGCGGCGTTCGCGCAGATAGGTGTCAGTAGGCCAGGCCTCCACTGGAACCGGGTTGGCGCTTTTATCTGAGATCATGCGATTCTGAACGTTCTGGTGGGCGATGAGAGTCGCGGTAGTTCCCGCCTCGGGGCGTCCGTTGGAGAAGAAGGATCCGAACAGACTGGGATCCTGGCCCGCCGCGTGAAATTTCAAATTGCCGCCGATGTGGTCGGCATGGACGCTGGTATTGACCACGAACTGAATGCGTCGTGGAGTCAGCTTTCCAATGGCCGCGATTGCGATCTCGCTCAGTTTGCCAGCCCCGGTGTCGACGACGAAAGCGCCCTGCGGGCCGATTTGCACGGCCATGTTGGCGCCATCGCCCACGAGCATGTAAACATTGCCCTGGACCGGCCACACGTGAATCTCGCCGTCATTCGGGTTGGGGTCTTTCGCCTGGCTCACCTGGCGCGGGCTATTTGACGGACGGGTTTCGGCCAGCGCTTCGGCATCGGGGGCGGTTTTCAATTTGCCAACGAAGTCGGGGCGCGTCGTTTCGGGTCCTCCCAGGGCGCCCAGCAGCGGGACATGTACCTTGTCGGAGTACTCCCGCAGGAAAGGATTCTCTCCCAAAGGATAGGCGGGCACGCGATCATCCGTTTTGTCGAGGATCTGTTCGCCATCATCGCAGGCGTACAGCCAGGCATTGGGATCTTTGGTATAGCGCAACAGAATCTGCACTTTGGCGAATGGCTCGGCGAGAAAGACCGGGTCGGTGGTGACCGAGAAAATCGTGATGCGGTCGCCATGCCGGATGAAATGCTCACGCACGGTAGCCTCGTCGCTTTGCGCCACGCCCGGTGCGCGGATCCAACCGCGCTTGATGTGAGTTGTCTCTACGGTGAGAATGCCGCCTTCATATTTGCCCGTGGAGAAACCCGGAAACGTATGAATGGCGTAGGCAGGCGGGTGCGGACGGCCGTCCATGAAGATCTGATGCTGGCCCTCAGCGATCTGCCCGTATACGCTGATGGACAGAAGTTGCTGGGTAAACGGATCGCGGTCTTCAAAAATACGGTAGTTGCCGGGAGCGACAAACATGTAGGGCGGCACATAGCCGGCGCATTGCTGTTGGCGAACAGTGATGCGCGAAGCGTCCCAGGCCAGAGCGTACATGCGGCCGGCCTCGTTGAGCGGGATGCCGCCGTAATCCACCATTCTTCCGGCAGCGGTACCTAAGCCGGGGTCCAGATCGCGGTCTGGCGTGTACATGCCGGAAAGGTCGGCCCCGGGCGAGGGCGGCGGAGCATTCTGTGCAAGAAGCAGCGTGGCGAACAAAATGAGTGCGGCACGGAAATGCATTTCTCGATACTACATCTTTTGCTAAACTCTTTCCGATGAATCGCGGCGCGTTCGCCAGCATGATGTTTCTGTCTGTTGGCCTCAGTGTCTACGCGCAGGGCCGCGGCGGGCGCGGAGCGCAACCGCCGCAGACGCCGAAAGCGGCAGCGCCGGTGGACTTGACGGGATACTGGGCGGCCAACGTGACCACGGACTGGCGCTGGCGTATGACCCTTCCGCCTAAGGGGGATTATCAAGGCCTGCCGCTCAACGCCGAGGCCCGCAAACAGGCGGACGCATGGGATCCAGCCAAGGATGAGGCCGCAGGCGAGCAGTGCAGGAGTTACGGCGCGCCGAGTATCATGCGCGTCCCGGGACGCATCCACATTACTTGGGAGGACGAACAGACCCTGAGGCTCGAAACCGATGCCGGCCGCCAAGTGCGCACGTTCTATTTCGGCACGCCGCGAAGCCAGGGCGGGGACTGGCAGGGCATCTCGCAGGCTTCCTGGGATATGGTTCCCGGGCCGGGCGGCATTGCCGGCGCCGCGCTCGTTCCCAGCGGCGCGCTCAAGGTAGTGACCACGCATATCCGAGCCGGATATCTGCGAAAGAATGGCGTTCCGTATAGCGACAAAGGCGTTCTGACGGAGTATTACGACGTGATCCAGGAGCCTGATGGCGCCAGGTACCTGGTGGTGTCGTCGACGTTTGAAGACGCGACGTTTCTTACTAATAAGTACGAGACAGCCGTAAATTTCAAGAAGCAGGCCGACGCAGCCGGCTGGCATCCCGAGGCGTGCAGCTCGAAATGAGCCCTGTCGTCAAAACACGTATTTCATCGCGAACTGTATCACCCGGGAGGGAGCCGTAGTCGACGCGTCGGGCGTAGCGTCCGTAGTGGCAGAGCCGAATGTCGTGCCGAAGTTTGTCCCGCTAGTGCTTCCGAGAGCGCCCCCGTAGCCAAGGCCGAGTCGAACACTATTCGTGATGTTGTAGAACTCAGCTCGGACCTGGAGGCTCTGGCCTTCTTTGATCCGGAAGTTTCTGGCTATCGATTGATCCCACTGCCAGAATCGCGGGCCGAGCAAACTGTAGGGGCCCATATTGCCGAACCCGCCATTTGGCACTCCGCCGTAAGAAGGCTGGGCAAATGCGGCTGGGTTTAGCCATTGCACGCACGGAGCGACATTGGCACAGGGCTGCCCTCGATTGGGCGAAGCCGTGTCCGCCAGTACCTGGTTTGGACGTTGGTTTCCGGGAGGGTTCCCGCCGATACCGGTGATCGGGTCGGGAGTCGTACCGGTAAAGACAGAGAAGAATGGACCCGTGCTGGCGGTGACGAGCGTCGAGAGCGTCCAGTCCGAGGCCAGACGGCCGGCGAACCCCGAGAGTTTCGGAGTCTGGTAGACGAACGTAACATTCGCAATCTGGCGCCGGTCCAACGGGCAATTGCCGTAGTCGAGGTTTCGGTCTGCGGGAGCGACGTTCTGTCCAAAGCCTTGGTGCAAATAATTCTGACCGGGGTTCAGAACGCTGCCCTGCGTCAGATCGGCCATTCCGATACAGTGGGACCAGGTGTAGTTGGCGTTTAAGGTGAGGTTGTTGTGGAATCGCCAGGTGGACGTTACCAGAAGACCGTTGTATCCTTCAGTGCCTCCGTCATCGTACATAGTAAGATATCCGAGCTGCGTGCCGGGACGGGCTAAGTTCAAAGCGCGGCGCTGATTGATATTACTTGAGCTCGTGCAGGGGCCGGCCGCCGCAAGACCGTACTGGCCCGCGGCACAGTTGCCTGGAATATACACGCCAGGATTCAGTTCCACCGCGTCCCAGATATGGACGTAATGGTTTCCGAGGTACGTGGCCGAAAGAAACCATCCCTGGGTGATCTGCCGCTGCACTCCCAAATTCCAGGAATACAGAGTTTGAGCATTGAGATTCTGCGGTATCGGGAGATAGCTGCCATACGGCGCAAAGAACGGATTCGACTTGTTGTAGTTATAAGGGAAAGGATCCCCGCCCGGAAAAGGGTTAGACAGGCCGTTGAAAATACCAGTGGGGATCTGCGTTAAGCGGAACGGCGAAGAAGATTCGGTATTGAGTTGCAAGTCGAGCGGAACGAGGGCATGCGAGATCCCGGCGCCGGCGCGGATGGCAGTCTTGCCGTCTCCGAAAGGATCCCAGGCCAGACTGAGGCGCGGATCCACGTAGCTATATTTCGGATTGATCGGCGAGGTGCCGGAAAACCCGGAGTCGCCGGGATACAGAAAACCCGGAGGCGCGTTGGGAATAGCCTTGCTCGTAGTGCCCTGATAGAAGTTACCGAGGTTGAAGGTGTACGAGTCGCCCTGCGGGAACGACACGCCAAAAAGTGGATCCCAAGCAAGCCCGTAGTTCAGAGTCAGCTTAGGAGTGAGCTTCCAGGTGTCCTGCACATACAAGGCCATGGAGTTCTCGCGTGCGTTGACAGGATTCGGATTGGCTTGGCGGAACTGAGCCGCGAAGCCCAGAAAGAAGTCCGTGAGGCCATTGCCCGTTAAGGCTGGGGCAAAGGTAAAAGAACCTGCGGACCAGGCCTGCGCCACCGACCACTCGTTGGTGTGCATGAAGTAGCCGCCGAAGCGGAACAGGTGCGAGCCATGGCTGATGCTGAAGTCCTCATTCAGCCCGAAGCTGGTTGTATACGCGAAGGAATTCTGGCTGAACTGGCCGCCGCCCAGCGTGAAGGCACCCACCACTCTGATAGGCAGGTAGTTCGGCTGATAAGTATACATGTTGATGCCGACGTCTTGGGGGCCAACCATCTTGGCGCCCGGAAGATTGGCCGCTACGCGATTAAAGAACAGCCGTGTAGAGTTAACCACGCTTGGTCTGATCAGGTAGGTATCGCCGAGAGTGAACGTGGTTTCCTGCATATCGTTGCCGACTCCATCCGCCGCCAGGATACTGCTGGGTTGCAGCGTATAAGGCACCACGGCATCCTGCCGGGCGATCATGATTCGCGCAAAAAGCGTTTGTTTATCGCTACGCTGATAATCCAGCCGGGCCGGAGCCTGCAGATCGTTCTCATGGAGCGGATAGGACTGAGTAAAAACGCCGCAAGGGCCCGTCCCTTGCGGTAGAAGCGAGGCAACTTTGACAGCCACCGGGTTAAACGCCGCGGGGCTGATCATGTTATTTACGAACCCGCCTCGCAACTGGATGCCGCCCTGGCACTTAGCCCAAGCCGTAAAATCCCCGGTCAACTCCTGAGCGGTGGGAACAAATTCCTGCGAGATGATAGGGACCTGGCGGACCATCGTCTCTTGATAGCCGAGGAAGAAAAATACCTTGTCTTTCTTGATTGGACCTCCGAAGGTCCCGCCGAACTGGTTGCGCTTCAAGCCATCCCGGGCAGACGTCTGGGCGAAGAAGTCCCGGCCATTTAAGTCGTAATTGCGAAGAAACTCGAACAGGTCGCCATGGAAGCCATTGGTGCCGGATTTGGTCACCGCACTGACGGATGCAGCCCCCTGCCCTACGTTGGAGGCATCCTGCGCACTGGTGGACACCTTGAACTCCTGGAGCGCGTCGGGGAATGGCAGAAGCATGCCGACGCCGGTGAACTGAGATACATAATTTGCACCGTCCCAGTTGTATTGAACGCCCGCGCCGGTTCCCCCCGCTACAGCGAATTTATACCCGGTGTGCATGTCGTAACTGGGATTGGCCGCGCCCTGCACGGCGGCGCCGACCAGCGTGATCAACTGTGTGGGATCGCGCCCGTTCAGAGGCAGGTCAACAATCCGCTGGGTCTCGATCACTCCGCCGACACCTGCGGTTTGTGTTTCCACTTGGCTGACGTTGGCTTCGACTTGGACCTGTTCGGTGACGGCGCCGACCCGGATCGTAATCGGGACTTCCGGCGCGGCGCCAACCTGCAATTGGATTCCGGTCTGGACATACGTGCTGAACCCCATCTTGCCCGCTTCCAAACGATACGGCCCCAACGGCAGGTTTGTCAGGACGTAGTAGCCATTGGCATCGGTCACGGCGCTTCGTTTGAACCCGGTGTCGGTTTGCGTAGCCGCCACTTCGACACTCGCCACAACCGCTCCCGACTCATCGCGGACGATGCCGCTGATTTGGGAGACGGCCTGACCGAAAGCGATGCCAGACGTAAGGAGAGCGTAGCTCAAAATGGCCGACAGAACGCGCGATATACGAACGATAGGAAATTCATCAATCTTCACAGATTCCTCCCGGGTGCTTTTCGACAGCCGAAATATATATCCACTGGAGCATCGGAAGTCAAGTCATTATGCGCATTATGCCGCAGATGCCGCAGAATTTGGACCGGAACGGAGGCAAATCTGGAAAGCTCGGTTCAACGGGGTGGGCGCACTGCGCGCAGTGCACGCCCGCATTCAATATGTGGAATTGCGAGTTGGTGGGCCGGCATTCTCACCGCAGGCAAGAGCTATAGGATATGTGCCCGCGCCAAGAGGCCTTCATTTCTTATAGGCACGGCTAGCCTGTGATGCGGGCCTTCGGCAGACGTCGGAATCGCAATCGGTGCTGGAACGGATGTTGCGATCGAGTCAGCTGGAATCGTGCTCGTTCGGAGCGATCCGCACGACCGCGGAGCCGGGCGGATGTATTGCAACTCAGGCATCTCGCCCATACTCACCCGCCGCCGCGAGCTTCGTCACAAGAGCGGCGTGATCGTTCACGTCAAAACTGATTAGAAATTGCGTTTCTCATTTAGGTTACGTCGCGTGGGTTACCTCGGGCTGAACGGATGTTACCAGCCGTCCGCCCGAGCGCAAATGGCGTCTACCGCCAGGGTCGCTAGGATTACAATCATCAGCACAATACTCATCGATGAATGTGATGCATGACACAGGTGTGATGGGTACAAGATCCGCCCACCGCTACCGCGGTCGGGGTGGTGCCAGTGCCCTGATGACGTGACGACTCGTGATACCGCTCCAGACGGAGACGGGTAACTCGCCGGCACGCGTTCAGAATCAGCACGTTGCGGCCCTCCCGAATCACTTTCCGGGAATTTTGATGCCGCATCGTGTCACAGATGGAATATCGTGTCTGTATGCGGACGATTTGGGCGTGCTTGGTGATCGTCGTCCTGCTCAGTCCGGTGGGATGGGCTGCGTACCGGCTTTGGCCGCGGCCGCTCGTCGTTCGGCCCATGACGCTGATTCCGGTATGCCAGCAGTCTGGTGGCCGTTCGGTCGTTACGTTGCCAAACCGGTTTCTGGTCGCCAGCATTGCTCGCTATGACGACGAGCTCTACGCATACCTGATGTTCACGTACCTGCGGGGGAGCTTGCTCTTCCAGAATACAGAGATGCTTTTGACGTTCCGGAAATCCTCTGGGGCCATTGACTATGACATCCAGGTGCGGCTCCCAAACGACCTCCTGTCGTCCCTGGATCTGCTCGCCCGTGCAAAGGCGAGTCGACTGATCTCCGACTATGAGTGGCGGTTTGTCCACATCGATACCTACCGTGCGCTTCAGTATCAGACCGGCATCTTCGAAACCGCGTACAACCGGCCCAGCCAGCGGAGCCTGGAAAGCCTGACGCGGCCGGAACTGGAGGACTATATCCAAAGATTTGTTACTTTCAAATCCGCCACCGATCCGCGGGTCCAAGGTGGCATCGAAGTGGTTCCCAAGCCCCTGACGCGATCTCAGGCCAGCCGGCTAGCAGATGACATCGTGACGGTCAGCGACTTCTTTTCATTGCCGCTGGATTTCTTCCTGGGCATAGGGGCCATGGAAAACAACTACATGGACGTGAAGGGGGATTTGAGCCACGCTGTTTGGAAAAGGCGGGCTGGCCGGGGGGATGTCATTCTGAAGCGGCGCCGCGGGAAGGTATTAGTGCTGAATCAGGCGTCCGGCGTATGGCAGATCACGCGCGAGACCTTGCGTTACGCGCACAAACTCTACCGAAAGGACACCCGTGACTACTCATTGTTACCAGCGGAGCTCCGGCCACCTGAGGACTTTAATCCCGATGAAGTGAACCCGGAGGTCCTCACCACATATGCCGGCCTCCTATTTCGCGACTTGCTGGATCGGTTCCACGGAGACGTGGCTCGTGCGGTTGGGGCGTACAACGGCGGTCCTGGAAATCCCAATCCGCGGTACGAGGAGGGGGTGCGTATGGTCGCGGATTATGCCCGGCGGATCATGGAACATGCCGCCGCGCTCGATGGACGCCCGGCCGCTGGCATGGGCTTTCTCATCCCGCAAAATTGATGGTCGAGATCGGGCTGCGTCGCGGGCCGAGATTCATAGGACAAGAAGAGCCTCAGCAGGTCTCGCTGACCAGCCGCCACCATCCGAAAAGTACGTTTGCCTTCGAGGGGCAATTCTCATTGGCCTTGTGGCGCCGGCGCCGGCATGCCCGCCTTCTTGACGAAATAGGCCTTCATCACATCCCTGACAATCGGAGCAGCGAACTGCCCATGCTCGCCATGCTCTAACAATGCCACGACGACAATTTCAGGCGCGTAGCAGGGAGCGAACCCTTCAAACCAGGCGTTGTCCTTCAGGTTACCGTCCGCCGCAATGCTCTTTAGATAACCGTTGGAAGCAAGCTGTGCCGATCCGGTTTTCCCGCACACGTCGATATCGGCAAGCCGGGCGCGCCGCCCGGTGCCATGGTCTTCATTCACCACACCGTACATGCCATCAACCACTTTGTGCACGTTGGCAGGATTCAATTTCCACACGTCAGGCTGCTCCTCGACATCCAGGGCCTTGCGCAGATGCGGGTGATGCCAGATGCCTCCCATCGCGACGCCGCCGATGGCGCGAGCGAGTTGCAGCGGTGTTACCGTGAGCGCGCCCTGCCCAATGGCGACCGACGGTGTTTCCCCATCTGACCACTGCTGCTGGAAACTCCGCAGCTTCCATTCTGGGGAAGGCACGATGCCGACCCCCTCGTGGGGTAGATCAATTCCCGTGCTCTCTCCCATTCCAGCGATCTTGGCGTATTTTGCAATATTATCGATCCCCAGCTTGCTGCCCAGAACGTAAAAGTACACGTCGCAGGACTGCACGATTCCATTGTGAAGAGAAATCGGACCGTGGCCCGTTCTCGCCCAGCAGTGCTGGTAACGACCATACAAGTTGATACCGCCGGAACAGCGCACTGTGAAGTCATCGTTGATCGTCCCGGTTTCCAGGCCCGCCAGTGCAACGAACGGTTTGAAAGTCGATCCCGGTGCTTGCTGCGCTTGAATCGCTCGGTTGAGCAGCGGGTGGTCGGGATTATCGGCGATCTCTTTCCAGTCTTCGGTTTTCATCCGGCCAGCGAAGCTGTTGGCGTCGAAGGTCGGGCGGCTGACCATCGCCAGAACTTCGCCCGTTCTCGGATCGAGCGCCACCACCGCTCCGGTGCGCCCATCCATCGCCGACTCCGCCACCGCCTGGAGGTCGAGATCAATTGTGAGTTGAATATCCTTGCCAGGTACTGCCGCCTGGTCCCCAATCACCTGACGCACCTGGCCGCGGCTGTCCACCAGAAGTTGACGCTGACCCTCGACGCCCATCAAGGTATCGTTGTACTGGCGCTCGATCCCGGACTTTCCGATTAGGTCGCGCGGATCGTATTTGGCAAACGTGAGTGTATCCAGTTCGCCGTCGCTGATTTCTCCCGTATAGCCGATCACATGCGAAAGGGTGCCATTTTGCGGGTAGCGCCTGCGTTGAGCCGGCATTAGCACCAGTTCGGCCAATAGTTCACGGTGCGAATCGAGGAACGCGAGATCTGCGGCCGTCAACTCGTCCTTGATCACAACCGGCACGTACTCGGGTTCCGACTTGAAATGCCCGATACGGGCCGCGAGATCCGTGTAGTCCAGATCCAGGCCGTGGGCAATTGTTCGCAGATGATCTTCCCTGAGGGTCGGACGCGCCAGGATCAACTGGAACGAAGCATGGTTATCCGCCAGCACACGCCCATCGCGATCCAGGATGCGCCCGCGCGGCGCGGGGATCGGCACGAATTTGATGCTATTTGCCTGAGCCAACTCATCGTAGAACTGGGGATTCTGAATCTGCAGTTGCCAAAATCGGGCAAGGAGCAACAGAAAAATGGCAAACCCGGTATATCGGACCATCGCAATTCTGGAACCCGCGAATCGGTTGTCGTGAAGAACTTGAAGTTCGGTAAACCGAACTGCCGATCTTGCCTTGAGATGGAGCACAATCATAGCGGTGTCGGGCGATCACCCCGCAATCATGACCTCAACCGGCGCCAGGACCAGAACGCTCCTCAGTTTGCGATCCCGCGGGCTTTGCATGTTCGTAAGCATTATTGGAGGGACCACCGGGATGTGTCGATGGTCGCCGCGTGGTTCCCACACCTGCCGGTAGGGTATCTGGAGGGTTTCGGTGACACAAGCCATCCGAGTGGGCGATTCGTACCGACATCGGTAGGCAACAGGGCTATTCCCCAGTGCTCCGTAGCTTGACTCTAACGTTCGGCAGTCTTCCAGTTCGCCACGCTTATAGTCAGAATCGGAGGGTGACCGCACCTCAGCCTTCGCCGCCAGTGTGTCGTGTCGGACTCTGGATCCTCTTGGCGCTGACCGGCCTGGCGGGATGCACTACGGCCGGCCAGGTGAAGCGATACGGCCCACCTCAGAAGCGAGTTGTGAGGAGGACCTACGAGGTAGATACGGACAATTTTCGAGCGGCTGTTCTCGACAAATTCAGACGCGTGCATGATACCTCGCAGCCGCCATTCCAGAGCACTGCTACTGGCGCCACGGTCCCGTTCCAGAGTATGCGCGCGATGGAACTCAAATCGCCAAACTATCCTCCGGATTGGCTGGTCACGTGGGTCGATCCCGGAGATTTCCTGGAGCCGTACAAACTAATCGATGGTTCCCGGCGGCTCCGAGACCTTCTGATCGAAGAACCGACAGGCGAACTCTATTGGCAATCCGAGTACGGGACGCCGGAAGGGCCGGCGAAGTTCCGCTGTGGTTTCATCATTCACTTCGAGGAAAAGAGCCCAGCCTCAACGGAAATCCAAGTATACGAGAAAGCACCGGAAGTCTGGGTCGGTGAAGAACGCGGATTTGCTCACCACGGCATAGGAATCGAGAAGTTCCACGACATCCGATTTGTCCAGCCCACTGTCAAAGACCGGTTGGATATGCTGGAGGAGCTGAATCGAATCGCCCTCAACAGGTAAGCCCCGCCTCCGGTTCTGCGCCATTGCCACCCTCGCCAACGATCCCCGACTCCTGCCGGGTGATCGTTTAAGATTCGCGAAAAGACCAGTCCTTGATTATCGGTACAACAAAACGATACCGGAGATTTCTACTGCTGGTTCGAGGATAAAACGACCGGCCTATACTGAGGGTAGGAAGTTAAGGCATGAGAAGGAGGAGGCGATGCCGTTGCTTATCTTTTTCATGTTGCTCTTCATAGCCTTTAGGTGGATCTGGATTACTCGCGTCAGCACGCTGGCTTCCGGCGCCCTCGGTGCGGCTAAGGTCGTGGACTACAAACTAATCCTGGTCTCCGCCGCCTCGCTTGCTCTGGTGGCTTGCGAACAACATCCGGCCACGGTGCCTGCGGAGCAAAGGCCCAACCCGGAAACATCGGAAGCACTCAAACTCTCCAGATCCCTGTTTCCTAACGAATACGGAGCGACAACAAACTCAGACCATCAAACACTTCTGTTGCCCTTAAACTATGGAAAGCGCACCGGCGATCTCGACGAAATGGTGAAAGAGCGCGCCATTCGGGCGTTGGTCATCATCAACCCGATTGACTTCTTCTATCTGTCAGGCCGGCCCCACGGAATCCAGTACGACTCGCTGCAGGAGTTCGAGAAGTTCCTCAATCGGAAGCTGAATACTGGCAAATTACCGGTCCGTGTCGTCTTCCTTCCAATGCGGCCGGACCAGCTCGAAGCCGCCCTGACGCAAGGACTAGGCGACTTCATCGCCCACCCAGTCGTCATTACCCCTGAGCGTGAGCAGCGTGTCGCTTTCTCGGTTCCGATTCAGAAGAATGTCTCGCAGGTTGTAGTCACGGGCTCGGCCTTGGCCAATGTGGCGAGCTTTGATGGTTTGGCTGGCGAGCCGATCTATGCCAATCCGCTGACGGCATCCTACGAAAACCTGAAGCGACTAAATGATCGTCGCCTAAATGCGGGTCAGTCGCCGCTGAATATCAGGGCTGGCGACCAGTATTTATTGATGACGATCTCATCGAGATGGTCAATGCAGGCCTTATTCCCGCAACTGTGTCGAGAAAAGAACGTGCCGATTTGTGGGCGCAGGTGCTCCCCAATGTCAAGGTACATCCGGAACTGGCGATCGCCAGAGAGGGTGAAACGGCCTGGGCGATGCGCAGGAATTCTCCCCACCTCAAGCAGTTAATCGACGAGTTTCTCAAAGATCACGCGGCGGGAACCACTTTCGGAAACACACTTCTACGCCGCTACCTGCAAAACACCAAGTGGGTTAGGGATTCCATTTCACCGGAAGAGATTCGGAAGTTTGTTGCTTATTCGGAATTCTTCAAGAAATATGCCGCTGAGTTTAACTTTGACTATCTTATGATTGCGGCGCAGGGCTACCAGGAATCACAGCTCGATCAGAGTAGGAGAAGTCCGGCAGGCGCGGTCGGCGTGATGCAGGTGATGCCGAAGGTCGCGGCGGCCAGTCCAATAAACATTCCGGATGTCAGCAATGCCAATGACAATATTCACGCCGGCGCGAAAATACTGCGCCAGATCGCCGCGACCCATTTCAACGATTCCGGGATAGATCTGCTGAACAAGACTTTCCTGACATTCGCCAGCTATGACGCCGGGCCCGCGCGTATCGCGCATCTTCGAAAGAAGGCGGCGCACGACGGTCTTGACCCGAACCAATGGTTTGAGAACGTCGAGCTGGAAGTAGCCCAAAGTGTGGGCGAGGAGACTGTCGTCTATGTCGGCAACGTCTACAAATATTACGTCGCTTACAAGCTGACCGCCGGTGAGCGAAAACGGAAGGGGCTGCCCGCATCCTTGCGGTATTTCGGCCCCTGGCCCGGCGGAGCGCTTTACCGACGCATAAGCATACCCAACATGCCGCCATTCTCGTCGCCTCGAGGACGGTAGCTCTCTGAACCGCGTCGTCTAATCAAGAAGCGCATTGCGGTTGATCCCGGCGCCTTGAGTTGGGGTATACTGACCTGACGATCCGCGCCAGCGTGGCAGAGCTGGGTATCCAAACATACATAAACAACCCAAGATATGTGCGGTCTCTGACACTGCGCCAAAACCGGAAAGCCTTCCTCGTCTCTGCCGGAGGCGGCTTTCGGAAATGAGGGGAATTTATGGATTCAGACAACGACCGCTTCCATGTGCACGGCGTGGTGGCCGATGCGTACGGTAAAGGAATCGAGGGCGCGTCGGTCACGCTCTGGTGGAAGCGCCTTCGCGAGCGCGTGCGGCTGGCGCACGGTCGTACTGGGGACGACGGACGCTACTCCCTCAACTATGAAATTCCCGAGAATGCGCCGGGCAAAATCCTACTCGTGGTGGAGGCGGAGGGCGGCGGGCTGAGGGTGCCCCTGGTCTCGCCCCTGACGGTTGCGACCGCGGATCTGAGCATCAATCTTACGGTTGCGCCCGCGGATCCTTCGCAGTACGGGACGCTGTTAGCAGCGATCACTCCACTGCTCCAGCATCTGACGCTGATGGACCTGGTGGAGAACGACGAACACCAGGACATCTCTTTTCTTGCGACGGAGACGGGGAGCGGGACGGAGCAGATCATGCGGGTGGTTGTGGCAGCGCGCCTGCAAAAAGCCTTCCAGATCACGGCTCCGGCGTGGTTCGGGTTCCTGGCGTTGCGGGTACCGGCGTCACTGCCGCCGTCGTTGTTGGCGGCCTCGCAGAAATTTACTCTGATCGAAGTGCTTGTGCAGCACGTGGCGGCGTTGATTGCAGGACTGGACGAGGCGCAACAGACCAGTACGCTGCAGAATGCGGTGGCGAGCGGCGTGGTGCCGCGGGCGATTTCGACCCAGGTTGAGCAAATCGTGGGCGCGCTGCAGAAATTGCGCCAGTCCAATCTGCTCGGCAATCCGTACCAGACGGGGAAGACCACCCTGGGCCAACTGTTGAACGCTGCGGGGCTGGCACAGCAGAAGCAGACCGCTTTTGCCCAGGCGCTGGTGCAGAACACGCAGCCGCTCGAAGTGTTCTGGGCCACCCTGGCTGACGGAAAGCACGGATTCTCTCCGCAGGAAGTGGCCGCTGTGCGGCAGACGCTTTCCCTTGGGGCGTTCGTCAAGAACTCCCTGCCGCTCGTTACAAACCTGCAACAGGGCTTTACAAGTGGAACGTACAAGAACCTTTCCGACTTGGCGAAACTCTCTGAGGCGGACTGGCTGAAACTGATACAGAGCACGGGCAGCGAGGCGGTGCCGTCCAACATAGCCGGCCAGGATCCCGCCGCCACCTTCGCCATGGAGACTTATGAGCGGCTCACCGCTGCCTATCCCACAGCCGCGCTATCCACACGGATTGCGGCGTTCGTGCCGGAGGCGCAGCAGAGCCCGCTCAACACCTTCTTCGGGAACAATCCGGCGCTCGATCTGCGGCGCCAGAACGTCGAGATCTATCTGAACCAGGCGGGCACATCGGCCTTCAAAGGCATCCCCGAGGAGCAAAAGCCGGCGGTGCTCGCGAATATTCACGCGATGCAGCGCGTGCTGCGGATCGCGCCGCATGTGGACATGGCGCAGACATTGCTGGCAGCCGGGATTACGTCGGCGTCCAGCGTCGCGGTCATGGGCAAGCAGCAGTTCGTCACGAAGATCGTGCAGGCGGGCGCTGTTGCGGCCGATGCGTACAAGACGTACGCGATGGCCCGCACCCGCTACGCCGGCGTGGTCGCGATGTACACGCAGTTCAACCAATCCTTCGCCGGCTTGTGGCCGCACGCGTTCGGACCCAAGGAGCCTGACGGCGGAATCATCAACAACGCCATCGCGCAGAACGCCACGCTGAAAACGCTGTTCGGCTCGCAGGACTACTGCGAGGTGGACGACTGCACGTCCATCCTGAGCCCGGCGGCGTACCTGACCGACCTGCTGCTCTGGCTCTCGCGGCGGACAAGAGGGATTACGGGATTTGCCAACGCGCTCGCCGTGCTCAACGCGCGGCGTCCCGACCTGGTGAACCTGCTGCTCAACTGCCCCAACACCGATACGCCGCTGCCGTACATCGACGTGGTCAACGAGTTGCTGGCGGATACGATCAACCCGCCAATGCCGGCGGCGTGGCGGCAGACAGCGCTATCGGCCGACCTGCTGCGGGCGGCCCCGGATCCGGCGAACGCGAATCCTGGGGCGGACGCCGCGCTGGTAAACGCGGTGTACCCGCGAGCCCTGCCGTACGACGGGTCGCTGGATCTGCTGCGGCAGGTGTTGGCGAAATCGAATGTGGCGCTGTGGCAGTTGCGCCAGGCGTTTCTGCCGCTCCACGGCCCGATCACCACGGCGCAACAATTGCCGATCGCGGCCGAGCGATTCGGAATCTCGCTGCCGGAGCGCACCTTGATCACGACAGCCGCTACCGCCGCGCTGCTGCCGCGGGTGTGGAATACGGCGAACCCGGTCGTGGACCTCGCGCCTGTCGACGTATTTCTGGCAGCCGCGGGGCTTACGTACGAGCAGCTTCTGGAACTGATCGGCGTGGTATGGACGCGCGGCGGCGGGCCGCCGCTGGCGATCCAGGGCATCAACGACCAGTGCGACACGAGCAAGGAGACGCTGGCGCCGCTCGACGCGGGCCGGCTCGACCTGATCCACCGTTTCCTGCGGCTATGGGCGCGGACCGGCTGGAAGATGTGGGAGCTGGACCTGCTGCTAACCGCGGCCGGCATCGGCGATCCCACGCTGGCGCCGCAGACCCTGGTGAACCTGTTCACGATGCGGCAACTTCTGGACGCAACCGGGCTTTCGGTTGTACAGCTTCTGGCGTTTTACGCGCCGATTGACACGGCGAGCCATCGAGATCCAGACGGCACCGAGACCACGCCACTCTACAACTCTCTGTTCCTCAACCCCACGTTCACCCCCGACCCGGCGATGCAGGTGGCGAACCTGAACGGGACGGTCGACCTGGCGACACACGCGCCGGCGATTCAGGCTGGTCTGCAACTTTCGGCCGCGGACACCACCACGCTGCTCGCGCTTACCGACAATCACCGCACCCTGAATAACCTGAGCTTGATTTACCGGGTGGCGACGCTGGGGCGCGTGCTCCGGCTGAGCCTGAGCGACCTGCAGGCGATTGGCCCAGTTCCGATCACGGGCGTGTTCGCGACCCCCGCGGCGACACTTGCCTTCGTGCAACGCGCCAAGGCGATCGCGTCAGCGGGCTTCACCGTGGACCAGATGAATTACGTGCTGACGACGAACCCGGCAAAGACGGGGATTACGGACGCGCAAGTCCAGGCGGCGGTCGCGACCGTGATCGCGGCGATGCAGAAGGTCCAACAGTCGGTCTACGGCGGCGGCGATCCGCCGTTTACCGCGCTGGGCAAGCAGTTCGCGCAACTGCCGCCTTCGACGAATCCGGGCAATCCGAGCCTGAGCGACCCGGCACAGATGAAGACCGCGCTGGCGATTGTCGATGGCAGTTTCAGTGGTGGCGACCCGGCACGCAGCACTTTTATCAACACGCAGTTCGCGCTTTTCATGAACGCCGCGCAGCTTGCCAATGCGGTGGCGACGCTGACCCTGCTGGGCGCGCCGGCCACGGGCGCGGCGCTCGACGCGCGCGCCAACTTGGTCCTGACGCCGCTGGTCGTGTACTTGACCGGGAAACAGGTCATCGCAGCAGTCGCGAGCGCGCTCTCGCTGGCCGCGGACAGCACCAGCTATCTGATGAATACGCTCGTGGTGCCCCACGTTCCGCCCTCGACCGAGACGCTGCTCGCCGCTCTCACCGACCAGGGACTGCTGCTGCAGCCGATTCCGGCGGCGGTGCAGACGGCGGCGAACAATTCGATCCGGCTGTTGAACAAGGTCGGCTTCATCGCCACGCAGCTTCACCTGGTGGCATCCGACTTGAGCTGGCTTGTGCCCAACGCGGCGGTATATGGCGGCGTGGATTTCGCGAACCTGCCGTTGGTGGCCGGGCAGGCGAATCAGAGCATCGACCAGTTGCTCGCCACCGTGCAGTTGGTGCAGCTCAACCGAACATTTACCGCCTTGCAGAACACGACACTATCACCGCCGCCCGCGGTGACCAGCCTTACCGGCATGCTGTCCGCCGTGGCGAGCAACGCCTTCGCCACGGATGGGGCGGCGCAGTCGGCATTCGCCGGAATCAGCGGCGCGCTGCCGGCCGACATCACGTCCCTGGCGACCAGCATCGGACTTTCGCTTGCGGCGGGCGACTGGGCCAACCTCGCCACCTACAACCTGCTGCGCACCCTGCTGCACATGTCGACCGCGACCAATGGCAGTGGGCCGGCGCTCAGCTTGTGGAGCGCGGAAACTAGTCCGATGACGCTGGCCTCAATTGCCGCGCTGGCGGCGATCAAAGGAGCGACATCGAATGCGGCGTGGCTCGCGGTGGTGCAGTCGCTCAATGATCCGCTCAGGCAGGACCGGCGCGACGCCTTGGTTGCCTACCTCACTTCGCAGCGCAACACGGGAGCGGCGCCGTGGACGCCGATGCCGTGGGGGACCGACAGCAACAGTCTGTTCGATTACTTCCTCATCGACACCCAGATGTCGTCGTGCATGAGCACGTCCCGCGTGGTGCAGGCGTACGAGACGGTGCAGCTTTTCGTCGAGCGCTGCCTGATGAATCTGGAGCCGGCGGTGGCAGTCGACATCACTCAGGACGACGGATGGAACGACTGGAGCTGGATGCAGCGCTACCGGTTGTGGCAGGCGGACCGTGAGATCTTCCTGTGGCCGGAGAACTGGCTGGTGGAAGCGGACCGTCCCAACCGGTCGGAGATCTTCGACACACTCGTTCAGGAGGCGCGGCAGACCAACGGGACCGCCACCGGTTTGGAGCCCGTGGTGCTGAACTACATCGACCGGCTCGATCAGATCGCGCACTTGCGGGTCTGCGGCATGTGCCAGGACGCCGTGACGGCGACCACCCACGTGATCGGGCGCACCTCCACCGACCCGCCGGCCTACTACCACCGGACGTTCCAAAACAACGCTTGGACGCCGTGGGTCAAGATTCCGCTGAACATCAAGTCACACCAGGTGGTGCCGGTGGTGCACCGCCGCTGCCTCTACATCTTCTGGATCGAGGTGGTGGTGGCGAACGAACCTCAGCAGAAGGTGCCGGCGGCCCAGGGGAGCACGACTGCTTCCACCAACGCTCCGCCGGCGCGCCACGTGGAGATCCATGTTGGTTCCAGCTCCTATCGAAACAACCGGTGGACCACTGCGGCGCACGCCGGCGGCACGCTCTACGACGCACCGCTCATTCTTCTGGACCCCCAGGCGGATACGACGCAGCGCGCGATTGAGGCCTTGTACAGCATCAAGGTGAACCTGCCGACCAACCTCAACCGCACTGACTTATGGATCGAGGTCTTCCGCTACAAGGCCTACAGCTACAGCTACGGGGAAAGCATTTCCTGGACGCAGGGGCAGCCGCCATCAGAGCAGGAGATCAGCCAACAGGTGTTCTCCGGGGTCTTCCAGTACCTCGCGCAGAATTTTCAGAGCCTCATGGGCTACACGTCGTTCTGGGTCGAATGGGACGTGTGGGGCCCGGGTTATTCGGGCAGTCTCAAGCTCGACGTGACGATTCAGAGCACGGCGGAGCACATCGGCCGTGCCGTGTTCGACGGCCGTTTCGAGGCGCTGCAAATGCGCAGCATGGCGGTTATCCTTCAGGGCCTCTTCATCGGCAATTACCTGAGCTACGCCCAGGCGCATTACGGGCACGAGGCCGAGAAGCTCACCGAACTCTCCGGCCCGGACGCAGACCTCAATCACGATGCCGTGCTGGTGCCCAAGACGGGCGCGCTGGTCACGCAGCCGGTCGCGCCTGGCTCGTCCACCGGGATCCCGCTCAACTTCACAACGACTGTCAGTCCCTACGAGCAAAATGTCGGACCGCTGCTTTGGACCGCGCAGGCGCCGTACGCGGTGATCGGCCCGGACACGGATCTGCAATTCGACCCGAGCAACGACTTCGTCTATACCGACCCTAAGCGCGCTTACTTCGTGGAAGCGGTGCGCTGGTATGAGTACGGTAGCCAATGGAGGCCGGTGCCGCCGTCGAATCCAAGTCAGGTCCCGTTCCAGATACGTTACACGTTCCACCGTTTCTACCACCCCTACACGAACCTCTTCTGGCACGAGATCTTCAACGGTGGGCTGCCCGCGCTGTACCAGCCGGCGCTGCAGGCGTCGCCGGCGACCGTCGATCCCTCGCACAGCGACACCTTCAGTTTTAAGAACACATACAATCCGGTGCCGGGGCGCGTTCACTGGGGCGAGGACGGCGAGATTATCGACTTCAGCCGCAGCGCGCCGTACTCCGTCTACAACTGGGAGGTGTTTTTCCACCTTCCGTTCTACATCGCGCAATCGCTCAAACAGAACCAGCAGTTCGACGACGCGCTGGCGTGGCTGCAATACATCTTCAATCCGACTGCGCCGGGTCCGCTGCCCGAGCCACAGCGCTTCTGGGTGACGCTGCCCTTCTCGACTTTGACTACCGCGCAGGTGGCCCAGCAGAACATCAACAACCTGCTGATGGCGGTGAATCAGAACGACCCCGATGCGGTCGGACAGGTGCTGAGCTGGCAGGCGAATCCATTTAATCCGTTCCTGGTGGCCGACCTGCGGCCCGTGGCGTACATGAAGGCGGTCGTCATGGCGTATGTGAACACGTTGATCGCGAAGGCCGACAATCTGTTCGCCTCAGCGTCGCGGGAGAATCTCTCGGAAGCCACGCTGCTATTGGTGCGCGCCTCGGAGATCATGGGGCCCCTGCCGCAAGCGGTGCCGCCCCCGCCCCGCGCCGACGCGTCGTTCCTGACGCTGCAGCCCCAACTCGATGCCTTCGCCAACGCCATGGTGGCGATCGAAAACCTCCTGCCCGCCGGCGGCGGCGGGGCCGGCGGTGGCGGTGGTCCCATGCCGCCGCCCGAGACCTTCTACTTCAAGATTCCGCCTAACACGCAATTGCTGAACGTGTGGCAGACGATCGACGACCGGCTGTACAAGCTGCGCCATTGCCTCTCGCTGACCGGGCAGCCGCTGGCTCTGCCGCTGTTCGACGCGCCGCTCGATCCGGGACTCCTCGCCGCGGCCGAGGCCGCCGGCGTCGATCTCTCCAGCATCCTCGGCGACCTCTCGGCGCCGCTGCCCAACTACCGCTACGACGTGTTGTACGGGCAGGCGACGAAATTCTGCGACACCGTCCGTGCATTCGGTTCGCAACTTCTGGCGGCCCTCGAAAAGAAGGATGCCGACGACCTGGCACTGCTTTTGCCCACGCTTCAACAGCAGCTTCTGGTGGAGCAGAACCAGATCTTCCAGTGGCAGGTCGATGCCGCCAACGAGCGGCTGGCGGCGATCGGACAATCGATCGCCGTGCAGCAACTCCGCAGCGGCTTCTACACCCAGCATGCGTCCCAGTTCGTGAACGACTCGGAGCAGACGTCCATAGACCGGCAGAACCTCATGCTGGCTGGGTTCGAACTGATCGCCGCCGAGTATGTCCTGGCGGGAATCCTGTTCGGAATCCCGAACTTCCTGATCGGAGCCTCGGGCTTCGGCGGGTCGCCGGTCGCCAGCGGGGCGCTGGGAGGCCGCGATTTCGGTGAGGGTGCCAAGGCCGGCGCGAATTTCATGAAGACCCTGGGTACCATTTTCGACCGGCAGGCGAAGCTCGGCAAAGAGGTCGGCGGCTACCAACAGCGCCGGGACAAATGGAACGAACAGGCGAGCGAGGCGCAGATCGAGATCGAACGCCTTAGCCACGAGCAGACCGCCGCGGGGTTCGCGGTTCAGATCGCAACCCAGCAGCAAGCCGACCACCAGACGATGATCGACAATCTGCAGCAGCAGATCGATTTCCTGACCAACAAGTTCACCAACTCGGACCTGTACGACTGGCTGGCGTCGAAGCTCTCCGACGTGTACTTCCAGAGCTACCGGTTGGCGTACGCGATGGCAAAGCGCGCCGAGCGCACGTATCAGTACGAGTTAGCCCTGCCGGCGGCGAGCTTCATTCAGTTCGGTTACTGGGACAGCCTGCATAAGGGCCTGCTGGCAGGCGAGTCGCTCATGACCGATCTGCACCGCATGCACGCTTCGTACCTGGATCTCAACGTGCGCCGCTACGAGATCAGCCGCATCGTGTCCCTGGCGTCGCTGCCGCCGGTTCAGGCCGGCCAGCCGGCGCCCATCCTGCAGTTGCTGGCCACCGGCGCCTGTGACTTCGAGCTCCCCGAGTCGCTCTACGACCGCGACTATCCCGGCCACTACCAGCGCCAGCTCAAGCGCGTCAGCGTCACGGTGGTCTACACGAGCCCCGGCAAGAACGACAACGTCATTTGCACCTTCACCCTGGTCAAGAACCAGGTGCGCATGAACACCAATCTGAATCTGGGCGGCGGCGATCCATACGCGGAGAATCCTGTCGGCAACGACACCACCCGCTTCGCCTACCAGTATGGCGCGGTGCAGTCGGTGGTGACCAGCCAGGCGCAGGACGATCCGGGCCTGTTCGAAAATCAGATCCACTACCAGATCACCGATCCGCGCTACCTGCCGTTTGAGGGCGCCGGGGCCATCAGCGACTGGCACCTCGAACTGCCGCCGAATAACCAGATCGACGTGGCGGCGGTGAGCGATGTGCTGATACATGTGCTCTATACCGCGCTCGACGGCGGCCCGGACTTCGGGTCGAAGGCGGCGGCGTGGGCGACGACGCAGCCGCAGTTCGCGACTAAGCTTTTCAGCGCCGCCAACGATTTTTCGGCGCCGCCGGCGACGGTGGCGAACCCGTATCCGGTGACCCCGTGGCAGGCGCTCCTGGCGACTCCTTCGGGCGGCGCCGACCAGGTGCTCACCCTCTCGATCAGCTCAACCAAGTTTCCGGTCTGGACGCGCGGGAAGACCATCAAGGTCACGGGCATGAACGTCTACGCCGTGTCGTGGACCGGCGGCTCCTTCCAACTGCAACCCCAGGCGCCCCTGCCGGCGGCCAACGTGGCGCTGAATTCACCGGGGCTGCCAAACCTGCTGGCGAATGGGACCGTCACGCTGCCGGCTGGCGGCGTCTCGCCCGCCACTTGGAGCTTTAAGATCCAGGTGTCGGGCGCGGGCAACTTCCAATCGCTCACCAGCAGCCAGATCGCGGACCTGATCCTGGAGTTGCAGTTCACGGCGACTTGATATGACGACGCTCCCTCAACTTGTGCCTCAGAACGTGCTCCAGCGGCTGGTTCACTCGCTGGCGCCCGATCGTGTGCTGCTGTTCGGATCGCGGGCTCGCTCGGCGGCGCATCCGGCGAGTGACATCGATTTGCTGCTGGTGGGTACCTGGAGCATGGATTCGGCGCAGTTGCTGCGCCACGCACGACACCTGGTGGCGCATAGCTTCCCGCGCTTTGATCTGGTGTTGTGCACGCCGGAGGAGATCGCAGCGGCGGAAACGGGTGGCGCTCCGTTTCTACGATCGATACTGGAGAGCGGAATCGTCATTTACGACAGGCGAGGTAACCATGCAGCCGGAGGCGTCTGATCGTTCAGGACGGAAGCGATTTTGGCGCTTGTGAGCAACTCATCGGCGGGTTGAATTCCGGAATCTAGTCCCAGGACAGAATCACCTTGCCCGAATTCCCCTCCGCCATTACCGCGAACGCTCTTTCGTATTCCTGATAGGGGAAACGGTGGGTGATCACGGGCGAGATATCGAGTCCGGACTGCAGCAGCACTGTCATCTTGTACCAGGTTTCGTAGACTTCGCGGCCGTAGATGCCGCGGATGGTGAGCATGTTGAATATGACGTCGTGCCAATCAATCGACATTTCGCCGGAGGGAATACCCAGCATGGCGATTTTGGCGCCGTGGCTCATGTTGGCGATCATGTCGCGGAACGCGCTGGCGTTGCCGGACATCTCGAGACCGACATCGAAGCCTTCCGTCATGCCGAGCTGCTTCTGAACTTCCTTCAACTTGGCCGTGCGCGCGTCGACCGCCATGGTGACACCCATCCGGCAAGCCAGCGCGAGGCGATTCGGGTTGATGTCGGTAATCACGGTGTAGCGGGCGCCGGCATGCCGCGCCACGGCCGCAGCCATGATGCCAATGGGGCCGGCGCCCGTGATCAGCACATCTTCGCCCAGCACCGGAAACGCAAGCGCGGTATGTACGGCGTTTCCGAACGGATCGAAGATAGCCGCTACCTCCAGCGGCACCGACTCACTGTGACGCCAGACATTGGTCATCGGCAGCACGATGTACTCGGCAAAGGCGCCGGGCCGATTCACGCCGATGCCCTGCGTGTTATTGCAGAGCTGGCGCCGGCCGGCCATACAATTCCGGCAGCGCCCGCAGACCACGTGCCCTTCGCCGCTGACAATCTCCCCCTTCTCAAAGCCGGCGACGTTGGACCCCACCTCCGCCACACGGCCCACGAATTCGTGGCCGATCGCCATCGGCACCGGGATCGTTTGCTGCGCCCATTCGTCCCACTTGTAAATGTGGACATCCGTGCCGCAAATCCCCGTGCGCAGCACCCGAATCAGCACGTCGTTGATCCCCACCTTAGGAGGCTCAATGTCTTCCAGCCAGAGACCCGGCTCTCGCTTGCTTTTGACCAACGCCTTCATCTTCTTCACGATAGCATTTCACGCCGTCACCGCCCTGCGAAGTTCTCTTCATCCGCTTCAAAATCCACACCTTAGCGCCGCCTCCAGCCTCCGCGCCACGCCGCTTTTTTGGGCCTGCGCGCGATAATGAAGTTGTGGGGATCTGGGACAGCAGGAAAACCTCGGGGCCGGACCGGATCCCGCCGGTAGACCTGCTTCAAATCGGAGAGAAAGCGTCCCCTTGGTACCAAGCGGAGCTACACGCTAAGGTCTTTGGTTGCAACGGATCTGCTCTCGGTTCCGCAACGATCGTTGCCAAAAAGGCGAAAACAGCCCCCGTAAAGTCCGCGCTTGCCAATATGGCGAATAAAAAGCGAAAATGGACCCATGGCACTCATTGGGATCGCCCGCATGGCCTCCGACAGCGAGGTCCTGGAAACCAAATCCCGCGTCACCTATTTTGAGATCGGCGCGCGCAGTATTTTGAACCGGACCAAGCCCAACATGCCCTTCGCCTGGACCATCAACCCGTACCGCGGCTGCGAATTCGGTTGCAAATACTGCTACGCGCGATACACGCACGAGTTCATGGAAATGGATGTCCGCGATTTCGAGGACAAGATTTACGCCAAGCCGGCAGCGAAGCGGCTGCTGCGGCATGAGTTGGCGGGGATCGGGCGGGAGGACGGGATCGCCATCGGAACCGCCACCGACCCGTATCAACCCGCCGAGCGGCGGTTCGGACGCACCCGGGCAATTCTGGAGGTGTTCTCGCGAGAGAGCGGGTGGCATCTCGGGATCATTACCAAATCGGACCTGATCCTACGGGATGTGGCTTTGCTGCAGGAGGTCGCGCGGCGGAACATCTTTCACGTTGTGGTCACGATCACCACGCTGAGCGCTAAACTGGCGCGGCTGATGGAGCCGCGCGCGCCACGGCCGGATCTGCGGCTCAAGGCCGTGGAGGGACTTAGCCGCGCGGGCTTAATGGTGGGCGTGAACCCGAATCCGATCATGCCGCTCATCACCGATAGCGAGCCACACCTGGCCGCGCTCGCCAAGGCGGCTCGCGATGCCGGTGCGCACTATTTCGGCGGCGGGCCGCTGTTCCTCATGCCATGCGCCCAGAAAGTCTTCTTTCCGTTTCTCGAAGAGCACTTCCCCGCCCTGGCGCCCCAGTACCGCGCGCAATTTGAGAAGAGTGCGTATTTGAGCAAAACATACAAAGAGACGCTGCGCACCCGCGTGCAAAAGATTCGGGAGCGGTATGGCCTCGATTCGAGTCCGGCGGACTACCGGCCCGAACTCTGGGAGGGAGAGGAACAGGGAACGCTGTTTTCGTTGCAGTGACGGCGCTGGATCAGCGGTTACGGTACACTGGTGCCTGAATGCCGCAATTCGTGATCGAGAGGGAGGTCCCCGGCGCCGGATCCCTGTCTGAAACAGCGCTGCGCGAGATTTCCCTCCAATCGTTACAAGCGTTGCGGGAATTGGGGCCGCAGATCCAGTGGTTGCATAGCTACGTCACCGAAGACAAGATTTATTGCGTGTATCTGGCGCCGGATGAGACCATGATCCGCGAACATGCGCGCCGCGCCGGGATTCCGGCCAATCGCATCTCGGCGGTGCGGCGGCTGGTGGATCCGGTCAACCTGGAATAGCCGAGTCGGCCTTTTCCAACGCATACAGGATCGCGTCCTCCAAGGACCGGGCCCAGCCTTGCTCCCAGGCGACGTGCCCTTCGCGCTCGTTCAGAGAGTCCCATGCGGGTCGCAGATGCTGCTCGAGTTTGGCCGACTCCCGCGGCGGCAGGGGAGCGCCGATTTGTTGCCGCAGACGGGCGGCGGAGGCGGCAATCGCCAGCGCCCGCGCCGAGTCTTGCTGAGCGCAGGCGGAACAAGCGAAACCTTCCAGGGCGCGTGCGATGCCGCGCTTGTTCGTGAGACTGGCGAAAATTTCCAGCCCCTCCCGGTACGCGGAGTGCGCGGTGCGGTAGTCTTCCTGATCGCAGGCGACGCTGCCCAGATCGGTTAACGAGCGTGCGATGCCCCAGCGGTCGCTGGTCTCGCGGAAGGCGGAGAGCGCCTCCTGATAGAGATCGCGGGCAACCGCGGTCTCCCCTTGCTCGTTTGCGATATCCCCTTGCTGGCTCAAAGACCAGGCGACACCGCTGCGGTCGCCGACCTCCGCGAAGACCCCAGCCGCTTCGCGCAGCACCGCCCGGGCGTGGGGGTAGTTGCCGCGCATTTTGACCAGGTTGGCCAGGTTGTACAAACAGCGCGCGGCTGCGACTGTGTCACCAATCGCCCGCCACTTGGCGACCGCGGCTTCGAAATAGGTCTGCGCGGTCTCGTAATCGCCTGTGTCCCGGGCCACAATGGCGCGCGCGTTCTGCGAAATGGCGATGCCGAAAGGGTCATCCAATTCCCGGTAAATCGAAAGGCTCTGGCCGGCAAACCGCGCGGCGGCGGCAAAATCTCCCTGGGTGGTGGTGATGGCGCTCAGGTAGTGGCAGACCTTGCCACGCTGACTGGGATACTCGGAGCCGCTCAGGCGGAGCACGGTCTCCAGGCGGGACCGTCCCTCGGCCCAATGCTCGCGCATGTCCCAGAAGCGAAACAGCGCCAGGCACAGGCGAAAGGCCCAGTCGAGGTCCGCGGTGTGAAACAGCCAGTCGACCGCCGCGCGGAAATTGTCGTGCTCGATATCGCAGCGGGCGAGCCAGGCGGCGCGCTCGGTTTCGTCCAATTCCGGGTTGCCCTCCTCGGCCAGCACCAGACAGTAGGCGGCATGGGAGCGCCGCACGGCGGCCGTTTCTCCGCTCTCTTCGAGCCGCTCCAGGCAATATTCACGAATGGTCTCCAGCATGGCAAACCGTGGTTCGTCCGCGCCGTGGTCGCTTTGCAGGATCAGGCTCTTGTCCACCAGCGAGGCCATGACGTCAAAGATCTCGGCTCCCAGATCGATGCGCGTGTCGCAGACGGCCTCGGCGGCTTCGAGCGTGCAGCCGCCGAGAAACACGCCCAGCCGGCGCAGCAGTTTCTGCTCGGCTTCGCTGAGCAGGCCATAGCTCCAGTCAATGGTGCTGCGCAGCGTTTGATGGCGCTCGGGAAGATCGCGCGCGCCGGCGGTAAGGAGCTGCAGGCGGCTCTGCAGACGGGCCAACATGGCCTGGGGCGCAAGCATTTTTACACGTGCGGCGGCCAACTCAATGGCGAGCGGTAAGCCGTCCACACGCGAGCAGATTTCCGCGACGGCCGGCGCGTTGTCCGCCGTGACGGCAAAATCAGGCTTAACAGCCGCGGCCCGTTGTGCAAACAGAGCGACGGCGGGATTGCGCAATAGGGCCTCGGGCGATTGCGCGTGGCGGAGTTCGGGTAGCGCCAGCGGCGGAACCGGAAACTCGTGCTCGCCATAGACACGCAGGGCGGCCCGGCTCGTCACCAACACTTTGAGCGCGCCGGACGATTCCAGCAGATTGACCACCAGCGAGGACGCAGGCAGAATGTGCTCAAAATTATCGAGCACTAGCAAGATCGGCGCAGAGGCGTTCTCGCGAAAATGGTCTTGCAGCAGCTCCGGAAAGGGCCGGCCTCCGGTCTGGCGGAGTCCGAGTGATGCTGCGATGGCAGGCGCCACCATGTCGGGGTCTGTCAAAGAAGCCAGCGCCACGAAGTAAACGCGCGATTCGAATTGCGGCGCCAGCTCGGCGGCGGCTTGCAGACCGAGCCGGGTTTTGCCGGAGCCGCCGGTTCCGGTCAACGTGACCAGCCGGACGGTGGGATTGAGCAGCAACTGCTGGACCGCTGGAAGTTCCCGTTCGCGGCCGAGCAAAGACGTGCGGGGGAGCGGGAGAGAATACCGCCCCGTGACACGTTCGACAATCGCCGGCTCGCTCCCGTCCGCGGGCGTTTCACGAGGTGATTCGGCCGGCCCCGGCTCGGCTACAAATAAGTATCCGCGGCGCGGCACCGTTTTGAGGATCTCCTGAGTGCGGTCATCGAGGGCGCGGCGTAACTCCACCAGGCACTGCACCAGGGAATCCTCGGTCACAAACGCATCCGGCCAGAGAGCTTGGATCAGTTCTTCCTTGCCGATGAGGCGGCCTCGGTTCTCCAGCAGATAGAGCAGAGCGTCGTAGACCTTGGGACGAAGCTTGATTTCCCGCCCGAACTTGAGCACGGCGCCGCGGCCGGCGTCCAGCGTAAATTCCCCGAACCGGTACGAGCGTGGATGATTGGATCCGCCGATGCCCCCTCCTGCATGCCGCCGGCACCGCCTTCTAGCTGGGAGGCGGCCTTTTTGGTTTTTCTTTGGTCTTCTTTCGTTACTCGCCACCGGGTCGGATGCTAGGTTCTAATCACGCCCGGATGTGCGGCCTGTAAATCGATTATACGGCCAGTCAGAACCGGTTCGAGGAGGGGGAGGAGACGGGAGGGGAGCGGGTTCGGGGAGCAATCGCGAAGGAAATTGTAGTGAGTTTAAGAGAAGAGGGAATACAGCCATGAGTCCAGCTATCGCAGAGACATTATCCGATGAGATGCGGGAGCGCTTTGGCGAGCGTGCTGCCGCTTACGATCAGGAAAACCGGTTCTTCGACGAAGATTTTCAAGAGCTGAAGGCGGCCGGGTACCTGCGGCTTGCCGTTCCGGAGAAATTTGGCGGCGCCGGGATGTCGCTGGCGCAAGTCTGCCGGGAGCAGCGGCGCCTCGCCTACCACGCGCCGGCCACGGCGCTCGCGGTCAACATGCACTTCTATTGGGTCGGCGTGGCGGCGGACCTGTGGAGGCGGGGAGACACCTCGCTCGAATGGATATTGCGCGAAGCCGCTGCCGGCGAGGTATTCGCGGCCGGGCATGCCGAAAGCGGGAACGACATTCCGGTGCTGTTGTCCACCACGAAAGCGGAACGGGTCGATGGGGGGTACCGTTTTACCGGCCACAAACATTTCGGCAGTCTGACGCCCGTGTGGACCCGGCTGGGATTGCACGGAATGGATACGAGCGACCCGACGGCGCCGAAGATCGTCCACGCGTTCATGCCGCGCGACACCAAGGGATACATCATCAAGCAGACCTGGGATGTCTTGGGAATGCGGGCAACACGCAGCGACGACACAGTGATCCAGGGTGCTTTCGTTCCGGACCGCTATATCGCGCGAGTCGTTCCGCCGGGAGCGGCCGGGATCGACGCGTTCATTCTCTCGGTCTTTGCCTGGGGGTTGTTGGGATTCGGCAACGTCTACTACGGACTGGCTCGCCGCGCTTTCGACAAGAGCGTCGCGAGCGTGAAGAATAAGAAATCGCTCGCGATTACTCGCACCATGGCCTATCACGCCGAAGTGCAGCACGCGGTCGCCGATATGGTGCTGGAATTGGAATCGATCGGACCACACCTGGAGGCGATCGCCGAAGATTGGTCGAGAGGCGTCGATCACGGCGCGCAATGGCCGGCCAAGATTCTTGCGGCGAAGTATCATGCGGTCGAGGCCGCCTGGCGGGTGGTGGACCTGGCGCTGGAGGTCTCCGGCGGCTATGGCATTTTCCGGTCCGCCGGCATCGAGCGGATGTTCCGCGACGCGCGTTTGGGCCGCATTCACCCGGGGAATTCGTTCTTCACCCACGAAATCGTGGGCAAGACGGCTCTCGGAATCAACCCCGATGAACAGCCCCGCTGGGGGTGATTCCGTTACAGTGAAGGCGGATGGATTTGTCCGCCTTCGACTATCACCTGCCGGAAGAGCTCATCGCCCAAGAGCCATTAGCGGATCGGGCGGGGTCCCGGATGCTCGTGGTGTATCGCGAGGAAAAGCGGTGGGAGGACCGTCGCTTTCGCGATTTTCCGAGCTTTCTTTTTCCCGGCGATTGTCTGGTCCTGAATGATTCGCGGGTTTTTCCGGCGCGGTTATTCGGGCATCGCGCCGGCGTTCATTCGCTGCCGATCGGCAAGCACAATCCCAAGCGGCAGGAGTATCTCAGCGGGGCGGTGGAAGTGCTTCTGCTGCGTTCGATGGGCACGGACCGAAGGGAATGGGAAGCGCTGGTGCGGCCGGGGCGGAAGATGCGCACCGGAGAACGCATCCGCTTCGACAGCGGCCTGGAAGGAGAGATCGTAGCTCGCGGGGAGTTTGGCGCGCGCACGATCCGCTTCCTGACGGAGGGTGACCCTTTCGAGGAATTTGAGAGGATCGGACACGTCCCCCTTCCGCCTTACATCAAGCGCCAGGACCAGCCAGGCGACCGCGAGCGCTATCAGACGGTATTCGCGAGGGAGAAGGGATCGGTAGCGGCGCCGACTGCGGGTCTGCACTTCACGCCGGAAGTCCTCGATCAATGCCGGGCGCGCGGAGCGGACCTGGCCTGCGTCACTTTGCACGTGGGGTTAGGAACGTTCCAGCCTCTGCACGCCGAGCAGGTGGAACAGGCGCACCTGCACAGCGAGCAGTATTCGATCAGCGGAGAGAGCGCCTCCAAGATCGCGGCGGCGCGGCGGCTGGTCGCGGTGGGAACTACCAGCGTCCGAACGCTGGAGACAGCCCTGGCCGGCGGCGCGATTCGAGCGCAACAGGGCGAAACCGACATCTTTATTTACCCCGGATTCGCCTTTCGGGGAACCGGGGCGCTGCTGACCAATTTTCATCTGCCGCGCACCAGTCTGCTGCTGTTGGTCTGTGCGTTTGCCGGTACGGACCTGGCGCTGGCCGCGTACCGGCACGCGGTGGAGCAACGATACCGGTTTTACTCGTACGGCGATTGCATGCTCATCGTGTAAGCCGATCAACGGCTGACGGAGAACTTCACGCTCAAGGAAGTGCCTCCCATCTTGGCGGTAACAGTAACGATGTGAGAGCCCCACGTTCTTCCGGTCTTGACTTTGAAGGTGACGGAAGTCGTCCCGGCCGGTACGGTTACTGTCGCAGGCACCGAAATGAGGCTGCTACCCGAAGACACGTTGATCGCGCTTCCACCGGCAGGCGCAGCGTTCTTCAGCGTAATTACGCAGGTACTGGTGCTGTAGGAACGCAGGGATGTAGGGCTGCATGTGAACGATCCGAGGGCCGAAGGTGTGGCCGAGGGCATGACTGTGAGAGCGGCGCTCTGTGACGTTCCCGAATAGGAAGCTGAGATCTTCACGGTCGTGGACGCGGCGACTGCGGATGTGGCGATGTTGAAGGCCGCAGTAATGGCGCCGGACGGTACTGTAATCGTAGCGGGCACGGCTGCCGCACTCGGATTCGAACTCGTGAGCGCCACCACGGTGCCGGACGACGGGGCTGGAACACTGAGAGTCACGGTGTTCGTGGTTGTGACCGTGCCGCCAGTTACGCTGGTGGGACTGAGACTGATTCCGGATGCCGCCATCGCACAGTACAAGGGCGCTCCGGCGCCGCCATACTCGTAGGCGCCAACGTCGATCGTACCCGACAGAGTCCGCGCCTGGCCGCAGCTCGGATCGAGGTATTGATATCCGGGCACCAGCGAGATGCCGTCCGCCAAGCCGGCTGCGGCGCCGGCGTTGATGGCCGGCGAACCCGAAGTCAAGTGGTAGTCGTATGCCGCCTGATTAACAAAGAGCGGATTGGCCGTCAGATTAGCGGTCAACACCGATGTGGATTGCGTGCTGGCAACGCCGGGGCCATACAGGATGTTGTTCGTTACGATGGCGGGCACGACATCGGCTGAGCCGATGTTCAGGAAATTCACGCTGGTGCTCTTGTCGCTGACCAAGGTGTTGTTCACGACGTAAAACTCGGTGCTCGGATTGGATACGCTGGTCCCACCGAGCAGATACCCGACAGCATCGGTACCCGTATCACCGGCGCCTTTCTCAATCAGGTTTCCGATCAGGAACGAGCGGCCGCCATGAGTCAGATCAATTTCTGACGCCGTAGTCCCTTGCTCGGAGGTCAACCGGTTAAAGAGAATGTAATTCTCTGACGCCTGACTTTTAACGAGGTCTCCGCCATTGGCGTTGTGCGAATAATCGTATTGCATCGTGAGACGGGCCGCGGAGTTCACGTCCACGTTGTGCGTAAGCCCATCGCCGAATCCATTGTGATTGAATTCGGTAGCCTGGATCAGGATCTGCGAGTGAGCGCTGGCGCCAGTCACAACGCCTTCCTGGTTGTCATGGATATATGAGTTCAGCACGGCCAGGTTGGCGCCGTTCATGAGGACGGCCGCGCCCATGTTAGTCGAACTGGCCGCGCCGGTGAGTTCGATCGTATCGAGGATGATGTTGTTACCCTGGAATAACCACGCCGCCCCACCGGAATTCAGCCCGGCGGCGTTGATCAATGGGCGCCCATTGGTTCCCTTGATCGTGAGATTGTTCGCCGTGATGGTACAGACGTCGCCGGAATAGGTGCCTGCTGCATTAATGGTGATGGTCGATCCATCCGCGGCCGTGGTCAACGCCGCACAAGGCGCAGTGTAGATTTGACCGGGCCCGACCGGCATAGTAGTCGCACCGCCCGCCGGGTTCAACACCACCGAATCAGTGAGCGAACTTCCATCGAGGGCGGCCGTGATGACGGCTGGTTGCGCGGCCGTCACTGCCCCAGCCGTCGCCGTAAACGTAGTGGAACTGGAACCCACCGGCACGGTCACCGACGCTGGAACCGTCAGAGACGAATTGCTGGAGGTCAGACTCACGGCCGCGCCCGCGGTTGGTGCGAGGCCGGTCAGGATGAGGGTGCAGGTGGTCGACCCGGCCGGGGCGAGACTGGACGGAACGCAGGCCAGAGAATTTGGAGTCACGCCAGGAGCCGATGACGCCGGCGGCATCAAGGTCAAGCTTGCATTGAGAGAACCTGTGCCGAGCGACGCGGTGACCGTGTCGATGGTGCTGGCAGTGACGCTGGCCGCGCTGGCTGTAATCGCGCCGGAGGCCGATCCTGCCGCTATCACCAAAGACGACGGGATGGTCAGAACACTGTTATTTCCGCCGATCGTGAGCGTCAAGCCGCCGGTTGGCGCCGCTCCGCTCAAAGTGGCCGTGCAACTGGATGTCCCGGGAGTGGTAATGGAAGAAGGGTTGCACACAAACGAACTCAGTACCGGTATCGTACCCACTGTGAGCGTGCTGCCTGTTGCGCTCGCGGCCAAAGATCCGCCCATGGGTGAGGCCGCGACGACGTTCACAACACCCGTGTTAATCGTGCCCAGCGTGATGGCGGGCGTGATCGAGACCGTCGCAATTACTCCGTCCGCGATTGCGGCCGTGTTCACTCCCGACGCCAGGCACTGATACGTTCCCGCGCCCGCCAAACATACCAGCGACTTGCCGGCAGCGGTGAGGGCCGTGCCGGGGGTGACTGCGAGTGCCGAAACCGAAGAGGCCGGGTAGGTGAGCACCCACTCCAGGCTGGCCGGCCCCGCAGAACCGCTCAGTGATAAGTTGACCGCGGCCGTCGTGCCCGCAGCGACAGCGCCCGCGGCCAGATTCAACGTGGCCGTCTGAGCATTAGCAGAAAATCTCGCAGCAAACGTCAAAAACAATAAGAAGAGCGAGCGTTTGTAAAGGGCCGGTAGTTTTCCCATGGGTATGCCACGGGACTGATTCTAGAAACCAGGCGTGAGTCACTCAATATAGGCTTTAGCAGACAAGACGGAGTTCACTGGAAAGATCTATCGTCTAACAACAGATTCTTCTGCCGGGAAACGCGGCTTGACCTGCCGCAGTTCACTTTCGGATTCGGCAATAAGCCGGTAGATGGGCCAACCTTGGTCAGCTCTTCCCAACAGCAATCATCAATTCGGAAACAGGAACCTTCCGGTTGTCCACCGGGTAATGCACCGGAATGATCCGCTCCACGTCGAGATGAAGCCGCTCGATATTGGCCGCCAGGCTCGCCGTATACGGGCTCACGGAGGCGGGAGCCTGCGTCGCGGGCCGGGCCGCCGGGTTGAAGCCATCGGCTTCCAGCAAGACCTTTTCCTTCGGCAGGTAGGCCACGAGCATACCGTCGTTATGGCCGAAGTTCTGAAGGTGATGCAATTCGATCACATGGTTTCCGTCCGTGAGAACGAGCTTCTCCGACACCGTCTGGAATGTCGGCTTCTTCGGACTCTGCGACAGCTTGTCGGGAACCAGATGGTGCGAGTTCTTCCAGATCTTCTCGTAGTAGGGCTTATTGATCTGGTGCGTGACCACGGTGGCGCCTTCGGCCACGAACGCGCGGAGCCCGCCGGCATGGTCGAAATGATTGTGCGTGTTCACCACGTACTTGATCGGTTTGTTCGGAAAGAGCCGTTTCGATTCGGCGATGATAGCCTCCGCCCGCTGGTCGTTCTGGGGGCCTTCGATCACCACGATGTAATCCTTGAAGTCGACGGCGATCGCGGCGTACCCGCCCAGAATGAGATAAACGCCATCGCCGAGCTTTTCGGAGGAGACCTGTGCGGCGGGCGGCGCCGCCGGGGAGGGCGCAGGTATGTTCGCCGCCGCGT
Source organism: uncultured Solibacteraceae bacterium (assembly GCA_964438005.1). Taxonomy (GTDB): domain Bacteria; phylum Acidobacteriota; class Terriglobia; order Bryobacterales; family Bryobacteraceae; genus PSRJ01. The sequence continues at coordinate 83,964 of CAYTJD010000025.1, read as the reverse complement.
TCGTCTTCACATCGGTAATGGTGAGGTCCAGAACGGGAAAGCCGCCCTGCTTCTGCACGATGTGCGCGGGGAATTTCAGGCCGCTGAAATCCTTGTAGTCGGCGAACGTGGTTTCAAAGGGAATGTCGCCGAGCACGGTGTTGTCAATGGTCGTCTCGACCCGCTCCAGAATATTCTGCTCGTTCAGGTATCCGTGCACGGGAGCCTTGTTCAGAGCAGTGAAGGAAATGACGGTGTACTTCTTTCCGCCTTTGCTCTGCGCTTTCGCAGTGGCGTCTTTGGCCGAGGCGGCCGCGTGCAGAAATCCGTATGGCACCGACATCATCAAGTCGTCCGGTAGAGTAGCTGCCTGAGGAGAGTTGGCGGGGACCGCCTGGTCTTGCCGCTGCTCGCCGAGGACCGGCTGCTGGCCGCCTCCCCGGGGCGGGTTCTCACCTTGCGTGCGAATTCTCTGCAGGCGGGATGCCGGCGCAGTGAAATCGATGAGACGCGTATACGTCTTGTCGTTGAACTTCGGCCACGGGGCATCGGGCCGCGGCGCCTGGCCGAGTACAAAATCGAGGCCGGAACCGGAATATTCGATCGCCTTCAAATTCTCCGCGCCCAATGCCTTGGATGCATTGGCGATAACGGTCTTAACATCGGCCGCTTCGTTGCTCCAGGACCAGGCAGTCCAGCTCGCGGCCGCCATTAACGAAAGAACGAGGATCGATTTAGCTGCCATACACGCCTCCCGGGCCGAGTATTCAGAGACACATAGTATACTGCGGGCGGAACCGGCGCGGAACCTTAAGAGTCCGACTTTGCGAGAAGCGCGCGCGTGCGGCTCTCGGAGTGATGAGTCGCTGTCTCGATGGCGCTGATCAGCATCGAACGCAAGCCGTGCTTCTCGAGTTCGTGGATGGCTGAGATGGTGACGCCTCCGGGTGTAATCACCTGGTCGCGCAGGATGGCCGGGTGGAGCATGGTTTCGCGCACCAGTTTCGCGGCGCCCAGCACGGTTTGCTCGGCCAGGCGCGTCGAAACTTCGCGCGAGAGACCCATCTTGAGGCCGCCGGCGATCATCGCTTCGATCACCATGTAGACGTAGGCCGGGCCGCTGCCGGAGAGGGCTGTCACGGCGTGCATGAGATCTTCTTCGACGAACACAACGACCCCGACCGCCCGAAAGATGTTTTCGACTACGGCGCGCTGCTCCACCGTACAGTGCGCGTTGGCAGCGACCGCCGTGGCGCCTTCCTCCACCACGACCGGGATATTCGGCATGGCGCGAAAGACGGGCAGGCTGGACCCGATAAGTTTTTCGATCAGCGAAATCGGCACGGCGGCGGCAAGGGAGAGCAGAATCTGGGGCGGGTGTAAAACGCCGCGGATCTCTTCGAGGACTTTGGGGAGCGTGCCGGGTTTGACGGCCAGCACGACAATTTCGGCGCCGGCGGCGGCTTGCGCATTCTCGCCGGCTGTCACGCGGATCCCATACTTGGCGGCGAGTTCCTCGGCGCGTTCCGCTGTACGAACGGTGGCCGTCACGTGGTCGCGGTCCGCCACGCCGCCCTTCAGGATTCCGCCGATCAGCGCCGCGCCCATGTTGCCGGCGCCGATCACCGCGATCCGCTTCATACGCTGACGGGAACGGCCGGCTGCTGCAAGGCCGCATTGACTTTTGACGTGACCGCGCCCTCGGATGCGGACGATACCAGCGCGCAATACTTGGCGAACACGCCGCTCGTGTAGCGGGGCGCCGGGGCGGTCCAGGCGGCCAGCCGGCGTTTGAGCTCAGCGGGAGAAATCTCGAGGTTGATCACGCCGTTGTCGGCGTCGATGGTGATCGGATCGCCCTCGCGAACTGCCGCGATCGGGCCCCCGTCATAGGCTTCGGGCGTGACGTGCGCGACCATGAAGCCGTGAGTGGCGCCGCTAAATCGGCCATCGGTCACAAGCGCCACGCTATCGGAGAGGCCGGCACCGACAATCGCTCCGGTTACCTGCAGCATTTCGCGCATGCCGGGCCCGCCGCGCGGGCCTTCGTAGCGGATGATCACTACATCGCCGGCCTTTACTTTACCGTCCTGGACAGCTTGCTGGGCTTCTTCTTCCCGCTCGAATACACGCGCCGGGCCGTGATGCAGGGTTTTGTCATGGCCCGCGAGTTTGATGACGCAGCCATCCGGCGCGAGGCTACCGCGCAGGACCGCGATGCCGCCGCGCGGCTTCAGTACCTGGTTAAGGGGCCGGATCACCTGCTGGCCGGGAGTTTCCTGGGCACCGGCAGCTTCTTCGGCGAAGGTGCGGCCGGTAACCGTCATCGCGGAGCCATCCACGAACTTACCGTCGACGAGGCGCTTGGCGATCACTCCGATGCCGCCCGCCTTGTCGATATCCACTGCCATGAACCGGCCGCCGGGCTTAATGTCGACGAAGATCGGAGTGCGGGCGCAGGTCTGATTGAAGTCGTCAATCGTGAGGGCGACCTCGGCTTCGCGCGCCATGGCGAGCAGGTGCAAGACAGCGTTGGTGGATCCGCCGGTGCCCGCCACGCCCGCAATGGCGTTGTCGAAGGCGGCTCGCGTGCAGATGTCGCGCGCCCGGCGCTGGTGGCGCACGGCATCCAGGATGATCTGGCCGCAGCGGAAGGCTACGCTGTCTTTCCGCTTATCGACCTGCGGCACGGCCGCGGTTCCCATGGGCGAGAGGCCGATCAGTTCCATCACTGTGGCCATGGTGTTGGCCGTGTATTGCCCCCCGCAGGCGCCGGCGCCGGGACAGGCGTGATTTTCGATCTCGAGCAGTTCCTGATCGGTGATGCGGCCGGCATCGTGCGCGCCCATGGCCTCGAAGACTTCCATGATGGAGATGTCGCGATCCTTGTACCGGCCGGGCAGGATGGTGCCGCCATAAAGAATCACGCCGGGAATGTTGAGCCGCAGCAGGGCCATGGCTGCGCCGGGGATCGTCTTGTCGCAAGCCACCAGCGCCACGATGCCGTCGAACATGTGTCCCCGCACCAGCAGTTCAATCGAATCGGCAATCACTTCGCGGCTGACGAGCGACGCTTTCATGCCTTCGGTGCCCATCGTCACGCCATCGCTGATGGCAATGGTATTGAACTCCATGGGGGTACCGCCGGCGGCGCGGATGCCTTCCTTCACCTTGACGGCCAATTCGCGCAGATTGTAGTTGCACGGCATGGTCTCGATCCAGGTATTGGCCACGCCGATGATGGGCTTCTTGAGATCGTCATCAGTGAACCCGATCGCCTTGAGCATGGCCCGCGCGGCGGCGCGGTTTTTCCCCTGCGTGATGGTGTGGCTTTGCAGTTTCATATCGAAGAAACCAGTTTACCGCGCGTGCGCCCGGTCCTCTGGACGCGGGGGCCCGTGCGTGGTGCAAGCGGCGCAACTATTCGAGGCGGCTTCCGTTGCGACGGATCATGCTCCCCCTCTGGTCACAGCGATGGAGGAAAGGATGCCGATTCAGGACTGAACCCCGCCAGGATCTTGCATCAGAGCGGAATGGCAGGGGAACGAACCCGGTGACAATGAAAAGTGCCACCCTCAGGGGGCTACTTGTCCGGCCCCAAGCGCCCGCCGGACAACCGGATCAGATGAAAAGTTACGCCCGACCTTTGCCAAAAAGGCGTTTCGCAGCGGGAATTCCCAACCCGGCAAGAGCCAGAGTTAGAAAACCAAGGGAGGCCGGCTCTGGTAGGGCCGTAATGTCAGCGGCGGTCGGGGTGGTGAACAGGCCGCCAACGACAGTACTCTCCATGCTATAGGCATCGAGCGTCACGTTATAGTTACCGGCTGCGCCTAAGTTAAAGAATACGGGAGAAGAGGCCGCTACGGTAACGAATGTATCCAGTGAAGGCGTGATGGTCCAGTTCGCCGTTTGACTAACAGCCTCCGTCACTCCATCCAATGTGAGGTTGTAGGTCAAGACTATCGACTCAGAGTCGACGGTACCGCCCGAGTCGCCGGTAAAGAACGTGGCGGTATTTATATTCGCCGTGGTAGTACCCGGACCCAGGTTGATCGTTCCACTTTGCCCGGTTAACGAAAAGGTATCGGCGTGAAATGCAAGCGGGCCAACCGGCGTGGTGGAATAGCTGACTGGGTTTGCGAATGCGGCGGTCACGAAAAAAACACCGGCAAGAATGGCCGGTGACGATAAACGCATGGTTCTCTCCTCTTTGCCAACGGGACTTTTGTTACTTGAAGTCCTGGTAACCGAAAGTGTAATTCGGACCACTCAACGTATCCAGTCCTAGTTTGGGCAGTTAGTACTATCAATTTCGGCAGCAAGTACCAGTCTTGCGCCAAGAATTGCGGCGCGATGGCCCGGGACGCCTTTCCGTTTTTCGGCAGCCAAAGGGAGGTTCTTTAGAGAGCCCCCTTCCTTAACGCCGTTTGACTCTCGAAACCGGAATTTTGGCTCACTTTCCAAAGGCTCGGTAACGCTCCACTCACCGATTTCGCCGGTTACGGCGAGTAATATCACATCCAGCGGGCTGGCATCAACCCGCGATTCAAGAACCCCGTGAAGACCGGTACAAGGCATGAGCGAATCCGGCAGGGCTCGTCTTAGTATGGACGGCTAAGTGCCAGGATGTCCGGAGAGATGAGGCTGCTCCGTTCAATCCTGTTAGCCACCGCGCCGGTGGCGCTGTTCATGACTTTGGCGCAAACACCCCCGAAGATAGTGCGGATTCCCGAGGTCCCTTACCTCGCAACTTCGAACGAGGTCGCTTCGGCGATGCTGCGTCTCGCCGGCGTTACCGAGCGCGACATCGTCTATGATCTTGGCTGTGGCGACGGTCGCATCGTGATTATGGCAGCGCAAGATCACCAGGCGCACGGCGTTGGAATCGATATCAATTCAGACCTGATCCAACGCGCCCGAATCAATGCCGATAAATCAGGAGTCGGAGGCAACGTCCGATTCGAGGTTGCGGATCTGTTCGAGACCGATCTCCACAACGCGACCGTTGTCGCCCTTTACTTGATTCCGGCAATGAATCTCAGGCTGCGGCCCAAACTTCTGAAAGAACTCAAGCCCGGCAGCCGGATCGTGTCGCATAATTTCGACATGGGAGATTGGATACCGGATCAAGAGGAAGAGGTGGACGGCCAAAAAATCTATCTCTGGACGATTCGCGACAGCCGGTAACGGTATTCGCTGTCAGTAGGTCGAACGTATTCCGGCGAGCCGCAGACCGCGAGTTGCGCGGGACGGGATCAAATTTCAGTTTCTGGTACCGCCACCGGCCCGGGTTGGGTTCGCCGCGGGATGAAAACTGCGGAGGCCGAACGTGAGGCGAGCCCAGATCATCAGAGCCACCGCGAGGCATTGAACGCCGATCACGGCAGGCGAAAACGAGAACAGGGAATCGCTTCCACACAGCCCCGGGATGGCAAGAACCATCAACGCAAGGGAGGAAAGCGAAATCGCTTTCAGCACGACTACCATATTAGGTCGAAGGGTCTCGCAGCGCTTTCCCTTGCCGATGGTAAAATGGTGCATGGAATCTATTAATGTGAGCCTGACAGTCGAGCAGGTCAAGGCTTTACTCCAGATCAGCCAAAATCAACTCTTCCGGATGAAGTTTCTTGACCCCAAAATGCCCGGCTACAAGGCCCGCCCTGGTGAGGTCGAGGCGGCCGAATCGGCCGTTCAAGCCCTTACGGCTGCCCTCAAAGAAACCCGTCTGAGGACTACCGGCACCTGGGAGAACCCTACCCGTCATAGCCCAATCCCAAGAGTGAAATAGGGCTACAGCCACAGCCGCGGGTCAGGAATTCGTAGGATTTTGTGGGGTACGGGCGGGCCCTACGCACAGACGTCACCCTGCATCTTGGCGCCTCTGGATATAAACTCGAATCAGGGCGGCCGAATGCCGATATGAAGGAGAGGCCCCTGAAACATCGACGGTCGGCCGGGGCAACAAAAATGAAAATCCTGCTGGGACTGCTGTTAGCCTCGTCTGCCGTGTTTGGCGCGGCGCCGCGATGCGAAAATATCAGTGCGAACGGCACGACAATCGAATCGTGCGAGCGCCGTGTTGACACTGGTCCATGTATGGAGATGCTGCTGGCGAATCCGCAAATGCCGGATAGTCCCAACTGGAACGGATGCGCCTGGTCCGCACACATTTACAAGGCCCCCTTGACCAGCGCAAGCCCGCTCCTTTATGTGATGTATGTCAGTGTCGTGCCCAGCTTCCGGGATTCCGAGTATGTTGACATTACCGTGAGGGGCAAACACGGCGGCCGCTCCTATCACTGGATCCTCAAGGACGTGCGGGTCGAAATTAACAAGAATGACATCCCGAGAGCGATTGCGGAGTTTCTCCTCGGCCCGATTGACGATTTAGGCGATGTGCCAATTGTCGAGATGACAGAAAAAGGCGGCACTCACGAGATGTCGCACCGATACCGCTAGAAACCGCGTCCCCGCCCGAAACCTCTCAGCCCGGTAGATTGCTAACTTTTCGCCTGCTTGCTTCCCTCAGGCGGGCTCGACCCTGTGAAGCACCGCCGCAATCGTTCGCTCCTCCTTACGTAAGCGAAAGGACTTCGGGAATGGCCCCTCTACTCCGACTGCGCTGCGAATGCGGGTGGGTAGAGAGGCGCGGGAGGATATTCAGACTGGGTTCGCCGCGCCTCGAGAAAGGAGTGCAGCAGGGAGATGATCCCGCCGTAGTCCTTTCCTGGTTGTCTTGATGCTTGAACCCGGCATCCAAGCGGAGTGATTTCACCCCAACCCTGGTGAGTGAACGCTGCCGGCAAGGTAAGGACGCCTCCACCTCTTTCAGTCTCGTAGCGGCTCCCGGGTGTTACGTCTCGATTCACTCCGAGAGTACATCGCTCGACCTTGCTCCCCGATCACAGGTAAAGAAAGGATGCAAGACATGGCGAATACATTTCTTGAATCCCTGGTAGGGATGCTTGACGCGCGCAGCGTCGACACCATTGCTGGGGCCATAGGCTCGCCTGAACATCTGGTTTCACAAGGCCTTAAATCGTCGATCGCAGCGCTGCTCGGCGGTCTCGCCTCCAAATCCCAGGACACTGGTCTACTCCGCAACCTGTTGAATTTGGGCTCGAGTGCTGGGCCGGACATGAATGTGTCCCAAATCGTCAGGGGCGCATCTGATCCCGATTCACCCTTGCTCTCCGTGGGCAGGCACATCTTGTCGGGTCTGTTTGGAAACGGAGAAAGTAACGTGGCGGCTGCCGTGGCTGGGAGCTCCGGTTTGCCCACCGGAGCGGCATCGAAATTATTGGCTTTGGCCGCTCCATTGGTCATGAGCTTTCTCGGCAGACAGGCGCGCGAGCAAGGAATGAGTATGGATGGGCTGAGCGGCCGCTTACAGGCGGAGAGCAGCACGATCCGAAATGCTTTACCCGCCAGTCTGCGCGATCAGTTCTGGCCTGCGGCTTCAACCGCAAGCGCGGCGACTCCGGTGGTCGCCCAGGAGGTCTACAAAGCAAGATCCACAAATTGGCTTTGGGCGATTCCCATCGCTCTGGGACTGAGCGCCCTGTGGTTCTTGCTTCCGGCACGGCGCCCACCCATCCAGGCAGTGACACCGCCGACCGGTTCGGCCAGCCGCGTCGCAACCCCGGTTTGCGCGCTGCCCACCAATCTCAATTTGCCCGCGGGCGGGGTCGAGTCGCGTCTCGTAGGTTTCCTGCAAAACTACGACCCCAAACTGGCGCCGACCACGTGGTTCACGTTTGACCGGCTGGTTTTCGGTACCGGATCAGCCAAGCTCAGTCCCGAGTCGCAAGCACAGCTCCATAACGTGGCCGCGATTTTGAAGAATTGCCCGACCACGCACGTGAAGGTCGGCGGCTACACCGACAACGTGGGATCTGCCGGCGCGAATCAACGCTTATCCCGCGATCGAGCCGACAGCGTGAGGTCCGAATTGATCAGTGACGGCGTAGCCACCAACTGCGTAACGGCCGAGGGTTACGGACAGGAGTCTCCAATCGCGGACAATGCCACCGCCGACGGCCGCGCGAAGAATCGACGGGTGGCGATGATCATTACGGAGAGGTGAGCGGCGATGCAGCCGCCATCCCCGCTACCTCGCGGCCTGATGGCGGCGGCTCGCTTGGGACCAGTTCGACGCACCCGGACGACCCGGCATTTGTACCCATTTGACGATCAGAGCCGCGAGCACCACGATGATCGCTACCCAAATCGCCAGCACAATCTCCGCCTCCAGGGCTTGATGCTGTGCCTCGTTCCCCGGCCCACTGATGGAAACCACCAGTGTGTCCGCTATTTCATGGATGGCGTTGGCGGTTTTGGTGACCAGGGTCTGGCCGTTGTTCGTCAGGGCGTCGAGCCCGAGCCCTCCGAGAAGCCCTGTCGCTCCTGACCGAAACTGGTGGCTCGCTCGGGCCACCACGATCACCGAGAGGATCGTGCCATCCATTGCGCCGGCCGTCAGGAATCCGAAAGCGGGATGGTTGGTCGCAGACGCCGACCAACCCAACACGATGTTCAACAGAACCCAGATCAGGCCGAGCACAGGTGCCCGAAGAGTTGCCGGGAATATTCCCACCGCCTCGCGCCGGGTGATCAGCAGGTGACCTAACGATGCCATCATAGCCGTCTCCTCAGGGCAGGATGAGTTCAGTTCGGCAAGCCGTTGTTTTGCGTCCTACGGTTCGCCGCTGCCCCGATCCCGGAATAGGCATACGCGGTGCCATTCGCGAAACCACCCCCGATGATGCCATGCTGTCGCGCAGAACTCCTTGTGTGGCTGGGAGATAGCGCCGGCCACGAAGGTATCGGATCGCGGACCCGCCGCGCCGCCGTTCGCCCGACTTGCAATCGAAATCGATACTCAACTATCAAGGTCGATAGTCGGGCACTAAGCAGTTGCGGTCGAAAAACTCGGCTGAATCTGTGTCCCCTAATGAGCAAGTCGGCGGCGCTGCCGGATCGTTTCCACGAGTAAGCCCAACCAAGCATTGGTGGCTGCATTTGCGACCGCAACCCAAGTAAGACCAAGCGGGAGACTTGGTTTCCTGTACAAGGCGGCCCCGGCGCTTGGCTGCGTTAACATCGCGAGAGCACGTACCGCCGGTTCGACCGGAATGCCCTTGCTTGTCTTTGCAAAATAGAGCCCCCATCCCAACGATACGAGAAAGCCTACGCTCGCCCAGACGGCAATTCGGAGCAGCACGTTTCTCACGGCGATCGCCTCCAAGTGTACTCAACGAGTAGTCTACCGCTTGAAGGCAAGAGGGAACGGAATTACTGGGATCTCCGTAGCCTGGCAGAACCAGGCGCGCAATGTCTGCATTCGTACAATCGCCTGTATGAATAGTATCTTTTCTCGCATTTGCTGAAAATATTCGTACCCTATCGTTCTAAGGTGATTTCTAAGAATTCTTTTCTTACCCTCCCTCTATACTGTAGTGCGAAGGGGGGACAAGTAAGTTGCCTACGCGAAGCTTTCTGCCTGTTGTAAGTGTGGGGCTGTTTCTCTTCTCAGGTTTCGCTTCCGCCGACGAATTCGAAACCGTTGTTATCAACAACGCTGCATTTGGGAGTGGCCCGATTCAGTCGTGGAGTTTGGACATCACGACCGGCACGGCCACGGCAACCGGCTCGTTCGTTCCGACCGGCGCATCTGACTCGAACAACGGACGTGCCATCGCGGTCACAAACACTCAGTTTTATTACACGGAACTGACAAGTGGCTTTGGTCCGACTGTGAGTGTAGAAACGGGGCCGTACAACGGCGGCGCCGGCGGTCCTGATAATGGGGGATTCTTGAATCCGATTCCAGGCCGCGGCATTCAGAACCTTCATTTTGGCGCCGCGGGCCTTTACATCGTGTCGGGCTACCCAACCCAGGCACCGGAGGTTTTCATCGTCGACCCAACAAACGGTGCGATCCTGAACACACCGGTTACGTTGGCGACCGATCCAACCGCCGATGGGTTCACGATCCTGCCGAACGGAAACTATCTGGTTAACGAAGGGGACGGCAACTCTCACTACGATCAATACGATCCAACTACCGGTGCGCGCATCGCCAGCACCACAATTACTTCTCCGTGCCCTGGCTCGGGTCTGGTTTCCACGGGCGTCGATACCGACGGGACCCACCTGTTCTTCGACTGCTTTAGCGCCGCCCAAATCGCAGAGTCGGATATGTCAGGGAACTTGATCCATCTGTTCACGCTGCCTGGTGCCTTCGGGGCTGGTGAGGGCCTCAGCCTTGTCGAGAACTTCAATCCGCCTCCTCCGAATACTCCGGAACCGAGCAGTATCGTTCTTCTGTTAGGAGCCGTTACTGTGATCGCTCTTCGGCAATCGTACCGGAAACCTGGCCGGTCCCGTTTAGTGAACAGGGAAACTCCCGGGTTACACAGCTAGGGTTGCGACAAGCGTGGTGCTTCCGCTCCACAGACGGAAGCACCGCGTGTTTTAAGTTTGCGTTCCCGCGATCAAATGCGAGAGGTCCTCCCCGGATGATGAATCGCGTCCGCCAAAACGGAGTCGGCGAGCGCGGCGAGATTCCCCCTTGCGGTCCCTATGAATCGCATCCCCCCCATTTTTCCGTAGAATCTCCTATATGGAATCCATTTCCGGAAAACTCGCCGCCGTGACCGGCGGCACGCGCGGCATCGGACGCGCCATTGTCGAACGGCTCCTCCAGGACGGCGCCTCCGTCGCCTTCTGCGGACAAACCAGGGAATCGGTCGACCGCGCCGCCGCAGAGCTGCGCGGAAAGGGCAAGATCTTCGGCTGCGCCGCCGACGTCAGCCGGCCCGAGGGCGCGCGTGCCTTCTTTCAAGCTGTCGACGGCGCCTTCGGCGGCCTCGATATCCTCGTCCACAACGCCGGGGTCGGCGTCTTCCGCAAAGTCGGCGACATGACCCCAGAAGAATGGCATCGCAACATCGACCTCAACCTCAACGGCGCGTTCTATTGCGCCCATGAAGCGCTCGCGCGCTTCCGCAATCGCGGCGGCGGCTACATCGTGAACATCTCCAGCCTGGCCGGAAAGAATCCGTTCACCACCGGCGCCGCGTACAACGCCTCGAAGTTTGGGCTCAACGGATTCACCGAAGCCCTCATGCTCGATCACCGCCATGACAATGTCCGGGTCACCACGATCATGCCCGGCAGCGTGGCCACCAAGTTCGCCGGCGGCCCCTCCGATCGCTCCGGCGACACCGGTTGGATGATTCAACCCGAGGATGTCGCCGAGGCCGTCGCCCTCGTGCTGCGTATGCCGGCGCGCACCATGATCAGCAGCATCGACATGCGCCCCGCGCGTCCGAAAAAATAGCAGGTCGTTTTGATACAATTCGGCTGCCGGTGCAACCTCCAGCCGAAAAACAGGACTCTACTCTGATGCGGGCGATGTTCCACACCATCGCGCCGCGCTACGACTTCATTACCCGCGTGTTTTCTTACGGCATGGACGGGCGCTGGAAACAAAAGGGGGTGGAGCGCGCCCGTCTGCCCCAAGATCCGCGGGTGCTCGACCTGGCTTCGGGAACCGGCGATTTCTGTGATCTCGTGCGCCGGTATCGCCCCGGCGCCACCACGGTCGCTGTCGATCTGACCGAGCGCATGCTTCAGCTCGCGCGGCGGCGCGGCATTCCGCACACCGTCTGCGCAGACGCCGGCCGCCTTCCCTTCCCCGGCGATACCTTCGATTGCGTCTTCATCGGGTACGGCTTGCGCAATTTTTCCAGCCTCCCGACTGCACTGCGGGAGATCGAGCGCGTCACGCGCCCCGGCGGCTTGCTGGTCAGCCTCGATTTCTTTCTGCCCGCCAATTCCCTGCTGCGCCGCCTCTACCTCGGCTACCTCTACGCCCAGGGCGCGTTCTGGGGATATCTCTTGCACGGCCGCCCCCGCGTCTATACCTACATTCCGGATTCGCTGCGCAGCTTCATCTCCATCGATGAATTCTCTTCCATGCTGCGCCACAATGGGTATGGCGCCGTGCGGACCCGCAGCTTTATCCTCGGCGGAATCGGTCTGCATTGGGCCGAGAAAGAATGACCGAACGGCTCCGCGGATCCGACTATCGTTTCATCGGCATTTGTCTGGCTTTGTTGGCCGTCAGCACCTGGTTTTCGGTCCGCTACTTTTATCTCGCGTTTCCTGAGGCTTCGATCGACTTTCGTGTCGGGCGCTCGGAGGCGCGCGCGATCGCCGAAAGCTTCCTCGCCGGGCATTCGTACCAGGTCGCCGGTTACCGGACTGCCGCCAGCTTCGATTTCGATGACGACGCCAAGACCTTCCTCGAGCGCGAAGCCGGATTGCAGCGCGCCAACCAGATCATGGGATCGCAGGTGCGCCTCTGGCGCTGGTCCTACCGCTGGTTCCGGCCGCTGCAAAAAGAAGAATACCGGGTCGATATCACACCGGTTGGCCAATTGGCCGGTTTTCAGCACCAGCTTTCCGAAGCCGCCGCGCGCCCCGCCCTCTCCGACGAGCAGGCGCGCGCCGCCGCCGAGCGGTTCCTGCGCGACGCCCTGAAGCGCGATCCGGCAACCCTGGATTTTGTCGAGGCCTCCACCGTCACTCGTCCGGCGCGAGCCGACCGCGTTTTCACTTGGAAAGAGCGCAACTTCGACCTCAATGGCGCCACCTACCGCCTCGAAGTCACGCTGCTCGGCGATGAGGTCGGCGGCTACCGCGAGTACCTCAAGATTCCGGAGCAGTGGACCCGCGATTATCAGCGGCTCCGCTCCAAAAACGACGTCGCACAATCGATCGACCTCGTGGCAACCGTGGCTCTGGTCATCGGTATGGTGGTCGTCATTGTGCGCCGCGTGCGGCGTCACGACGTGAAGTGGCGGCTGGCGGCGCAAGTCGGCCTGGTCGCCATGGTGCTGTCCCTGTGCGCTGCCGCCAACCAGTTTCCCCTGCAGGAGTTCGGTTACCGGACTACCGATTCCTATGGCAGTTTCCTCTCCCAGCAGATCCTACAGGCCGTGCTGACGGCTCTCGGCGCCGGTGGTCTGCTGTTCGTGATCACCGCCGCCGCCGAGCCCTTATATCGCGAGTTCCTCCCCAGCCGGATTGCCCTCGGCAATCTGTTCCGGTTGCGCGGCCTGCGGACAAAGTCCTTTCTGCTTGGTTCCACGCTGGGGCTGTCTCTGTGCGGCATCTTTATCGCCTACCAGACCGCGTTTTACATCGTGGCTTATCGTTTCGGCGCCTGGTCTCCGGCCGATGTGCCCTATACCGATCTCCTCAACACGCGCTTCCCCTGGGCTTATGTGCTGTTCGGCGGCTTTCTACCCGCCGTCTCGGAAGAGTTCCTGTTCCGCATGTTCGCCATTCCGTTCTTGCGGAAACTGCTGAAGCTGCTTCCTGTGGCCGTGATCCTGGCGGGCTTCATTTGGGGTTTTGGTCACGCCGGGTATCCGCAGCAGCCGTTCTATATTCGCGGCGTGGAAGTCGGCATCGGCGGCGTGGTCTTGGGCCTGGTCATGCTCCGCTGGGGAATTCTGCCGACCCTGGTGTGGCACTACTCGGTGGACGCCATGTACACGGCCATGCTGTTGCTGCGTTCACAGAGCCTGTACTACCGCTTATCCGGGGCCGCCAGCGCGGGGATCATGGTGCTGCCCGTCCTCTTCGCCCTGATCGCCTATTGGCGGCGGGGCGGTTTCGAGCCCGATCTCACGTTAACCAATGGGCAGGACACCGCCATCGCCGAAGCGCCTCCGCCCCCGGCGCCGCGGGACGCAGGCGGCGAGATTGCCTGCCACCCCTTGACGGCGCGTGTTCGCATTCTGGCTGCCGCCGTATTCGTAGCGGGAATCCTGGCTCTGCTGCTTCCGGTAACCCGTTTCGGCGAGTCGCCCACGTTTCAGATCAGCGCCGCGCAAGCCCGTGCCGCCGCCGATTCGTTCGCCCGCACGCGAAGTTTCGCGCCCGAGACCTTCCGCGCCGTCACCTACCCCGACGTGCACTGGGGGGATGACGATAGCCTCGCCGGCAAGTATTTCCTCGAGCGGAGTTCGGTTTCCACGGCGTCTTCTCTGTTTGAGCACAACCGGCCCGTCCGCCACTGGGTCACGCGCTACTTTCGATCGCTCGACCGCGAAGAGTTCCTGGTGTCCGTGCATCCCGAGAGTGGAAAAACTCTCGGATTCGTCCATACGATTCCGGAAGACCGGCCCGGCGCCGATCTGATGCCCGATGCCGCCCAGGAGATTGCCGTGCGGTTTGCTCAGTCCCAGGGTCTCAATGTGGGCGCCATGGACCTCCAGGAGAGCACTTCCGAAAAGAAAAAGGCACGCCGCGATTACACGTTGGTCTGGGAGGCGCGTCCCGGGGACAAGCGTAACCTCGACGAGGCTCATTACCGTATCGAGATCGGTGTCGCCGGCGACACGGTGTCGTCCTGGCGCTCGTTTTGGAAACTTCCCGAAGCCTTCACGCGCGCGCGCTCGCGTCTGAACGCGATTTCGCTTACGGTGCGGGTCCTCCAAGTGGCAGTGATCGCAGGCAGCATCGTCTATGGCATCTGGCTCATCATCGGCAACATTCGGCAGGGCCTTGTGCCCTGGGGCCGGGTGATGCGTTGGGCCGCGGCGGCAGCGGTGCTGGCAGCCGCCGGCCAGTTGCTGTCGCTGCCGCTGCTCCTCAAGCAATACAACACCGCCATCCCGCTTCCCACCTACGAAGCCTTGGCGTACTCCAGCCTTGTGGTCGCGGTCGTGCTTCAGTTCGTGCTGCTGGCAGCGGCCGCCGCGTTTGTCTTGTCGTTTTACCCGGAAGCGGCCGCCGCGCTCCGCTCCAAGAATCGGCGCCTGCTGGGACTGGATGCCGGGGTCGCGGTGATGGCGGCCGCCGGCCTCGCGCTGGCACTGGGTCAGGTCCAGGATTGGCTCATGAGCCGCTTCCCTGCGCAGGCCATCTATTCCATCGGTGCTTCTAACGAGGTGGCCAGCGCGGCGCCGGCAGTGGCTGCGGCGGCCGGCGCCGTCCGTACCCTGTTGATGGCCGCGGCCACCCTGGTGCTGCTGGCGCTCGTGAAGCGGCTCACGCCGCGGCGCTGGATGCTCCTGGCGTTGGCCCTCGCGGCGTTGTTCGTGAATGTGGCGGCGCCGGCCCGCACCGCGGGAGAATTTGCGCTCTCCTACGCGCTGGCGCTGCTGGGAGGATTGGCCGCGGCGCTATTCTGCTTCGTGTTCGCGCGCGCCAATTATCTGGCGTATGCGGTGGTGTTCTGGATCCTGGCTCTGCGCCCGGCCGCTTCCGAGTTACTCGGCACCGGCAACCCGACGCTCAAGGCGCACGGATTTGCCGTGATCGCCATCATGATTGCCAGCTGGATTTGGGCGGCCGCCCCCGCGCTGCGGAAGCGGCCTTCCGCTTAACGACCCGTGGTGAACCGGACCTCGACGCGCGTTTCCGATTCCACCGGCGCGCCATTCAAGGTGGTTGGTTTATAAATCCACTGCCGGACCGCATCCACCGCGGCCTTCTGCAGGAGCGGCGGACCAGAGACCGCGGAAGCCGATTTCACCTTGCCATCGACTCCGACGGTCGCCGAAACCACCACGACTCCCTGCACGTGGGCATTCTTCGCCACCAGCGGGTACTCCGGCGGTTTGCTCGAAATCAGCTGCGCCTGTTGGAGCTGGCCGCCTGCTGTTGGTGCGGGCGCGGCGGGGCGCGAGATGGGCGGTGTCGGCAGGCCCGCCGTCACGTTCAAGCCGGGAACCGCAACGGGAAGGGGAGCTGGCGCTGCCGCGGTAAGTCCGGGCGCTTCCGGCAAATCCGTGGGCCGCACCGGCCGCAACCTCTGCGACAACGACTCGGGACGAAATTCCTTAATCGTCGGTTCTTTCTTCGTTTTGTTATCCGCCACCAGTGTCGGTTCCGGAGTGCTCGGAGCGGCGGGGGCCGGTGTCTCCTTGGCCGCCGCGGCCGGTGGCTCGGAGCGGGCAGGCGCGGTGGCCGCGGTCTTTTGCGGCGCCGGCGCCGGCGTAGCAGCGGGCGGATTCTCGCCCAGCGGCGACGGACGCGTCTTCAGGATGCGAACCGATTCGCTGGAAGTCTGCGCGGCATTCTGCCCCACCACCGACAGCTGAAAGCTGACGTCGGAGCCGGTGGGCGAGTACACGATACTGCCGTTGTGCAGCTGCGCGGGATCGAGATTCACGTTCTCATGCTGGTCGCCGTCGGTGATCGCCAGCACTCCATGGTTGGCATTCTTGATCGCGTCGGCGTCGCGGTTCCAGCTCAGCAGCAACTCGTTCGCGGAGTGTTCCACGCGCAAGGACAACGCCGCCTGGCCGGCGACAGCGGCCGCGTGGTTCGATTTGCGGCTCAGGCCGGGATAGATCAGGGCGCCGCTTAACAGCAGCAGGGCGGCGGCGGAGCCGGCGGTAATCCAGATCATTTTGTTGCCGCGCCGCGGCCGCTCCAGCGGCGGCAGCACCAACTCGGCGAGCTCCTCGCGTTGAGCCTGCGGTTCGGGGGCCGGCTTCTCGTAAGAAGACAGCGGCGGCCGGGCCGGAGGTTCGGCTTTCGCCGCGGCCGGTTCCGCAAGCGGCGGTTTTTCGGTAAAGCGTGGCTTGATCGGAGTCTCGGGCTCAGCGGCGGGCGGAGGAGTCGCAATCTCGCGCCGCGACGCTATGGGCACAATCTGCGCGCGCGGCGCCGGTTTGGCTGCCGTCTCCGGCGGCGCGGCTTCGGCCACCGGCTTTTCCGGCGCCGGCTTGCTCTCGGGCTGCGGCAAACGCTCCAACTCCGAACGCCGGAACGGGAATTCCTGATAGCTTGCCTCTCCGCGAACTACGCCGCCCTCCCGGATGAACACTCCTCCCGTACTCGGCTTGCTGGCATACGGCCGGATCAGCAGAGCGATCTGGTGCGCCTCCCGAAAATGCCCCGTGAAGAAGCTGAGGTCTTCGGAGTCGAGCCCCAGACCTTTGCGCGTGTGGCTTCGGAAGTAGCCGACCACCTTCAGACCGCCGGCCGCGGCGCGTTGTTCGATTGCGCGCTCAAATCGTTCCGTATCGGCTTCCGCGAATTGATACAGCGGACCGCGCACGTAGTCGCACGGGACCAGCTCATAGGCTTCCACCGAGACACGCGCCGGATTCCCATTCTGCACGGTCCCCAGCAGCAGACCGCCGATTTCGGAACCACGCGACGTAAGCGAGCGAAAACTCTCGACGACTTCCCGCTCCAGACGATCAACCGTTTCCAGGGTGAAGCGGACGCTGACTGGCTTGTTGGAAACTTCCCACAGATAACTGGGTGGTGGCGGCGAAGACGGTGATAACGGCGCCCCGAGACGGTCGGCGCGAGCCGCAGATTCGTTCATGGTTCCCTCCATCGGCTCGATCATTGAGCCGACTTCTGGTAAATTGTACCCGAAATATTGAACATATTCGTGTTTACTTTAGAGATAATTACGGGGTATTTCGAAATTTTCAAACACTGCTTCTATATCAATGTTTCCATTGGTAATATACGCTCTGATAACCTTGGATAGCGTTGGATTATTTCTGCCATTTATCCTTTTCAGGTTGTCGTCTCTTTATTATAATTGTGCGCGGGGATGAGCGCGAAAACCTGCCAGTTGTGCAACAAACCTCTGGGCCGCCGCGGAGCCGACGGCGAGTTCTGTTCGAAGGAACATCGCAATCAATACCGGTTGCGCCAGGGATTGGACCGCCTGCAAGAAGCGGACAAAGTCGCCACGATGATGCGCCGGCGCGAAGCCCTGCGCCCAATCCCCGCCTCAGAACTGCAAGCGCTGGGCTCGTGCGAGCCGCGGGCATCGATGGATTCCGTGTCTTTTCCAGTGCGGCCCCCGGAACCGCGGTTTGCACCGCTGAAACCGGCCCTGTTTCAGGCACGCGTTCCGCAAACCGAAGGACGGTTTGCCAACCCGCTGGCCGCGCTGGCGCGGGGCTCCGCCACGCCTTCAAGCCGCGTCGTAATACCGGAATCGCAGCCGTTCGCAGCGCGGCGCAAGGTGCCCGTGCTGGAAGCAAACCAGACCACCAAGCCGGCCGCGGGAGTGGTGCGGGCCCGCTCGGTCTCCATTCCCTGCCAGGTTCCCGCGCCGCAGAGTGCGGCACGCGAGTGCCATGCGGTGCTTCAAGTGGTCCGCCGGCCTGCAGCGCCGTCCCGGCAGACCGAGCAGCCGGCCATCTCCATCGAGTGTCTGGAGAAAGCACGGCGATTGCAGGCGCTCGTGCTTTCCGCTGTCGGCAATGGGACGGCAGAGGCGAGGCCTTACCCCGGCCGGGAATTTGCCAAGAGGTCGCTGGTGGCGCCCGCCAAGGAACGGAGCCTGACGCTGCAAATTGGATTGCCGGAACCCACCATGATATCTGCCTCCCACGCAGAGATTCAGGATGTCCCCGCGGTCTCGCGGGTGCGCGAGATTCCGCGCACGATTGGCATGCCGCTCCCCCCGCAACTTCGCGTGACCGTCACCGTGAGCGGCGCGCAGGACGCGGGTGTCGCCGACATTCGTCCCGCTGCGTACGAACCGGCTGCCGCAGCCGATCCGCGCTCTTGCTCGGTCCACTGGGACACCGGAGGCGCGGTCAGCCTGCCTCCCCGGCGCCGCCTGGTGCTGCGGACGGGCCTCGCCGCAAGCGCGCAGGCAATGACGCTGCAGGCGTCCTGCAACTCCGCGCAAGATCAACGCCCGGCCGGGGTCTCCTTTGCCCCGGCGGAAATGCCTTTCGAGCCGACGCCCATGGAACTCCAAGGCGTCTTCCCGGCCCCCGGCACGGAGTCCGGGCGGTCCCCGCTGGATGTAATCGAAGAACATTTCGATGCCGGCCTAGATCAATGGGTGGGCGACGTGGTGGACTGGAAACTGGATGCGGCCGGGGCGCGGCCGGCGGGGCTGGCCTTGTTCCGGCCTAGCGCCACCCTGTCCGATTACGAGTTTGAATTCTTCACGCGCATTGAGAACCGCGCCGTCACCTACGCGTTTCGCGCGGGCAATGTCAGCAACTATTTCAAGATCACGATTGCGATGGTGGAATCGGGCCGCTATGAACTGCGGCGGTGCGCGGTAATCGGCGGCATAGAAGAGCCGGCGGCCACCGCACCGCTGCCCGGCGTGATTCGGCCGGGCGCGGCGTTCACCATAAAAACGCGCGCGGCGCAAAACCAGTTCACGATTTGGCTCGACGGTGAATTGGCGGCCCGGTGGACCGATGGCCGCATGCCCACCGGCGGCATTGGATTTATGGCCCCCCGGGACGACCGGGCGCGGGTCTATTGGGTCAGGCTCTCGCAGATTGAGGCCACGAATTCCCCGGCGGCCGCCCACCGCCCGGTACGGAGCATTCAATGAGCACTCCTGTAGTCAACGCGCCCGACACACACGCCAAGAACGCCAGCGGACACCTGGCGCGCGCCGTCACTCTCCATCTGGCGGGCAAGCGAGAAGAGGCCCTCAAGCAGCTACAGGGCGCCATAACCGGCGGCCAAGCCTCTGCCGAGGTCTATCGGGCCATGGGACATATCCAGTTCGAGCTTGGGAACTTTGCCCAGGCCGAGCAAAGCTACCGGTCGTTGACCAAAATGAAGCCCCAATACCCCATGGGCTGGTTCAACCTGGCCGTCTGCCAGGAGCGCCTGGGCAATTGGGATCATGCCATGGAGGCGTTTCAGAAGACCTGCTCGCTGGAGCCCGCCAATGTCGATGCGCACCTCGGCCTGGGCATCGCGCATCTCAAGGCGGAAGACCCCAAGTCGGCGCTGTTTTCCTTCGAAAAGTGCCTGGAGCTTTCCCCGAACCAGGAGGACGCCTTGTTCGGTAAGGCGGCGGCGATGCAGTCGCTCGGCCATGCCGACGAAGCCTCGCAAATTTATCAGAAGCTGCTCGAAAAGAATGCCGAATCCGAAGAAGCCCTGTCGAACCTGATCTTGATTGGGATGACCAAGGAAGACTTCGACATGGTGCGCGAATACTCCGAGCGCCTCCTGGAAATGCGGCCGGATTCGACGGTGGCGTTGGAAGGATTGGCGGCCTGGTCGGCGGCCGCGCGCGAACACGCGCTGACCGCCAAATTCTGCACGCTGCTGGTGTCGGCGGTGCCGGGTCACTTCGAAGGCTGGTTCAATCTCGGATTGGCGCACCAAAAAGCGGGCCGCTGGGATCAAGCCCAGGAAGCCTACGAAGAAGCCCTCAAGCTCAAGCCGCAATCGGCGGAGACCCAGACGAACCTCGGAATCGTTTGCGAACAACAGGGTGACACCGGCGGCGCAAAGCGCGCGTACGAACAGGCCGTCAAGGCGGGGGGTGACACCGTTTCCGCCCTGTGGAATATGGCGCTCATGCTGGAGCGGGCCGGCCACCTCGACGACGCCGAGAAGTATTTCAAGCAGGTATTGGACAAGGCTCCCAAAGAAGAGGAAGCGCGGTTCCGGCTGGGCTTCCTGCGGTTGCAGCGGCAGGACTATCGCGGAGCTGCCGAGGCCTTTGACGGCTGCCTGAAACATCGCCCCGACTGGTCCGAAGCGCAGGCGAACCTCGCCCTGGCCTATAGCAGTCTCGGGGAGCGCGACACGGCCGGGCGCCTCTACGAGAAGATTCTGGACCATGATCCGAAATCGCTCGACGCCTTACGCGGCCTCGCGGCCATGGCCATTCAGGCTTCCGATTTCGATACCGCGCTGGAGCATCACATTCGCCTGATCGATCTGGGCGAGAAGTCGCCCGAAGTGCTCTATAACGCCGGCCTCATGTATGAAAAAGCCGGCCAGCCCGACAAAGCGACGAAGCTGTATCGCGACGCGCTGGCGCAGCGGTCGGACATGCCGGAAGCCCTGCTCAATCTGGGGCGCATTCTGGAGACCACGGGCAAGACCGAGGAAGCGCGCGCCTGCTGGAGCAAGGCGCTCGAATCCGAGCCCGCGCTCGCGCAGGGATATTTCGGGCCGCCGATCGAATAATCCGAGGCTGTCGGTTGCGCATCGTGCGCCACGGCCAATTTCAGATCTACTCATAACGCACCACTTAGCGAGGGCGCCGTGGCGCATATTGCGCCACGGCGTCCGCGCCACCTGTAATAATGGGACCGGAGGCTGGTATTGTGTCGACTCTGACTTCGCCTGTTTCCATCTCCCTGGAGGACGAAAAAAATCCATGGCTGGCTGCCGCCGCGCGCTTTGATGAGGCGGCCCGGCGGCTCAGGCTGGATGACGGCATGTGCAAGGTTTTGCGCGCACCGGCCCGGGAGATTACGGTTCACATTCCCGTGCAGCTCGATGACGGGCGCTTGGAAGTTTTCACCGGCTATCGCGTGCAGCACTCGATCGCCCGCGGCCCCGCCAAAGGGGGAATCCGCTTCGCGCCGGACGTCACGCTGGATGAAGTCCGCGCCCTCGCCTCGTGGATGACGTGGAAATGCGCGGTGGTCAACATTCCGTTCGGCGGCGGCAAAGGGGGCGTCATCTGCGACCCCAACCTGATGTCTCCCGCGGAATTGGAGAAGCTGACGCGCCGCTACGCGGCCGAGATCATTGACTTCATCGGCCCCGAGCGCGACGTCCCGGCTCCCGACGTGAACACGAACGAGCAGATCATGGCCTGGATTATGGATACCTTCTCCATGCACGCGCGCCATACGGTCACCGCCGTGGTCACCGGCAAGCCGCTCGCCTTGGGCGGCTCCCGCGGACGTCCCGAAGCCACCGGCCGCGGCTGCATGATCGTCACCCTCAAAGCCCTCGAACGTCTTGGCCTCGCGCCCACCGATTGCCGCGTCGTCATCCAGGGTTTCGGCAACGTGGGCGGGATGGCCGCCCGCCTGATGGCGGCCAAGGGTTTCAAGATCGTCTGCATCATCGAGTACGATGGCGCGGTTTACAACCCCCGCGGAATCGACATCGCCGGCCTCATGGACCACCGCAAGGAAACCGGTTCAATCACCGGCTTTCGCGGAGGCGAGGACATGGACAAGCAGGAAGCCATGTACCTGGACTGCGATGTCCTCATTCCCGCCGCCACCGAAAACGTCATCACCTCGCTGAACGCGGAGAGACTGCGCTGCAAAATCCTCTGTGAAGGAGCCAACGGCCCCACTACCCAGGTGGCCGACCACATCCTCGCCGAGAAAAAAATCTTTGTGATTCCGGATATCCTCGCCAATGCCGGCGGCGTGACGGTTTCTTACTTTGAGTGGGTGCAAGACCGCCAAGGCTTCTTCTGGAACGAGCAGCTGGTGAATCACCGGCTCGAGGAAATCATGGTGGAAAGCTTCAACGCCGTCGTGCACTACGCCGAGACGCACGGCGTGAATAACCGGACCGCGGCTTATATGCTGGCGCTCGACCGAGTCGCCTTCGCCATCAAGCTCCGTGGGATTTACGCCTAGGTGAGCGGGACAGGCCCGGGTAGCGATGTCGTCTGACGCCTCGACGCCGCTGATGCGGCAGTACAACAGCATCAAGCAGCAAGCGCCGAACGCGCTATTGATGTTCCGTCTCGGCGATTTTTACGAGCTCTTCTTCGAGGACGCCGTCACTGCGGCCCGCGAGCTCGAAATCACCCTGACTTCCCGCAACAAGGAAAAAGGCGCGGCCATTCCCATGTGCGGCGTTCCCTATCACGCCGCCGAAGGCTACATTTCGCGACTCATCCAGAGGGGCTACCGGGTCGCCATCTGCGACCAAATGGAAGATCCGCGCTTTGCGAAGAAGCTGGTGAAACGCGAGATCACGCGCTTCGTGACGCCCGGAACCGCGATGGACGCGAGCCTGGTGAAGCCGCGCGAGAACAATTATCTGGCGGCGGTGGCGCGCGCCGGGGTCCGCGCCGGCTTGGCCTACGTCGACGTCTCGACGGGCGAGTTTCGCGTGACGGAGTTGGATCCCGCCGAGGTCGCCGCCGCCATCGAGCACCTCGGCGCGCGCGAGGTCCTTTTTCCCGCCGATCTGCCCCTGTTCAACGGAGACGAGCGCGCCACCGCCCGCTTTGTGCGCACCGATCTCGAAGACTGGATTTTCAGCCAGGATTATGCGGACCGGACACTGCGCGATCATTTCAATCTGCTCTCACTCGATGGCTGCGGCCTGGCTAATCGCCCGGCAGCAGTTGGCGCCTCGGGAGCCGTTCTGCACTACTTGCGCGATACGCAGCGGGCTGCGCTCGATCACCTCGACCGCCCCACGTATTACGATTCCGCCGATTTCATGGTGCTCGACACCGTGACCGTACGGAACCTGGAGCTGGTGGAGCCGCTGTTTTCCGCCGACGCCGGCGGTTTTCAGGGTCCGGCCACCGTTCTCGCGGTGCTGGATCGGACCCAGACCGGCATGGGCGGCCGGCTGCTGCGCCAGCGTCTGCTACGGCCTTCGATGAACTGCGCGGAAATCGAGCAGCGGCTTGACGCGGTCGCGGAACTGGCGCAACAGACCATCCTGCGCGCCGAGGTGCGCAAGCAGCTTGCTTCGATCCTCGATATCGAGCGGCTGCTGGCCAAAGTCACGCTCGGCTCCGCCGGGCCTCGCGATCTGCTCGCGCTCGGCCGCTCGCTGGAAAAGATTCCCGCGCTGAGGCGGTGTTTCGACACGCAACAGGCGGCGCGTCTGCGGTCGATCCACGAGCGCCTCGATGAGCTGCCCGACGTCACCAATCTCATCCTCGAAGCCATGGCCGACGAGCCGCCACTCAATCTGGCCGACGGAGGCACCATCCGCGCCGGCTTCCATGCCGAGCTCGACGAACTGCGCGATCTCAGTCTCAACGGCCGGCAATACATCGCGCAGATTGAGGCCCGCGAACGGCAGCGCACCGGCATCCAGTCGCTCAAGGTCCGGTTCAATAATGTATTCGGCTACTACATCGAGATCACCAAAGCGAACCTGCATCTCGCTCCGGCCGATTACGAGCGCAAGCAGACCCTGGCCAACGCGGAGCGCTTCACCACTCCGGAACTGAAGGATTACGAGCGCAAGGTTCTCGATGCTGAAGAAAAGATCCTGGCGCTCGAAAAAGAATTGTTCACCGAAGTCCGCAAGCGGGCGGCGGCGCAGGCGCAGCGCATCCGCGCTTCTGCCGGGGCCATCGCCGAGCTGGACGTCACGGCGTCACTGGCGCAGGTCGCCGCCGAGAACCGCTACCAGCGCCCCACGTTTTCCGACGATGGCGAAATGCGGATCATGGCCGGCCGCCACCCCGTCATCGAGCGGCTGGCGGAGCAGGAGTCGGGCCGATTCATTCCCAACGACCTGTATCTGAACGAAGGGTCCGACCTGATCGCCATCATCACCGGTCCCAACATGGGCGGCAAATCCACTTATCTCCGCCAGGCCGCGCTGATAACGCTCCTGGCGCAAATGGGATCTTTTGTGCCCGCGGAGTCGGCGCGGCTGCCGCTCATCGACCGCATCTTCACAAGAATTGGCGCGTCGGACAACCTCTCGCGCGGCCGCTCCACCTTTATGGTCGAGATGACGGAGACAGCCGTCATTTTGAACACCGCCTCGCCGCGCAGCCTGATCGTGCTGGATGAAATCGGCCGCGGCACCGCCACGTTCGACGGCCTCGCTCTGGCCTGGGCGGTGGTGGAGCAGATTCACTCCCGCACCCGCGCCAAGACGCTGTTCGCGACGCATTATCACGAGCTGACGGACCTGGCCGAGCAGCTCGATGGAGTGCGCAACCTCAGCGTATCGGTGAAGGAGTCCGGCGACCACATCATCTTTTTGCGAAAAGTGGAGCCCGGCAAAGCCGATCGCAGCTACGGCATTGAAGTGGCGCGGCTCGCCGGACTGCCGCTCGCCGTCATCGAACGGGCGCGCGAGGTGTTGAAGCTGCACGAGCGCACGGAGCATGTCGTGACCGAGGAACTTTCCAAACCGGAGACCGGTCCCCTGCAAATCCAGCTCTTCGAGCCCGTCGGATACGGCATAGCGGAGCGCATCCGCGCGCTGAACCTGGACGAACTCCGGCCCATTGAAGCACTCCAGCTACTCAGCGAACTACAAAAGGAGTTGAAGCGCCCGTGAGAGTGGCCGGCGTGATGAGCGGCACTTCGCTCGACGGCATCGATGTAGCGGTGGTAGAGATCCGCGGGCGCCGGATCGAAACCGTGGGCTTCCAATCCGCGCCCTATCCCGAAGACACGCGGATCGCGCTGCTGGGGGAGCTGGATGCCGCGCGCATCTCGCGTCTCAACTTCTACCTTGGCGATTTATACGCCCGCGCCGTGGAGAACGCCGTTCGGCGTTTCGGGGCGGTCTCCTTGATCGGCTGCCACGGCCAGACTATTTTTCACGAGGGCGGCGCGAACACTTTACAAATCGGCGAGCCCGCCGTGATCGCCGAAGCGCTGGGCGTTCCGGTCGTTTCGAATTTTCGGGCGCGCGATATTGCCGCCGGCGGCGAAGGCGCTCCGCTGGTCCCGTTCGTCGACTATCTTCTGTTCCGTCACCCGCGCCGGGCGCGCATTGCGTTGAACATCGGCGGCATCGCGAATATCACGCTGATCGCGCCTTCGGCTTCGCCTGGGGAAGTGGTCGCGTTCGATACCGGGCCGGGCAATATGGTGATGGACGCGCTCGTTCGCGAATACACGCGGGGCAAACAGAACTACGATCGCGATGGAAACATAGCGGCGGCCGGCAAGGTCGATCGAAAACTGCTGGACCAGTTGCTCGCCGATGCGTACTATCGCCGACGCCCGCCCAAGAGCGCCGGGCGCGAGCAATATGGCGCGGAATTCGTCGCGCGGCTCAAGCGATCGCGCCTCGGGTGGAAGGACCTGATTGCCACGGCGACCGCGCTCACGGCGGCCACGATCGCCACGGGGGTGCGTCAGACTGGCGTTGGCGCGGCGGAGCTGATTGTTTCCGGTGGAGGGGTGCACAACCGGCGGATCATGGATTACCTGGCGGCCTTTCTGCCGGGGATCACCGTCGCGAGTTCGGCGGATTATGGCGTAGATCCGGACGCGAAGGAAGCGATCGCGTTCGCTGTTCTCGCGTATGAAACGTGGCATCGCCGGCCGGGGAATTTGCCGTCTGCGACCGGGGCGCGGCGGGCGGCAGTGCTAGGGGACATCACGCCGTGTGGGGACCGGTTGGCGCGTGCTTGAGCAGCGCGCGCTCGACGCGGCGGGCATCGCGACGAGGTTCAGCGATAGCTGGGCTGCGTTTGGGCGGCGGGTTGCCGCGAGGTGACGGGCCCCACCGTGCGCATTTCGTCCCAGTTGTAGGCCAGCTCTTTGCCGCACGAGAGACAGACGACGTACGTCCCCAGACGCGCTGCGCCGACAATCGGGTGTCCTGAACTCTTTCTCGTCGGCGTCAACGGAAACGTGGTCCGCGAATGCGAACAGCCAAACAGAAAATTCAGCAGCGACTCCAGCATGGTAAGAACCCCTTCACCTCTTAGATACGGAAGAGACAACTAAAGTTTCAGGTGGATGTCTTACTAAATGGAACAAAAAGTAACAGTACTCACCACGCCGATGTAGTGAATTACCTTACAATTTGGCAGTAACTCTCAGGGAGCAAACAGGATAGAAGCGATGGATTGTGCTATCAGTTGCCCGTGAAAGCGGCCGTTCTCGATAAAAATTTCATTTGTGTGCATGCCGGCGACAATCACACCGGCCAGGTAAATTCCCTTACGCTCGCTCTCCAATGTCTGGACGTCGGTGCGGGGTCTAAGTGTCTGTGGTTCTAAGGCAATGCCTGTGGAATTCAAGAATTTCAAATCGGGCTGATACCCGATCAGGGCAAACACGAAGTCATTCTTTAAGGAAACTTCACCTTCCGGGGTCGCGACGCGGATGGAGTCGATCCCGATCTCGGTAACGTGCGAGTGGAAGTACGCCGGGATCTCGCCGTTCTTGATCCGGTTCTCGATATTCGGCTTGATCCAATACTTGACCGAATTCGAGATCGCCGCGCCGCGATGAATCAGGGTGACGCGCGCACCGGTCCACCACAACTCGAGCGCCGCGATCGCCGCGGAGTTCTTCGCGCCGATCACGGCCACATCGTGGTTGTAATACGGATGCGGTTCTTTGTAATAGTGAATCACCTTAGGCAAGTCTTCGCCCGGCACGTTGAGCATGTTGGGCACATCGTAGTAGCCGGTGGCGAGCACGATTTTTTTCGCGTAATAGATCCGCTGGCAACCGCGGCGGTCGGTGGTGAAGACCTGGAATTGCATGTCATCGCCCGCGATGCGGTCGACGCGTTCGTACTGGCGGATATCGAGCTGATAATGGTGCGCGACGCGCCGGTAATATTTCAAAGCTTCGGCACGGTTGGGCTTTTCGTTGAGGCTCGTCATGGGAATATTGCCGATTTCGAGAAGCTCCGGCGTGGTGAAGAAGGTCATGTTGGTGGGGTAGTGATAGAGCGAGTTCACCACGCAGCCCTTCTCCACCAGGACGGCTTTGACGCCGCGCTGCTGCAGCTCGATGCCGCAGGCCAAGCCGGTAGGGCCGGCGCCCACGACTAACGCGTCACAGGACTCGGTCACAACCTGCTCTCGACATCCTGATAGACGCTCTGCAGAGCGCCCGCCAAGGCCGCCGCATCCTTGCCGCCGCCTTCGGCCATGTCGGGACGGCCGCCGCCTTTGCCCCCGGTGGCCTGCGCGACCGCGCCCACCAGTTTGCCGGCCTGCACTTTACCGGTAAGATCCTTGGTGACGGCCGCGACGATCGAAACAGTCGAATCTTCAGCCGACGCGAGCACCACCACCGCGCTCTTCCACTTGTTACGGAGCGAATCGGCGAGCGCCCGCATCTGCGCGCGATCCATGCCGTCGACGCGCACGGCCACCACTTTGGCGTCTTTGATGGTGCGGGCCTGCGATTCGATGTCGCCGACCGCCGACTGCGCCAGCCTGCTCTTCAGCTGATCGACCTGTTTCTCGAGCGATTTTTCGTTCGCCAGCAGCTTTTCGACATGCTCGATCAGCTCGGGCTCGGAGGCCCGCACCATATCGGCAATGCGGCGGAGCGAGTCGGTGGTCTCCTGGTATTGCCGCAGGGCGGCCGCGCCGGTGATGGCTTCGATGCGCCGGACTCCCGCCGAGATGCTGCCTTCGGAGACAATCTTGCACACACCGATATCGCCTGTGCGGCCGACGTGGGTGCCGCCGCACAGCTCCCGGCTGAACCCAGGCACGTTGACCACGCGCACCTGCTCGCCGTATTTTTCGCCGAACAGCGCCATGGCGCCGGTCTGAATCGCCTGATCGAGCGGCATGATGTTCGTCTCGACTCCGGTATTGCGCAGAATCTGCTCGTTCATGAGCCGCTCGACTTCTTCCAACTCGGCGTGATCCATCGCCGCGTAATGGGTGAAGTCGAAGCGCAGGCGTTCCGGCTCCACTACGCTGCCGGCCTGTTTCACGTGGGTGCCCAGCACCTGGCGCAGCGAGGCGTGTAGCAAGTGCGTAGCGGTGTGATTGCGCCGCGTGGCATCGCGCAGGGGCGTCGCCACTCGGGCACTCAGCATGTCTCCGACCCGCATCGGCGCGTGCGTCGTCACGCGGTGCACCGTCAGCCCGGGCACACCCGGAAACGCAGACTCCACGTCCGCCACTTTCACTCCATCGGTGGAAAACAAACCGCCGCGATCACCCACCTGGCCGCCGGCCTCCGCATAGAACGGTGTCTGGTCGAAAACCAGCTCCGCCTTCACACCGGCCGGCACTACCTCCACCAGCTCACGATTCACCAGCAGTCCGATGACGCGCGAATCGGCCTGCAGCTCGCTATATCCCAAGAACTTCGTGCGCCCCCGCTCGAGCAGTTTCTGATACGCGGGAACCACCGCGCCTTTTTCCGCGCCTTTCCAGCTGGCGCGCGCACGCTCGCGCTGTTGTTCCATTTCGTGCGCGAAGCCCTGGTGATCGATTGCCAGCCCGCGCTCGCGCGCCATTTCTTCCTGCTCATCCAGCGCCAGCCCGTAGGTGTCGTAGAGCTTGAATGAGACCGCGCCCGGAATCAGTCCGTCTTTTAGCGATTGAATCGAATCCTGGAACACTTTCTCCGCCACCAGGAATGTGCTGGCGTACCGGTGCTCTTCATCCTTCACCACGCGCGCCACGCGCTGCACGCTCTCGAGCAGTTCCGGATACGCCGGGTTCATCAGCTCCGCGACAAAGCCGGTGAGTTTATAGAGGAAAGGCTCTTCGACGCCGACCAGGCGGGCGTTGCGCATGGCGCGCCGCATGATCTTGCGCAGCACGTAGCCGCGGCCGTCATTCGACGGCAGCACGCCGTCATGAGTCAGAAACGTGGTGGCGCGCGCATGGTCGGCGGTGATCCGCAGCGCCGTCTGCAGCCTCTCCTCGTTGGAGCGCGAAGTGCCGAACAGTCCCTGCGCCTTCATCATGATCGGATGGATGAGGTCGGTGTCGTAGTTGGAAAGCTTGCCCTGCAATACCGCGGCGAGGCGCTCCAGACCCATGCCGGTATCGATGGAAGGCCGCGGTAGCGGCGTCAGGGTTCCGGCGCCGTCGCGGTCGTATTGCATGAAGACGAGGTTCCAGATCTCGACGAAGCGCCCGCCGCCATCGCTGGGAAATTCTTCGCTCTCGCGCCCCCGCTCGGCAGCTTCCTTTCCCATATCGAAATGGACCTCCGAGCATGGCCCGCACGGTCCGGTCTCGCCCATCTGCCAGAAATTATCTTTCTCGTCGAGCCGGAAAATGCGGCTCTTGGGCACGCCCGCCACTTTTTGCCAGAGTTGCTCGGCTTCATCGTCCTCGCGGAACACGGTGACGTACAGCTTGTCTTTCGGCAGCCCGTAATCCTTCGTGATCAGAGTCCACGCATAATCGATGGCTTCGGCCTTGAAGTAATCGCCGAACGAAAAATTGCCCAACATCTCGAAGAAGGTGTGATGGCGGCGGGTATAGCCGACGTTCTCCAAATCGTTGTGCTTGCCGCCCGCACGGACGCACTTCTGGGAGGTGGCGGCGCGCGAATAATCGCGCTTCTCCAGGCCGAGGAACACGTCCTTGAACTGGTTCATGCCCGCGTTGGTAAACAGCAGCGTCGGATCGTTCGCCGGCAACAGCGAGGAACTGCGCACGACGCGATGCCCGCGTTGTTCGAAAAATTTCAGAAAACGCTGCCTGATTTCGTGACCGGTCACAAAGATCCCTTCAATAAAATTGGGCTACAGAACAATTGTAACGTGGGCGCCAATCGGGCCATCCCGGGCCGGACGGACATCGGCTAACCGGTCCGATCAGGCCGGGCGCAGCATTTCAGAACGGAGGAATTTGACCGCGGCTGCCAGCGCGGCGGGAAAGCGATCCGGTTGCCCTTCGATCATTTGATATGCGCCCACTGTGAATCCCAGCCCGTGGACCAACTCGGTTGGCTCCAGCCTTACCGTCAGGATGGGCTTGTTCAGCGAGTCGGCAAACGCAACCTCGCGCCGCACATATCGGGACCCTGCGGCCGCGGGCGACAGCATGAGCATGAAAAATCCGCAGCGGCTGATCCGCTCCTCCAGCATCTCATGCCAGTCAGCAGCCCCGGGGATGTGTTGATCGTACCAATACGGGATCCCTTGCTGATCCAGGATTCGCAACAGCGCGGAGACCCGCACGTGATCGGCTCGGGAGTAGCTGATAAAGGCAAAGGCGCGGCCGGCCGGATCGTCGATCTCGGGCAGGGCGGTAGGCGGTTCGGGCTCGGCGGCAGGCCGTGCCGCCTCCGGAATGGCCAGCTCGATCCATCGATTGGGTTTCCAAACCGCGGATTCGACGATGCGTTCAAATGAACAAGCTTCGACCCACGACTGCGGCGGGGCCGAACCTGCGGTCGCGGCGGTATGGAACCCGGAATCGATGGCGTCCTCATCACCGAGGTCTCGAAACGGAAAATCGATTCGCGGAAACTTCAAGGGGCCGTGGGTGCGGTCAAACTGCGCCGAAATCTGCCGGCTCACGGCACGCGCTGCCTCGGGTGAGCTGACGCCGGCAAACTCTTCGGCCACGTAGCCGGCTGCGCGCACCTTGCGCACGACCCGCCGCTGCAGGGCCACCAGGCTTTCCGGCACCCCTACGAGCCCCTCCACTTTCAGCAGGTTGTAGGAGCAGCCACGCAGGCTTTCGACCGTAGGCGCCGAGGGCCAGAAATTCGCTTGAAAGGAAAACGGCGCCGCCAGGCTCCCCGCCGTCCATAACAACTCTTCCAGCCCGGGCAGCAACGTGAAATCCGGGAGGAACCACGGTTCGCCGTTGCCTTCAGCCGCGGCCACGGCACGGCACTGCCAACGCGGAAACAAGCCGAGGATCTCGTCCAGATGATCCTGGGAGCAGGGAAGTTTTGCAGCCTGTCCGGCCACCAGTTCGAGACGAGTGAAGCGAGCGGCAAACCGCCGGAGCTCCCCTTCACTGGCTGCCGGCGCCAGCAGAACCAACACGCGCCGCAAGGGCTGGCCGGGCTCATATCCGATGCGCACCGAAACCCCCAGCCCCGGGACCGTCTTGGCGAAGCTCAATATCGCCCGGAGTGCGCCGCTGGCATCCGGCGCCGCGGCCGGCTCAAACGGGACTGCGATGCAAGTGCGCACCCAGTCTCCGAATGGCAAGTCCGGCAGCGCCTCAATGAACATATTCCACTAAGCCGCCGCCGGCGTCGTGCGTTCTCGCTTCCTCTTGAACCATCCTGCGGCGACGGCCGTGGCCGTAGAAGCAGCCGTGGGGCGTTGTTCGGTGAGCCCTTGCCGCTCCCCGCGCAGAATCTTGAAGTCGAGTTCGGCGTCAATGCGCTTTTCCTGCATGTAGGCTTTCAACACCGATACCAGCTGTTCATGGCACGACTCGGTCAACAGGTTGGCATCCGTCACGTCATACTCGCTCAGGTTCTGCCATCCCCGCACTACGGTGTTGATCGTCACCAGTTCCCGGGTGCCTCGATCGAGCCCGCGCGCCAGGCTCTTCTCCACCCAGGTCCCTCGATTCAAGTGGGAATCCCATCCAACATATAGCTTCTCTTCGTACGCATAGAGATGGCAGAAAAACAGGGCCCGCCCGAGGCTCGCCACGATCTGGTCCCGTTCCACCTTCCCGTCGATGCCCCAATGCCAGATCTTCTCCACCGACGAGCGAAATCCGCTGTCCGAGGGTCTTCTGATCGCCTCGAGGAACCGCCTCCGGATGATTTCACAGTCGAGGCCGGCCTGCGGAACCATCGCTTGCCAGCTGTCCACACCGATCAATTCCCGGGGCTCGGCTTGCGGGCGTCCGCCGCTGCGCACCAGGATGGGCCGCCGCGCGGCGTAAATTGCCAGCGCCAGTCCGATGCCCAGCAAGAAGATGCCGACTACGATGGCGACTGTCATCAGCCCCACGACCACCAAGGCGAGCGATACGCCGCCCAGCCAATCCCTGCCGAATGCATCCAGACGGTTCTTCGGCTTCCAGAATTGCCACGAGTGGCGGCGCAGCATCAGGGATGTCAGGGAGGGCTTGGGCCCTCTGCGAAGTTGATAGGCCAACAGCTGCCGCAGTTCCGGCTCACGGAGTTCCCGCATGGCCGCGTACCGTTTCGTTTTTCCACGGTCGATCAGTTCCACCGTGTACTCCAGCTCAAACCGGTGGAACGGCTTTGGCTCGATGGTGATCAGCACCGAGGATCGATCGGTCACCATCCGGTCTCCTTTCGGCAGCCAGACTTCCACCTTCACCCAGCACGGGTGGATGTTCTGCGACGACTGCAAGGTAAGAGCCTTGAGGTTCTGCTCTTGCAGCAGTTTTTCCGCGAGCCCGTAGATTCTCTCTCGTTCCTGCTCGGCTTGCGCGAACACGCCGGTGGAACGCACCAGAATCGGACTAGCGTCTGTGGGCGGAATTGGCGCCATACTGGGACCCATTTCTTTTCCTCCTCACTGGTTCTTATTGGAAAATCCGGGTTTCAAACTGGGAAGAGTCTATCAATCCCCGAGGAATGTGTCCATCGGGAGGTGAATGCAACGGCTACGCCGCCAGAAGTCCGCGTAACCACGCCGGCGCTCTCAGCCCCGCGCGAGCGCGGGGTTTGACGCAGATTCACGCGCGGTTCAGGCGGCGAGGGCCTGCTCGAAATCGGCGAGGAGATCGCGCCAATCTTCGATGCCGACGGAAACGCGCACCAGGCCATCGGTAACTCCGGACTCGGCCAGTTCCGCCTCGCTCATTCCCGAGTGTGTGGTGGTCTTGGGATGGCAGACGAGGGTTTCGACTCCGCCGAGGGACACGGCGTTTCGCGCGATGCGCAGGTGGCGCAGGAAGTCGAAGGCGGCTTGCTTGCCACCGTGGAAATCGATGGAGAACAGCGCGCCCGGGTACGCGCACTGTTTTTTGAAAATGCGGATCTGTTCCGCGTCTTCGAACAGCGTCGGATAGATGACGCGGCTCAGGCGCTTGTGCCCGTGCAGCGCCTCGGCCACACGCTGCGCATTCTTGCTCTGGCGGTTCATGCGCAGCGACACGGTGGGCAGCCGGCTGTCGAGCATCCAGCACTCATCGGGCTGCAGAATATTGCCAAACATCACGCGGCGGCTGCGAATGGCGTGGATGAGTTCGGCATTGCGAGCGAGCGCTACGCCGGCCACCATGTCGCTGAATCCGGATAGATACTTGGTGGCCGAATACAGCACGAGGTCGGCTCCTAACTGCAACGGATGCTGAAAGGCGGGACCGAGAAACGTGTTATCCACCATCACGACCGGCTTGTCGGGATGGCGCCCGGCCGCCTCCGCGACGCGTTCGATATCCGTCATGGTCATGGTCGGGTTCGCTGGTGTTTCCAGGTAGACAATGCAGAGATTGTGGGCGGCGTGAATGGCCTGATCGATACCGCGCGCATCACCGGAGGGCACCGGCACGCCGAGGACGCCGAACGGTTCGAGAAAATTATGAATCAGGCCGGTGGTGCCGCCATAGAGGGGCGTGGTGTACACAATCGTTCCGTGCGGCCGCGCGAAGGTAAAGCACGCGGTCATGATGGCCGCCATTCCCGAATTGAAGACCGCCGCCTCCCGAGCGCCGAGTTCGAGCGGCACGATCTGGTCCTCGAGAATTTCGGCGTTGGGATGGGAAATGCGCGAATAGATCAGGTCCGCGCGCTCACCGGGGCGCGGCTGAATTTTCCCAGTGGTCATGGCAAACGCGCGCTCGGCGGCCTCCGGGGTCGCGAACACGTAGGTGGAACTGCGAAAGACCGCCGGGCGCGCCGACCCCACCGACAGGCTCGGATCGAAGCCGCGGGTCAGCACCGCGGTCCGCGGATGTACCTCATCATGTTCGGGCATAAACTCTCCCACCCCGAGTGTAACGCCATGCGGGAACGGCTTCCGCCTAGTCCTTGGTCATCAAATTGCGGTACCGACTCTGCGGAATTTTCCGATGCCTCGATTGTTGGTTCTCGCGGCATGGAGTGCCTGGGTCTGTGCCGCGGGCCGCGGCGTCGAATTTCAAGCGGAGTGTGCGAGAACCTTCGGCGTGGCGCGCCGCCGGTAGCGCATCACGGCGTAGACCAGGCCGCCGGCAAACAGCGCGACTGCCGCGGCTGTCAACTGATTCGCCGAACTTCCGCTCAACAGCCAGGCGCACACGCCCAAGGCGAGCACCGCGATGAGCGAGGCTCCGGGCAGGCGAAAGGTGCGATCGCAATCCCTGCGGCGGCGCAACACGGGAACGGCCAGGCACGTAGTAGCGTACATCAGCACGCGCGCCAGCGCGCTCAAGGCGGCGAGCCTGGCAAACGCGCTGGAGACCGCCAGAATCCAGGCGACGCCGGCATAGGTCAAAATGGAAATTTGCGGCGTGCCGTGTAAGGGGTGCAGCCACGCGAGCCGTACCGGCAGTTGGCCGTCGCGACCCATCGCATAGAGAATCCGGGAGCCTGTGAACAGGTTGGCGTGATTGGTTCCGGCCGTCGAGAGCACGGCCGCTGCCGTGAGCATCAGCCCGCCCGCCGGGCCCAGGAAGCTGCGCGCGGCGGAGGCCAAGGGAGTCTCGCTGGCGCCGAGTGCGGGCAGGGCCGCCTTGGCGACAATCTGAATCACCAGAAACAGGACTACCACCAGTCCCACCGAGCTCATCAGCGCCGCCGGGACATTGCGCCTGGGCCGGATCACTTCGGCGCTCGGAATTGACGCGGCCTCGAAGCCGCCCAGCGCGAACATCAACAAGAGGCTCGCCTGCTGCAGCGGATGTACGGCCGGCATGGGCTTCCACGACGCCGCATGCACAGGCAGCAGAAGCAGGCCGGCAGCGCAGAATGCCATCAGGGGC
Organism: uncultured Solibacteraceae bacterium; assembly: GCA_964438005.1. Lineage (GTDB taxonomy): Bacteria > Acidobacteriota > Terriglobia > Bryobacterales > Bryobacteraceae > PSRJ01. The sequence continues at coordinate 48,698 of CAYTJD010000025.1, read as the reverse complement.
ACCAGCTTTCCCACAGTAAAGATGTTGTTCACGACCTTGCCCGGCCGGACGCCCAGCAAGTGGGTGGCGGTCAACCCGCCAATCATCAGCGTAATCGCGATCAACCGGCCGGCTCCCTGATTCAGCGGAGGCCAAAGATAGCCGAGGTAAGCGGAGAAGGTGTTGCTGACCGCCGCCAGCGCGGTCAGACGCGCCAGCAGATACATCCAGGCCACCGCGAACCCAGTGAAGGCGCCGAACGCCGAAACCGCGTAGAGATAGGGCCCGCCGGACGATTCGAAACGGCTGCCCGCCTCGGCAAAGCACAGCGCGATGAGCAGAACCGCAAATGCTGCCGTGAGGTACGCCAGCGGGCCGGCCGCACCGAGCAACTGATCGACCGTTCCCGGCAGCGCGAAAATGCCTGCCCCGATCACCGTGTTGACCGAGAGCGCGGTCAGGCTCATCACGCCCAACGCCCGTTCCGGCGCGATCAGACCGCGACTGCTCATAGGGGCAGAGTCTATCACGATGCGGGAGTGTAAGCCTCCGGCGGCGGAACTTTTCCGGTCCGACTTACGTAGCATCCAGTGGAGGTCGATGATGTTCTGCACGCAGTGCGGCGTTGCTCTCGACGCACAGGATCGGTTCTGCCGCCAATGCGGTCAAGCTACGGGTGTGGACGGGCCGCCGCGGCCCGCCACGCGCTCCTTGACTCGCGATATGCAGAACAAGAAGATCGCCGGCGTCTGCGCCGGCTTTGCGCGCTATCTCGATACCGACGTGGTGTTGATCCGCGTGCTCTGGCTGGTGCTCGCCTTCGGCACCGGAGTGGGCTTCATCGCGTACGTCATCGCGTGGATCGTCATGCCGAAGGATGTTCGCCCCCTGCCTTCGGGCGCGCCCGCGTACGTGCAGCAGTAGCGCGCGCAGTCCACGTTTTGCAAGCGTAAAATCACGCGCCGAAGCGCAGGAATTCACTTTTGGTACGCGTGCCGGTCTTTAGCATGGAACTGAGAGACATGCTGAGACTCGGAATTCTAATACTGATTCTTGGACTTGCCGGCGCGGAGGAGAGTCAAGGCCAGACGGCAAGCGCGACTTCTTCGGCCAGTTCCATCTTCGCCAGCCAATTCGCCACGGACCTGGCCCCGGCGGACACGGTTCCGGTGTCCAGCACATACTATTTCCCGCATCTGGCGTTCGGCGGCGGGTTTCAGACGACGCTGACGTATGTGAATTATTCGCCGCAAAACGTCTCATGCCAGACCGCGTTTCTCTCGGACTCCGGGGATCTTCTGCCGGTGCCTTTCGGGGGAGCGGCGGCATCCACGCGCACCGACAACCTGGGACCGGGGGAGAATATTCACGTACAAACCACCGCAGATCTTGCGGCAACCGTGCAGGCAGGCTGGGCGCAGGCGCAATGCACGGGTCCCGTCAAAGCCAGCCTGCTCTACCGCTTTTACAGCCAGGGCGTTCCGCAAGGCGAGGCCGGAGTCAACGCCGCGGCCACTCCCGCCACGGAGTTCGTGACCTTCGCGGAAACCCGAACGGGCGTTGCCTATGCGAACCCGTCGCCCGTGCCGGCGACGGTGACAATCACGGCGCTGAGCGCGGCGCCAGGACCTGCTTTGGGCAGCACCACAATTCAACTGGCGCCGAACGCACACGGCGCGGCCAACATCGGCCCGCTGCTCAACCTGAGCAACTTCACTGGCTCGGTGCAGATCACGGCGACGGCGCCGATCGTGAGTCTGTCGCTCAACGCGGAAGCCTTTCCTGTATTTTCCTCTTTGCCGCCGGGCGATTTGCCCGATGCGACTCCGCTGGCCCCGGGCACCGGGAGTGGCACGCCGGTACAAGGGCCTTTTCCCAATACGTATTATTTCCCCCATCTCGCGTTCGGCGGCGGATTCCAGACCACGTTGACCTATGTGAACTACTCGGCCCAGGCCGTGAGCTGTCAAACGACATTCCTGTCGGACACGGGAGCCAGCCTGCCGGTGCCGTTCGGCGGCGCAGCGATGGCGAGCCGCAACGACGATCTTGGACCCGGCGGCAGTGTGCACGTCCAGACGTCCGCCGGCGGCGCCGATCCACTGCAGAGCGGATGGGCCCAGGCGCAATGCAGCGGTCCGATCAAGGCGAGTCTGCTGTACCGCTTCTACAATCAGGGCGTGGCGCAAGGAGAGGCCGCCGTGAATGCGGCCACCGCACCGGACACGGAGTTTGTGACTTTCGCGGAGACGCGGACCGGCGTCGCCTACGCGAACCCGTCGCCTGTGCCGGCCCTGGTGACGCTGACGGCGCTCGATGCGGGGACAGGATTGGCTTTAGGCAGCACCACCTTCATGCTGGCGCCGAACGCACACGGCGCCGCCAACATCGGCCCTTTGCTCAACCTGAGCAGCTTTACGGGCTCGGTGCAGATTGCGGCAACGGCGCCGATCGTCAGTCTGTCGCTGAATGCGGAAGACTTTCCGGTTTTCTCATCGCTTCCGCAAGGTGATCTGCCGGCGAGCACGCCGCTTGCCACGGGCCACTGACTGATTGATAGCGTGTTTTCCTGCCAGGAACGGCTTGTTTTGGCTCGTGACTCGGCGTATGATTCCTCACGGTCGCGATAGGGGGGGGTCATGAAACGAATCCTGTCGATCGATGGCGGTGGCATCCGCGGCATCATTCCGGCTTCCACGCTGGTCAAACTCGAGCAGCAAATGGGAAGACCAATCCGCGAGTGTTTCGATTTCCTCGCGGGCACATCCACGGGCGCCCTGATCGCCGCAGCCGCCGCGGCGGGCGTTCCCGCCACACGGATCCTGGACATCTATGTGCACCGCGCGCAGGAGATTTTCACGCCGCGGAAGATCATCGCCGATCCGGAGCGGCTCGTGCGCGGGTACATGTACAACCCGGACAACATTCGGAAAGTACTCGTGAGCGAATTCGGCGCCGCGGCCCACTGGACGCTGAATGATGCGCCGGTGCGCCTGCTGCTCACGGCGAAGAGCATCAACACGCACGCATGGTATTTCGTTAAAGATAACAGCAAGAACGCAGGCACCACGGGAAAACTGGGGATGGTGGATTGCGCGGTCGCCAGCGCGTCAGCCCCCACCTACTTCAAGCCGTGGACCATAGACGTAAGCGGCACCCCCGTGGTGATGGTGGATGGCGGCGTCGGGGTAACGGGCAATCCGGTGTACCAGGCATGCGTGGAGGCGTTCTATTACGATGACTTCACGCCCGCTGACACGCGTATCGTCTCGCTGGGGACCGGATTTTTTCCGTCGGGCACTGTGCCGTCGGGATTGCTAGGCTGGCTCTCTTGGACAGTGGGCACCTTGATCGATGCTCCCGAAGAACAGCAGACCGAGATCGTCAACCGGCATTTCCCCGGCATCCTGCAGCGCTTCGACTGGGAACTGCCCCACAGCATCGATATGGCGGATACCGGCAGCATTCCGGAGCTGGTGCAGATCGGGGCGCAGGCGGCCGACGGGATCGATTGGAATCCGATCTTCGGCGCCGCGGTGGCCAGCGGGACGTGAACCCCGCGCTGACGCGCGACGCCGGCATTGGCGCGAGGTAGAGGCCGGAGGAGGGTTTTACATGAACGCCATGGTTTTGACGCCGGAGATGTCGAAGCGCTTGCGGCAACGCAGGTTCTTGCAGGCGACTTTGTCGTCGAGGAGGACCATGTAGCTCTGCGCCTTCTGGAACTTGGCGCGGTCGCGCTCATCGGCGCCGGAGGGAATCCGGTCTTTCTTCTTGCGCACGCTCCACCGCAGGTCGTAGCTCTCGCTGGTGCGGCAGTACGGGCAGTTTAGCGTGGCGGGCTTGGTAGTCTCGGATTCGCTGTAGAACGCGCGTTCGTCCATGGTCAACGTTCCGCGATCGGTATCCAGGTCTGGCCGTCCGGATTGCCTTTGTATTCGGCGCGGGGACGGATGAGACGGTTGTTGTGATATTGCTCGAGCACGTGCGCGGTCCATCCGGACATGCGGCTCACCGCGAAGACCGGGGTGAACAGATCGTCCGGAATTCCGAGGGAGTAATAGGTGGACGCGGAGTAGAAGTCCACGTTCGGATTCAACTTTTTCACGGTGCGGACCGCCTCTTCGATGGTTTTGGAGAGAAGGTAGAGTTTCTCCTGGCCGGTCCGCTTGCCGAGTTCCTCGGAGAGCACGCGCAGGTGCGTAGCGCGCGGATCTTCGGTGCGGTAGACGCGATGGCCGAAGCCGGGGATCTTCACTTTGCGGGCCAGCGTATTCTGGACGCGCTCCACGGCTTCGTCCTCGCCATGCAATGCGAGAAGCCAGTGGATGACTTCCTGGTTGGCGCCGCCGTGAAGCGGGCCTTTCAAGGCGCCGATGCCAGAGGTAATGGAGGAATAGATATCGGAGAGCGTGGCAGCGGTCACGCGCGCCGCGAATGTCGATGCGTTGAGCTCGTGGTCGGCGTGCAGCGTCAAAGCCACGTCGAAGGCGTGCTCCATGACGTCGTCCGGCTTCTTGCCGGTGAGCGTGTACAGGAAATTGGCGGCGAATCCAAGGTTGGGATCACCGCTCAACACCGGCCTGCCATTGCGGAGGCGGTCGAAGCTGGTGACGATCGTGGCCGTCTTGGCCATCAGCCGCACGGCTTTGCGGTGATTGGCTTCCGGCGACATATCGCCGGCCTCGGCGTCATGCAGGCTGAGCATCGAGACGGCAGTCCGCAGCACATCCATGGTATTGGACTGGGGAACACTCTTCAGGAAATCGGTAATTGGGGTGGGAAGGGCGCGCTCGGCGACCAAGTCTTTCTTCAGCTGATTCAGCTCATCGCGCTTCGGAAGACGTCCGTACCAGAGCAAAAAGACGACTTCTTCGAATTGGGCGTTCTGGGCCAGGGTGTGGATGTTGTAGCCGCGATAGCTGAGGATGCCCTGGTAACCGTCGATATAACAGATTTCGGATTCACCGGCGATGACGCCTTCCAGACCTGCGATTGTGGTTCCCATGTTGTTCTCTCGTCCTTAAAAGGCTTAGTTTCGCACGGTCAAGACCCCTCTTGAGGCACAGGCCGGCCATGCAAACGGAAACGGATATTCCGCCAAAAATCGTGAATGCGATTCCCTTGAGGGCACCGCTCAAAGGGTGGGAAGGCGAGAAGGTGCGAGCCGCGCTCGACCCAGAGTTTTTTCTCGCCAGCTTTGCCGGCGTCGACCTGGACGATGACGCCGGAGCCGCACGATTCCGCATCGAGCACCTCGATGCCGCTGACGGCGGGCTGCGTGGGGCCCCAGTCTTTCATGAACTCCGCCATGACGTAATCGCGGCAGGGCTTATCGTCGGTACATCCCCATAATGCATACGCTTCTTTGTAGTTCTGCGAGCGGAGGAGTTCAAAGAACCGGCGGGCCTGGCGTTCTTCGGGATAGTTGTGGAAAAAGACGTAGACCAGCGCGGACGCGACCAGCACGGCGAGCACCGCGACCACTACGGTCTTGGTGATCTTCTCGCGCCGCTCGTCCCCTGCCCCATAGTTTTCCAGGTAACCGGCCATTGAATTACTTCGCCGGATAGGCTTTGTTGTAGGCGGCAATGGCGTCGGCAGTGATTTCCATCGCCGGCTTGAAGAATATGGTGGTGGTAACGTCGACGACCATGTCCAGCCCCTTCTCTTCGGCGATCTTCTTGACGACTTCGCTCATCTTCTGGCTGCTCTTGGAAAGGATCTCATTCCGCTCGCGATCGACATCGGCCTGCAAATCTTCCTGAAGCCGCTGCAGGTCGCGCTGTTTGCGCTGCCCCAGCGTGTTGAGATCGGCTTCGGCCTGCGGGGAGAGCTTGCCATTCTGCAACTGCTGCGAGATGCCGGCGAGGTCCTTCTGCAACTGTTCGATCTGATCGGCGCGCGGCTTGTACTTCGCCGTCAGCTCCGCCGACGCTTTCTGGATCTCCGCGGATTCGAGCACCGCCTTTTGCAGATTGATGGTGGCAATTTTGGTTTGGGCGGACACCAATCCGCTACCGGCGCACACCGCCAAAGCGGCCAAAATGGCCCGGAGTCCTATCCGTAAACGCATGAAACTACTCCTGCTTATTGGTTGAACTGGCAAGTTTTAGTGTAACACTGGAAAGGCGCGCGCGGCTTACGGCGCAAAGATTTCCGAAAGCACGCGGCCGACGGAGCCGCTGGGCGTTTCCACTTCCAGAATCGCTGCGAGAGTGGGCGCAATGTCGTTTTCGACCACGGACTGATAATAGCGCCCCGGCCGGATACCGTTTCCCATGAAGATTAACGGGACATGCGTATCGTAGCCAAAGGCGGTGCCGTGAGTCGCTCCGCTCTGCGTGAAGATCCAGTAGGGTTCGAGCAGAACTTCGACATCGCCGCTGCGGCGCGGATAGAAACCGTTGATGACGCGGCGGCTGATGGCGTCCTGCTGCACGGCGCCGGTGGCGAGCTGTTCGCGCGTGTAGACCCGGAACACGTGCGGGAGCTGCTGCAAAGCCTGGGCTGCGGTGCGGTCGACTTCTGCCGGATCGAGCTTCTTCTGGGCGATCAACTCCTGATTGAAGTAGAGGGAGTGCTCGGAGCTGCTGACGATCCACTTGCCATCGCCATATTTTTTGGTCAACGCCTCCTGGGCGGCACGGTTGACGATGCCGGCAGGGGGACGGCCTCCGGGCATGCGCCGCGCGGCGTTGACCTCGGGAATCGGGGCTACGCCGTGGTCCGCCGTTAAGACGACGAGAACATTGTCCGCACCGGCCGCGCGGTCCGCGGCTGCCAGCAATTCACCCAAAACGCGATCGGTGCGAATCGAGACCTCGCGTACCTCGGGCGCATCCGGACCGACTTCGTGGCCCACGTAATCGTTGGATGAGAAACTCACTGCCAGCACGTCGGTGACATCGTGTTGGCCGAGTTGTTCCGCTTCGAGGGCGCGCTCGGCAAACGCCGCCACCAGGTCGTTTCCAAAAGGACTGGCCGCCAGCGCGGCGCTCAACTGTTTCGCATCGGCCGGCATCTTGTGGTTGAGCCAGACGGCCCCCGCATAACGGGCCGCGGGGCGGCTTTCGTTGAACGTCTTTACCCAGTTGGGCAACTCCGGGAAGTAGAATGTGCTGCTCACGAAATTGCCGGAAGCGTTGTCATACCAGTAAGCGCCGTTTGCCATGTGGCCGGCCGGCAGGATGGCAGAGCGGTCTTTCAACGATACGCCGATCACTTTCGACCTGCCGCCGTTGGCAATTTTGAGCTCGTCGCCGACGGTGCTCACCAGAAGCCGATTCGGCGAGGAGCCCGGGCCGCCGCGCCCGCCCACCAGCTGCGTGTTGGAATCGGAGACGCTGGTCACTTCGCGGCCTTCGTCGCGATCGTACCAATCGTTCCCGACGACGCCACTGATCGAGAGGGTTGCCCCCGACAGGAACGTGCTATGCCCGGCCGCGGTGACGGTGGGGAAGTGGTTGTACTCGGCGTCCGTGAATACGGCGCCGCGCGTGAGCAAGTGGCTCAGGCCAGCCGAATAATCGCTGCGAAACCGCGTGAGATAGTCGTAGCGGAACTGGTCGAGAACGATGGCCAGGAGCAGCTTCGGTTTCTTCGGAGCAGCGGCGGCCAAGCTGGCACATGCAAGGACGCAGCTCAGGAGCTTGCGCATACTTGGCCTCAGCGTACCACGAGCAGAGCGAGATTCAGGTTTTCGATTGAATGACGAAAGGGTACTCCGTTGAGGTCGCGGCTTTGTGACGGAAGGGCCTATTGAGTGGTAGAAGGAGCCGAGGGCTTGCTCTCGGTTTTCGATTCGGTTTTCGATTCGGTCTTCGATTCTGATTTGGACTCGGTCTTGGTCTCGGGCTTGCTCTTGGAGTCCGAGCCGGTCGAGCCTTTTCCGTTGCGGGCGTAATCGGTGACGTACCACCCCGAGCCCTTGAATTGAAAGGCCGACGGCGAGATCAGCCGTTCCACCGCGCCACCGCAGCCTTCATGAGTGGTCAGGGGCTGATCGGAGAATTTCTGCATCACTTCGAAGGTCTTGCCGCACCGATCACAGGAGTATTCGTACAGAGGCATACCCAGAAACTTAAGTAAATTATAGCAGATAACGGGCAGAATATTTTGGGGAAGGTTCGCTAACCTTTGGGGCGGATTGGTCGTCTTAGTGATTAGAATGAAGCGAAAGGCATTTGCAGTCGGGTTTCTGGCAACGGTTTTAGCCGCCGTCGCCGTGGTTCCGTCGTGCTACAGCCGCTTCGCGACTTCCAAGCAGAGCTTTCAGCAGTATTTTCAGGACCTGGGCCCGAAAGGCAGCTCTCTCAATCCAGTGGAGCGCTTCGTGTTCAGCCTGGTGCTGGCGAATTCGGAGAGCGCTCCGGCCCGGAAGTAAGCGCTATTCTTTTTTGGCTGGGGAACGGCGCGCACCGCCACGGCGCGCGGGAGCCGCTGCGCAGGCTTCGGTCTCCACACCCTCGAGACTCGCCTTCTCGGTGTCCATAGTGAGCATGAACGGATCCTTGACGAAGGCGCTCGGTACACCCTTGAACTGAATCTCGGTGCCCGTTTTCGGTTTGCCGGTGAGAGCCATGTCGAGCTTGAGGAGCACTTCCGCGTGCGTGGCATCAGAAATGGCGACGGTCAGCTCCTTAGACCGGCAGGCCGGCTTGGCGTCCACCAGCGTGCCTTTCAGCTTGGGAATATCCGCGTTCTTGACTTCGGACTCGAAATACTGCTCGCCATTCATGTCACTGAGCTGGCCTTTGATCCCCATCCAAAGAGCAAGTTGGGGATTGTCCTTCTTGAATTGCTCGGCTTTGCGGGCGGCGATCTCTCCCTGCGTCTCAATCCTGAAACCGGCGGGCGGAGTAGGCGAACCCAGGGCCAGGGCCTTGAGTTGCTTCAAGCCGTCATCATCGGGCCCATGATACTGGGTGTAAATCTTGTCGAGGTAGGTTTCGACCTGAGCGCGCGTCTGCTGAGGCAGGCCGCCTTTGGCGGGATCCATGGCAACCGCGCGCGCGATCTGATAGATCGCTTGGGGGAACTTGTCCGGATTGCGCTGCGACACCAGCACCGACCCGAGGCGATAGGCAATATCGGCGCTATCGGGATACTTCTGCAGCGCCCTGGTATACACCTGCTCGGCCGCAACATAATCTTTCTTCTGCTCGGCATCGCTGCCCGGCTTCATGGTGATGTACAGGAGCGTGTCCTTACCGAGTTTCTCGACGCCGGGTCTGGCCTGCTTCCAGGCGTCGTCGCTCACGGCAGCCGGTTTCAGCGCATCGAGGTTATCGACGAGTGTCTGGGCAGCCTTCTGCCCCAAAGCCAGCTGGTCGGGGGTGGCGTTCGGGAGATTGCGAATATTCGCGGTAATCAGACTGAGGGCGGCGAAGTTTTTCGGGTCTTTCGCCAGAATTTTCGCACCCAGGTCTAAAACCTTTAGGGGCTGATTCAGATCGCTGTAGAAACGGAGTTGTTCTTCCTGATAATCGCTTTCGGGGTATTTATCCACCCACTGATTCAGGTATTGCAGCTTCTTGGCTGGATCGGTCTCTTTGGTATAGGAATTGAACAGGTCATACTCACCCTGGTCTTTGACTTTCTTTTGCTTCTCCTGAGCGTAGGTGCGGACGGTGGTCACGCTGCTCGTTAACGCAGCGACTAGTCCGACCCAAATCAGCGTTGGGAGGATTCCCGCCGCCACCCCTTTAAATCGCTTCTCCGATCTTTGCACTTGCGCCTCCTGCCGGCTGCCGCAATCTATCGAGCCACCGTTAAGGCTGGCTGCATCTCTTCTGTAATCCGGCATTTTTCCGGCTGTTTTTGCACCCAGCCGGCTTTGTGCGGAGTATAGCCAAACCGGCTTAGCGCCGCAACTATTTTTGGACGCCGCTCGAAGGCTACTGGTTCCGCAGCACAAATGATACCAGATCAACGGTATGCTGGAAGTCGCGGTCATGCGCTATCTGGATCTGGGCGTCATCCTCGCCTACCTGATCGGAATTACGTGGTTCGGCGCCCGGTTCCGTGACCGGCAAAAGAGCCTGCGCGACTACCTGCTGGGTGGGCGCACGGCGCCGTGGTGGGCGATTGCGCTGTCCATCGTATCGGCGGAAACCAGCACGCTGACAATCGTCGGCACGCCGTCTCGTTCGTTCACGGAGAATCTCGGTTTTCTGCAGCTGGTGTTCGGATATCTGCTGGCGCGGATCGTGATTTCGATCGTCTTCCTGCCGCAATATTTCCGGGGGGAAATGTTCACCGCCTACGAACTGATGCGGCGCCGGTTCGGCGAGCGGGTGCGGAAATTGACAGCATCGATTTTTCTGATCACCCGCGCCCTGGCGGAAGGCGTGCGGGTATTCGCGATCTCGCTGGTGGTCTCGATTGTGCTGGGCACGGGCGAAGTCTGGTCCATCATTTTCATCATCGCGCTGACGCTGGTTTACACATTTGAAGGGGGGATGACGGCGGTCATCTGGACCGACGTCGTGCAGATGACCCTGTACGTGCTGGGAGCGGTGGTGAGTTTTTCCGTGATCCTGAGCCACATTTCGGGAGGCTGGGCGCACGTGGCGGCAGTTGCGGGAGCAGCGGGGAAATTCCAGCTTTTTGACTTCCAATTTGCTCCCACGATGCAATTTTTTTCGCGCAATTACACATTTTGGGCCGGCATTCTGGGCGGGTGTTTTTTGACCACGGCCAGCCACGGAACCGACCAGTTGATGGTGCAGCGGCTACTGAGCGCGCGCAGCGAGCAGCAGAGCCGGCTCGCTTTGCTTTCGAGCTGGCTGGTGATTTTTTTTCAATTTGGCCTTTTTTTGTATATCGGAGTACTGCTGTTCGTTTACTACGGAGACAACCATTTGCCGGTTCCCGCCCAGACTGACCGGATCTATCCCGATTTTGTCTGGCACAATCTGCCGCCGGGCGTGGCTGGACTGATCATCGCGGCAATCCTAGCCGCGGCCATGGCGAATCTGAGCGCGGCCTTGAATTCACTGGCATCGACGACGGTGGTTGATTTCCTGGGAGCGCGATCGCGCGCGGCAGGTGACGCCGGCTCCCTGAAGATCGCCCGCGCGGCGACAGTGGCGTGGGGACTCGTGCTGCTTGGAATCGGGATTCTTTCGCGGCGCGTGAGCTCGGTGCTGGAGGCGGGACTGACCATCGCGTCGTATCCGTTGGGCGCGCTGCTGGGAGTTTTTCTGCTGGGCGTGCTGACACGCAAACCGGGCGAGGGAGCGGCGATAGTGGGAGTGGCCGCGGGGCTGGCCGCCATGGTATTCGTCCGGCTGGGAACGCCGATCGCGTTCACATGGTACGTATTGATCGGATCGCTCGTCACGTTCGGCGCCGGCTGGCTGGCATCCCTGTTCCAGGTTCGCGCCAAGGACTGAAGCCGGCATGGAAAAGACCGCCGTGAAGACCGAACTGAAGCGCGATCTGGGGGCGTGGCCCGCGGCCTCGATCGTGGTAGGCACGGTAATCGGGAGCGGGATTTTCCTGGTGCCGCGCACGATGATCCAACGCGTGGGCTCGGTGGAGATGGTGTTCGCGGTGTGGATCGCGGGCGGCCTGCTTTCGCTGGCTGGAGCACTCAGCTATGCGGAGCTGGCGGCGGCCATGCCCGAAGCCGGCGGCGAATATGTCTATCTGCGGGAAGCTTACGGGCCGCTGTGGGGATTCCTGTATAGCTGGACCCAGATGTGGGTGGCCAAGAGCGGATCGATCGCGACGCTGGCCACGGGGTTCTTCCTGTACCTGGCCAACTTTTTCCCGCAGCTGGACATCGTCTTCTACTCGGTGCCGTTGCCGCTTGGGCCCAACGGAGGGCCGCTCGAATTCCGCTACGGCCAGTTGTTCGCGATCGTATTAGTTCTCGGCCTGGCTTGGCTCAATTATTACGGGGTCAAACTCGGCGGTGAGGTGCAGACGGCGGTGACCGCCGTGAAAGTCTTGCTGATCGCGTTGATCATTCTGGCTGGACTATCTTTAGGACACTCGCACGCGCCGGAACACGGGGCCGCGGCCCCGCTCACCTTCGCCGGCTTTATTGCGGCACTGGTGGCGGCACTGTGGGCATACGACGGTTGGAACAACGTGAGCATGGTGGCCTCCGAGGTGCGCGCCCCACAACGCAATTTACCGCTGGCGCTAATCGCCGGCACCGCCGGCGTGATCGGCATATATCTACTTGCAAATGCCGCCTATTTCCGGATATTGGCGCCGAGCGAAGTGGCGGGGAGCGAACGAGTGGCGGCAGAAATGATGGGACGAATTCTTGGTATGCCGGGCGCCAGCGCGGTCTCGATCGCAGCCATGATCAGCATTTTTGCCGCCCTCAACGGATCGATTCTCTCCGGCTCCCGGGTTCCCTACGCCGCGGCACGGGAAGGGCTTTTCTTTTCTGCGGTGGGGAAAGTCGACCCGGTCCATCGCACGCCGGGTGTTTCGATCGTGGCGCTCAGCCTCTGGTCCTGCCTGCTGGTACTTTCCGGCAAATACGACGACCTGTTCAACCTGGTGATTTTCGCCAGTTGGATTCTATACGGAATGACGGCGGCGTCGGTGATTGTATTACGGGTCAAGAAACCGGATCTGGCGCGGCCGTATCGGACGGTGGGCTATCCGGTAGTCCCTCTACTCTTTGTTTTGGGAGCATCCATTCTGGTTGTTTCGACCTTCTTCGACCGGCGGCGCGAGTCGTTAATGGGCGTGGGCTTGATGGTATTGGGATTGCCATTTTATTTCCATTGGAAGAAAAAACGCCTCAATTGAGATTAGCTCAGGGCTTGTAGGTACTATACGATTCACCAGTACTTTGCGAAAAATCATTGCCGAAAAATGGAATTGATCTCTTGAAAATGAGGTCTCATTGGAGTAAAAAAGCAGGTGTATAATGTAATGATTCTGGAATAATGGCAATTTGCTACGGCGCGGGAAAGCAATGTTCGCGTTTGCCGTATGGAGGGTGAGGAGCATGGATGTATCGAAGATTCTCTCCGAGTTGAGAGAGGAGCGGGTGCAAATCGAGGAAGCGATCTTAAGCCTGGAGCGGCTCGCCCGTGGCCGCGGAAAGAGGCGGGGCCGTCCGCCAGCCTGGATGTCGGAGATGACGGCCAAACGGCGCGGACGTCCGCCGGGGAGCAAGAATAAAGCGACGATTCCTGATCCGGCTGCCGTGAAAACGGCCGTCGCATAGACCAAAACGGATCTTGAGATAAAAGGCCGGCATCCCCCACCGGGATGCCGGCCTTTTTGATATGAGCGGCCGCTTTCGGGACAAACCGCCCGCGCGCAGGCGTGGGGCTGGGATCGGCGCCGTGGTGAAGTGGCGTGTCGAAGGCCGGCTAGAACGTCTGCGGCGCCTCGCCGAGTTTGACTTGGACGCGGACGTTGCGGCCGTTGCGATAGACCGTGAGGTTCAGGGGGTCGCCGGCACGTTTCCGGTTCAGAACACGGGTGAGCAAATCGTTGCTTTCGACCGACTGGCCTTCCACCGCGGTGATTAAGTCGCCGCCGACGCCCAGCCGGTAATTGCCGACAATCACCATCTGGCGCGGGCCACGCAATCCGGCGTCTTCCGCGGCGGAACCGCGTTCGATGCTCTGGATAAGGAACCCGCCGGATGAGGGCAGATCGAGCATCTCCGCCAGATCTCCGGCCACGTACACAGTCGTGATGCCGAGCGACGGGCGAGTGATGCGTCCGCTCCGCTGGAATTCTTCCAGCATCGATTTGGCGCGGTTGATGGGCATGGCGAAGCCCAGACCGATATTTCCCTGCTGCCCATAGATGGCGGTGTTGATGCCGATCACGTTGCCGTGCGAATCGAGCAACGGGCCGCCGCTATTGCCGGGATTGATGGCGGCATCGGTCTGGATCAGGCCCTCGAGCCGTTCACCTTCCTCGGCCTGGATGCTACGGCCCAAGGAGCTGACGATACCGGTGGTGAGCGTGCCTTCGAGGCCGAAGGGATTGCCGATAGCGAGGACCTTCTGGCCCACGACCAGACTGTCGGAATCTCCCAGGTGGATGTAGGGCAATTTGCGACCGGCATCGATTTTGACCAAAGCCAGATCGTTGCGGGGGTCGCGCCCGAGGACGCGCGCCTTGTACACCTTCTTGTCGGCCAGAGTAACGGTCAACTGGGCATTGCCGCTTACCACGTGATAATTCGTCAGAATTTCGCCGGATTCCTTAATGATGAATCCGGAGCCGATGCCCCGCTCGGGGACCATCTGAAAGAACCAGCCCTCGCGATAGACAATCGAGGTGATATTCACGGTGGCGTCGCGGGAAGATCGATAAATATCGATATTGTTCTGCTCGTCGTTGGAAAAGCTGGGACTGGCGGCCGAGGCGGGCTCGGTCCAGAGGCGGTCGACGTCGCGGCCGGGCTGCAGAAGCCGGCCGACGTCCCAATGGGCGGTGGAGGTCAGGTAAATGAATCCGGCGACCAGGATCGCGGCACCGAGAAAGGGTCGCAGCATTTTCATAATTCAATTCTCCGCAATTCGTCGTACACGGCGCGCGTCTGGCGCAAGGTTTCTTCCTTGGCGCCCGACGTATCTATGACGAAGTCGGCAAACTTTCGTTTCTCCGCAAAGGGCATCTGGCGGCTCAACCTAGCCCGGACTTCGGCCTCAGTCCCGCCATCGCGGTGCAGCGCCCGGGCCACTTGCTGCTCTACTGTACAGGTTACCAGGATCAGGCGGTCGAACCGTGTGTGGCTGCCGGTTTCGATCAGGATAGCGGCCTCGACCACAGCAATGCCTTCCGGCTCGCGGGCGGCGAATTCAGCGATAAGCTGTTCTTCGCGGCGCCGCACCGCGGGGTGAACAAAAGAATTCAAACGGGCCAGGGCATCGGGATCGGAAAAGACACGCGCAGCCAGCTTGCGGCGATCGATCTGGCCTGCGGGCGTCAAGACGCCAGGGCCGAACTCCTGCCGCACCGGGTCAAAGGCCTCGCCGCCAGGGGCGAGCACTTCATGGCCCAGTTCATCGGCGCGGATCAAATAACAACCGTAGCGGGCCAACGCTTCGCCGACAAACGATTTTCCGCAGGCCAAGCCTCCGGTTAACCCGACCTTTAACATACCCCCAGGCGGCGCTCGGCCGACTCGACGGTATTGACCATGAGCATGGCGATGGTCAGGGGGCCGACGCCTCCCGGCACCGGAGTGTAGGCGGACGATTTCTCGGCCATATCCAGCGGATTCACATCGCCCACCAGCACGCTCCCTTTCTTATCAAATGCGGCCAGCTTTTCCGCCGAATTCCGGAAAATTCGGGCGACCTCGTCACGGCTGTCCAAGCGGTTGGTGCCGACATCGATCACAGTAGCGCCGAGCCGGATATAGTCGGCGGTAATCATGGCCGGCCGTCCCATGGCCGCTACCAGAATATCGGCTTGGCGGCAAACTTCCGGTAGGTTTTCCGTTTTGCTGTGGCACATGGTGACCGTGGCGTGCTCATGCAACAACATCAGCGCCGCAGGTTTGCCGACAATGTCGCTGCGGCCGACCACGACGGCGCGCTTGCCTGCGATCGGGATCTTAAAACGCTTGAGCAACTGAATGATGCCGGCCGGGGTGCAGGCGCGCGGGGCCGGGATGTTCGCCACGAGGCAGCCGACGTTGTAGGGGTGGAAACCATCGACATCTTTGTCGGGCGAGACGGCGAGCAGAATCCGCTTGGTGTCGACCTGCGGCGGAAGCGGCAATTGCACCAGGATTCCATCCACATCATGACGCGCGTTCAACTGCTCGACAATGGCAAGCAGCTCGGCGGTGGTGATGGAAGCGGGGGGCGTCAAGGATTCCGAGCAAATACCGAGGTCCTGGGAGGTCTTGATCTTATTGCGGACATAGATTTCGGACGCGGGGTTGTTGCCGACCAGGACGACCGCGAGCCCAGGCGCACGCCGGGCCGCGGCGAGTCGCGCGATCCGCGGCTTCAGCTCTTCCTTGATGCCGTCGCGGACGCGGTTTCCATCGATGATTTGCGCCATGCAGCTTTTCATCATAGCGTGAAGGCCGTGCTAGAATCCGGCGATGGCAAACTACGTGCTCGTTCATGGCGCCTGGCACGGGAGTTGGTGTTGGAAGCGTGTGCGCAGGCGACTGCGAGAGGCCGGGCACGACGTGTTCACGCCGACGCTGACGGGAGTCGGCGAGCGCTCGCATCTCAATTCGCGCGAGATCAACCTCGAGACGCACATTGCCGATGTGGTGAACCTGATCCGATGGGAGGAACTGTCGGAGGTGATTCTGTGCGGCCACTCCTACGGAGGCTGTGTGATTAGCGGCGCTGCCGACCAGATCCCGGAACGGATTGGCGCGCTGGTGTATCTGGATGCGTTCGTGCTCGAAAACGGCGAGAGCCTGTTCGATCTGGCCGGCGAAGCGGCCGATCGCATGCGCGAACAGGCGCGGACCACGGGAGACGGATGGAAGGTGGCTCCGATTCCGGCAGAGGTTTTTGGCGTCAATGCGGCCGACCGGGCCTGGGTCAACGCGCAATGCACGCCGCAGCCCCTCGCCTGTTTCGAACAAAAGATTCGACTGACCGGCGGCCTCCATCGGATTCGGAACGTGACGCATATCCTGGCGATGGGATTTCGCGAAGGCTCGCCCTTTCCGGTCTCGCACGAGCGCGCCAAGAAAAAAGGGTGGAAGACGGAGACGGTGGCGTGCGGACATGATGTGATGCTCGATTTGCCGGAGGACCTGACGGGGATCTTGCTGCGGTTGGCGGCTAAGGGAGAAGCGGCGTAAGATACGCCGTTGCGCACGCCGATCAGGTTGCCGTAAAAGCGACATCCCGCCGCGGGCGGCTCGAGAGCTTCACCGGAAGCTCTCTGCCAGCATGAGGTCGTCAATTGAGAAGGTCGTTCGGGGAAAAAGAATCGTGCGGCCGTCCCGAGTAGCGGTGAGCGGTGTATCGACATTACCAAGGTCGCCAGCTATGGTGCTGGCCCGGTGAGTGGCGAAGTCGAAGTAGCGAAGGCGCGCCGTAGTCGAGGGCTTATCGACGAAATAGGGGTTTTTCTCGCGGGCCGGCCTATCGATGTAATAAACGCCTCCGGGGAGCACGGCATAGTTGACGAGAATCACACCGTCCACCAGCTTCGCGGGAGCGCCGCCGGCGACAGGGATGCGCCAGAGAGCACCGGGAGTAAAAACCGCATCGGTGTAGTAGAGCCAGGCGCCGTCGGCTGACTCGATAGGGGCAAAGCTCTTGAAGTCCGTCACAGGGACGGGACCGCCGCCAGCTGCAGGCATTTTCCAAATCCGTTCTTCTCCTGCTCGGTTAGACGAGAAGTAGATCCACTTTCCATCCCGGGAGAAGCTCGGGAAGTCATCCAGCGCTGGATGATTGGTGAGATTTCGCGCCTTGCCGCCGGTGGCGGAAACGATATAGACCTCTTTATCGGAATGGAATACGATCCATTTGCCATCGGGAGACCAGTGCGGGTAGCCGGTGCCGGGAGGACCGTGCAGGGAAGTGAGTTGAACGGCGTTGGCTCCGTCAAGATCAGCGGCCCAGATTTCGCCCTCTCCCGAGCGATCTGATCCAAAGACTACCCGGCGCCCGTCCGGAGAAAGCTGCGGCATCCAATCGTGCCTGGTGGAGGAGACCGGGCAAATTACCGGGGGCGAGGAGGCCGGAGCGCCGGGGCCGGAGGTATCGATGCGCCAGATCCTCATATCGGTGAAGGTGCGCGCGTAGGCCAGGCGAGCCGGCCGTCCGGGCTGCGGTCGTGAGACGACAGGCATGATGCCGTCTTCACCCACAAACGGCACGCGTGCCGGCGGGCTCTTCAGATCGGCAGCCAGCCTCCAAAGGCTTGTTCCGTTCATGTCGGAAAACAGGATCGCTTTGTTATCCGGCGTCCAAGTGGGATAACTGCCATCCAACGACGCCGGCGTGAGGCGTTGTGGCTCGGCAGCGGGAACCAGGTTTCTCGACAGCTTGAGCTTGTGAAGCTCGTTCCCGAAGAAAGCGACTGTATGGCGGAAGACGAGCCAATTGCCGTCGGGAGAGACCGCCGGGTGGGTGTCGCCCAGCGCAGGGGGCTGGGGATGAGTCAATTGCCTTTTTTCACCGGTTTCCAGCGAATATACAAATAGAGCGTCGGGCTTACCTTCACCAGGAGAGTCGGTAACCACCAGGCAGGTGCTGTCGGGACACCAGGTAAGAAACGGCGGACTCACCTGCTCCGAGCGCACATGGATGTCGACGAGTTTGCGCTCGGTCCCACCCAGGGGCGGGATCAGGCGCAATTCGCTGCTGCCGGATTCGCCGCGCAGAAAAGCGATCCAGCGGCCGTCGGGCGACCAGACGGGGTTGTAGTCGTTGGCGGGATTCGTGGTAAGGCGCAGAGGTGAGCCCGAAGAACCGATTTGTTGCACGTAGACATCGGTGTTGTCCTGGTTCGGGCCATTCCAGGAGAATGCCACCTGGTTGCCTTCGGGAGAAAACGAAGGATAGCGATGCACTCCGGGAGCCGTGGTAAGGGATACGGCGCGGAGCGGCTCGCTGTTCTCAGGCGTCCGAATAGCGCGCCAGACAAGAAAGCCAATCAGCAGCGACGCCGCTAACGCCGCAGGTATGGCGCGCCACAGCCAACGCCGCCGTGGGCCTGTCCGCGCGATTTGAGGCTGCGTCTGTCTTCCCGATGCTGCTTCCTGTTTCAACTCTTCCAGCGCAAGCTGTACGTCATCCAAGTGTTGAATGCGCCGCAGCGGATCCTTGCGCAGGCAACGTGAGATCAGTGTCTGTAATTCGCTTGGAACCGGTTCCGCGGAAATCTCATTGATGGGGGCGGGCTCACCATGCAGAACGGCGGACAGAACGGAGATTTTGTTGACGCCTTGAAACGCTCGTTGGCCCGTGACCATTTCATAGAGCACAGCGCCGAACGAGAAAATGTCGGACCGTGCATCTACCTTTTTACCTTCAGCCTGCTCGGGGGACATGTAGGCTGCGGTGCCGATAACGGCGCCCTCTTCCGTTTGGGGCGGCATCGTCTGAGTCGAGGCGTTAGAGTGGTCGTAGTCACTGGCTTGCTCGGCTAGCTTGGCCAATCCGAAATCCAAGACCTTCACTAGACCTTTCTCTGTCACCATGATGTTAGAAGGCTTGATGTCGCGATGGACGATTCCGGCCCGATGCGCGGCCGCCAGGGCATCGGCAACCTGGGCGGCGTAGCGGAGGGTCTCGGCGATCTTCAGACCTTTGGTCTCAATGATGTCATGCAGAGTCTTTCCCTCGACATATTCCATGGCGATGAACGCCACCCCGGAATCTCTGTCGATGTCATACACGTGGATGATGTTGGGATGGTTCAGTGCGGAAGCTGCTTTGGCCTCCTGGACGAATCGTCTCTGGCGTTCTGAGTCGGCGACGCGCTCTTGGGGTAGGACCTTAATTGCAGCGAACCGGTCGAGATGAGTGTCTCGGGCTTTGTAGACAACTCCCATGCCGCCGCGGCCCAATTCGGCCAGGAGACGGTAATGGGAAATCGTCTGGCCAATCACACTGATTCCCTGCGCCCTCGGCGCCAATGACAGAGGGTTCCAATCAGTCTATCGCACCACGGCTCCCAGACTCGAGGGCGACGGTTCGGCAGTGAGGTGGGAACATTTCCGGCGGACACCGACCGGCTCGCTGACGACTTGAGGTTGGGCGCGTTCGTTGGGCCTCGGAAGGCCGTGGTGCCCGGCGCGTCCACATGCACTCAGAACCGTCGGGTCGATACCCTTGCCGTTGTCCACGATGCGCAACCGGAACCGTCGCGGGTCATAGTGGAAGTCCACTTCGATTCGTTTCGCCTCCGCCTGCCGGAACGCATTGCGCAGCGCCTCGCAACCGATGCGGTAGACCTCGTCCCGGACCAACGGCGGGAGGTCCCTGGATTTCCACCCGCGCCAAGCCGCACGGCAGCTCCAGCCACACCTCATCGTCGTTCGCATCAATCGATGCGAAAAGGAGCCCCATCGACCCGGTGAGATCGGAGTGTCAGATCGAGCGCACGGGCATGGCGACGATGTCGGAGATCTCCATCGCCTCCTTCACGATGAAAGGCTCGCCGTAGCGGACGCCGATCAGGTTTCCGTAGAAGCGGGCGATGGCGCCGAGACGCTCGCGGATCTCCTGCTCGTTGGGGAACAGGCCGGTGGCTTCGTCGCCGCCGTATTGCGAGGTGTAGCTCAAGAGCGCGGACATGCGGCGCTCGAATTGCGCGCTGATGTCCACCACAAACGACGGCTTGATGTTCGTGTACAGGCCCGAGTATAGGATTTTAGAAGGCCTGTGCGGCTCGGAGTATTCGTCCAGTTTCTTGAGGCCGGACAGGAAACAAGCTTCGTAGCCCAGCTCGCAGGCGCGGTAGTGGTCGGGATGACGGCCTTCCCAGTAGGGGAGGATGACCACGCGCGGCTTCAGCTCGCGAATTTTGGCGGCGAGGGTCATCCGGGCGGCGATGTTGTTTTCAAGGCGGGCGTCAGGCATGCGGAGATTGCCGCGCCACGCGAGACGCATGTGCTTCGCGGCAGCTTCCGATTCCGCGATGCGCTGCTCGGGCGTGCCGCGCGTGCCCATATCGCCGGCGGTGAGGTCGAGCACGGCGGCGCGGTAGCCCGCTTCAGCCATGCGGATGAGGGTGCCGCCGCAAGTCTGCTCGACATCATCGGGGTGAGCGGCGATCGCGAGAACGTCAAGATTCATTTACCAGGTGAGATCCTTCCGGCGGCGATAGGGTTCGTTGGTCCCGAGCGAGTAGATGAGGCCGATGCCGGCCACGAAGCCGCCGACGTGCGCAAAGAACGCGGTGCCGCCCTGCGCCACGGGCGCGGCGAGACTGCCCACACCGCTGATGAACTGGATGGCGAACCAGTAGATGAGCATCAGCCACGCCGGAACTTCAATCGTGGTGATGAAAATGTAGAACACCAGGGTGTAGATGCGCGAGCGCGGAAATTTCACCAGGTATGCGCCCATGACGCCGGCGATGGCGCCGCTGGCGCCCACCATGGGAACGCGCGAGTCCAGATTCAAATACGTTTGCGACAAGGCGGCGGCAATTCCGCAGAGCAGGTAAAAGAGCAAAAACTTACCGTGGCCGAGAATGTCTTCGATGTTGTCGCCAAAGATCCACAAGAACCACATATTGCCCAGAACGTGCATCCAGCCGCCGTGGAGAAACATGGAAGTGAACACGTTGGCCCAGTGGAAGTGTTCGGGAACAAGACCGTAGGAAAAGATGAGGGCGTTCTGGGAATACGAGTCAAGGGAGAATTCGAACAGAAAGATGAGAATGTTGATGACAATCAGGAAGACCGTGACGACGGGCTTGGAGTAGCTGGGCTGAGTATCGCGTAAGGGGAACATTCAATCTTGGCGAGCCGGCGCGAGCGCGGCAAACTCGGGATGGACACGGCGCTCGGCGCGCGCCATCTGCGCGCGGACCTGGTCGAGAGAGGCAATGCCGCCGCGGGCTCCGAGGGCGGTGCAGTTGAGCGCCGCCATCGCGTTCGAAAATTCGAGAGCCTCGGGCAAAGGCATTCCTTGCAAAACAGCATAACAGAACGCTCCGTGAAACACGTCGCCGGCGCCGGTGGTGTCGACCGAGTTCACGACATATGCGGGCGAATACAAGAAACGGCGGTGGTAGCGGGCGAGGGCGCCGTGCGGGCCGAGCGTCATGGCCGCCACCGGCATTCCGTACTGTTCCTGAATTCGTTCGAGAGCGACGAGCGGATTGTTTTCGCCGGTGAACGCGTGAGGAAACTCGGAACTGGAGACCAAGTAGTCGGTGTTGGGCAGCACATGTTCGAAACCGGGATAGATGGTATCGACATCGACCACAACGGGAATGGCGCGAGCCCGCGCGATTTGGGCGGCGCGGGCGACGGCCGGCGTGTCGTGGCCGTCGATGAGCAGGAGCCGGGCACCGGCGATCTGCGCGGGATCAATCTCTTCGGGCTGGATGCGAAGGCATTCTTCGCGGCGCCAGAAGATCGTGCGTTCGCCGGTAGAGCCGTCAACAACGATATAGGCCGACTGGTTCGGGCAGTTCCGCCGCACTTGAACATGCTCGAGATCGACGCCGGCCTGGCGGAGACTGTCCATCTGAATGCGGCCGCGGTCATCATCGCCCACGGTCCCGATGTACTTCACGCACAAGCCGAGACGAGCGCAGGCCACCAAAGCGCTGGCCACCTGGCCGCCGGGGCTGAGGACTTCTTCGGTGATCCGCACTTTTCCGGCATACGCCGGAAACTGCGGAACCATAAGCAGCGTGTCGGTGGCGTTGAGTCCGACGCCGACAATGTCGAAATCAGGCATCGTGAGGCACCGCGATGGCGCCACGCTGCGCCCGATCGCGCAACTCGCCGATATTGAGGCCGGTCAAAGCAGTAGCGACCGCGCCTCCGATGAGCAGTGGCAGGGTTAAGGCGAAGAACATCACGAAGGAAAAGGTCTTGGCGGTGTCGTTCTCCACGTCGAAGAGGCGGAGCGCCACAACGCACGCCACTTGAATCAGACCGAGATTTCCGGGCGCGTTGGGGATGACGGTGCCCAGGCGCACGATGACCAGCACGCCACCGGCGACCCAGAAGGAAAGGTCGAATCCGTAGGCATTCATCAGCGCCCAGACCGAGACCACCTGCAACAGCAGGTAGAGACCGCTCACGAGTACGGTGAAGCCGATGGTGCGCCGGTTGCCCATGAGATGGATGCCCTCGACGATGTGCCGGAGCGTGGAAGCCCATCGGCTCTCGCGGATCACGAGGTGCACGTGCTGTTTGTGATAAATGACCCACACGAGAAGGGCGACGCCAATGAGCAGCACCAGGCCGAGAGCTTGCACCAGCAGGATCAGGTCGCGAGGAATGCGCTTGACGAAGCCGGCAGTGACCAGGAAGGCGGCGAGCATCCAGAAGCCGTCGATCAGGCGCTCGACGGCGGCGGAGGCGAAGCTGAGGGATATGCGGAAATCACTCCAATGGGCCAAAAGATAGCAGCGAATCAACTCGCCGACGCGCAGAGGGAGCACTTCATTGGCAAACAGGCCGATATAGATGGATTGGACGGTGCGCCAGTAACGGAGACGGACGACCGGGCCGAGGAGCACATTCCACCGCCAGGCGTGCGCCAGATAGACAGAGAGGTCGGCTACGACCGAGAGCGCGACCCATTTCCAGTCGAGGGTGCGGATCGCCGCGGTGAGCTCGCTGAGATTGTAGTTGTGCAGTACCCAGAACAAGCACGCCGCAGAGATAGCATAGCCGAGCACCTGGGGCAGCCAGGAGGGCATCCAGCGGCGGAAGGCTTCGAGGAAATGCCTCATGGAAGGGTGGGATTAAACTCCGCGCTCACGCGACGGGACTGGCTTGCGGCCGCGGCGCCAAGGCATGGCGTCGGCGAGGTGGCGCGTGAAAGAGTCAACAGCCTTATGATAACGTCAGTAGCGCGAGCCTGACCTCGCTCACCTCCGCCTATGGACACTGTTGCATGAAGCCTCTCCGCCGCGTCGCGGTGCTCGGCGCCGGGACCATGGGGTCGCGCATCGCGGCCCATTTCGCAAACGCCGGATTTCCGGTGGACCTCTTGGATATCGTCATTGCCGGTCAGGCGAACCGGAACTCTGCCGCGTTGGCCGGCTTGGACAGCGCGGCCAGGCAGAGGCCGGCGGCATTTTTCACGGACCACGCTCGCACTCTAATTACGCCAGGGAATTTCGAGGACGATCTCGGGCGTGTGGCCGGTTGCGAATGGATCGTCGAGGCAGTGACCGAGCGGCTCGATCTGAAGCGGCAATTGCTGGCGAAGGTTGCGGCGGCACGGGCGCCGGGCACGATTCTTTCTACGAATACCAGCGGCATTCCGCTGGCGCGCATCTCGGAAGGTTGGGAAGCGGAATTGCGGCGGCATTTTCTGGGGACGCATTTTTTCAATCCGCCGCGATACCTGCACCTGGTGGAGGTGATTCCGGGCGCCGAGACCGGGGGCGAGGTATTGGAGTGGGTCTCCTCGTTCTGCGATTTTC
The DNA here is from genome assembly GCA_964438005.1 of uncultured Solibacteraceae bacterium. Taxonomy (GTDB): domain Bacteria; phylum Acidobacteriota; class Terriglobia; order Bryobacterales; family Bryobacteraceae; genus PSRJ01. The sequence continues at coordinate 24,656 of CAYTJD010000025.1, read as the reverse complement.
ATTTGGGAAAAGGCGTGGTGCGGTGCAAGGACACGCCAAACTTCATTGCTAACCGCATCGGCACCTTTTTCGCGGCTACCCTTTTCCGTCTGACGGTGGAAGGTGATTACACAGTCGAAGAAGTAGACGCGCTCACCGGGCCGCTGATCGGGCTGCCCAATAGCGCGACCTACCGGCTGGCGGACCTGGTTGGGCTCGACGTGTGGGGACACGTGCTGAATAATCTGCGGGTGCTCGCGCCCAGCGATCCCGGGATCGATCGCTATGGCGTGCCGGAGTTCATGGCGAAGATGATCGAGCGGGGCTGGCTGGGGGAGAAACGCGGGCAGGGTTTTTATAAGCGCGTGGGGCCGCAAAAGGAAATTCACGCGATCGATTGGAAGACACTGGAATACCACGTCGCGCAGAAGCCGAAGTTCCCGTCGGTGGAGGCGGCACGCAACATCGAGGACCTGCCGCAGCGGGTACGCGCGCTGGTGACCGCGCAGGACCGAGCCGGGCAGTTTCTGTGGAAGCTGTTCCGGGATCTGTTTGTGTACTCGGCGACGATGATCCCGGAGATCTCGGATCGCGTGGTGGAGATCGACCGCGCGATGCGGTGGGGATACGCGAACAGGCTCGGACCCTTTGAAATGTGGGACGCGCTGGGTGTGCGCGAAACGGTCGATCGGATGAAGACCGAGGGCATCCAGGCGCCGGGCAGTGTGGAGCGCATGCTGGCATCCGGCGCGACGTCGTTTTACCAGGCGGCCGACCGGAATAGCGCGCCGCGCACGCAGTATTTCGATTTGGGAGCCGGGGCGTACAAAGAATTGGAGCAGCGTCCGGGGGTAGAGCGGTTGAGCGAGATCCGGCGCGCGCGCGGCGTGGTGAAGAGCAACGCGGGGGCGTCGCTGGTGGATCTGGGCGACGGCGTGCTGTGCCTGGAGTTTCACGCCAAGATGAACGCCATCGGCGACGACATCACCGGGATGATCCGCAGCGGAATCGAAGAGACCAGCCGCGGGTTCGAGGCGCTGATCATTGCCAATCAAGGCGACAATTTCAGCGCGGGGGCCAACCTCATGATGGTGCTGCTGGCCGCGCAGGAAGGCGAGTGGGACGAACTCGACGGCGCCATCCGTCGGTTCCAGCAGGCCAACCTGGCGATCAAGTACGCCGCCAAGCCGGTGGTGGCAGCGCCATTCGGCATGGCTTTAGGGGGTGGATGCGAGATCGTGCTGCATGCGGCGCGAGCCCAGGCGTCGGCCGAGACGTACATCGGGCTGGTGGAAACCGGCGTGGGGCTCATTCCGGCCGGCGGCGGCTGCAAGGAAATTTTGCTGCGGAAGGACCCGAAAGCGGCGTTTGAGGTGATCGGGCTCGCGAAGGTATCGACCAGCGCGGCGCACGCGGTAGAACTAGGGCTCCTGCGCGCGCAGGATCGCATTTCGATGAACGCGGAGCGGTTGCTGGCTGATGCCAAACAAGCGGCGCTGGCGCTGGTACCGGCATATGCTCCCGGAGCGCCGCGAACGGATATTTCCGTGGAGGGCGAGCCCGGATACGCGCTGTTGAAGATGGGCGTGTACCTGGCGCACGAAGGCGGGTTTATCTCGGATCACGACGCGGTGGTAGGCGAGAAGCTGGCGCACGTCCTATCGGGAGGGCGGCTGAGCGGGCGGCAGATGGTTTCGGAGCAATACCTGTTGGATTTGGAGCGGGAGGCGTTCCTCAGCTTATGCGGGCATCCGAAGACGCAGGAACGCATCCAACATACGTTGAAGACGGGCAAACCGTTGCGGAACTGAAAAGAGGATTGCATGCCTGAGGCAGTGATTATCGATTGTTTGCGCACGGCGGTGGGCAAAGCGCCGCGGGGGTCGCTGCGAAATACGCGGCCGGACGATCTGGGCGCTTTCGTCATCCGCGCGCTGTTAAAGCGATATCCGCAGGCTTCGGCGGTGGAAGATGTGATCATCGGATGCGCGATGCCGGAGGGCGAATCGGGCAGCAATATGGCGCGCCAATCGCTGCTGCGGGCAGGCCTGCCGGATTCGGTGCCGGGGATGACGATCAATCGGTATTGCAGCTCAGGGCTGCAGGCAATCGCGCTGGCAGCCGATCGGATCCGCGCGGGGGGCGCCGATATCCTGATCGCGGGCGGCAGCGAATCGATGAGCATGATTCCGTTCGGGGGCAACAAGCCGGCGCCGAATCCGTGGTTCGTGGATCATCGGCCGGAGGTCTACATGAGTATGGGGCTGACGGCCGAGCGGCTGCAGAAGAAGTACGGGATCTCGCGCCAGGAGGCCGACGCGTTCGCGTTTCGCAGCCATCAGCATGCGATCCAAGCGCAGCAGGCGGGCAAATTCGACGACGAGATCGTGCCGGTGGAAGTGGAATCGGCGACGCCGGGCAAGTCAGTGAAGAGCGTGTTCGCACGGGATGAAGGGCCGCGCGCGGACACTAACCAGGAAGCGCTGGCGAAGTTGAAGCCGGTGTTTCACGCCAATGGCACCGTCACGGCCGGGAATTCCTCGCAGACCAGCGATGGCGCGGCGGCGGCGCTGGTGATGTCGGACGCGAAGGCGCGGGAGCTCGGGCTCAAACCAAAGGCGCGTTTCGTGAGTTTTGCCACGGCAGGCGTGCCGCCGGAGATCATGGGGATCGGGCCGGTGGCGGCGATTCCGAGGGCGCTGGAGAAGGGCGGGCTGAAACTCAACGAGATCGGCGTAGTGGAATTAAATGAGGCGTTCGCGGTGCAGGCGCTGGCTGTGATTCGCGAAGCCGGGTTGCATCCGGACACCGTCAACCCGAATGGCGGGGCCATCGCACTCGGGCATCCGCTTGGCTGCACGGGCGCGAAGCTCACCGCCACCATCCTCCGCGAAATGGAACGCCGCCGGACGCGCTACGGCATGGTGACCATGTGCATCGGCGGCGGCCAGGGTGCGGCTGGAATTTTCGAGCGCCTACAGTGAGCTAGTAGCCGACGGCGGGATTCTCGTTTCCGATGAAGCTTCCGTTCCTCCACGTATTCGGGCACTGGGGATGGGTAAACGCCGAGGGCTTGTCGGGACCGCTGTAGCTAATGTCGTCCACCAGTTTTCCACCCGGGGGATTCAAGCCGGCGACGTCGCGAACCCCTTTGGCCACTTCGTGATCCGCACAGGAGGTGTCGCCGCTAATCCCGAGACCCCCAATGATCTTTCCGCCGGAATAGAGCGGCACGCCGCCCCCAAAGAAGATGAGACCTCCTTCGATCTTGCCGGTTCCGCCGTTGGAGTTGTCGGGGGCCGCAAGGAAGCGAGGCTCATACAAATTCGACTGGCCGAGGCTCCACAACGAGTGGCCGGGCTGCGTAAAGGTATAGAGCATGGCGGAAGAAAGAGCGAGAGAGTCAAGGCTAAAAGCATTGCCGGTGTAGGCCTTGGCTTTGGCGATGGCCTGGCTTCCGGGCCACACTTGGGTGGGATCGGTCCGCGACGCGGCGGCCGCGCAGAACTCGCCGGCCCGGTTGACTACCGCTGCCCACATGCGGGTTCCGTTGAACAGACCGCCGATGGGCCCCTTGGCCGCATTGGTCTCGGTTGAGGGCGGGGCTACCGTGTTCAGAAAAGCAGTGAGTTGGGCCGCGGTAGGCAGGCCGGCGCAGGGATTCGGCGGATGCGGCGCCGGCGGCGAATTCTTGCCATCTTCATCGGCCAGCAGAAACGTGGCGCCGGTCAGAAGTACGGCGCAGAGCAGGATCGATTTCCTCATTGTTTGTTGTCTCCGGATTTGTAGTTTTTGGTACTTCCCGCGAAGGATGTTGGCACGGGGCCAGGATGCAGTCAATTAAATTTCCACAGCCTGCCGTGCGGAAACGTACAGAATGATTCAACCCGGGACCAGGCGGTGGAACATGCCCACGAACTGATCCAAAGATATCTGCTCTGCTCGAAGACCACCTTCCGGCCACGAAGAGACTATTTCCCTGCCATACATCTCCGTGAGGTTGTTGCGGATGGTTTTGCGTTTATGGCGGAAGCAATGGCCGACGAACTCGAGGAACGCATCCGGATCGGTGACGCCGAGGTCGCGGCGGTGGGGTTCCAGCGAGACGACCGCGGAATCCACCTTCGGCGGCGGATAGAAGGCGGTCGGCTTTACGTCGAAGCGCAGGCGAACATCGGCGAACAGCGCCATGCGCACGGTGAGGAAGCCGTAATCGGATACGCCGGGTTGGGCCACCAGGCGCTGCGCCACCTCCTTCTGGATGAGGAAGACGGCGCGCGGGATGTGGAGGCGAGCGGCTTTTTCCAGAATCGGCGAGGTGATGTAGTAGGGCAGGTTTCCGGCGACGGGGCCGCGGCCCCACTGCGCGAGATCGGTCTCCAGAACGTCGGCGTGCACGATTTCGAGACGCGGCTCGGCGGCGAACCTCTCACGCAAGTGCGCCACCAGGTAGGGATCCACCTCCACCGCCACCACGCGGGACGCGCGCTTCAGCAGTTTTTCCGTCAACGCGCCCCGGCCGGGGCCGATTTCGATGACGAGATCCTCCCGTGCGGGGCACACCGCGGCGGCGATGCGCTCCAGAATCGAACCTTTGATAAGGAAATGCTGACCGAGTTTAGGGTGCGCCACGCGAGAAGCGGCGTCAGCCTCGGACGTTCCGGCGGGCGCGGATGTGGGTCGGGAATCTCACCAGCTTCTTGCCCCAGGTGTTTCTGCCGTTGAGAGTCGCCGGCGTGAAGCGAGACAACAGGATGATGCTCTGCATCTCGGCGGTGAGCTGGCCGTGGCTCACGGCATAATCAGCGACGCGGCCCGTTTCGTCGATGATCAATTCGAGCACGACACCATCGCCGGAATCCACGGCATCGGCGGACTCCAACGTCGGCTCGGGAGAGTTGCTGGTCCAGAACCAGGTGGGAGCTCCATCGGCCGGCAGACTTTCCACCAGGCGGCCTTCCGGCTCGGTGTAGGTTACCAGGAGCTGGTCGTTGCCGACATTGTGGACAAAACTCAAATTCGGAACCAACATGCCAAACAGCAACAGCGCCGACAGCAGGCCGCCGGCGAAGGGCAGCGCCATCGGCCGCATGAGGTTGTCGAACTGGAGCGAGACGCGATCGCGGCAATAGCCAAGCCAGGCAGCGAAACTGGCGTGCGATAGCTGCCGCTGGCGCTCGTGAGACGCCAGCACACGCAGCTTCATGGCGAGCGCGGCTGGCACGGGCGTGGAGCGCATGCGCCGCAGCGTGGCCCGAGCCTTCTCCAACGACTGGAAGCGCGCGCTACACGGCGGGCAGGACGCCAGGTGTGCCGCTACGTTCTCCCGCTCCTGATCTGTCAGCAGGCAGTCCAGAAAGTCCGAGAGCCGATATTGCACGCTTTGACAACTCATAACGTCACTCTGCGGTGTTCGGCACCAGGCGCCAGGGACGCCGGAGCCGGGGATTTCCTTTCAACTCATCCCGCAAGGCTTCCCGGCCGCGCAGGATTCTGGATTTTACAGTTCCTAAGGAGACTCCGAGAATCTCTGCAATCTCCTCGTAACTCAAGTCGGTGATGTCGCGCAGTACTACAGCCGACCGGAAAATCGGATTGATCCGCTCGAGCGCGGCCTGAATGATTGCCGCCTGCTCGCGATCGAATGCCATATCAAAGGGCGAACGGCTGTTGTCTGGAATGGTCTCCGTCCAGTTGCGCGCGTCATCAGGTTCCGTATCGAGTTCCACCTCGCGACGGCGATGGCGGAAGAACCAGCGGCGGGCGTTATGCGCCTCGTTCACGGTAATTCGGTAAATCCAGGTTTTCAAACTGCTCTGACCCCGAAAGTTCCCGATGTTGCGGAAGATTTTAAGGAAGACTTCCTGGACCACATCACTGGCTTCGCCTTCGTCATCCAACAACCGGAGACATAGCGCGTAAACCGGTTGCTGAAAGCGTGCGAGTAATTGCTCGTAGGCCGCCTCGGCGCCGGCCCGGAGAGCATGGATCAGCTGTTGATCGTCAGCTTCTGGGGCGACGGAGCTTTCCGGTTGCAGTTCAATGATCGCGGTGGCCACTGGCAGCCTCACATTCGGCCTGACTTAACCCTATCAGGACTCCGATCCGCTTGCAAAACAATTTGAAACCGGGGCGGCTGGAAAAGTTCCCGACACTTGTTAAGTTTATTTGTTTCAATGTTTTAAATGGATACAAACGAGGCAGGCGCTGCGGGCGAGACGACAAAGGGTACTCTAAGAGAGTGCTGGTTTCTATTACTCCCCATTCGGAACGGCCGAAGTGGCTGCGCGCGCCGGCGCCGGTCGGCGAGAATTACCGCGAACTGAAGAATCTGATCGACCGGCTCCGTCTGCACACGGTTTGCGAAAGCGCACGCTGCCCCAACGTGGGCGAATGTTGGAACCACCGCACGGCGACGTTCATGATTCTGGGGAATGTGTGCACGCGGCGGTGCGGGTTCTGCGCCGTGGAAAAGGGCGCACCCCTCCCGGTGGACTACGACGAGCCGCAGCGCGTGGCGGAAGCGGTCGAGGCCATGGGACTGCGGTTTGCCGTGGTGACGAGCGTCAACCGCGACGACCGGCCGGACGGCGGAGCCGAGTTGTTTGCGCTGACGATTCGCGCCATTCGCGCGCGCGTGCCGGGCTGCGGCGTCGAAGTGCTGATCCCGGACTTTCAGGGCAGCCCCGAGGCCGTGGAAACGGTGATGGAGGCGGCGCCCGATGTTCTCAATCACAACACCGAGACGGTACCGCGCCTTTACCGCCAGGTGCGGCTGGGCGCGCGCTACGAGCGATCGCTCGATGTCCTCGCCTATGCCAAGAAAGTCGCGCCGGAGTGCCCGACGAAGTCCGGTTTGATGCTTGGGTTGGGAGAGACGGCGGACGAGGTGCTCCAGGTGATGCGCGATTTGCGCGCGCACGGCGTAGATATCCTGACGCTGGGACAGTACCTGCGCCCTTCCGCCAGGCACCTGCCGATTGTGCGGTATCTGCCGCCGGAGGAGTTCGCCGAGTTTCGCAAGGCCGGAGTGGAAATGGGATTCCGCCACGTGGAAGCCGGGCCTCTGGTCCGGAGTTCCTATCACGCGGCGCAAGCCGTAGAATAGACGATTCCGCGAATGGAATCCTCGCCTGTCCGCAACCGGTTGTTGTTGGCCGCCGCGGCCTTGCTGTTCTCCACGGGCGGCGCGGCGATCAAGGCCGCTACGTTGACGGCGTGGCAGGTGGCGAGTTTTCGCTCCGGCGTGGCAGCGCTGTTTCTACTCGCGGCGCTCCCGGAGGCGCGGCGCGGATGGAGGTGGCGCATCGCGCCACCGGCTGCCGCCTATGCCGCTACGCTGGTGCTTTTCGTACTGGCGAACCGCCTGACCACGTCGGCGAACGCCATCTTCCTGCAATCGACTGCCCCGCTCTATCTGTTGTTGCTGGGACCGTGGCTGTTGCGCGAACGGGTGCGCCGCTCCGACCTGCTTGTGATCGCCGCGGTTGCGGTGGGCATGGCGCTGATTTTTCTGGGAAGCGACCCCGCGGCGGCCAGCGCGCCCGATCCGCGGCGCGGCAATCTGTTCGGGCTCGGCACGGGAATGGCCTGGGCTCTCACCGTCACTGGCCTGCGCTGGCTGGGCCGCGCCGGGGAAGGCAGCGAGGCGACGGCGACGGTCGCCGCGGGGAACGTGATTGGCTTCGCTGCCGCGCTGCCGATGGCCTTGCCGCTGGCCCACGCCAGCGCAGCGAACCTTGCCGTGATCCTGTATTTGGGAATCTTGCAGATCGGGCTTGCATACGCCTTCGTAACGCGCGCGATTCGCCACGTGCCTGCGTTCGAAGCCACCACGGTGTTGCTGCTTGAACCGGCGCTCAATCCGGTGTGGGCGTGGCTGGCCCAGGGCGAGCGACCCGGAGCGAGGCCCCTGGCGGGTGGCGCGATCATCCTGACCGCAACCCTGGCCAACACGTGGCGCCAGGCGCGGGCTTCCCGTACGGCCTGAAAGTCAGAATCGAGGGTACAGTCAATGCCCGAGTGGGACGCCAATCAATATCTGAAATTCGCCGGTGAACGCACGCAGCCGGTGTTCGATCTGATTCATCGCCTGCGCCTGGAAAATCCGCGGCGGATTGCAGACCTGGGATGCGGGCCCGGCAACAGCACGGAAGCGCTGCGCGCGCGATGGCCGGAGGCGTCGGTGACTGGCGTGGACAGCTCGGCGGAGATGATTGCAAAGGCGCGGGAATCACGGCCGAACGGCGCATGGATGGTGGCGAACGCGGCTACCTGGCAGCCGGAAGAACCCCTCGATCTGATTTTTTCGAACGCCATGCTGCAATGGCTGCCGCGGCACGACGACGTGTGCCGGCATCTGCTCGGATTGCTGGCGCCCGGCGGCGCGCTGGCGATGCAGATGCCGGCGCACTACAACTCGCCGCTGCACCGCGAGATTCTAGAGGTTTCGCGCCACGCGGCATGGAATGAACGCATGACGAGCGCGCGCGGCGCTTTGACAAATGAGCCGCCGGAATTTTATTACGATTTGTTGGCGCCGCTCGCATCCCATCTGGATGTGTGGGAAACCACGTACCATCACGTCCTGGACTGCCCAGAAGGGATACTTGAGTGGTTTCGGGGCACCGGTCTGCGGCCGTTCCTGGAGGCGTTAGCCGCACCGGAAGAGCGGCATCGATTCGAGCGCATGCTGTTGGAAAGATATAGGGTTTCCTATCCCAAGCGGGCTGACGGTATGGTTTTATTCCCGTTCCGGAGGTTGTTCTTTGTTGCCTACCGTTAGTGGACCGGTACTGTACGGAAAGGGCGTGTGCGGGAGACGGACCTCGTGCTACAAAGGGAATTAGGTGTAAGGTAGTGCGCCAGATCCGCCGATTCATGGTGATGACAGCTTCGCTCGGATGGGTGTTCTCCCTCGGGCTCTTTGCGGCAGCCGGCAACATCGTCAACTTCGACCACACGACGGTGGGAAAAACTCCTGCGGAATGGAGCATCCCTTCCGTTCACGGAGTGGCGCCGCGCTGGGAAGTGCGCAAAGATCCTTCAGCGCCGACTTCGCCCTACGTGTTGGCGCAAGTGACTACGAATCCCCACCAGGAGGAATTCGCCCTGGCCATCTTCAATGCGATGTCGCTGCGCGATGGCGATGTCAGCGTGCGCCTGAAGCCGGTTTCCGGGCACGAAGATCAGGGAGGCGGCCTGGTGTTCCGCTACCGCGACGTAGGAAATTATTATCTGGTGCGCGCGGACTCGCACGACGGGGAAGTCGCGGTTTACAAAATGGAGAACGGCCGCTGCTCGCCGATCCGGGTCCGGGGCGGCCCCGCGTCGGAGTTCGTGGTCAAGCACAACATTCAGCCGAACGCGTGGAGCATTTTGAAGGTCACCATGCGGGGCAACCGGTTTCAGGTGTACGTGAACCACCGGCGCCTTTTGCAAGCGGATGACAGCAGTTTTTCGGGTCCCGGCAAGGTCGGTTTGGTAACGGTTGCCGACTCGGTGACCTACTTCAACGATTTTCGCGTCAACGCGAAGTAAGAACCTAATCCCATCAACCCCTGTTCGCGACTCCGGCTCGCGCCGCGGCCCAATCCGCAATGTGCGCGTGATCCGTCAAGTTGGCGCGGGAGAAGCCTCCAGGGATTGGCTGCCGTATCGATTAGGGCATCGGCTTACCGATTTCCCAATGATGTCCGAATGGATCGACGACTCTCCCAAGGCGCCAGCCATGTTGGTTTCCGACTGGCCACACGCTGCTCGCTCCGGCGGCAATTACTCTGGTGTACACGGCATCCGGGTCGTCCACGATCATCACCATCCTGACGGTCCCTCCGCCAAGCGTATCGGGACTGAAATTTTTGTGCTCAGGAGACTCATCGGCTACCCAAAATTCCGCTCCGCCGATTGAGAGGCGGGCCACAACCTCTCCGTCGGGCGCGTCGATCCGATATAAAACTTCAGCGCTAAAAGCGGATTTGTAGAATTCAATGGCCTCCGCTCCTCGTCGGACAGAAAGCATAGGAGAGATCGACGTGTGCGGCATGGTTCGATTATCAACCGTAACAACAGGTAAGTGGACGCGTATCGCCGACTCGTACCGCGTAGTTCGAGGCTGTCCGACTCCAGCCGGGTTGGCTAGCCCGGTTGCGTTGCGCGTCCCGGCAAGTTCGGTCTGGTGACGGTGGCCGGCTCGGTGACCGACTCCAACGATTTTCGCGTCAACGCGAAGTGGCCGAGCGCGTCCTCAAGCCGCTGGCGCCGTCAATTTCCCGAAGCAGGGAGTTTCTTCGGAGCCGGCAGCGCCGCAATCTGGCTCTTCACGCGCGCGAAGTCTCCGCTGTCGGAACCATACTGGCGCTGCGGCAGCGTGCGAATTTCCTGCTCAATGGCCCTCTCGCGGTTGCCGGGATTGGGATGATCGGAGAGAAACTGGGGCCCCTGGCCTCCGCTCGCGGCCAGTTTTTCGAAGAAGCGCGCCATTTCGATCGGGTTGTAGCCGGCCTCCGACATCAGGTGCGAGCCCAGTGCGTCGGCTTCGCTTTCCGCGTCACGCGAGAATTTCAAAATGAACGAATTCGCGGTCAGTCCGAGGCCCATCTGTGCCACCTGCCCCAACAGCGATCCTCCGCTGGCTGCCCCGGCCAGAGCCAGTGGCAACTTGATGAGGTTGGCTTTGCTGGCTTCATGCGTGCCGTGGCGCAAAATGACGTGTGACATTTCGTGCGCCATCACACCGGCGAGTTGGCCTTCATTGTCCGCGGGCTTGAAAATGCCGGTGTAAATGAACATCGGGCCACCGGGCAGGGCGAACGCATTGATCTGTTGAACATTCAAAAGAGTGAACGTGAACTTGAAACCGCTCTGTCGTGCTTCCACGGTGCCAGCGAGCCGGTCGCCAAGCCTACGGACGTAGTCCTGCAAGGACTGGTTCTGCACCACTTCGTATTGCTTGAGCACCTCCTGCGCGTTTTCCTGTCCCAGTTGGACGTCCTGATCCCTGGAAAACATGTTAAAGCCGGGACGCAACGGATCTCCCGCGCGGCGGGCAGAAGCGATGCTGGTTGTGAGGCAAAGCAAGACGGGGATCCAACGAAGTCGCATAGGAAGGCTCCTCGGTCAGCCGCGTGTCACGGTTGCCTTAACCCACATCATAGCCTTAGCTGGTTGCTCGAGTTGTGCGGGCGAACACCTTCACTCGTTAAACCGGACGGAACTCAGCATTTGCTGGAAGACTTGCTGAAGGCGGGGGAAGTCGGGCTGCGGCGCCAGGCACAACACATAGAAGACTCCCTGGGGACGCAGCATGGTGAACAACACGTCGGCTTCCGCGCCGCCTTTCGACGAACGATTGACGAGCGTAGTCAACAGGCCCTCGGCGCCATTGAGCCGGACATTGCGCGGAGGAGCGGAGGTCTGTTGCAGGCCGGGGCTGTCGCCGTGCAAGAAGGCGACCAACTCGAGTGTGGCTACGCTCAGGTCGTTTCGTCCAAATGACGGACTGAAATAACCTACCAGGGCGCCGGAAGTAATCCGAACCGCTCCGTCGGCGGCGGGGCCGATGGCCTCCGGAGGAGCGATGCGCAATCCCGACGTCGTGCCATCCGACTCCGCCTTCCACTCGCGAGGATACGCGAGCGAATATCGTGGGCCGCGGAAGGCATCCCAGGCAGCAGGTGCGAACGAGGACAAAGGTACGGGGCTACGAGCCGGGACGCCGCCCGTCAGGAGAAGGGCCGCCGTAGTGCGAGCCCGGGCGAAGTCTCCGACCTGGGTAGTGTAGTCGCGCTGAGGCAGTCCGCGGATCTCCTCCTCGATGGCGCGCTCCCGGTTGTCGGGGCTGGGGTGGTCGGAGAAGAATTGCAGTCCCTGATTTCCGTTCGCGGCGAGCTTCTCGAAAAAGCGTGCCATCTCGATGGGGTTGTGGCCGGCCTCGGACATCAGATGGGAGCCGAGCAAATCGGCTTCGGTTTCGGCATCACGCGAGAACTTGAGAATCAGGGAATTGCCGCCAAGGCCGAGTCCCATGCGCGCCAACTGGCCGGCCGCGGAACCGTTGCCCGCGGCAGCGCCGGCCAGCATGGCTGAAAAATTCACGAGCTTGGCCTTGCTGGCCTCGTGTGTACCGTGGCGCAGAATCACGTGCGACATCTCATGCGCCAACACCCCCATCAACTGCGCTTCGTTCTCCGTGGCATTCAGCAGCCCGGTGAAGATGAACATCGGGCCGCCGGGAAGAGCAAACGCATTCACCTGCGGCACGTTCAGAGTGGTGAAGCTGAACGAGAAGCCGGCCTGCCGCGCTTCGGGCATAGCCGCGAGGCGCTCGCCGCAACGTTTGATGTAATCCTGCAGGAACGCATCGTTCACCACGCGATACTGCTGCTGTACCTGAAAGGCGGCCGCTTGACCGATTTGGATGTCGGTGAACTTGGAATAGAGATTGAAACCGGGCTTGATGGGATCGCCGGGACGCCGCGCCCAGGCGGCGGTCAGCCCGCACGCCAGAAGCCCCACAATTCGCAGCCACGTCCGCATCGCATTACCGTAAGTAAAGCTAATACGATCATTATGCTACGTTATAATCGGTTGTATGTTGACGCCCACCGAGAAGATCTGGCAAAACGGGCGCTTTATCCGATGGGATGAGGCGACGATTCACGTCTTATCGCACGTCGTGAGCTACGGCAGTTCCGTATTCGAAGGCATCCGCTGCTACGCCACGCCGTCTGGCCCGGCGGTATTCCGGCTCAACGAGCATGTGCGGCGGCTGATGGATTCCGCGAAGATCTATCGGATGGAGAATCTCGGATTCTCTTCCGCACAACTGGCCGAGGCGATGCTGGAGCTGGTGCGCGTCAACAAAATGGACTCGTGCTATATCCGGCCGATTGTCCTGCGCGGCTACGGCGAAATGGGAGTGAATCCTCTCAAGAATCCGATCGACGTGTATATCGCCTGCTGGTCGTGGGGGAAATACCTGGGCGAAGAGGCCTTGGCGGAGGGCGTGGACGTTTGTGTTTCGAGCTGGAACCGAATCGCTCCGAACACGCTGCCGGCGCTGGCGAAGGCCGGCGCGAATTACATGAATTCGCAGCTCATCAAGATGGAAGCGTTGGCGAACGGGTATTCGGAAGGGATTGGGTTGGACGCCAGCGGATACGTCAGCGAGGGATCGGGCGAGAACATTTTCGTGGTGCGCGACGGGCGCATTCACACGCCGCCTCTGGGTGCCTCGGTGCTGCCCGGCATCACGCGCGACACCGTGTTGACGCTCGCGCGGGAATTGGGAATCCCGCTGGTGGAAACACTCGTGCCGCGCGAGATGTTATACATCGCGGACGAAGTATTCTTCTCCGGTACCGCGGCGGAGATCACGCCGATTCGCAGTATCGACCGGATCCCGGTTGGCAAAGGACGGCGCGGACCCGTCGCGGAGAAACTGCAGAAGGAGTTCTTCGCTGTCATCAACGGGACCAAACCCGATGCGCATCGATGGCTGACGCCCGTGCATGCCGGCCAGCCCGTTTCGGTACGCTGAGAGATTTTCGGAAAGGCCACGACGCCTGCGCGACCGGATGACCACCTCCCCCGAGATTTGCCACCCGCGCCGCGCAGCCGCCTAATGGACTCTCCTGTTGTAACCCGACTGTTCTTCGGAATCTAGTACGAATTGCCGCTGCCGGGCGGTTTTCAACAATTTTTTGGTCAAAGTCCTGCTTAGATTTACGCGCTCCGGCATGTGGCAAAGTTGTGAATAAAACGAGAGGCGGCGGAACTGTTCGAATACTACGACGCGGAAGAATTCCGCCCTCTCTTGCGGTGCTGTGGCGCCAATCAGCGGAACAGCGCTTCCGCGCCGCGTTGAATCGCCGCAGCGCCGGCGACTCCGGTTAACGCGGGAACAAAGGCCGGAGCCGGACCGCGCAGCTTCCATTCGCTGTGCACGGCGTGGTAGCCGAGATACAGAATCCAACCGCCGGTGAGGCCCAGCGGGTAGAGGATCCATGCGGTGCCGAGGTGGGGCGCCATCGCCAGGGCGCACACGCCGCCAACCAGCGTCGCGCCTTCGGCGATGACGCACCAAGCCAGAGCTGCCAACCGCGAGTGCATGGTGGCGCGAACGATGCCGCCGAGCGCCATACCCTCGGGGATTTTGTGGAGCGCCACGGCCAGCGGGACCGCCACGCGCAAACCGAGGGGTGCGGCAAACTGCGCCGTGGCCACGCTCCAACCATCCAGAAAACTGTGGATCGCGGCCGCGGCAATCAGTGGCACTGCCAAGCCATGCAACTCATCGGCGCAGCCACGATGATCGTGGTCGTGGGCGCAGGTGGGACAGATCGGATAAAGGAAACGGTCGATCACGATCAGCGCGCCGTAACCGAGCCCCGCCAGGCCGAGGCTGCGGGTCCAGCCGGCGGCTAATGCCAGCTCGGGTATGAGTCCGAAGGCCGCCACGCCTAACAAGACGCCGGCGCTGAATGGAACTATTATGCGCGCGCGGCGCTGGACTCCGGTGAGCCATAGCCCGACGGCAGCGCCCGCAATCCCCACCAGGGCCGCCAAGCCGGGCGCCAGGATATTCCGCGATTCAGAAACGATCCAAATCAAGTTAATACTGTAGCAATTGGAACGGGGCCGCATCGCATAGCATCGAGCACCCGCGGGAGGCTATGGTACACTCAACTGCCAAAAGCGCCAGCGCAGAATAACTTCTTCAATGCCGGCCGCGACAGACCAACTTCACCACCGCAATTCGCAGGGGCGCGAGGGTTACGCTCCGTCTCGAATGCCGTGGACGCGGGCTCTTGTGGTGGCGGCCGCCGCGATCGTGGTTTCGGGGCAACTCCTGGCGCCTCCGATCGTCGGCTTGGCCGATAACGGCGACTTCCCGAAACTGATCGGCAAATATGGCCTGTCCAGTCCCGCCTACTGGGAGTACATCGCGGTCCGCTACCCGTTCCAGGCGAACTTTCATTACGATCCTGGCTTTTCTTCTTCCGAGCAGATCTTCATACGCATTGCAATCGGCATCAGCCGCCTGCTCGGCGGAGATGGATCGCTGGACATCCGGTTGGTGGGAGCCGTGCACAGCGCTGTCTTCCTGCTGGCGCTCGGATTGTTTGTGCCCCTGCTCGCTCCGGCGTCCCGCGGGCAACGGCTGGCGTACTGCACGGCCGTGTTGTTCGTGTTTACCGACGTCATGTATATCAGCTTCTTCAACTCGCTTTACATGGATGTCAGCGCTTTCCTCATGCTGATGTTGGCAGCGGTGTTCTACCTGCGTGCGATTGCATGGAAGCGCCGCGCGGATGCAGTGTTGTTTGTTGCCGGCAGCGTGCTGCTGATCAGCTCGAAGCCGCAGCATGCGGCGTTAGCGTTGTGGATCGCGGCGCTGGCGTGGGTGGCGCGCGGGGCGTTATGGGGTGGCCGAAAGCCCGCGGCCGCCGCCGCGGCGGGGGTGGTGCTGCTAACCGGCTGGGCCACGTCACGTTTCGCAGCGCCGCCGGGCTATTCGGCCAACAATTGCTTCAACGCTGTTTTTCTTCAGATCCTGCCGGCCGCACACGACGTCAATCGCACAATGGCCGATCTCGGCCTGGATAGCACCGACCGCATCTGGATCGGCAAGACCGCGTATTCGCCTGGGTCCAGAATGGGGGAACCGAAGTTTTCTCAGGCCTTCGCCAAGAAGGTTTCGTATCCCAAACTGGCGCGGTTCTACCTGACGCATCCCCGGGACGCCTGGCGCGCACTGCGAAGCGGACTGGCGCAGGCGGGGCGCGAGCGGGAGCGCATCGGCAACTTTCCAGCCAGCGCCCGCCGGCCGCCCACCGCTGAGGCCACGTCATTCGCGCTGTGGAGCGATCTGAAACGCGCGCTCTTCTACGCTCATGCCTGGCGGCTGCTGCTGAGCTTCCTGGGCGCAGCCGGACTGGTGATCTTTCTGCTGTCCCGGCACGGCCCGCCGCATGCCGGCGCTATGGCCGGAGCGCTGGTCTTGATCGGAACGGCTCTCACTGAAATGCTGATTGCCTCGCTGGCCGACGCTCTGGATGTGGTACGCCATCACCTGCTCTTCCACGCCGAGTTCGACATGCTGATCCTCGCCGCGCTTTGGTTGGGAATCGAGAGCGCTTGGAAATCGGGGAGCCGGGTGCGCTGATCGTTCAGCGAGGTACGGGGGCACCGGCCCGAGGCGCGAGAGCGAGTTGGCCGCGCAGCGGGCCGGCGGCCTTGGCGTAAATCATTTTGTAAGCGCCGCAGAAATAGTCCAGGTCTTCGAATTGCCCACGCGGACCTGCGCGGAACTTGGGGCAGCCGCCGTGACAGATCGACTGGTATTCGCAGGCCTGACACTCGGGGTGGGCCAAGGTCTTCTTGGAGGCGAATTGAAAACGCCGTCCGCGGCGCGCGATTTCACTCCAGGAATCCACTGTGATGTTACCCAGCTTCCAATCCTTCTCGACGAAAAAGTCGCAGGGGAAGACGTCACCGTTGTACTCCACCACCGCGTAGCTGTCGCAGGTCTCGTGCATGGTGCAGGTGGAGGGCTTCTCGCCAGCGAGGCCCTCGGCGATGTTATCGAAGAAGCGGATGCGCACGCTCCGGCGATCGGGCCACCACTCTTCAAACAACTCCACCAGGAAACGGCCATACTGCCCCGCGGTAATGCTGAATGGCAGGGGCTTGCCGTTTTTGTCGAATTCGGCCGCCGGGATGAACTGGATGTGCATTACGCCGAGACCGCGAAAGAACCGGTACAGCTCGCGAGCGCGGCCCACGTTGGCGGGGCTCAAAACGCACAACACGTTGAATTCGACTTTGTGCTTTTGGAGCAATGCGAGACTTTCCAGAACGCGGCCCGCCGTCCCCTTCCCTTCCTTGTTGTAGCGGTAGAGATCGTTGACTGGCTCGGGCCCATCGAGAGACAAACCGACAAACCAGTTATACGCGCTGAGAAACTCGCACCAGCGGTCATCGAGCAGCACACCATTGGTCTGCAAAGCGTTGCTGACGCTCTGGCCGGAGCGTCCGTAGCGCTTCTGAAACTCAATGAGTTTTTCAAAGAACGGCAGCCCGGCTAGCGTGGGCTCACCGCCCTGAAAGATAAAACTGCTCCGCGGAAAAGAGTAGAACAGGTAGCTGTCCGCCAGTTTCTCGAGAGTTTCGAGCGTCATGCGCCGCGCGGGCAGGTCCCTGTACGGATCTCCATCCCGGTCGAGATAAAAGCAGTACTCGCAATCGAGATTGCAGATGGCGGAAGCCGGTTTGATGAGCAGCGAGTGAATCCGCGGCACCGCGCCGAAATTCGCGGCGCCCGGTTCCAGAATGGAGATCAAACTAGAGGCCATGTGCTCGATGTCAGGGCTGAAGGACCGGCAACGCGCCGGCGGGCGTCGGCGCCACGGTATCGCTCATTGTGGTTTGCCATGCGGCCATCACTTCGGCTCGGAAACTCGGCAGCATCTGCTGGATGCGCTGTTGGATGTCGGCGACGACTTGCGGATTCTCGGAGGCGACGTCGTAGCTTTCGTCCGGATCGTGGTCGAGATTATAGAGCTCCGGATTCAGCAGTGGGAGATTACGCCGGCCGCCCGCCGGGTCGGGGCTCCAGGCGAAGTCGTTGTAGCGAGCCACGTGCAGTTTCCAGGGGCCGAGGCGCGCGCATTGTAAGTTCCACCCGTCAAAATAGAGAAAAAGGTCGCGCTGCGCCTGCATGGGCTGATCCACCAGAGCGGGCCAGATGTCGATGCCATCCAGAGGCCGGGCGGGAAGCGTGGCATTGCTCAGGCGCGCCAGGGTCGGAAGCAGATCCATGGTGGTCGCCATCACCTGGCTGACGCGGGGTCCGCGGTGGCGGGTATTGCTCATCGGAATCTGGCCCGGCCACCGGGCAATAAACGGCTCGCGCACGCCGCCTTCATAGCTCGAGCCCTTTCGGCCGCGCAGACGGCCCGCGCTACCCTGATACCAAGGCCCGTTATCGCTGGTCAGGATCACCAAGGTGTTGTCGTCGACCCCATTGTCCTGCAACGACTGCAGCACCTGTCCGACGCTCCAATCGAGTTCCTCCACAACGTCGGCATACAAGCCGAGTCCCGATCGTCCCTTGAATGCAGGGGAAGCGGCCAACGGGATATGCGGGAACGTGTGCGAGAGAAACAGGAAAAACGGGCTGGCGCTGGATCGTTGAATGAAGCTGGCAGCCTGCTGCGTGTACCGCTGGGTCAATGTATTGAGGCGGACCGGGGACTCGATGACCGACTGATTCTGGAGGAGCACCGACGGCGACATGTCGTTGCTGTACGGGATGCCGTAGTATTCATCGAAACCGCGGCTGGTGGGCAGATATTGCGGGAGCTGGCCCAGGTGCCATTTACCGATGCACATCGACCGGTAGCCGGCCGGTTTCAGCATCTCGGCGATGGTGGTTTCGGAGGTCGACAAGCCCGTGGTGGCGTTGGAGGGCAGAACATCCGGGACGCCCACCCGCTGCGCGTAGCGGCCCGTCAACAGCGAGGCGCGGGAGGGCGAGCAGACATTGCTGGTGGAATAGAACTGCTCGAAGCGAACGCCCTGGCGGGCCATGCGATCGATGTTCGGCGTTTCGATCTGCGAGCCATAACAGTGCAGGTCGCCATATCCGAGGTCATCGCAGAGGATGAGAACGAAATTGGGAGGTTGCGGCGCCGCCGCACGAAGGCGGCTAGCCGCCAGCATTGCCCCACCGGCGCCCTTTAGAAACGCGCGCCTGGGGATGAGTCCTGGATCCATGTACACGGGCCCCTTGTCCGGGTTCCCCGATCCTTACCACGGGATCGCGGCCCGGATCATCCCTTTCCACAAACGTGGTGTTAGCCAACTATTGCCGGGATGATTCTATCAGAGGTTAACACTTCCAGGAAACACCGTGACACGGGACGCTTGTACCAGCGGCGGGTACTGCCAGGGCCTCCGTACTTCAAGGGGCCGTGTATAGATCGGGCATCCGGAAAGACCGGTATTCGAGCGCGCCAAACTGAATGCCGTAAACGATTTGGCCGGACATGTCCAGTTCCAGCGATTGCGCCACCAGCCCGCCGTGGCCGGACGGATCGGACGCGATTCCAGAATCGAAATGATAATCGCCGTTTACCAGGCGCTGTGCCGAGCCGAGGGCGTACGAATAGGTTCCCAGGTCCCCGTTCAGCAACAGGCTCGCCGTACGGTTTGGTTCGTCTAATTGCAGGACCTGGCCCCGGCTGTGGGCCGACGAGTCGGTCGCCTGCCGCGTGTTGCCATCGTCGAAAACGGCCAGCGTGGAGCCATCGCCCTCCAGGTTGGGGTCGTGCTGATGGGAGAACCAGGGCCGGGCGTCCGATGCATTGATCTGGAAATCGCCATCCTGGCCCAGACGCCAAAGAATCGTGCCGGTCCCCGCGCCGTTGCGGTAGTCGACCTTGATGATCCAATCCTGGTGTCGCATAGAAAACAGGATGTTCCCATCGGGCGTTAGCTGCAGCGAATTGCCGTGCAGCCAGTCGTTGGCGGTCTTGGATTGATAAAACGGCGCGCAGACCAGGCCGGCGGGATATGTGCACTGCTCGCCCAATATCGCCATGCGGTGAGGATCCAGGTGGTCGAAGGTGTCCCAGGCCCAAGTCACCTGCAGATTCGAGTCTAAGACCAGGATCGTGTCCCCGATGACGTCCGCCGGGCCGGCACCTTGCACATCGGTCAGAATTCTCTCCGAATCGGCAAGCACGAGGTAACCACCGTTGGGGAGCTTTCGGGCTTCGTGATGAAACGCGTTGATGGGGTGCATTCCCATGGCGGTAAGCTGCTCGTTGATGCGGGCAGCGTTGGTTTCGGCGATCGTGTTGAAGACCAGGTCGAATTCGCGAACCCACTGTTGCGACGTGTCCACGGTGCCGTCTTCATGAATGCCCAGAAACGTGCCGCCGCTGGCGGGCCGCGTGAAAAACGAGATTTCGGTAGGTCCGTACCAGACCACGTTGCCTGTCAAGTCTGTCGCCAGCGAGGGTGCCTGCAGAATGCTCTGCAGGAGAATTCCGTCGGTCGACGGGATCGATGAAGTCAGCGGCACTACGGCTGGGGCCCGGATCGGAATATTCCCCGTGCTGAACGAAATCGGAGCGCTGGCCATTTCGTCATCGGCGGTTGTGACGGCATGCCAGGCCGTGTACTGCGAATTGGCGCGCACCCCTGCGATATAGAAGTTCATCGTGTATTGCGCATTGCAGGGCTTGTAGGGAGTGCTTTGCATTACGCCGTCGGCGGACTGGAACTGGACTCTCATGCTCTGGCCCACCGCACAAGGTGGGGCACTGTAGAGAAACACCAAAGGATGGGACGTCGGCATCACTGCCGCGGAACTCCCCTGGACGAGCGGATCGAATTCGAACAGGGCCGAAGCTGATGTCGATTCTCCGGTATCCTTGTTGCGTACCGACACCTCGACCCGGTACAGGCCCTCGCGGTCGATCGGACTCCAGGTGAATTTGGATTTTGGTCCGTAGTCAACGACAGTCCGCGAGATT
Organism: uncultured Solibacteraceae bacterium; assembly: GCA_964438005.1. GTDB lineage: Bacteria > Acidobacteriota > Terriglobia > Bryobacterales > Bryobacteraceae > PSRJ01. The sequence goes on along the minus strand of CAYTJD010000025.1, from coordinate 4,131 downwards.
CCGCTGTACTCCATCACGGCGGGAGTATTCCGGCCGGCACCATCGGGCCAGTAGCCGGCGCGCGCGGGAGCCGGATCTTTCCGGGGTTCCAGCAATCGTGTCTGAAACCGGTACCACAAGGATCCGGGGCTCGCATTCGAAACCGTAGCGCTCCAGTTGATGACGGTTCCCAGAGGCGCGGGCGAGAGGACCGATGGCGCTAATGAAACAGTCATTTGCGCCGAAGCCGAGAGCCCTGACGCAACCAGCAATAACAAAAACAGCGACGACTTCATTCCAGTTGTGCCTTCCTAAACCAAACATATGAAAGGATTACCGCAGGCGTAAAGACTTCTAACGAGATCGGCCTATGTATTACCTTCGATAGGTGCCCTTTCACTCCCAATAAGCGTAAGAACCCGTGCGATTCCGCCTTGTCTCGGTAAGTTACGAGAACAATGGAGGATTCAGTACGTTCTTTTATTTGTAATGATGAGGACGGCCCCGGAAAGCCAGGGCTGAGGCACGCTTAGTCGAGTGGCGCGTAATATCCATGGCGCCACGAGAGGCGCGCGGCGGGTTGGCTGAGCTCGACGCGCACGCGGTGATATTTCCCGTCATTCTGGGAGTTGCTCGAATAATAACTGAGCACGTATTGGCTTCGAATCGCCCGGCTGAGTTTCTCGATGGCATCCGGAAGCTCCGAAAGATGGTGGACGTGAATCAGACGCCCTCCGGTTTCATCGGAGACGCTCTCGAGCAAACGGGACCCTTGATAAAAGCTGATCGTGTAGATGCTCACACCGGATTCCCTGACCAGATTCCGGATCTCGCGCGTGGAGTAGCGGCTGTTGTTATCTCCGCCGTCCGACAGCACCAGGATCACCTTGCGCGTGTTCTTCGCGGTCTTCATCTTTTGAATTCCGAGGTAGATCGCGTCGTTCAGCGCCGTCCATCCGGCCGCACGCATGGAATGAAGCCACGCGGAGACCTGCATAATGTCCGGCGTGAAGCCCCCCATGAACTGCGGCTTGTCGGCGAAACGGACAAGCAGGAATTCATCGCCCGGCAGAGTGGTTCTGAAGAACTGCTCGACAGCATCCACGGAAGGAGTAATTTTGTTCTCCATGCTGCCGCTGGCATCGAAGATCAGACCCACCGACGCGGGCGTATCCTCGATTGACGAAGAGATAATCTCTTGTTCGACGTTGTCTTCAAAAATCCGAAAACTCTCTTTGCCGAGCCCTTGGACGGGCCGGTCCCTTGCATCCGTCACCGTCACGGGAACCAGGATCGCCTTGACGTCGAGCCGGATGGTGCCAGTGCCTCGGTCCCGTGCGGTTTGGGATCGAGACTCCCGCGGAACGATGTTGACGGTCGGTCCGTCAGTACGTTCGGCATCTTTGGCGGCGAACGCCGGAGATCCGGCGCACGTCCACATCAGGCCCGTGACGACACATAGGCCGAAAAAAGAATTCCACGGTTTGCGCTGGACCGAAGGTTTGCCGCGCCGATCTGTGTCCCGCATCGGGCTCCTGCCCCAACCAGGGCGGCTGGGCCTGTGGTTTTGGGTAATCGAAATTATACATTCTTGTGAGCTCAGACGCGCGGGTCTCCCCGCAAGACAAGTCCTGGAGCAGACGTACTAGCGGCCGCGCAAGAATGTGATTATGACTGGTGTGCGAATCGACAAATGGCTGTGGGCCGCGCGGTTCTTCAAGACGCGGTCTCTCGCGGCGCGAGCCTGTGAGTTAGGCCGGATTCGAGCGAACCGCCAACCGGCCAAACCGGCGCGGGAGGTAAAGGCCGGCGACCTTCTGGAAGTCAAGAACGAGTCGGGCGAATTCGAGGTCGAGGTTCTGCTGCTCAGCGAGATGCGCGGCCCGGCCGCGGTGGCCCAGACGCTTTATCGCGAGACCGAAACCAGCCGGGAGGCGCGCGCGAAACTGGCCGAGCAACGGAAGGCGATGCCCCGGGTGGAATCGTCGCGAGTGGGCAAACCTTCCAAGCGCGATCGCCGGGAGATGGCGCGGATGCGGAGCCGGTTCTAACCGGCGAGGCCGTGCCCGCTTGACTCTAACAGCTGCGATGACTATGATTTATCAAGCCCTGAGGAGCGCTTGACAACCATGAAGCTGATCGCGATACGGCCCCGTTGGATGCATCTCGGACTTTTGCTGGCTTTGCCTTTGGCGGCGAGCACAGTGCGCATCATCCAAACCAACAGCGCGGGCGACGACGTTTCCATCATTGATCCAGCCAGCAACAAGGTAGTAGGCACGATACACGGCATCGAGGTCAACCACGGCGCTGCCTCGGCACCGGATGGCACACGGTTCTACATCAGCGACGAAGCGGAGCGCACGCTGGACGTGGTGGACGCCAAGACGCTGGATGTGATCCGGCGAATTCCGCTGACCGGCCATCCGAACAACATCTCGATCAGCAAGGACGGCCGGCGCGTTTATGTTTCGATCGCCGTGGCCCCGGGAGCGGTGGACGTGATCGATACGGCGTCGATGGAGCGGGTCAAGAGCATCGCGGTGAAGGGCGCGGTGCATAACACCTACGTCACTCCCGATGGAAAGTTTGTGGTATCGGGCTCGATTCCGTCAAAGGTGATCTCCGTGATCGACCAGAAAACCGAAGAAGTGGCCTGGTCGATGACCATGGACAAGGGCATCCGGCCGATGACGTTCGCCACCAATCCGGACGGAAGCACCAAGTGGATCTTCGTGCAACTCTCGGGTTTCAACGGGTTTGCCGTAGTGGACTTCGCTACGCAAAAAGAAATCAACCGGATCAAGCTGCCGGACCTTCCTGCCGGCAAACAGCCATTCCCCGAGGGCGGCAACGAGTCGCACGGCATGGCCGTGACCTCCGACGGCAAGACGCTGGTGGTGAACAGCCGGCTGAACAGCTCGATCTATATGTATTCGCTTCCCGACTTGAAGCTGCAGGGCAGCGTGGAAGTCGGCAAGTCGCCGGACTGGGTGACCCTCACACCGGACGGCAAGCGTGCTTATGTGGCCAACGCGGCTTCGAATTCGGTTTCCGTGGTCGACATCCAGGCGATGAAAGAGATCACGCGGATTAAGGTCGGCCAGGTTCCGAAGCGGAATATCACGGCGCTGCTGCCGTAGAGCTACTTCAGCAAGTCCGCAACCTTGGCGACGCCTGCCTTGGCGCAGGCGTCGTCCTGCTCCTGGCTGGAACCGGAACTGCCGACGCCGCCGATCACTTCATTGCCGATCAGAATCGGGACTCCGCCTCCAAGCGCCAGGATATCGGCGACATCGCGCTGGGCGGCGTACTTGGGATCGGTCGTACGCTTTTGAAACTCCAGGGTGGTCGACCGGAACATGCGCGCCGTATAGGCCTTGCGGCGGGCCATTTCGGCGGTCTGCCCGCTGGCCTGTTCATCGCGGAGAACCACCATCACCTGCCCGGCACGGTCCACCACCGCTGCCGCCGTGCTATAGCCTTTCTCCTTGCAAGCGGCGATGGTCGCTTCGGCAATCGTCTTTGCCATGCCGAGCGAGAGATTTCGCTGCATGACCAGGCCCGACTGCCCGGACAAAGCGGCGGCGACGCCAATTCCTGCGAGAACTTTCAGCGCGTGTGACATGAGCTCCTCCTGTCAGGTGACAATTATACTCACTACGGCGTGCCGTACACGAAGCGGCCGCCCACCATCGTCATCGCGGGCTTGATGTCTTTGATCTGGCCGGCAGGGACGGTCAAATAGTCACGATCGAGTACGAGCAAGTCGGCCAGTTTACCAGGTTGGATCGAGCCGAGGTTGTCTTCCTGGAAAACGAAGTAAGCGTTCTTGCGGGTGTGCGCGACTAGCGCGTCTTCGCGGCTGATGGTTTGGCGGAGAACCTTGCGGCCGCCGACCATTTCGCCGGTAACCGCAAACGAGAGCGTTTGAAACGGCAGGGTCTGGTTGGCCGCGGTGCCGTCGGTGCCGAACCCCCACATAATGCCGCTGTTCTGCAAATCGCGGAGCGGAGGCATGTCGTAGGCGCCGTCGCCGAAGCCTTCGTGCATGATCGCGCCGTTGATGACGGCCCAGGGATGCACGGCGGCATACATGCCGAGGCGCTTCATACGGTCGAGCTGCGCCGCGTTGATCTGGTTGATATGCGC
>CAYTJD010000024.1:0-27667 GCA_964438005.1 uncultured Solibacteraceae bacterium | reverse complement strand
ATCTCCTCTGTTGTCAGGCCGCAGACTTCCCGCAGTGTGAGCGCAACCTGCCCCTCCGGTGGCAGCGCAGGATGGCAGCAGGTGAAGATGAGACGAAGACGATCGTCTTCCATCTCCTCCTCCTGAGGCACTTCATTCACTCGGGCTTCGAGATGGAGTGCAAGATCACTCTGTGCGGCGTCGAACCGTTGCCGGCGGCGCATCACGTCGATCGCTTTGAATCGTGCCGTCGATATCAGCCAGGGGCGCGGCTGGTCGGGAAGGCCGGTCTGCGGCCACGCCTCCAGGGCGGCAGCAAAAGCCTCGTGCATGGCCTCTTCGGCGAGATCGAGATCGCCGAGCAGGCGCACCAGCGTAGCCAGAATTCTGCCCGATTCCGACCGGTAAAGAGTCTCTACGGTCCTACTCAGATCTTCCGGCGCATTCGGCGGCATACCTGTCAAATCAGCAGAGGCTCACGCTCGACCCGGCGGCAGTTGGCTGTTTCTCGACCCATGTTCCAGCAATGGCGAATCCTGATTGTGGGGCAGCTTTGAACGAGCAGTCCCGTATAGATCCTATCAAGCGGGCGCAGGGTCCTGCCATCCACTTGGACGAGTAGTCGCCAACGGTGAGAAGTGCCAGTTCGGGATTAGGAACGCCAAGCCCGCTTGCGAGATGCGGTCTTGCAACATGGTCGAAAAATCCACTAGAATGCTCCCCAACCACGTCTCGTATCTCAAACCCAGACGCAGTTCTACCTCGACAAGGAGGATAACGGCGCGTCGTAGGGAGGCTTGCGGGTGGCTACCAGCGCATGTTTCCACGCGTTGCCCCGGCGATCCTTGAGTAGAGTCGCTACGTGTTCGCCGCCGTCACCAGCGAAGCTTCAGATTCACGCGGAGGGCGCGCTGGTCGAGGCCGTCGCGGCCGGTGTTCGCGATGTTGAAGGCCTGCATAAATGAGCTGCTGCTGATGTTGTTGGCGCTGGTGGTGCCGGTGGAACTGGTGGCGCCGGGATTCGCGTGATGGGGCGTGTTTGCTGCATTGAAGGCTTCAACCCGGAATGCCAATGTCCATTTCTCGCTAAAGACGAATTTCCTTTCTATGCCGATGTCCGTGTTGATGAGACCGGGGCCTCGCAACACGTCCGGGCCGCAACTCCCGAAACCGCCGGCTTTCGGGTTGGCGAAGGCCGACAGGTTATACCACTGGTAGATGTCTCCGGTCTGCTGCGGCGTGCCGAGGCAGTTCGCAAACTGGTACGAGTAGACGGCATTCAGCGAAGTAGCCGACGCGACCGCGCTAAACGGCCGCCCCGTGAAGGCGCTGAAGATATCGCTGATCTGCCAGCCTCCGAGAACGGCGGCTGCCTTGCCGCTTGTCGCCCAGCTCTTTCCCTTGCCGAAAGGCAATTCGACGACCGCGGTCGATTCCAGGTTATGCGTGATGTCGGTCGGCAGAGGACCATAGTCGTAGGTTCGATACAACCAGGGCATGGCAGCGCCGCCTAGGTTTGACGAAGGGACCAGGAATCCCAGGTTTTTGGAAAACGTATAGCCGGCGCTCAACGCGACGCCGCCAAAGCGAAGCTGGTTGCGCACCTGCAGCGAATTGTAATTGCTCGACCCCATGGTTCCTAGCAGGTACGTGTTGGCGGTTCGGTTGTTGTTAGCGGCGTTGTTGAGCAGTTGGCCCGCAGTCCCGCTGCCAATCGGCGACCAGTTCTGCTCGAGGTTCGCCATCGGATCCAAGCGTTCCGAGCCGGCATATCCGGCCGAAAGTGTCCAACCCGGCTTGATGCGCTGCTCGATCGTAACGTTGTACGTGCGCGCATAACCGCGTTTATAGTCGGCGCGGTCATACGTGTAGAGGCCCACCGTCCCCGGCACCGGGATGTTGCCGGCGGCGATATTGGGCGCGGCCGGCGTCGGGATCCCCTGGCGCAGAGTCGTGGCGTAGGAATACGAATTCGGAGGCAGCAGAGTCAGCCCCTCGATATAAGGGAAGTTGATTCGCGCCTGGGAGCGGGAGAACAGATTGGTCGGGTCGGTGGCCATACCAAAGCCGGCGCGGATCACCGTATTGCCAAACCGGTACGCGATGCCCACCCGCGGCGCCAGATGCAGCTGGTATTGGTCGAATATGTTGCACGAAGCGGGGACGCCGGCGACGCCGCAGATAGTCATGGAACCGCTGGAAGGATTGAAATACTCCATGCCCGTGCCTTTACGCAACGGGACGGGAAAATAGTCGAGGCGGGCGCCGACGTTTAGCGTCAGCTTCGGCGTGACGTGCCATTCATCCAGCGCGTAGCCGGCGAAATACTTGGTATCGGAATAATAACGGGGCGGCCACTGGTAGATCTTGCCGGAGTCTTGCGGCAATCCGAGCAGGAACGACGCAAAGGCGTTGTAATCGTTCCCTGCGGGCCCCCCGTTGAGCTGCGTGGTTCCCTGAGCGAAATGGAAGCCGCCCGCGCCCGTGATGTAGGCGCCGCTGGCCGCCTGATACTGCAACTCCTCGGAATGCTGGAAATCGGAGTCGAAGCCGAACCGAAAGCTGTGAGTGCCGCGGATCCAGGTGAGATTGACGTCGACATTCTTCTCTGGATCGTAGTAATCCTGGGGCTGAAACCGGCTCTGCGAACCAAGCACCGCGAAACCGTCGATACTGAGGTTCGGCAAACCGCCCTGGGCGAGCTGCTGCGGCAACGGTTCCCCGGCCGTACTCAAGCCGGGAATCTGCATCAGCGTCCAGCCGAGATTTAGATTCTGGGCAGGCTGCTTGCTGCGCGCGATGTTCACGTCGTACCCGAAGTGCGCGTCGAAGATCAGGCTTGGGCTAAAGATGTAGCTGCCGGAAATACTCCCGTTGAGAATGTTGGCCCCGCCGTTCCCGCCGGCCGTGTTGGTGTTGGACAAGTTGGGGCCGCCGAGAACGCCGAACTGCTCCGGCGTGCTCCAGTTGTTATTGCCCCAGCCGAAACGGACAAACGTGTAAAGCTTACTCGTGGGGTTCCAGTTGATCTTGGCGTCGGTCTGCGCGCGCCGCAGGTAGGTTTCTCCATTGGTGAGCAGGTTGTTGGTGAGGCCCAGCGATCCCGTCCCCCGCTGGTTTGGAAGAGACCACTGCGGCATGCCCAGCAGAGCTTTCACCCCAAGGTCAATCCGGTCCGCGGGAATGATGTTTCCAATGAAAGGCGTCCTCCCGGTGCCGTTCACATTGCCCGAAAGCGGATCGTAGATGGGCGTCGGCGAGCCGCGTAAATCCCCCGTTCGCATCGCCGCGGTGGGGACCTCCGCCAGGAAGGGGGCCGCCTGAACCAGTCCGGTGCCCTCGAAGCTCAAAAAGTAAAATAGCTTGTCTTTCTTGATCGGACCGCCGATGGCTGCGCCAAACTGATTGTTGATGTATTTCGGATTGGGCAGAGTGCGATCCGCCGCCCACGGATATGCCTGGAGATGCTGATTGGTGTGGTCTTCGAACAGAGCGCCATGCACGCTGTTGGTGCCGCTCTTGACGCTGAGGTTCACGGCGCCGCCCGTGGCTGTTTGTTCGGCAGAGAAGGAGTTGCCGGACATGCTCACGTTCTCGATCGCCTCCAAGGCAGGAATAAATTGGGCTTCGGCGTTGGCCGTCATATCGAACGTGCCGGCGCCATCCACCTTAATGCTGTTATAACCGGCATCGCCGCCATTGACGACGAAGGTGAGGCCGCGGCTGGCATTGGCGGTAAACGAATTGGCGTTGGTGGGCGGCGAGACGCCGGGGAGCGTCAGGAACAACATTTGGTAGTTGCGGCCGATGGGCACCGGCGCATTCTCCAGCAGGTTCGCGCTGACGTCATCGCGGATGTCGGCCCGGTCCGTCTGGAGGCCAACGGCCTCCGCCTGTACTTGCACGGTTTGGTTCAACTGGCTCACCGCCAGAGTGACGTCGCGGCGGGTGACCTCTTCAGGCGACACCGAAACGCCAAGCACCGTGACCGTCTGGAAAGAAGAGGCGGTCACCGTGATGGTATAGGTTCCGGGCGGCATTGTGGGAAGGTTGTATTGGCCGGCTGGATTGGTGGTGGTTTCCCGCGTGAAGTTGGTCCGCTGTTCCCTCGCCGCGACCCGGGCATCCGGAACGGCGGCGCTGCTGGTATCGGTGACGTTTCCGGTGATGCTGCCCTGGAGCAGCTGGCCGCGGACATGTGCCGGCAGCAGGACAGTCAGAATTAGCGCGAGAAAAACGGAAGACCGGCTAATCCGATGAACCACAAGCTGAGTCTTCATCTCGAATCTCCTTCGGTCAGGTGTGCATTTAAGGCGCGAACCCTGCAACCGCGCTGCACCAGTTACGGAAACCTGGACGCCCGGCCTTTAGAAAAATCAGGCGCAAGTGCGTCCTGCGGCGCTATTCTGCCGCAAGCCTATCGGAGCTCACAAAAAGACCGGTGGGATCAGATCCCAGGAAAAGAGCAGTCGGGACCAAAGCTGCAACGAGCAAGTACTTCATGGCGTCTTACGTCCTCCCCAGTGGATCACCCTCGGGACGCATTCAACTGGGGCAGATTCTACCGGATTGCCGGCCGGTGGTCAATCGTCGCAGATGGATTTATACTTTCCAACAATGACGAATGCGCGCCACGGTTTGCTGTCGCCGATGAAAGCAGTCGTGCTCCTCGTGCCGGCTCTGCTGGCGCCGGCCTCTGGGGAAAGCCGCTACGTGGGCTTGACTCCGCGCGGCGCCCGAATCGAAGCCAGCGTGATCGCGGGCGCGTCTCCCGCGTCACCGACCGTGCTCCTGCTCGGCGGTCTCCACGGAGCGGATGAATCGGCGAAGATCGTGTCGGAGGAGACGCGCCTGTTCGCAGCCTCCAAATCCAGCAGGCGCCGCTTCCGCCTCTTGTCGATTTCCGTGGCGAACCCGGACGCAAATCGGTTGGTGTTTCCTCCCACGGGCATCGCATACCGGGACAATTCGGAATCGCACGCGCTTTGGCGCTGGGTCGCCATGGAAGCCCCGGACCTCGTCCTGATCGCGGCCGGGGAAGATTTTGGATTGGCCGAAGCGCTCTCCGGGAACGGTCCCGCCGAGGTCGGCACCATTCCGGCTCGGCGCGTTGCCGTTAAGCCGGGGATCCTACAAGCCGTGCCGGGACCGATTCCCCCCTCGGCTGCGCACCGCGAGATGGACCGGCGCCGCGCGCGATCTCCCCGCCAGCTTGCCGACGAATTGGCGATGTTTTATGGACACGATTTCGCGGAACCGGTCTACATTCCCGCGGTCGCTCTCATCGCGCAAGTACGGCTCGGCAATCTTGCCGAGGTGGAGCGGCTGGTTGCGCCGTATCGGGACGGCTCGAAAAACAGCCTCGCCCGCCCCACTTCCCCGGGGTTTGCCGGGCACCTCATTTTTGCGGAATTGGCGCAGCGCACGGGGAATCCTTCCTACATTCAACTGGTGCGCAAGATCGCGGACTTCGGCTTCACGGAGCAGGGAGAAATGAAGGAATCGATGCCGTTGCACGATGAGATGAGCGACTCGGTGTTTATGGCCTGTCCGATTCTCGCAAAAGCGGGCATGCTCACCGGAGAGAAAAAATATTTCGATATGGCCGCCCGTCATTTCCGGTTTATGGCGAAGCTGGATTTTCGGCCGGACGGGATTTACCGGCACTCTCCTCTCACAGACGCGGCATGGGCCCGCGGCAACGCTTTCCCCGCATTGGGTCTGGCCCTGATGCTCTCCGATTATCCGAAGAGCCACCCCGATTTTCCAGGAGTGCTGCTGGCCTACCAGCGGCACCTGGCCGCGCTGAGCGAATTTCAAGATCCGGACGGGCTGTGGCGCGAAGTCGTCGATGAACCGGCATCCTATCCGGAGTTTTCCGCAACCGCCATGATCGCCACCGCGATGTTGATCGGCATCCGCCATGGCTGGCTGGATTCGCACTCCTATCGACCGCGCGTGGATAAAGCGTGGGAGGCAATCGTCAAGCGCGTCGGCCCGCAAGGCCGCCTGTTGGATGTCTGCGAGTCAACGGGGAAACAGAAATCAAAGACGGAGTATCTGCTCCGTGAGGCAATCTTCGGTCCGGATCCACGCGGCGGCGCCATGGCGCTACTCTTCGCAACGGAAATGGCTGGTGTCCACTGAGTCTGGTTGCGATTTCTTGACAATCAGAATTGCAGGTGAATGAAGCGGCTGCGGCTCCCCAGAGTGTCCTGGAGCCATCATGCGAACTCAGGGATGTGATACGCTTCTAGCACTCTCATCACGGATTGTTTATGCATGTAAATCTGCAGTCGCTCATTGCCAGGCTCAATCAAGTATCAAAAGCAGCGACCGAAGCGGCGGCCGGTCTCTGTCTTGCCCGCACCCACTACAACGTGGAGGTGGAGCACTATCTGGCCAAGCTGCTGGATAGTACTGATACGGATTTCGCACTTCTGGCGCGGCACTTCAGTGTCGACACCAGCCGCTTTGCCAGCGAGATCCACCGCGCATTGGACCGGTTTAAGACGGGGAATGGCCGCACGCCGACGCTGAGTCCGGACCTGGTGGACATGATGACGAATGCCTGGGCGATCGCCTCCATTGATTTCGGAGCGAGCCATGTGCGCACGGGCTTCACCATCCTGGCCCTCGTGAGTGACGACAAGATGTCGAGGATCATGAGGGAGATCAGCAAAGAGTTCCAGAAGATCTCTCCCGAGGCGCTCCGCAAAGATTTTCGCCAGATCGTCCGCGCCTCGCGCGAGGAAGAGGCCCCTACCGGAACCAGCGCCGAAGCCGGCGCGGCCGAGCCGGCAAGAGGCGGGAAAGCCCCGAGCCTCGATCAGTACACGGTGAACCTGGTGGAGAATGCGCGCGCGGGCAAAATCGACCCGGTTCTGGGGCGCGATTTCGAAATCCGGCAGGTCGTCGATATTCTGACCCGGCGGCGGCAGAACAACCCGATTCTGGTTGGTGAAGCCGGCGTGGGCAAGACGGCGATCGTGGAAGGGTTCGCCATCCGCATCGCGCAAGGCGACGTGCCGCCGATCTTGAAAAACGTGGTCCTGCGAACATTGGACCTCGCGCTGTTGCAAGCGGGCGCCGGAGTCAAAGGCGAATTCGAGAACCGGTTGAAGACTTTGATTAACGAAGTGAAGGCCTCGCCCGTTCCCATCATTCTGTTTATCGATGAAGCGCATACCATGATCGGGGCGGGCGGGTCGGCTGGTCAGAATGACGCGGCGAACCTGCTCAAACCGGCTTTGGCTCGCGGGGAGCTGAGGACGGTTGCGGCGACCACGTGGTCCGAGTACAAGAAGTACTTCGAAAAAGACCCGGCACTGGCGCGGCGGTTTCAGCTGGTCAAGGTAGACGAGCCGACCGAAGGTGTCTGCCGCGTGATGCTGCGAGGAGTGGTGCCGGCGTTGGAGAAACACCACAAGGTCCACATCCTCGATGAAGCTCTGGAGAGCGCGGTCCGGCTGTCGCATCGTTATCTGGCGGACCGCCAATTGCCGGACAAAGCGGTGAGCGTGCTGGACACGGCCTGCGCCCGCCTGGCGCTCGGGCAGAACAGTACGCCGCCCTCGCTCGAGTCGGTAACGCGAGTTTTGGACGATCTGGCGGTTCAGGCGCGCGTTCTCGAACGGGAGGTCCGGCTCGGCGCCGACCATAGCGAGAGGATTGCGGAAATCGCGCAGGAGCGCGCGCAGGCCGAAGTGCGACTATCCGAACTCTCCGCCCGCTGGGACAGGGAACAGGGCCTCGTCGCGCGCATTCGAGAGCTGCGATCGCAATTGGAGCAGCCTGTCGAGGCTCCGGTATCATCGGCAGGGAGTGCGGCTGCCGCCGCGCCGGCCCGGCAGGTTGTCGATCCGATCGCCGTGCGCGCGGAGTTGGCGCAATTGACGGGCGAACTGGATGCGGTGCAAGGCGAGACGCCGATGATTCGGGTTGCCGTGGACTCTCGCATCGTAGGCGACGTCATCTCCGGCTGGACTGGAATTCCCGTTGGAAGAATGCTGAAGGATGAAATTGAGACTGTGCGCACGCTGGAGTCGCACCTCGGCCGCCGCGTGATCGGGCAGGATCACGCGCTGGAGGCGATCAGCCGCCGGATTCGGACCTCGAAAGCGGCGCTCGATGACCCCGGTAAGCCGGTAGGCGTCTTTCTGCTGGTTGGTCCCAGCGGCGTGGGCAAGACCGAAACCGCACTGGCTCTTTCCGACCTCTTATTTGGCGGCGAGCGCAATCTCGTTACCGTCAATATGTCGGAATTCCAGGAGGCCCACACGGTTTCTACTCTGAAGGGCTCGCCTCCCGGGTACGTCGGCTACGGCGAAGGCGGTGTTCTGACCGAGGCGGTGCGCCGCCGGCCGTATTCGGTGGTTCTGCTGGACGAAGTAGAGAAAGCCCACCCGGACGTACTCGAACTGTTCTTCCAGGTTTTCGACAAAGGGCAGATGGAAGATGGCGAAGGCCGGCAGATCGATTTCAAGAACACCATTATTGTCCTGACTTCCAATGCCGCCACGAATTCGATCGCGAAGCTGAGCGCCGACCCGGAGCAAATCCCGGACTGGCAGGATCTGGTGGCCGCGATCAAGCCGGAACTGAACCGTGTGTTTAAGCCGGCGTTTCTCGGCCGTCTGGTGGTGATCCCGTATTTCCCGATTCGCGACGAAGCCTTGAAGAAAATCATTGGCTTGAAACTGGCCAAAATTCAGAAGCGCCTTTCCGAATCGCATAAGGTCCAGCTCAGCTATAGCGATGAAGTCGTTGACGAAATCGCGAATCGCTGCACGGAGGTGGAAAGCGGCGCGCGAAACGTAGACAATATTCTGACTAACACGCTGTTGCCCGAGCTCTCCACGCTGATCCTGGGGAGAATCGCGCAGGGGCAGCAGCTGGGGTCGGTGCAAGTGCAAATCGGCGAGGACGGCGAGTTCGTCTATTCGTAAGAATCAACGATAAATGCGCGCTTCAAAAGATGAGAGATAAAGCCGCTGACCGGCGGGAGCGTTGAATCCGAACTTCAGGCCGGCGGCGTTCGCTTCCCGCCAATCCGCCAGGACCGTCCAGACCTTTCCTTCCCGGAGGCTTACCGTCGTTCCGTCGGTTCGCGCTTCGACCCGTATTATGTACCAGTCCGATTTAGGCACCGGCATTTTCTGAGCGATCGTCTCACGCTTTCCATCCGATACGCGAGTGGCCTTGAAGACATCATCGTCGATTTCGCACTGAATGTAATTCTTCTCGTTCGCATAACGTAGCAGCCACTGAGCCGCGGTTTTCCCTGCGTCCCAGTGAATCATGAATTGGATGTAGCCCGCGGCCATCGGCTTGGGGAACAGAACGGGGCCTTCGATACTTTTTTCCCAAAGATCGTTCCTGCGGCTCCAGACACCTTTATCCCAGTCCGCTATAGTGAGTGGCGGCTGCTCCGGAGACTGTGTGAGATCGATCGGCTGGTTCGAGTCCCATGAAACATGCTGTTGCGCATTTTTCTCAAGATAGCCCGCCGCGCGAGCTGTGAACTTGTAGTCGCCTTCGGCAAGCTCTACATGTGTCCCGTTCAACTGATGTACCGCCGCGTCTCCGCCTCGGGTATAGGTCACCGTGGCATCGGCCGGACTCTTTTTTATGTCCACAGGAACAGGCGCGGGTGTGAGCCGCAAATCGATATCCACGCTTTGGCCGGCCGTAACATCGGCCGGTTTTGAGTTTGGCAGGAATTGCCTTCCTCGTTGCGCTCGGAAGACATGTCCTCCCGGCTTCAAGTTCTCGAGCGTGCGGAACTCCTCCGCGATGGTTCCCTGCGATGCGCCATCCACGAATAATTCCGACCCGGGAGTGAGACGGACCTTCGCCGAAGCCGATACCGGGCGCGCCTTGAACTGGAAGCTGATGGTCTTGTCTTCGCCTTTTTGAATCTCAACCGTTTGCTCGGCGACATCGCTGTCATAACCGTCCTTGCCGGCGCGCACCGCATATTTGCCTGCCTTTAAGTTGGGGGCTCGGAACACTCCCTTTTGAGACTGGCCGCGGGCCACTTCCTTTCCGCCGGCAAGCACCGAAATATTGGCGCCGTTCTCACTGGTCTGCACAAGCAACGTACCGGTGTTCGGATCGGAATCAACGACCACTGTCAAAGTTCGCTCAGGACCGATCTCGATCGATCTCTTTCGCATGTCTTTGCCATCGCCGATTTCCAGGTCGTATTGGGCCGGCGTCAGTTTGGGGAGATCCAAACCGTTCTTGTCCAGTTGACCGAGCGGCTGGCCTGCAAGTTTCACGCTGGCCGATGGAGCGCTCCCGTAGATCCGGGCCTGGCCGCCAAAATTACTGACCAACAGCGCGGAGACATCTTGCCCAGCAAGGGGGGCGGTGATGGCGGCCGGCCCATCCGGACGCACCTCGAATTGAAAGGCGAGGTTCCCGGTTCGTCCGACGAACAGTTTCACCGAGTGGGGCCCAACCGAAAGGTCACTCACGTATTGCCCGTTTTGCAGCGTGACCGGCTGGTCGTCGACGGTGACCCGGCCCTCCGCCGGAAACAGGAGTCGCAGGGCGAGCACCGGCTCCAGGGTCAGCGAGATGGGAAGATGAGCACCCGGAGAAAGTTGCGCCGAGGACTTCGCCGGCCGGTAGCCGGGCAATCGAGCTTCGACGTCCACTGTTCCCGGTTTGGCGGATACCCGAAGCGTCTGTGTAGCGGGTCCACTAGATTTTCCGTTAACCGAGACTTCCGCTCCGGCGGGCGACGTGGTGATCTCTACTGTCCCCTGAGCGGCAACAGTTTTTTGAACGGGGGGCGGCGGCCGGCGTGTGACCAGCATGCGGACTCCGACGACGGTCAGGGGAACCGCAAGTGCAATGAGGGCCCCAGCGCCCCAAGCCTTTGGAGACGATCGGATCGAAGCGAGAATCGGTTGCCACCAGGCCGGCTTCGCTGCCCGGCGCGGAGTTTCAGGCGCCGGCTTCACCGGTTTGGCGGGAGGCTCCGATGACAACGCGGGTGGCGCGCTCGGTAACGGGCGTTCGGGTTCCACCGGAGAAACCGAAGGCGGCGCCATCCGCGGCCGGAAACTAGTCGCCTCATCGAGTTCGGTATCGCCGTTGTAGAGCGGGGCGGTCTCCTCGGCACGGGCCGGCTCGGCCGGCAACTGGGGAGCTCCGGAAATGGTTTTAGAATCGCGCCCAACCTTACTCTCTTCCGCGAGAGCGCGCTGCCGCGTCTCCTCGATGCTCCTCTTGAAAGAGGACTGGAGTTGAAGCAGCCGGGGTTCGCCCGGACTCGTCTGCAAACCTTGAGCGACCATGGCCGCAGCGGCACGAGTATCTCCCTGCTCGTGCAAGTCGTGGGCTTGCGAGACACACTGCTCCACGGCGGCCTGGCGGCGTTGCTCTTCGATTCGGCTAATCAGCACTTTCGCGGCGGCGTGCTCCGGATCCAGAGTCAAGGCTTGACGCAAGAGTGGCTCGGCTGCAGACGGCTCCGCTGCCAGTAACGCGCCCGCGCGCTCCACCAAGGAATCCCGCAGCGCGTTTCGCGCCTCGGTGCTGCGGTCGTCCAGTTGGCAGGCACGGTTCAGATTCTCGAAGCCCTCCGTGTGGCGTCCGGCGGCACACTGTTCAAGACCCGCGGTGACCAGCCGCCGCACTTCGCGAGCCTTCTCCAACTCTCTGTTGGCAACCTTCTCGAGCTGGCCTAACTCCGCATCATCCGGATGTTCGGCTTGAGCCTGAGCTACCAGGTCCACAGCCCGCTCATAATCGCGGACCTCCAGCAGCCGATCGATCTGTTCCACCCATCGATATTTGGCTTCTTCACGAAGACGTTGCTCCCGCCGCCGGGAAATGCGATCGATCTCCAGGTTGAGTCCGGGATACCGGTCATAAATCGTCCTCAGAACCTCCCACTGGGAGAGAGCCTCGCCGTATTGCCCCTGCTGTTCCAGTGCGCGTGCCCTCGTCACCAAAGATTCGATGAGGTTCTGCTTTTCCAGAGTCCGTTGCAGTAACTGTTCGAAATGCTGCTCGCCCGGGTAATCTCGAACGGCATCCTGGAGTATCGCGATGCGGCGATCGAGGTCGGGCTCGGCGGCGAGCTTGCGGTCGGTTTCGGCGATCAACGCCGATAGAGCCTGCCGCCGGCGCTCCTCAATGTCGATTTTTAGCGCCTGAAAGAGAGCATGCCCCGGAAATCGGGCAAGCTGATCGGAGCAGATCGCCAGCGCCGGCGCGAAATTCCCGGCCTCCAACTGGCGCTTCGCGTCAGCGTATGTGCCTTGAATACTCTCGTGATCGGACCGGACTTTGTTATAAAGCTTCTGATACGCGGTGCCGCGCTCCGGGGTCTGCGCCTCGGGAAATCGCCGGTCCAGATCCAAAACCCGCTCCAGCTTGCTCAACGCCGAGCTGATATCGCCGCGTTGCTCGGCTGCAACGGCGGCCTGATACAGTTGTTCCTTCTCCTGGCGGGTACGCGCATGGTCGTCTTCGGCCCGGCCCACCTCCGACAACATCTGGAGCGCGCGCGCATCCTTTGGCCGGACCTGCAGGATCCGCTGCAGAGCTTCCTTGGCGTGACTGAATGCAAACCGTTGGCGGTGTTCCTCGGCAAGATGAAACCAGCCCTCAATATCACGCTCGGCCCGTTTGCCCTCCGCGGCGTTCTTGAGGGCCAGGGCCTCCGCGTGAGCGGGATCGAGCTGCAGCACTTCGTAGATCTTTTGAAGCGCCAGCGGGTACTCCTCCGCCGCGATCCGGCTTTGGGCTGTCTCAAGCAGTTGGTGGATTGTTTTGCGGCGGATCGCCTGATCGATCTTGCCGCGCAATCCGGCGATCGAAGGATCCAGATGCCCTTCGCCCTCCAACTCCCCGACAATTTCCGACGCGAACTGGTAGTCACCGGCTTCCAGGGCTTCTTCGGCCCGCTGCAACCGCGGCCGGATCCGGGCCGTGTTGAAGATTTCAATTGGCTCGTTGCGGGCCGCCTTCTGCAGAGTATCCGCGAATTCCTTCGCGGTCGCGTAGCGGTGCCACGGTTGCTTGGCGATGGCTTTGTGAATCGACTGGCTTACAGCGCGATTGACCGACGGATTGATGTCGGAAGCCGGCGCCGGAACAAAATGCAAGATCGCATCAGCAACCGAGTTCTCCGAGGCGCGTTCGAACGGTCGGCGCCGGGTGAGCATCTCGTAGCACACCACGCCCAGCGAGAAAACATCCGAAGCCGGCGAGACCGGCTTCATCTCGATCTGCTCCGGCGCCATGTACAGCAGGGTTCCCTTGCGCCCCACGGTCCGGCTGCCTTCCAGGCGGTGGGCTACGCCAAAATCGATGATCTTGATGGAATCGTCTTCCAGGACGAACAGATTGCTCGGCTTGATGTCCCGGTGGACAAGGCCCCTTTCATGGGCTGCTTGCAGGCCGCGGCAAGCCTGGCAGACGATGTCAATCGAACGCTCCAGCGTCAACCGCTGGCTGGAGGCGCGAATTAGTTTGTCGAGCGTCACGCCCGGCAGCAGGGGCATCACCAGGAAAGGCCGGCTGATGCCGTCTTCTTCGAACTCGCCGACATCGTAGATCTCGATGATGTTCGGATGCACCATCGAGGCGAGGACTTCGCATTCCTTCCGAAAGAGTTGAAGCCCCAACGTGTCCGTGATATCCAGCAGGGTTTTGATCGCCACCGGCCGCTTCATCACGCCGTCCACGGCCTTGTAGACGATCCCCATCCCGCCTTGCGCCAGGACTTCCTTTAACTCGTAGCGCCCTTTCAGATGGGTGGGAATGGCCATTTGCTTCCTCAGAATACCGGACACCGATCAGCTTAGGAAGAGCCAATCGTGACTAAGGACCCACCGGTACGGGTAGGCCGATCAGTGCTTCTTTTTTTCCGCTTGCGGCGGCTGCACGCTGAAGTCGTAACCCTTGCCGTAATTGCCCTTGGCCGGTTCGGCGCTGCCCATGAGATAGATAAGGTATTCGCCTTTGGCAAGGTTCGCGGGAGTCACCTTAAACAAACTGGCTCCTACTTCAAGTGAATCGAACTGGCGCATCGTTTCCGGTTTCAACTCGGGCTTGGGACCGGGGGGGCCCATGGCCAGTTCGCGTCGGTCGTTTTTCTTCTCCAGCACCACCAGCAGTACCTCTTCGATCCCTTTGCCTTCAGCCAACCGAAGATAGAAGACGGGAGTAGGATCGACGACCCGAGTTTTGGCGGTCGCCCCTAGAATATAGGCGACGACCTTGCCCTTCTTCATGAGGACTTTACCTAACCCGGCCCCTTCCTTCTCACCCAACAACAGCTTGATATCCACCGCTACCGGTGAGTTCTGCTCGAATCGATAGAGACCCGGATCGCCGGGAACGCGCGCCGCATTGGGGTCGGCAGGATACTTTTTCGGCGGGGCGGCGGGCTTGACTGGAGGTTGGGCCGGGTCTGCGCGAGGCGGTGCGTAGGGCTGCGAGGGGTCCAGCATGTACTTGATAACGTTATCCGTAACTCCACGCTTCCGAACTTCTACCAGCTCGTCCGTGCTGAGGTCGAAAGGCTTACCGTTCTTCTTGATCTTCGTGATGATGACCTCTTCGGAAAACCCGCCTTGGGACATCTTGAGCACGTCCTCGACGCTGAGAGGCGCCGAGGTCACATCAGGCTGAGCGGGGAGAGCTACCGGCAACGGAAGCACGAAGAGGATGCTTAAGAGGATGCGGTGAACTGAAACCATAACGCTCCAGGTTGAGATTAGACCAAACTGTTGATTCTTGCAAATCGGTCCAGCTTGGGTGTAAGGTGATCCTACCAAGGAACAAGTGCTGTGCCGGCTAATTCTCCACACGATCCCGGGCCCGAGTTAAATGCGGGAGCGGAAGCACCCGCGCCTTCAGAAAATCTGGCGTTACTCTATCAAGGCCTGTTTATAGGAATTCTGCGTTTGAAGACGCAAAAGCAACACATTCCCGACATTGAGGTCTTCCGCAAACGGACAAAGTCAACTTTGCAGGAAGTAGAACGCGTGGCCAACGCGGCTGGATATGACAGCCGGGATGTGCGCGACACCCACTTTGCCGTGGTAGCGTTCTTGGACTCCGTCATCTTGAACTCAAAAGAGCCGATTCGGGTCGAGTGGGAGCGTAAAACCCTGCAGCAGGAATTGTTCGGCCAGACCGATGCCGGCGTGGTCTTCTTCGAAAAACTCGAGCAGTTTCGGTCCCGCCGGGACACGGAGCACCTTGCCGACATCCTGGAGGTTTATCTGCTTTGCCTTCTCTTGGGCTTTGAAGGGCGGTACGCAGGCGCGGCGCGTGGCGAAATGGAAGGAATGACGGAAAGTCTGCGCATGCGCATTGAATACATCCGGGGAAAGGAGGCTCCCATCTCGCCCTCCGGCTTGGCATCCTCCCAGGCTGTCTCGCCAGTGGCAACCCGAGCGCCCAAGGACTACATGAGGCTTGCAACGGCCTGTGCCATAATATTCACCTTTCTGCTGTTCTGGATTCTCACTCTGAATTTAAGTTCCCTGAGCGAGGAAATCCGCGGCCCGCTATTCTAACTGGCCTGTTAGGAGCTAGATGACCATCAAGAGCCTCCTATTTTGCTTGTTCTTGTACGTATGCCTCGCCTGGGTGGGTGCTGCCTACCTGTACCAGGGACCGGATATTACTCACTACGGGCTTCTCTGGACAGCCCTCGGGCTGATGGCCGTTCTGGCATTGATCATTGGGTCGCGCGTATATGGCTGGTGGCGTCTGCGGCGTGCGCAGGCTGCGTCCCGCCCTGCGCCTGCGGCGAAGCCGACGCCGACGGCAAACCCAGAGGATGAGCCGTTGTTGACTCTGCTCCGAGAGGCGAACACGGTTCTTTCCAAGGCACCCTCATTTGCCGGAGTTCGTACCAAGGTACCCCTTCGAGCCCTGCCGTGGTACCTTTTGATCGGCCCCGAGGATAGCGGTAAGACAAGCACTTTCCTAAACGCCGGGCTGGAACCTCAGTTACTGGCCGGACAATCCACGACTCCCATCACATCCACGCGGTTGTGCAACATCTGGCTCGCGAAAAACGCGATCTTTGCCGAAATTGCCGGACGCGCCTTCACGGGTGATCTGGGGCGCTGGAACCAAATGCTGGCGACTCTTCGAGGACGGGTTGCCCTTCCTCTGTGGCGGCGAATTTTGGGTGAGACCGAATCGCAAATCGATCTTCGAGGGGTCCTCGCCTTCTGCGACGCCAAGGAATTTACCGGAGCCGCCTCGGACCCACAGCGATTGGAGCGATACAGCCGCGATTGGCAAGACCGGCTGCGAGCCATTGCCGAGCAATTCGGTAATGAGTTCCCGGTTTATTTGGTAGTCACCAAGTCCGATAAAATCACGTACTTTACGGACTTTTTCCGCCGGCTGCCGGAGTTGGAAATCAATCAGGTGCTCGGCTGCACGCTGCCGGCGAGCCGGCCGGAGCCGGCCAATTCCGGGGGAATGTTTGCCGAAATGGAAGCGAAACGGCTTACCGAGTCGTTTCGACCGCTTTACCAGGCATTGACGAAACGCCGGCTGGAGCACCTCGCTCACGAGCCGAGTCCCTTCTTTCGTCCCGCCGTGTATGAGTTCCCCAGGGAGCTGAAGCGAATCCGCGCGCCGCTCGTGCAGTTCCTGACCGACGTTTTTCGACCGAATTCTCTCGGTCCGAGCGCGGTTCTTCGCGGGTATTATTTTACCGGGGTTCGCGAAGCGGAAGTGGACCTCAAAGATCCAGCCATCCGGGCCGGCGATTCGCACCCCCCGTTCGAGGCGACCCGCCTGTTTCGCGGTGATGCCACCCAGATGTTTCAGGGGGACGATCTTACCAAGCGGGCCGGTCCGGCCGCGCGCAAGGCCTTAGGCGCGCGCTGGATCCTGGTCGCGGACCTGTTCCACAAAGTAGTTCTGGCCGATTGGAGGCCCCGCAAACATCCACCCGTCGAGGACATGATCGGCCGGTACCGGAAATACGCGCTGGGCGGGGCGGTTGGCGTGTGTGCGCTGCTGTGCCTTGCTTTCTTCATCTCCTGGATTAACAATCGGGCACTGCTCAGGCAGGTCGAGAATGCCATCAACAGCCAGCCGAACCGCCAGGCGCGGGCAGTCACCTTGGGAGATCTCCAGGCACTGGAGAATCTCAGGTCGCAGGTGGTCCGTCTCCAGGGGCGTATGCCGTTGTCGTTTCACTGGGGCCTGTACTCCGGCAACCGTGTTCTGGCCAAAGCGCGAACGAGTTATTTCCGCCAGTTCGGCCGCCTGCTCCTGGTCGACTTCAATGCCCAAATGGTTTCCTCCTTGAACGCCCTGCCGAGCCGCCCCGACGCCAACGCTCCTTCCGACTTGGTTTATCGCACGCTGAAGGGTCACCTGATGATCACCTCAGCCACGTGCGGCGTGGAACCCCTGTTTCTTTCCAGGCTCTTAAAGGACGTGCGGGCCCAGATTACGCCGGGCGCTCCTGCAGATTGGCAAGGCTTGGCCGACCGCCAGATCGATTTTTTCGCCGCCGAACTGGCGCAAGGGAATCCACTGCGGTGGCCGGAGGATGGCGAAGGCGCGAACCGGGCACGCCAGTATTTGCGGCAGTCCCAGGGAATCGACCGGATATACGCAAGCCTTCTTGCCAATGCCGAAGGCAAAGTCGGAAAGCCCGTCCGGCTCAGTGAACTGGCGCCGAACTACAATCAGGTCCTGAGCGGACCCGATCAGGTGAATGCGGCCTTTTCGCGCGAGGGTTGGAACTTCCTGGAAAAGGCTTCGAAGGAGAGTAATTCGACGCCCCAGGGCGAAGCTTGCGTCTTAGGCGGCACGTCCGGGTTAGCCAGCGACTGGAAGCAAAACTCGGCGACTGCGCTGGCCGTGCAGCGGTTGTATCTTCGCGACTACGTGGAGCAGTGGCGAAAATTCGTCGAAGGGTTTTCGGTTCTCCGTTATAGCAGTGCGTCGGATGCGGCGCGCAAGCTCGATATTCTGGCCGATCACAAATCGCCCCTCCTCGCCGTGCTGGCAATGGCGGCCAACCAGACCAATTTTCCGGCTCCGGCGGTGCCAGCCGATGCGAACGTGGTGCAAAGGACAGCCGACCGGCTCTTAGCACCGCTGAAGAAGGCGGAAACCCAAGCCAAGGCGATCGTGACGGCTCCGCCGGATAATTCCGACGAGCTCAGCACCCCGGCGGACCTCAGCCGGTATTTCCAGCCCGTGCATTCCGTGGTGCCTCCCGGAAGCGACACCTGGATCGTTGATAAGAACATGGCTTACATGGACGCGCTGGCTCAATTGCGCCGATCCATGCAGGACATTGCGCAGGCGAGCGGAACTCCCGATCCCGCGATTTATCAGATGGCCCGCCAAAACGCTGACAAGGCGATGGAAGCGGTTCGCCAGGTTTCGAAAGTATTCAAACCCGTGGGAGTTGGGGGCCTGGACGCCATCGTGGAGCATCTGCTCGAAGAGCCGATTCTCCTTGCAAACCCCTTGATTCCACGGGATATCGAGCCAGTCCTCACAGGTCAAGTCAACGGAGCGCTTCGTAACTTTTGCCTGAGCGCCAGCAAAACGCTCCGTAAATATCCCTTCGCATTGTCTGCCGACGATGCCAGTTTGGCGGAGTTCTCGGATTTGTTTGACCCGATGCGGGGCTCCGTCTGGAAATTCGAGCAACAAGCCCTTGGCGAGTATGTCGTCAAAGACGGGTCACAGTGGAAATCCAAAGATCCCTCGAAGAAACCGCAGGTAGCTCTTGCGATGTTGGCGTTTCTGAATCGCGCTCAGTCGATCGTGGATGCTTTCTATGCCGCCGGTCCGCAGCCCCAGTTCAGCTATGTATTGAGGCCTAAATTGGATAGTCGCCTGAAAGACGCCACGCTCGAGCTGGAGGTCGACGGCCGTCCCTTCCAATGGACGAGCCCGCTGCAGCACCAATTCAGCTGGCCCGCCCCGCCCGGCACCAAGGAGCCCGGCGCCGTGGCGCGTCTCCGAAGCCCCAGCGTTGCGTTTGCATTCGCCTCGCGGGGGGGCACATGGGGAATTTTCCGGATCTTGAACGACGCGCAGCCTCGGGACGTGGGCGCCAAACTCGTAGAATGGCGCTATACCAGCGGCGGGGTCGGGCGCCCCGAACCCATTACGCCAGCTCCGGTTCAGGTCGAGATCGTGGGGTTCCCGGGCGGACAGGACGTGTTCAATCCCAAGTTCTGGGAGACCCTGCGCTGCCCCGCGGCGGCGGTCCAATAAATTTCCTTTCGGACGGAAACGCTTCATGATTTCGATTCACATGACTGGCGGAGTCTGGCCCTCGCGCACGCTTATTGGATCATTAGGTTCAGTACGGTTGGCGTAGGAAACAAGGCGTTTGTTATACGGATGGGGTTATGATAGACTCGCTCACGCATAAGGTATTCGGTATTTGGCAGCACTAGGCGTTAAGACTCTTTTGGGAATTCAATCCCGGGAAAGTGGCGCAATATGGCCAAGGAAAGCTTACAGAAGAAGGTTGGGCGGGTTCGGCCGCCCCGCGTGCAAATCACCTATGACGTCCAGGTCGGCGACGCTATTGAAAAGCGGGATCTGCCGTTTGTAGTCGGAGTTCTCGCCGATTTGTCGGGTCAGCCCGACCAGCCGCTTCCGGCCATCGCGAAGCGCAAGTTCGTCCAGGTGGATCGCGACAACATCAACGATGTCATGAAGAAGATCGGCCCGCGGCTCGCGTTCAAAGTGCCCAACCGGCTGAGCGAGGACGACACCAAGCTGAACGTCGAACTGCGCTTCCAGACGATGGACGACTTTCAACCCGCCAAGATTGCCGAGCAGATCACACCGTTGCGCAAATTGCTGGAGTTGCGGAACAGCCTGGCGAATCTGCGTGCCAGCCTGATCGGCAATGAAAAGCTGGAGAACCTGCTGCAGGAAGTGATCCAGAACCAGGACCTCCTGCGACAAGCGGGAGCCGAAGCAGGCATCCACGAGGCTGAGAAGGAGAACTAACATGCCGGCGGAACCGAAAACTGCAAAAGACGGCCAGCCCGAAGTGGAAACGGTGGTGGAAGCGCGCGGTTTGTTGGATCGCATCGCCGAAGAGGGCCGCATCGGACAAAGTCCCGAGGAACGAACCAGCGGCAAATTATGGCTCAAAGATCTGGTCCAGGACGTGATGACGGGTCAGATGACGGTATCGAAGGATACCGAGGTCATGATCAACACCCGCATCGCCGACCTCGATGCGCTCATTTCCCGCCAGTTGAACGAGGTGATGCACGCCGAGCCCCTCCAGAAGCTGGAGGGTTCCTGGCGCGGACTGCAGTATTTCGTGATGCAGACCGAGACCTCCGCCAGTCTCAAGATCAAGCTCCTCAACATCAGCAAGAACGACCTGTTTAAGGATCTGGACAAGGCGGTCGAATTCGACCAGAGCCAGATCTTCAAGAAGATTTACGAGGAAGAGTACGGCACGCTCGGCGGCAATCCGTTCGGCGCCCTGATCGGCGACTATGAATTCGGCCGCCATCCGCAGGATATCGCTCTGCTCGAGAAGATGTCCGGCGTGGCCGCCACTTCGCATGCACCGTTTATTGCCGCCGCGAATCCCGGCATGTTCAACTTCGAATCTTATACCGACCTGGCAGGGCCTCGGGATCTCGAAAAAATATTCGATAGCGAGACATATCTGAAGTGGAATATGTTCCGGAAGAGCGACGATTCCCGGTATGTCGGCCTTTGCCTGCCCCACGTCTTGATGCGTCTGCCTTACGGAAAAGAGACGACGCCGGTCGAAGAGTTCGATTTCGAGGAAGGCGTGGATGGCCGGGATCACTCCAAATACCTCTGGGGGAATGCGGCCTATGCGTTTGCCGCCCGCCTCACCGACGCGTTCGCGCGGCATGAATGGTGCGCCGCCATCCGGGGCGTCGAGGGCGGCGGACTGGTCGAGGGACTTCCGGCGCACACCTTCATCACCGACGACGGCGATGTAGCGACCAAGTGCCCTACTGAAATCGCGATCACCGACCGTCGCGAGAATGAGCTGTCCAAGCTCGGGTTCATTCCGCTCTGCTACTACAAGGGCACCGACACCGCCGTCTTTATGGCCGCGCAGTCGGCGCAGAAACCGCAGCTCTATCTCGATGCGGATGCCAACGCAAATTCCCGGCTGTCCACCCAGCTGCAATACATCCTGGCGTGTTCGCGCTTCGCGCACTTTCTGAAGGTAATGATGCGAGACAAGGTCGGCAGCTTCATGTCGCGCGACCAGTGCGAAGCCTTCCTGAACAAGTGGATCGCCAATTACGTGCTCCTTGACGACATGGCGCCCCAGGAGCTGAAAGCGAAGTATCCTCTGCGGGAAGCCCGCATCGAGGTGACCGAGATTCCCGGAAAGCCCGGCGCTTATAATGCGATCGCGTTCTTACGGCCGCATTTCCAACTCGAAGAGCTGGCAGTGTCATTGCGGCTGGTGGCCAAATTACCGGCGCCGAAAGGCTAACAAACCCGGTTCTACGAGCGTAACTTTGCAGCGCGCGCTGCAAAGAGGTTTAGGGTGTGCCCTTCCGGCGGCCGCTATCGCCTGAGGGCTGGCGTAACTGAAATTTGGAATTCCATATCGTAAAAGGAGATTCATATGGCTTTCGATGCCTTCGCAAACTTCGGCGACATCAAGGGCGAGTCCACTGACAAGAACCACAAAGACTGGGTCATGATCCTTTCGTTCGATCACCAGGTGACCCAGCCCGCGTCCATCACTCAGAAAACTGCCGGAGGCCGAACCGCCGAGGCCGTGCAGCATTCCGAGTACAGCATTGTGAAGTTGGTCGACGCGGCCACACCCAAGCTGTACGAGGCCGCTTGCAAGGGAACCCACATCCCGGAAGTCACTATCGAGTGCTGGCGCGCCGGCGGCGATCCGCTGAAGTATCTCGAAGTGAAGCTGAAGGAAGTTTTGATCAGTGGCGTTATCGCCAATGGCAACCCGCAGGGCGGCTACGGTTTCCCCACCGAAACCGTGAAGATGTCCTACGGCGCGATTGAGTGGACTTACACCAAACAGAAACCCGACGGCACCGCCGGTGGCAACATTGCCGCCAAGTGGTCGCTCGCCCAGGGCGCAGCCGCCTAAACCGAATCTCCGCGGATTGACCGACCATGGCAACAGCGCTGCTCTACTCGGATGACGTCCTGACTCCGATCTCGGCCGATCAGCCTGTGGGGACCGATTTGCGCTGGACGGCCGAATGGGACCGGATCAAGGAGGCCCGCCGCGCCGACGACGATCTCGACTCCGGCAAGTGGACCAAGAAAGATCGGAAAATCGCGGACTGGCGGTTGGTCGAAGAATTGGCCTCCGCCATGCTCCGCGGCCGCTCCAAAGACTTGCAGCTGGCTCTCTGGCTGACCGAAGCCGGCATGAAACTTCATGGCTTTGCCGGCCTCTGTGAGGGCCTGCGCGTCACCCGCGAGTTGATGGTGCGTTATTGGGACAACGGCCTCTTTCCTCCCATCGAGGATGGCCCGGAAGATCGGGCCGGTCCTTTCGAGTGGTTGAACAACAAGCTGGTAGACGCGATCACCGCCATCCCGATCACCCTCCGCAACGACGGCGATCAGGATTATAGCCTGATCGATCTGAAAGACGCCCGGTTCGTCGGGTCTGAAGCCAGCTGCCGCGATGCTGACGGCGAGCTCGATTCAGTCAAGAAAAAGACCTTCGACGCCCAAATCGCCGGGGGGCATGTTTCGCTGGACCTGTTCGATCGGGCTGTGGCCTCGACCAAGCGGGCTCCTTATGAGAAGTTCAGTGCCGTCGTTGAGGAAACAGTCGATGAGTTTCGGGCCTTGGAAAAGGTGATCGACGAGAAGTTCGGCGATGCCTCTCCCAACCTGTCCTTCTGCCGAAATACTCTAAATGAGATTCGCACGGAAGTGCAGGCCATCTTGGAAAAGAAGCGGGCTGAGGAGCCGGATCCCGTCACGGCGGACGCCGGTGACGGGGCTGCCGGCAGTCTCGGCGAAAAAGGCAACCCTGTGACTGTTCGATTTGCGCTCGCACTCCCGGAGTTGTCGGGCTCATCGTCCGGCTCCGGCTCGTCGTGGCAGGACGCGGAAGCGCTGATCCGCTCCGGGCAGGTGGATAAGGGCCTGAGCCAGATGGTTCAGCTGTCCGCTAAGGAAACGTGCGGCAGGAACCGCTTTCAACGCAAACTGCTGCTGGCGGAAGTCTGCCTCTCCAGCAAGCGGGAGCGCCTGGCCCGGTCGATTCTCGAGGAGTTGGCGGAACAGATCGATAAGCTGCAACTCGAATCCTGGGAGTCCTCGGAATTGATAGCCGGCGTGTGGATCCGGCTTTATAAGCTGTACAAGCAGTCCGGCGACAGCTCAGACCACGACCGGGGAGCCAAGCTGTACGAGCGCCTCTGCCGGCTGGATCCGTGGCAGGCGCTCAGTTGTGGAGAGTAACGGACCATGGCGTCGGGAAACCGCCAGAGTGGCGTGGTCTTGTCTCTGTTGGATCGTTTGATGGACCGCGGGCCAGAGGCGCCGCGGAATTCCTGGGACGAGGAACGGAACTTCAGGGCCGCGTTGTGCCGCGATCTTTCGGCGCTTTTCAACACGCGCCGGGCCGAGAGCGACTTCGATCCTGCCTATGAGGAGGCCACAAATTCGCTCCTCGGTTTCGGCATTGCTGACTTTACCTCCTACAATCTGACCAACGCCGTGGAGCAGGAGCGAGTGCGCCGCTCCATCGAGCGCGCCATTCGCCAGTTCGAGCCGCGGTTGACTCGCGTTGACGTTTCGATCGAGCAACCGGATCCGCTCCGCCCCCTGCTGCAGTTTCAAATTAATGCGTTCTTGCGTGCTGGATCGGATACCGAGCCCGTGGTCTTTGATATCACTCTCCAGCGCGAATCGCGCCGTATGCTCGTTTCCGGGGGGACTGTGTGAAGGACGACCTGCTTCCGTATTACGAGCACGAATTGCGTTTCATCCGCCATATGGCCGGCGAGTTCGCGCAGAAATATCCCGCCGTTGCGGGCGGTTTGCAGCTGCAGCCCGACACCTGTGAAGATCCGCACGTAGAACGTCTTATCGAAGCGTTCGCGTTGCTTGCCGGCCGCGTGCATCGCAAGCTCGATGATGAGTTTCCGGAAATCACCGAAGGCTTGCTCGACGTAATCTATCCTCACTATCTGCGGCCCGTGCCTCCGCTTGCCATCGTCCAGTTTCAGCTCGATGCGTCGCAAAGCGCGCCGGCTTCCACCAAGCTTCCGCCGCGCCTCCCGATCCACAGCCGCCCGGAAAATGGCCAGCTCTGTTCGTTCCGTACTTGTTATCCGGTCACGCTTTGGCCGCTTCGCGTTACCGGCGCCTCGGTTTCGCACGTCAATCGCTTCGTCACGCCCGGCATGCCTCCCGATGCCGCCGCCGTCGTTCGCATTTCCTTGGAGTGCCTGAATGGGCTCCGCCTCGAACAGCTGCCGGTCGATTCGCTGCGTTTCTACCTCAACGGCGACAGCTCCGCGGTCCACACCCTGTACGAGTTTCTGTTCCTGAATGCGCTGCGCGTCGCCGTCCGCGCCCTGCCGCAGCAGGAAACCTCCGCCCAGGCTGTCCTTCCCGCTTCCAGTCTTCAACCGGTGGGATTCGCTCCCGAAGAGGGCCTTCTCCCGTACTCCGACCGCAGCTTCCAGGGCTATCGCCTGTTGCAGGAGTACTTCGCTTTCCCCGAGAAATTCCTCTTCGTCGACCTCAAAGGGCTCGACCGTCTACCCAAGAACGGCTTTGGCTCCTCGTTCGAGATCCTCATCTTTTTGAAGCAGCCCGACCAGCCGCACCGCCTCACCGCGCTCGAACAGAGCGTAGGCGCCGACACGTTCCAGCTGGGTTGCACTCCCGTGGTGAACCTGTTCGAACGCATCGCCGAGCCGGTCCGAGTCACCCAAACCAAGACCGAATACCGGATTATTCCCGACCAGCACCGCCTGTCGGCGACTGAAGTTTACTCCGTGGATCGCGTGGCCTCCGCCAATTATCTGGAGGAGCCCCGGATCTACGAGCCCTTCTATTCGCTGCGTCACGAAACCGAGGACGCTGCGCATCGAAATTTCTGGTACACCCATCGGCGTCCCTCGCTTCGCAAAGGTGACGATGGCACCGACGTCTATCTTTCGCTCGTCGATCTGGATTTCAACCCCTCGGTCCCTCCCGTCGAGATGTTGACCTTGCAGGTGACTTGCACCAATCGAGACCTGGCTCAGTCCCTGAAGCTGCGCGGGGAATTCGGCGAGCTCGAGCCGGAGGGCGCTGCCCTGGTGCGCGCCCGGTGTTTGCGCAGGCCGACTGCGGCCTTGCGGCCGCCGTCGCGCCGCGGTTTGCAGTGGCGTTTGATCTCGCATCTGTCGCTCAACCACCTCTCCATCGTCGAGAAGGGCAGGGAAGCTCTCCAGGAGATCCTGCGGCTCTATGATTTCTCCGATGACCCGGCCATTCGCAAGCAGATCGCTGGCATTACAGGCGTCGCCAGCAGCCCCTGTATCAGCCGCGTCACGTCGTCAACCGGTGTCGCGTTTTGCCGCGGCACCGACGTCACGGTAGAATTTGACGAAGATCAGTACGTCGGAACCGGAGTGTTTCTGCTCGCCAGCGTGCTCGAGCGGTTTTTGGGATTGTACAGCGCCATCAATTCGTTTAGCCGCCTCACCGCGCGAACGAGGAAAGGAGTCTTGAAGCAGTGGCAGCCCCGGGCCGGCGAACAGATCCTTCTTTAGAAGAAATCTTGTTCGAGAGCGGATGCGAGTTCGAATTCTTCCAGGCCGCGCGCCTTCTCGCCCGGCTGTCCCCCGGCCGGCGGCCGGTGGGCGGCACGGCCAAGCCGCACGAGGAGTTTGCCCGCTTCGGCGCGCGCCTTTCCATGGCTTTCCCGCCGAGCGCCGTCCACGACATCGAGCGCGTGCCCGACTCCTCCGAACCCCCTCGCGTGACCGTCGCCTTCTTCGGCCTGACCGGCACTCAGGGCGTTTTGCCCTTCTGCTACACCGAGTGGATGTTAGAGCGAAGCGCCGCCAAGGACGACACGCCGGTGGCTTTCTTCGATCTCTTCAATCACCGCCTCGTGTCTCTGTTCTATCGCGCTTGGGAGAAGTACTGCCCGCCGGTCCTTTATGAGTTGGGAGCGGCCCGGCGCCAGCAGCCCGATCCTTTTACCCACTCGCTCTACGATTTCATTGGCATGGGCACCGCCGGCTTGCGCGGCCGCATGCGTGTCCAGGATGAAAGCCTTCTTCTCTACGCGGGCCTGATCGCGCAAACTCCCCACTCGGCCGGCGCCTTGCGGGGCATTCTGCGCGACTACTTCGGCGTCCCGGTTGAAATCGACCAGTGCGTGGGCGACTGGTATGCGCTGGATGAGGCCGACCGCTGCTACCTCTCGGACGACAGGGAGCGCAATCAACTCGCCGTCGGCGCCTTCCTCGGCGAGCAGGTCTGGAATCAGCAGGGCCGCTTCCGCATCCGTGTGGGCCCCCTCTCTCTCGCCAGCTACCTCGATTTCCTGCCTCATGGCCGCGCCATGGCGAAACTGGTGGAGTGGACCCGTTTCTTTGAAGGCTCGGCCCTGGCGTTCGATGTGCAGCTTTCCCTTCGCGCCAGAGAAGTTCCCTATTGCCGCCTGGACGACGAAGGCGCCGATGCGCCGCGTCTTGGCGAAATGGCCTGGCTGAAAACCAGGGAATTTGTGGCTGACGCGGCCGACGCCGTGTTTTCTTGGACGAACTGATGGCCATCGCACAAGAGCACCGACGCATCGCAATCACGACGCCGCTCGGCAAAGATGAGCTGCTGCTGCGCGGCTTTAGCGGCTCGGAAGCCGTCTCCCAACTGTTCCACTTCGATCTCGACCTGCTCTCGGAAAACGATTCCATCAAGTTCCAGGACGTTGTCGGCAAGAACATCACTCTGCGCATCTACGACGCCGCCGGCGCCGAGCGCCACTGGAACGGCTTCATCAGCCGCTTTTCGCAAGGCGCGCAGGACCGCCGCGTCACCGCCTACCGCGCCCAGATGGTCCCGTGGCTGTGGTTCCTCACGCGCACCGCCGATTGCCGCATCTTTCAAAATTTGAAAGTCCCCGACATCATCCAGAAAATCTTCAAGGACCTCGGCTTCTCCGACTTCGAGCTGCGCCTGTACGGCTCCTACACCCCCCGGGATTATTGTGTCCAGTACCGCGAAACCGACTTCAATTTCGTGTCGCGCCTGATGGAAGAGGAAGGCATCTGCTACTACTTCGAGCATCAGGAGGGCAAGCACGTGCTGGTTCTCGCCGATGATGCCGCGGCCCACAAACCGTGCCCGAACCAGAAGACCGCCCGTTACGATTTCCGCGGCGGCAGCGTCACCTATGAAGACGTGATCACCGAGTTCTTTTACCAGGAAGAATTCCGCACGGGCAAGTGGGCCCAGACCGACTACAACTTCGAGACCCCGAGCAGCAGCCTGGCCGTCACCGTGGACGGCAAGAACCGCTACGAGATTTACGAATTTCCCGGGCAGTACCAGGTGCGCCCCGCGGGCGAGCGTCTGGCGAAGATCCGTCTCCAGGAGCAGACCGTCCCCGCGATTGTGTTCCAAGGTACCAGCGGCTGCCGCTACTTCACCCCCGGCTACACGTTCACCCTGCAGGACC
>CAYTJD010000023.1:0-12899 GCA_964438005.1 uncultured Solibacteraceae bacterium | reverse complement strand
CATCAGCCACAGGTAGTAGCGCGCAGCACTTTCGAGGTCTGTGTCGCTCATTTGGACCCAGTTATGTGCCCCCGCCTTACCTTGCATCCTGGTCTATTTTAACGGGGGCGATATCCGTGTCAACGGCTAAAGCTGGAGATGCAAGTTTGGTTGCTATCGTTCGATCCAAGTAAGTGCCGAAAGATAGGATAGTAAGTATCGAAGAGCACCGATACAGGAACGAATCCGCAGCTAAGCGAGAGCGAAAACTGGTCTGGGGAACAACGTAAATCGGGCGAATTTGCCTGTCCAATGAACATATCGTACCTATCTTTCAATCGAGTCATTGATCCGAAGGAAAGGAAATCTATCTGCCCGTGTAACCCTCTCAATATAGAACGCTTATTTCCTCAATAAGAAAATTCAGCTTCGCTTCGAGGGGCGATTGCGGGCATCCTGTGGAGAACCGGACCACGATCTGTCTCGGCCGCCGGCCCCCGTCAGGCCGCATGAATTCACTTCAGGAGAGAGATTCAGATGGCAGAGACTAACAATGCCCCTCAGATGCAAGCCACCTTGGGCTTGACAGGGTTAACCATGAATGCGATGGCGCTCATCGCACCGGGCGCTTTTCTGTGGCTTACTTTCGTGGCGCAAGGAACGGCCGGCAACACGGCGCCCTCGATGTGGATTGGAATTTTCTTCGCCGTGCTTCTGTGCCTGGCGACGGCAGTTTGCTATGCGGAGCTATCCAAGCTTTACCCAGGGACGGGCAGCTCGTATTACTTCGCGGAACAATCGTTTCTGAATCATCAGACGGCGTGGCCGTATGCCCGTCTGGCGAAGTTCATAGTCGGCTGGGGCTCGCACCTGTATTACTGGATCTACCCAGGAGTGATGTGCGGTGTGATGGGCGTGCTTTGCGGCTATCTGGTGGGAACGCTCTGGCCGAGCTTCATGAGCGCCTCCAACCCCGGCCCGATGTTCATGATGGTGTGCGCGATCGTCACTTCGTTCGGCGTAGCATATGTCGCATTTCGCGGGGTCAACGGATCCACCGCGGTGAATGTGGCGATCAATGTGATTCAGATCAGCGCGCTGTTGATCTTCTCGGTAATGGCGCTGAGCTACCGGATGAACCATGCGCCGGGAAGCGTGGCGTACAACTTCGACTCCGCCTCAGGAGACGCCTACACCTATGAGTTTGCGACTGAGAAACAGACGGTAAACGGCCAGGCGACTGATGTTGTCCAGCGCGACGCCATGGGCATTCCGAAGCCGAAGCTGGATGCTGGCGGCAAGCCCGTTCCGTTCAAGATCGATTATCCAGAGCACGATGAAAAAGGGACGTTCCTATCGCATCCGAATGCGGGCTCGGTGGTCGGGCTGCACAATTTCGGCTGGATGTTCGTGCAGGCGACAATCGCGATCCTGATTCTGGTCGGATTTGAGTCAGTAACGTCGATGGGCGGGGAAGCCAAAGATCCCAAGCGCCACATACCGATCGCGGTAATCGCCTCGCTGCTAATCCAGGGGGTGTTCTGTTACCTGATCGAGTATTTCGCGGCGAACTACTTTCTGAATAGCGGGTATCCGATGACGTCGGCGACGGGTTCAGCGGCGCCGATCGGAGACATGATGATCATGGTCGGCAACGCGGTCTTCGGGCCGGGCCACGGCAGGACGTTCATGTTGATCCAGGCGTTCACGGTGTTCCTTGCAATTATTGGGACGACGCTGTCATGCATGAACACAGCGGCGCGTGTTACGTACGCCATGGGCAAGGACCAGGAGCTGCCCGATCATCTGGGGACATTGCACGGCGCGAACCTGACGCCGCATCGGGCCATCTGGCTGCTAGCCGGGATCTCGGCCGTGGTCGGTTGCCTCACCGTGGCGAACCTGTTCGGCGATGCCGGCGCGCTTACGGACGCCACAATCAAGGCGCTGCCGCAGGGTTTCTGGTCAAGTGCAGGTTACCTATCGCATGACGCGATGGCTGCCCTGCCGAATTCACTGCTTACTATCACGTTGGCCTCCAACTTCGGCACATTCCTTCTGTACATGCTGAGCTGTATTACGTGTATTGTTGGGTTCCACAATCACCCGGATTACAAGCCGGTGCGCCACTTGTTCATTCCGCTCTTCGGGCTACTCGCGAGTTTAGGATGCATGGCGTTTTACCTGATTGGGCCGTTCATGGGCTTCGGGACCAAACTGGAGCCCTTCACGGCGTTGGGAGTAGCGGCGGTTTGGGCGATTTACGGAGGCATTTACTTCGTGCGATCGAGTAAGGCAACGGGGCGGACGACGCTGGTAGGGCGCCGCGCGAGCCAGGCCCGCGCATAAACAGGGGAACTCGGTGCGGGCCGGCGACGGCCCGCACTTTCGGTGTTTATGAAGGAACTATTGATCGATCCCAATCCGCCCCATGGAGACAAAGGGGCGTTTCGAAAGATCACGGTGACAGTGCCGCCGGAGATATATGAACGCCTGGTTCGGGAGTCGGCACGGCGAAAGATCGCCGGGGAACCCAACCAGTTGTTGTCGGCCCTTCTGCGAGAAGCGGTAACGCGATATCTGGAGCAGCTCGATTGAAGTTGGACCGCTCCGGGAAGAGCAACTCCCCGAGGGCTGCCCCGCCTCGTGTTCGGTTCGGGCGGAGTCTCAGCCGGTGACTGGCAGATTACAGGCGATTCCCAGTCTTCTCAACCGCATTCGAATCGAGGGTACCGAGCGGACGATGAGGGCGTCGGATCCGCCCAAGCCGAGTGCGCCGAGGCCGCAGCCAATAAACTTGGAGATCACGGCCGCTTTTGAACTCGAGCGCGACGATGCGGTCCATCAGCTCCTCATCGATAACGAAAATCCCGGGGTCCCGGCATGGGGTCTTCTCGTGGGATAAAATCGACAGGATCGTCAGGCTCTATTCTTACTGTGCCGAGGCATGAGAGCGGGGAGGTAAGAGCTATGAAAGGCGTTCTCTCGATACCCATACTAATGCTGGCAGGGAGCCAGCTGTTTTTCGGACAGGTGAAGGATTTCCGGCCGGTCCCCGAGAACACACTGCGCAATCCTCCACCAGAGGATTGGCTGAACTGGCGGCGCACCGATAACGCATGGGGCTACAGCCCGCTGGACCAGATCAGGCGGGAGAACGTCGGGCGCCTGCAACTGGCGTGGTCGTGGAAGATGAGCGAAGGGCCCCAGGAAGCGACGCCTCTGGTCCACGACGGCGTGCTGTACCTGCCGAATCCGTACGGCGTGATTCAGGCGCTGGATGCGGCGACGGGAAATATGCTCTGGGAGTATCGGCCCGAGGAGCGGCCGCGCGGCTCGTTGACGGGCACCGAGGGCGTGCAACGAAATATCGCGATTTACCAGGACAAGATTTTCGGCACGACCAAAGACGCGCATGTCGTGGCTCTGGACGCGCGAACCGGGAAGAAGGTGTGGGACACGGCCGTGGCCGATTCCAAGCTTGGTTACCAATACACATCCGGCCCGATCGTGGTTCGGGGCAAAGTGATCTCGGGGATCAGCGGTTGCAGCCGCTATAAAGAGGATGTTTGCTTCATCACCGGGCATGACGCCGGTACGGGAAAGGAAGTCTGGCGGACATCGACCATCGCGCGCCCGGGCGAACCCGGCGGCGACACCTGGGGCGACCTGCCGCTGCATCTGCGCGCCGGCAGCGATGCCTGGATTACGGGTAGCTACGATGCGGAAACCAATCTCGTGTATTGGGGAACGGCCCAGGCCAAGCCTTGGGCGCGGTCGGTGCGCGGAACGGATGGCGATGCGCTGTATACGAACTCGACACTGGCGCTCGATCCCGACACAGGAAAGATGAAATGGTATTACCAGCATCTTCCCGGCGAAACGCAGGACATGGACGAAGTGTTCGAGCGCATCCTGATCGATACGGGAGGACGGAAGTCGGTTTTCGAGATGGGCAAGCTGGGCATTCTGTGGCAGCTGGATCGCGCGAGCGGGAAATTCATTCACGCCACTGATCTGGGTTATCAGAACATCGTCGAGGTGGGTCCGGAGACGGGAAAGGTGACGTACCGGGAGGATAAGATTCCGAAGATCGGCGTGGAACTCGAGATGTGTCCGAGCACGGCGGGATTTAAAGACTGGCGCGCCATGTCCTACAGCCCGCAGACGGGAGCGTTATACATCCCGATGGCTCTGACGTGCGAGAAGGCCACTTTCGGCGAAGTCGAGAAAGCGCTGGGCAAGGGCGGCACGGGTCCGGTGAAGCGAGTCGACTATAAGCATCCCGCGTCGGAGGGCAACCTGGGCGAGTTTCTGGCATTGAATGTCCAGTCGGGCCGAGTGATGTGGCGGCAGCGGACGCCGTCTCCTAGCAACACGGCCGCGCTGGCGACGGCCGGCGGCGTGGCCTTCGTGGGGGACTGGGATCGTCATCTATACGCGTATGACGCGGCGAATGGGAAGATTCTGTGGCAGACGCGCCTTGCGACATCCCCGCAAGGTTTCCCGATCACGTACCTGGCAAGGGGGAAACAATACGTAGCCGTTCCGGCGGGGTTGGGCGGCGGCAGTTGGTCGACGCTGATTCCCCTGGAACTGGCTCCGGAGATACAGCGGCCCAGCCCCGGCAACGTGCTATTGGTTTACGCGCTGCCGTAGATTCCTCATGCCGCGAGGGCGGGGCGGCCGCGCTTTTGAAGATTAAGCAAATGGCCGGTGGACACGGGTCAGAAGATTTAGGAGACAACTCTGACTATTGCTGGGCCTCTGGCGGCTCTGGCTCTTCTTCGGCTTCGTGATAGACAAGATTGCTGTCCGACGCGGCCGGTTTCGCGGGACCCGCGGGCAGGACCGCGTGCGGCAGGTGTAGAAGACCTTCGGCTCCCGACTTGCCAGTGAGGCTCACTTGGTTCTGCTGGAGTTCGGACGACAAGCGGGCCTTCTTGTCGAAGTAGGCTTTAATCACGTCGCGGACTATGGGTGCGGCAAACTGGCCGTGCTCGCCGTGCTCGAACAGGGCCACTACGACAATTTCCGGCGCATGGCATGGCGCGAATCCCTCGAACCAGGCGTTGTCTTTCAGATTGCGCTTCGCCAGCTTGCCCTGCAGGTAGTCGTTGGAGGCGAGTTGGGCCGAACCGGTTTTCCCGCAGACGTCGATGCCCGGAAGCCGCGCGCGCCCGCCGGTTCCGCCGCCTTCATTCACGACACCGAACATCCCATCGACGACCTTTCGGACGTTCGCCGAGGTCAGAGCCGAAACAGCCGGCTCCTCGGTCGCATCCATTGACTTCAGCAGATGCGGATGATGCCAGATCCCTCCCAGGGCCACACCACCCAGGGCGCGCGCGAGCTGCAGCGGCGTCACGGTCAGGGCCCCCTGGCCAATCGCTACGGACGGAGTCTCCCCCGGATACCACTTCTGCCGGAAATTCCGCAGCTTCCATTTTTCCGACGGCACGATACCCATGGCCTCGTGCGGCAAATCGATTCCTGTCGGCTCTCCCAAGCCGGTAAGGCCGGCGTACCTGGCAATTTTATTGATTCCCAACTTGGCGCCGAGAGTATAGAAGAACACATCGCAGGAATGAACGATCCCGTTGTGCAACGAGATGATGCCGTGGCCGGTCTTGACCCAGCATCGCTGATAGCGGCCATAAAGGCTGATGCCGCCGGTACAGTGGACGGTGAACTGATCGTCGATGGTCCCGGTTTCCAGGCCGGCCAGAGCCACAAACGGCTTGAAAGTCGAGCCGGGCGCCTGCTGCGCCTGGATGGCGCGGTTCAACATCGGGTGATCGGGATTATCAGCGATCTGTTTCCAGTCTTTGACCGTGATGCGCTCCGCGAATTTGTTGGCATCGAACGCGGGGCGGCTGACCATAGCCAGCACCTCGCCGGTGCGCGGGTCCAAAGCCACGACGGCGCCGTTGCGCCCGTCCATCGCCAACTCCGCTACGGCCTGCAGATCGAGATCGATACTGAGCTGAATGTCTTTGCCGGGGATCGCGGGCTTGTTACCGATCACCCGCCGGACCTGGCCCCGGTTATCCACCATCACCTGGCGCTGGCCGGCAACTCCCATCAGGGTGGCGTTGTACTCGCGCTCAATTCCAAACTTTCCGATGATGGCGCCCGGGTCATACTTGGCGAATTCGGGTGAGTCCAGCTCATCCTCGCTGACTTCACCGGTATAGCCGATCACATGCGCCAGCATGCCGTTTTGTGGATACACGCGGTGGTACGCCTGAATCAGCACCAACTCTGGAAAGAATTCGCGATGCGAATCGACAAATGCGAGATTCGCCAAACTCAACTCTTGTTTGATGACAATGGGCACGTACTGAGGCTGCGACCGGTAGTGCCGCAGCCGCTCCTCGAGATCGTTGCAGTCAAGATCCAGACCCCTCGCAATCAGTGGGAGATGATCTTCCTTGAGTGACTCACGCGCTAGAGCCAACGTAAAGGAAAAACGGTTGTCCGCAATGACCCGCCCGTCACGGTCTAAGATGCGGCCGCGCGGGGCGGGAATTGGCATTGATTTGATGCGGTTTTCTTGCGCCCGTTGATTGTAGAACTCCGGGTCTAAAATTTCCAGGTTCCAGAATCCGGAAACGAGCCACAAGAACATGCCTAACGTGGCGTATTGAAAGGCTGCGATTCTGGGGGCGACCGAAA
This sequence comes from uncultured Solibacteraceae bacterium, assembly GCA_964438005.1. Classification (GTDB taxonomy): domain Bacteria; phylum Acidobacteriota; class Terriglobia; order Bryobacterales; family Bryobacteraceae; genus PSRJ01. The sequence continues at coordinate 6,242 of CAYTJD010000023.1, read as the reverse complement.
AGAGATGGTGTCTGGGTTCGGAATCAGGTCTTCCTGGTACCGTCTTGGCTGCATCAGAAGACCGCATGGCTGGGTCTTGCAATCGGCGCGTGGGGAAGGCCGGCTTCCCCTGTCCAGCTGGATGCAGGTCGGACGGCGGCCGCTTGCAAGAAAGGGGCGACTGCCAGCACCAAAGACCGAAGTGGTGCAAGCGCGGAGCAATTTCAAGCAGGCTTCCCCGTCACGGCACGTTTCGTAGGATTCTCCGTAGTTAGAAGAACCGGAACGAGATCGCAAGGCAGCGAGGAAACCGCTCAGTGGGGACCGCTCATACCATCCAGCTCTGGCCATTGGTTTGCCTCTGTAGGAAGCGGGAGGCGAAGTATGAATTTCACCCCGAAAATCAAGGTCGGACTTACTGCCGGTGTAGCGGCACTCGCCCTGGGGTTGGCCGCGGGCAGGCCTTTCGCTCCCGGCGTAGCGAGCTACGACACACTCAGAACGCAACAGTTCTTTCGAGCAAGCCGCACTGTACCCACTTTAGAAGCAGTCGAGATGGCGCCAGCAACCGATCGACTAACGGCCAAGAGCGCGGACTACAAGCCGATTTCGTCCTGGTACAAGAACAAGCATTGGTGGAAGAGGAATGCCCCGATCGTTGGCGGCGCCGGTGGCGGCGCTTTAATCGGAGGTCTGGCGGGAGGCGGTAAAGGAGCAATTATCGGCGGGGCCGTGGGCGGAGGCGGTGGATACCTATATAAACGGCTAAAGGGACACCATCAGCGCCACCAGGAACGCCCGAACAATCGCCACGAATATCAGCATTCCCACTGAACAGTTTGATCAGCCCGGTACTTCTGAAATGATGCCGCGTATCGAGGGCACCCACGGCGAGGCGAAGGGGCCGGTAGTCAGCTTCCCAAAAGAAGTGTCGGACTGGCCGGCCAGCGGGCAAGCTGGGGCCGCCCGGCGATGCCAGGCTTTCTGAAGGGGGTCTCTGTGGCACGATACTAAGTTGATGGATCACTTCCGTATTGGCGCTCTGGAAGTCTCGCGCGTCGAGGAGACGCGCACGCAGTTTGACGCCGGGATGTTTTTCCCCGATCTGGCGCGCGACACGCCGGCGCGCTACGCGTCGTGGCTGGCTCCGTACTTCGACATTGCGGCGCACAGTTTTCCGTGTGTGTTTCAGTCGTTCGTGGTGCATCACGGCAAGACCACGATCCTAATTGATACCTGCATCGGGAACGACAAAGAGCGGCCCGATTTTCCACTCGCGCATCATTTGAACAATCCCTATCTGGATCGCCTGCGCGCGGCGAACTGCCGGCCCGAGGATGTGGATCTTGTGCTGTGCACGCACTTTCATGTGGACCACGTCGGCTGGAATACCCGGCTCGCCAACGGGCGGTGGGTCCCGACGTTCCCGAATGCGCGCTACATCTTTTCGCGCGAGGAGTACGCGCGCTACGCTCCGGAGAATCGCACTGCCGAGCCGCCTCCGTTTCTGAACATTTTCGAAGACAGCGTGCTGCCGGTGATCCAGAGCGGCCAGGCGGAGTTCGTCTCCGGAGAGCAAGCGGTCCACGAGTTACTGACGGTCTTTCCCGCGCCGGGCCATACTCCGGGGCACATTGCGGTTCGCGCCGGGAAGAGCGAGGCGGCCGGTATCTTTCTGGGAGACATCATTCACAATCCGATTCAAATTGCCGAGCCGGACTTGAACAGCGCGTTCTGCGAGGATGGCCGACAAGCGCGGGCGACGCGGCGCAAACTGTTGGACGAGGCGGCCGAATGCAATCAATTGCTGGTTCCGGGACACTTCAGCGCCCCGCATGTGGGAAGGGTCAAACCGGCCGGGCACGGCTTTTTGTTTTGCGGAGGGGCAGCCTGAACAGGCTCCGAGGGTACGGGTCGAATGGTACGCCTTCGATTGACCCCGACCCTTTAGAATGTTAGACTTTCCGAAGTATTGGGAGGTCTGATGCGTTCTCTGTCCGCGCTCCTCGGCGTCTGTGTTTCGGCGCTCGCCATTTATGCCGCCGAAGCCATTAACTTTACCGCGGCACAACGAAGCTGGTGGGCGTTTCAGCCCGTCGTCAAGCCAGCCGCACCGGCGGTCAAGAACAAGAAGTGGGTGAAGACTCCCATTGACGCCTTCATCCTCGCGAAACTGGAAGCTAAGGATCTTCAGCCCAACCCGCCCGGCGACAAGTTGACCTTGTTGCGCCGGGCGACGATCGACATGACGGGCTTGGCGCCGACGGCGGACGAGATCCAGCAATTTCTGGCCGACAACGCGCCGACTGCCTGGGAGAAGGTGGTCGATCGGTTGCTCGCTTCCCCCGCCTATGGAGAACGGTGGGGACGGCACTGGCTCGACATCGTGCGCTACGCGGACAGCAACGGATACAAGGCGGATGAGACGCGGCCGAACATGTGGCGGTACCGCGACTACGTGATCCAGTCGTTCAACAATGACAAGCCGTACGACCGTTTCGTGAAGGAACAGATCGCGGGCGACGAATTATATCCCGGCGATCCGGACGCGCTGGTGGCGATGGGCTACAACCGCAACTGGATCGATGAAAGCAACGCGGCCTCGATGTTCGTCCGCCGGCAGGAGACGCTGGACGACATGACGGCGGTGACGGGGCAGGCATTTCTCGGCCTGACGTTCGGGTGTGCGCGCTGCCACAACCACAAATACGACCCGATTCTGCAGAAGGACTATTACCGGCTGCAGGCCTTCTTCGCCAATACGGTGGCGGGCGACGGCCCGCTGCCGATCCAGGATGCGGCGAAGCGTCACGAATACGAGCAGAAGAAGGCCGTCTACGACGAGAAGACCAAAGACATCCGGGCGGAGATGGACAAGATTCTGGAGCCGCTGCGGGCCTCGCGGGTGGACGGCGGGATCAAGACTTTCGAAGAAGAAGTGAAAGCGGCCGTTCTGATGGATCCGGCGAAGCGTACGCCGATGGATTGGGTGTGGTACAAGACGGTCGAGCCGCGGATCGCCATGGACGAAGAGCCGAATGCGCGCGCCCTGCGCGGATTGAAGGGGGACGACGCCAAGCGGTACGCCGAGTTGAAGAAACAGCTGGCGGAATTCGATTCGCTGAAGCCGGCGCCGCTCCCGCAAGGACAGTTCATGAGGGACATCAGCACCACCGCTCCGCCGACGTATGTATTGCTGGGCGGCAACGTGGGAGCGAGGGGCGACGAGGTGCAGCCGGGGTTCCTGTCGATTCTGGATCCCGGCGACGCTCAATACGCGCCGCCCGCGGGCGTGAACTCGACAGGCAGACGGACGGCTTTAGCGCAGTGGATGGCGGATCCGAAGAACCCGCTCGTGCCGCGCGTGATGGTCAACCGCATCTGGCATTATCATTTCGGGCGCGGCATCGTGGCCACGCCGGGCGATTTCGGGCGCATGGGCGCGCACCCGTCGCATCCCGAGCTTCTGGATTACCTGACGGCGAACTTCATCGACAACGGGTTTAGCGTCAAGAAAATGCACCGCATGATTCTGCTCTCGAACACATACCAGCAGTCGTCGGAGTTCAACGCCAAGCCGGCAGAAGCTGATTCCGACGATACGCTGCTGTGGCGCTGGCCGCGGCGCCGCATGGAAGCCGAGGCAGTGCGCGACACGATGCTGGAGGTGTCGGGCCTGCTCGACCGGAAGATGGGAGGGCAGGGAGCGTTTCCCCCGCTGCCCGCGGGAACCTCGACGGAGCTTTCGGCCACGGCGGCCGCCGGCGGCTGGCGGACGGAAAAGGATCCGGCGCAGACCAACCGGCGCAGCGTGTATATCTTCGTGCGCCGCAACCTGCGCTATCCGATGATGCAGGAATTCGATTCGGCCAACAACTTCGACGTCCATAACGCGCGCATAAACACGGTGACGCCGTCGCAGACGCTGGAGCTGATGAATTTCGACCTGGTGGTGAACTGGGCGCAGAGCCTGGCGGGGCGCGTGTTGAACGATCGCGGATTGACCGAGCCGGCGCAGATCGATCGCGCGTACCGGCTCACCTTCGGCCGCGCGGCCACGACGGAAGAGCAAGGCATCGCGGCGTCGTTCTTCAAAACCCAAACGCCCATCCTGCAGGCGCGTTTGGATGGCGGAGCGGCGAAACCGGCGCTGCCTACAAATATTCCGGAAGGAATGGACCCGGCGCGGGCGGCCGCGTGGGTCGATTTCTGCCAGATGCTGATGAACTCGAACGAGTTCCTGTACATCAACTGAGAGGAGCGCACGCGATGAAGAACCAGTATCCGGATCAATTGAGGAAACTGAAACATCACTGGAACGTGCGTACGCGCCGCGAATTTTTCAGTCAGGCAGGCAGCGGGCTGGCATCGATCGCGTTGGCCGCGATGATGGCCGAGGACGGGTATGCCGCGGTGAAAGATCCGCTTGCGGCCAAGCCCCCGCACATTCCTCCGCGCGCCAAGAACATCATCTGGTGCTTCATGGAAGGCGGGCCGAGCCAGGTGGACTTGTTCGATCCGAAGCCCTTGCTGGAAAAGCTGGCGTTCGAGCCGGTGCCGCCTTCATTCCATCCGGAGAACCTGCTCACGGCGCAAGGCGCCAAGCCAAGCGACGGACTATTCCCGGCGCGGCGCGCCTTTAAGCAGCGCGGGCAAAGCGGTTTGTGGATTTCGGACTGGCTGCCGAATATCGCCGAGCATGCCGACGATCTGGCAGTGATCCGCTCGTGCCAGTCGGACGCCGTCAATCACGTGGGCGGCGTGTGCCAGATGAACACGGCCGATATTCTGGCCGGGAGGCCGTCGCTGGGCGCGTGGGTTACGTACGGGCTCGGCAGCGCGAACCGCAATCTGCCGACGTTCATCGTGATGCAAGACGACAAAGAGATCCTGGGCAGCGTGCAGAATTACAGCTCGGGATTCCTGCCGGCGACTTATCAGGGGACCTTGCTGCGCAAGGGGGATACGCCGATTCTCAATCTGAAGCCGCCGCTGGGGACGACGGATGAAGAGCAGAGGGGCAAGATCGCGCTGCTGGAAAAACTGAATGGCGTGTTTGGGCGCGACAAAGAAGATGATTCCGAACTGGATGCGCGCACGCGATCGTACGAGCTTGCCTACCAGATGCAATCGGCGGCGCCGGAGGCGATCGATCTGCGCAGCGAGCCGGAGGCGACGAAGAAACTCTACGGCATGGATGAGCCGGAGACGGCTGTCTATGGGACGAACTGCCTGATGGCGCGGCGGCTGGTGGAACGCGGGGTGCGGTTTGTGGAAGTGTACAGCGGCTCGGGCTCCGGGTGGGACGCGCATCAGGATGTGAACTCGAATCACACCAAGTGGTGCCGCGCGTCCGATAAACCAATCGCCGGACTGCTCACCGATCTCAAGGCGCGCGGGATGCTGAAAGACACGTTGGTGGTGTGGGGCGGTGAATTCGGGCGCACGCCGTTCGCGCAGACGAACGGCAACGCGAACCGGGACAAATATGGCCGCGACCACAATCCGTGGGGATTCACCATGTGGATGGCGGGCGGGGGCGTGAAGGGCGGGCAAGTGATCGGCTCGACCGACGAAATCGGCCTGCGGGCAGTGGAAGAACCGCATCACATCTTCGATATCCACGCGTCGATCCTGTACCTGTTGGGGCTCGACCATCTGAGAACCACGTACATGCGGAACGGACGTGCGGAGCGGCCTACGCGGACCGGCGGCAACCTGATCACGAAACTCTGGGCGTAACGCAGATGAGAATCTGGATTCTGTTAGCCGGGGCCGCGGTGTGTGCAGGCACGGTGGCGGCGCAGGAAGCGAGTTTTCCGGAAGCGCCGGGTCGGGAGGTGTTCCAGGCGGTGTGCAGCGCCTGCCACGAGCCTGCCCGCGTGCTCGACAAGCAATGGACGCGCGCGGAATGGAAAGACAAAGTGCTCGAGATGCTGCAAGAGGAGCCGGACGTCACGGAAAAAGAGCGGGAGCAGATTGTCGACTACCTGGCGCGGAATTTCACCAAGCGCGTGAACGTCAATAAGGCGGCGGCGCAGGAAATCGAGACGGGGCTCGAGATCTCCGCGAAGGAAGCGGCGGCGATCGTGGCGTACCGGGAGAAAAACGGCGGTATCAAGTCACTGGACGATCTGAAGAAGGTGCCGGGCCTGGAGGCGCGCGTGGTGGAATCGAATCAGAGGCGCGTGGAGTTTTAGCGGGAGAATTCGGAGACAGGCGCTCGATGGCAGATGACGGTGTGAGGCGGGCTTCGTTCCGGG
>CAYTJD010000022.1:0-24430 GCA_964438005.1 uncultured Solibacteraceae bacterium | reverse complement strand
GTGGGCCGGCAAGTCCAGCTCTGGATCGATTGGCCCGCGCTCCTCGACGATCGTTGTCCGCTTCGGCTCGTCATCTATGGCCGCATTGTCCGCAGCACTCACCGCGGAACTGTCGTGGGAATTACCCGGTACAGTTTTCGGCTACGGCCGAAGAGTGAAGCCCCTTTCCCCGTCTGAAATCGAAACCACACCTGCAAGCCATGGCCCCGCCGATGGTTCTGGTACTTGATGGCGATCTCGGCTTCCTGTTCGCTCTTTCCCAAGAGTTGAGCCGCCGCCAGATCCATGCCGTCCCCGCGCGCACCTACCGCGAGGCCCACTCCCTCCTGAACCGGCTCCAGATCGACCCCGACCTCTTGGTGGTTGACTGCAGCGCTCCCGGCGCGTGCCGCCTGATCAAAGAGACCGTGCGGAAGCTACCCGGCCTGCACATTGTCGCCTTCGTGTCGGAACACCAGGATTGCCGCGATTGTGCCGATCACCTCAGCGCGCGGCTCCACGACCCCGAAGACAAAACCCCCGACCGCATTTCATATTGCGTCGATGTCATGATCAGGCTTGCGCGGGAACAGGCACTGTTTCTGGTCCGCGCACGCTAACTATCATCCGGCTGCGCGCCGGAACCGCTCCGCCAATGCGCGCATCCGCTCGATCAGCTCCGGCGGCTCCCGGACTTCGAATTCAAACCCTGTCCACACCAGATACATCGCCAGCATATCGAGCGACGTCGCGCCCGTGCGCAACAAACACGCGTGCTCCCCGGCGGCCTCCAGTTTTCCCGCGGCCGCCGGCAATTTCTCGGCCACTTTCTCCATCGAAGCGGTGAACAGAATTACAGCGTGATATTCATACCCGGCACTCGACACGCTCCGTGAAACGTACGTCGCGAAGTCCCCGTCCGGCGCGGCGCGCGCTGTGAACCGCTGCCCCGGGACGGGCCGTTGTTCGATGCGATCCACGCGGAACGTTCTCCAGTTGCTTCGGCTCGTGTCCCACGCCGCCAGATACCAGCGCCGTCCGGTGTGCACCAGCCGGTGCGGCTCCACCTCCCGCTCGCTCGCCGCTCCGTCCCGCGCGCGATATCGGAATCGCAGCTTCTCGCAATCGCGGCAGGCCCCCGCGATCAGCGCCAGCACCTCCGCATCCACCACCGGTCCCGTATACGCCAGCGGTTCGATAAACGAGTGCAGCGCCGTAATGCGCCGCCGCAGCCGCGCCGGTAACACTTGTTGCACTTTTGTCAGCGCGCGCACCGACGCCTCCGCGATCCCCGTCACTGTCCCGCTCGCCGCCGTGCGCAGCCCTACTGCCACCGCCACCGCTTCTTCGTCATCGAGCAGTAACGGCGGCAGCCGCGCTCCCGCTCCGAGTTGATAGCCGCCCGCCGTCCCCGATGTGGAATTCACTGGATACCCCAGGCTTCGTAACTTATCCACGTCGCGCCGCAGCGTGCGCGCTGTCACCTCCAGCCGCTCTGCCAGTTCCGTGCCGGACCAATACCGCTGGGATTGGAACAGCGAGAGCAGCCGCAGCAGCCGCGCCGAGGTCTCCAACATTTTTTCAGTCTCCCATGAATCGAGGACAAACCCTGTCCGCAACCCCTGATACTGTTCTTTCCGTAAGGAGGAGATACAGTGCCCTTCAGTCAAACGCTCTTACCGGAATTCGATGAGGAAATGAAGAATACCCGCAAGCTGTTGGAATGCGTTCCCGACGGCAAATTCGACTATCAACCCCACTCTAAATCGATGACCCTCGGCCGCCTCGCCGGGCACGTGGCCGAAATGCCCGGCTGGGTCAAGTTCACGCTCGACCAGGAAGTCCTGGATCTGACACCCGGCACGCAGCCGAACATCGCCACCTCGCGCGCAGAATTGCTTCGCGCGTTCGATCAAAACGTCGCTGAGGCGCGCGCGAGAATCAGCGCCGCCACCGACGCCGAGTGGCAGAAGACTTGGGAGTTGCGGGTAGCCGGCAAGCCCGTCATGTCGATGCCGCGCGCTGTCGTCATGCGCAGCATGATTCTGAACCACGTGATTCACCACCGCGCGCAGCTCGGCGTCTATCTGCGCCTCAACGACGTCGCCATCCCCGGCATGTACGGTCCTTCCGGCGACGAGCCGAGGCTCGGCGCCGCCCAGTCCGCTGCTTAGTTGTCGGGCGGACCCCCTTGGCCCGCGGGCCGGCCCCCCAGCCGGCCCAAACTTCTCCCCGTCGTCCACACAACCACAGTTAAGATAGTTCTGAGGAGCACCATTTGAAGAAGTGGGTTCTGGCAGTGCTGGTGGTGGCGGCCGCGGTCGTGGGCTGGGGCGTTCTGCGCAAGGCGTCTCCGCCGAAAATCGGCTTTACGCGCGTCAAGCGCGCCACGCTGGTCAGCACCCTGCCCACCAACGGCAAAGTCGAACCGTTCGACTGGCAGGCGATCCGATCCGAGCGCGCCGGGATCCTCAGCCGCGTGTCGGTGCGGGACGGCGAGAGAGTGGCCAAAGGCGAAGTTGTCGCCTCGATTTCCGATCCTTCGCTGCAAGCCGACCTGCAGGGCGGGGAAGCGCGCGTGGCGGAAGCACAGGCGAACCTCTCGGCTCTCGAATCCGGCGGCAAGCCGGCGGAGCTCGTCGAGATCGAGAACAGCCTCAAGCAATCCCGGCTGCAGTTGCAGCAGCAACAGAAAGATTCCGAAGCGCTGCAGCGGCTGGCGCAGAAGCAGGCGGCCACCACGGCTGAAGTGGATGCGGCGCGGCAGAAGGTGAAGCAGTCGGAAACCGAGATCCAGGGACTGGAACAGCGGCGCAGTTCCCTGGTCGCCAAGTCCGACGTGGCCGCCGCCCGCGCGCGGCTGCAGGATGCGCAGGCCTCCTTCGAACTCGCGCGCGAGCGCGCCTCCCAAAGCGTCGTCCGGGCGCCGATGTCCGGTGTCGTCTACGGCCTCGCCGTGCGCACCGGCGCTTACGTGAATCCGGGAGACCTGCTGGCCAACGTCGGCAACCTCGACCGCCTCCGCGTCCGTGTCTACGTGGATGAGCCGGAGCTGGGCCGGGTCGCCGAAGGCCAGCCGGTTACGATCACGTGGCAGGCGTTGGGCGGCAAACAGTGGACCGGACGCGTCGAGCGCAAGCCCACCTCCATCCAGCCGCTAGGGACCCGGCAGGTGGGAGAAGTCATTTGTCTGATCGATAACCCTCGACACGAGCTGATTCCCGGGACCAACGTGGATGCCACCATCCGTACCGCCGTCGTGGAAAACGCCCTCGTGATTCCGAAAGAAACATTACGCCACGATGCCCAGGGCAATTATGTGCTGTTACTCAAGGATCAGGCCGTCGAACGCCGTCCCGTAGACACCGGCGTGGCCAGCGTCAGCGAAATCCAGGTGACCAGTGGGGTGGCGGAGGGAGATTCGGTGGCGCTCCCCTCCGATACGCCGCTGCAGCCCGGCGACCGCGTCACTCCCCAATCTCCCTCTTGATTTGGGGATCCACGGCCTCTGGGACCCTGTGCTAGACTCCGTACCGGTATGGTGGGCGCGGAAGGAGAAGACATCACCGGCCTGCTCGCGGCCTGGGGGAGGGGCGACGAGGCTGCGCTGAATGGGCTGATTCCCCTCGTCTATCCGGAACTGCGGCGCATCGCGCGGCACCACCTCGCGCGGCGCACCGATCACTCCCTGGAATCGGCTGCCGTCGCCAACGAAGCGTACCTCAAGTTGATTCGCGCTCGCGGCATCGAGTGCGAAAGCCGCGCGCAGTTCTTTGCTCTTTGCGCCACGATCATCCGCCGCATTCTCGTCGATCACGCGCGGAACCATGGATATGCCAAGCGCGGTGGACATGCGGTCCATGTCCCGCTGGATGAGGTCTTGCTGGGAACACGGGCGCAGGGAGTCGAAGTACTGGCTCTGGACCAGGCGTTGAAACTGCTTTCCCGGATCGATGCCCGCAAGGCGCGCGTCGTCGAATTGCGCTACTTCGGCGGCTTGACTGCTGAGGAAACCGCTGAGGTCTTGCAAGTCTCGCCGGAAACGGTGCTCCGCGACTGGAAGATGGCCAAAACCTGGCTCTTCCGCGAGCTGACGCGGATCGGCGATCGCTCCGCGGAATCCGGCGCTGATTACACTCGCTGATCCCGGAACCCCATGCCCGTCAGCAACTCCTGAAAGCGCGATTCGTCGCGGAGCGATTTCAGCCGCGGATCCAGGTGCACGTAGACCATGAAGCCCGAATGCTCGTCGAACGCTTTCCGCAGCCATTCCAGGGCTTTGCCCTTATCGCCAAGTCCCAGATAGATCGCCGCGAGGTCATAGGCCGAAACGTACTTCGTCTTGGACGCCTCCAGAAGCTGGCCGAGAAGATCCTCGGCCGCCTGTTGCTTGCCTGAACGGGCCAGGGCGTGCGCGACCGATGCGGTCTGGACGGTGCCAGGAAACGTCTTCTGCAGAGCCGAGATGGCTTCCGGGTACATGCCCTTCGCTTCGTAGCTCCAACCCATGACCAGGGCCGCCAATGCTTGTTTGGGATCGAAGCTGAGCGCGCGCCGCGTCGAGACCAATGCGCGATCGAAGTCGCCCGACCAGAGGTCGTGCCAGCCGACGCAAGCCATCAGGTCGGGATCGAATGGATCGTGTTCCAAGGCGCGATTGCATTCCTCGGCGGATTCTTTGCCGCGGTTGGCCCAAAGCAGGAAATGAGCGAAGCCGTGACGGACACCGGCGTTGCCCGGATCCAGTTTCACGGCGCGCCGGAAGCTCTGCTCGGCCTCGTGCCATTGCCACTGTGCGTGCAGCTTGCCGAGCGCGAGAATCGCATGCGCATCGGCCAGCGTCGGCTCCAGTTCGACAGCTTTCGATGCCAGATCCACGACTCTTCGGAAGGTGGGCAAAGGCGGGAGGAATCCGAACAGAGCGCCCAGATAAATCTGGTTCGCGCGAGCGGCATAGGCTGGCGCATAATACGGATCGAGTTCGATGGATTTTTGGAAATCGCCCCGCAGGTAGGCCTCGTGCGCCCGCGGATCCAAGGGGCGCGCCAGGGCCATCTGCACCTCCGGATTCGGCTGGAGGCTGCGCTCGATTCCTTGCGCGACGGCCTGCGCCACCTCAACTTGTACTTTGAGGAGCTGCCCGAGGTCGCGGTCGTAATTCTCGTTCCAGAGCGGCTTCTGATCCGCGGCCCGGATCAATTGCGCGGAGATGCGGAACCGGTCGCCATCACGCTGAACGCCGCCTTTGACCACGTAATCGGCTCGAAGCTCACTCGCGATCTGGCTGACTGGCTTGGTGGTTCCGCGGTAACGCTCGGCCGAAGTCTGCGCGATGACGCCCAGCCCATCCGGGTACAGGCGGCCGAGGATCGAGATCATCTCCTGATGCAGGCCGGAAACGAAGGTGGCCTGCTTCGGATCGCCGCCGACATTTTCAAGCGGAAGCACGGCTACCATGGTCTTTCGTTTTGCCGAGAAGATCGCGAGCCGCGGCAGGAATATGCCGCCTGCAAGAGCCGCGGCGGCCGCGCCCGAGGAAGCCAGCAACCATCGGCGGGTCCGCCCGGCTGTCGCGGTGGATTCCTGGAACTGTGCCAGGTCCGCCAGCATCTCGGATGCCGACTGGTAGCGGGACTCGCGCTCCTTTTCGAGCGCCTTGAGGATGATGCGCTCCACACCGCCGGGGATCGCCGGATTCAATGCCGAAGGCTTCACCGGAGTTCTATACAGGATCGCGCCGATGATGTCGCCGGAGGTCTTGCCGTCAAATGTGGGGCGCCCGGTCGCCATCTGATAGAGCACAACACCTAACGAAAAGATGTCGGTGCGGGCATCGACCTCCTCGCCGCGCGCCTGCTCGGGCGAGAGATACGCGAGCGTGCCCATCAGGCTGCCGGGCCGCGTAAGCGTGAGCCCGGTGACGGTTTTGTCGATTTCGGCCGGCGGAGCCGCAACCGGAGTCGCGCGTGGCTCGGCGCCCAATTTGGCCAACCCAAAATCCAGCACCTTGATTTGGCCGTTGGGCGCGATCATGATGTTGGCCGGCTTGATATCCCGATGTACTATGCCTTTGGCGTGCGCGGCTTCGAGCGCGTCGCAGATCTGAATGCCGAGATCCACCAGTTCAGGAACCGGCACGGGCTTTCCGGCGATCCGCTGCTTCAGGGATTGGCCGTCGAGGAACTCCATCACGAAAAACGGCCGGCCTTCGTGGTCGCCTACATCATGGACGGTGCAGATGCGGGGATGATTCAAGGCGGAGGCGGCGCGCGCTTCGCGCTGGAAGCGCTCGAGAGCCGTCGGATCGGCCGTGAAGGCGCGCGGAAGGAACTTGATCGCCACGGCGCGATTCAGCCGGGCATCACGGGCCTTGTACACCACTCCCATGCCGCCCGCCTGCAAGAATTCCAGCACCTCATACGGCCCGATTTCCGTGCCCGCCGGAACCCGCGTCTCCGAGCGTTGCTGGGTCCGAAGCGTGTTCGTCTCCAGAAACTCCCGGGCTTGTTCTTCATTGGCGAGCAGAGACTCCACTTCGCGCAGAAGCCCCTCGTCGCCGCCGCAGGCACTTTGCAGGTATTTCCTCCGTTCCTCGGGCTTCAGCGCGCACGCGGAATGATACAGGCTCTCGATCTTTTGCCAGCGGTCAGTCAACATGGGGTCCTTTCAGCGCCGGATTTTCGTATCTCGAAAGGCGCGCGCACAACGATTTGGGGTCTTAGTGTACTTAACGGCCCTGCCCGCCGCAACCGGCGGCCCGCCGCCTATTTGGTTGCGATGGTCACGGCCGAGCCGGGAACCCAGGCCGCCGTCAGATTCAGGCTGGCGGTACCCGCAGCGATGCCAGCCGGGAACCGGAAGTTGACTTGATATCCGTCCACCGCGCCCGCGTATCCGACCGCCCCCAGAACCTCCGCCGATTGCCCGTTCACGAGCACCTCAACCGGAGCATTGACGGCATAGGCCGAGCCCTGCGGAAATGGCTGGCCGAAGTCCACGGCCGGCGTTGTGGGCCCTAAGTCCCACGCGTACAGCGTGAGCGTCTCGCCGGCTTGCGCGGGATTCGCGGCGGTTACCGGCTTACCATCGGCGTGAGTCACCGCGGGACCGTTCGGTGTGTTGACCACTTCCGGATGTGTGTACGGAATGAGCCGCATCAGCACCCGCACGTTGCCCCCTCCGAGGGTACGGCGCGACGCCGGATCTTCCGTCATGGAGGCGATGCGGACCGCCTTCGCCACCGGTGGCGTTCCCGTCCCCATTTCGCCTTTCGCCCCGATGAATGCGCCGGTGCCGCCGCTTACGGCGTGCGGAAACAGCCCGCCATCCATAAGGCGTCCAATGAATTGCCCGTTGGCGTTTTGGATCTCCCACTTGCACTCGGCGATCGTCCCCTGAGTGGCGTCGGAAATGGCCAAGCCCGCCGCAGGGCTCGGGCTGAACCCCATTTTGTACTGCCGCGAGGTCCACATGCCTTTTGCCGGTTTGCCGTTGATGGAAACAATGTCGCCAACAAAAATGGTATCTGTGAACGCGCGTGTGCTCGCTGCTGTCGTCGCGCTGGCGCTCAAAGCCAGCTTCGAAGGGTCCGTCACGTCGGCGACGTATTGGACTGCGTTCTCAATCGCGATGTCCAACACCACGGGCGTGGTTTGAGCAAACGCCACCGCGCTGAGGATGCCAATCCCTCCGAGCCGGACCAGTTTCCACACCGAACCGAACTGTCTGGAATTCATGAATAGCTCCTCCGTCAACTGCATAAACGGGAATCGGAGTAAAAAACTGTCATCGGCCGGAAAGGGGGCGGGCCGTCAAGCTGCCCCCGTCTCCCGGACCTGCGCGAAAATTGGGTTAAACTGTAGGTACTCAAGGTAGATCGCTTGATTCGGTTTGTCTTTGCAGCCCTGCTGGCCCTGGCCGCGGTGGTGCCGGCCACCAGCGCGGAACTCGGGCAATTGGATGCCAGCCCTACTCTGTTCACTGTCATGGCGGCCATCAATGCCGCCGGTTATAGTGCCGACCTCGCTTCCCCGAATAACCACCCGCTGCGCGACGCCCTGCGCGAAGAACTGGCCAAGCGCAATATCCCCTCCTTGCCGGCGATCAAGGAGTTTTTTGAGCGGCATCGCAAGAAGAACGACATCCTCGAACTGAGCCAGTATGTTTCTTTCGCGCTGACCGTAAGTGGCCCTCCCACCTTCGAGATCAAGGCCCGCGACGTGGACGTGCCGCCCGACGTGACTGCCATGAAGGAGCTTTCCCCGCTGCTGGCGGCGTTTTACCGGGAAGCGGGCATCGAGGACCTCTGGAAACGGTCGCGCCGCGCCTTTGACCAATACATCGAGCTGTACCACGGGCCGGTTTCCGACTCGGTGCTGCAGGTGAACGCGTACCTCCGGCAGCAAACCTCCGGATTCAAGGGTCGCCATTTTCAAATCTTTATCGATCTGCTCGCGGCCCCGAACCAGATCCAGACGCGCAGTTATGCCAACGATTACACCATCGTGGTGACCCCGTCCCCGCAGCCCCGGATCTTCGATGTGCGCCACGCCTACCTGCACTATCTGCTCGATCCGTTGTCGACGCGGTACGAAGAAATCCTCGATCGCAAGAAACCGCTCGCCGAGTACGCGCAGCGCGCGCCGGCCCTGGACGAATCGTTCAAGCAGGATTACCTGCTGCTGGTGACCGAATCGCTGATCAAGGCGGTTGAAGCGAAGCTCGACCGTAAGCCCGAAGGGATTCAGGAGGCGCTGCGCCAGGGCTACGTCCTCGCTCCGTATTTCGCCGAACAGCTGCCGCTCTACGAGAAGCAGGAACAGGCGATGCTGTACTACTACCCGACGTTGGTCGGCGCGATCGACCTCCGGATCGAGGATGCCCGCCTGTCCCGAGTCGAGTTCGATAAGCAAGCCACGGCGCGCGCCGCCGTGCCCGTGCCGGCTCCTACGCCGCCGCCGGCTCCTGCCGGCGCCGCCAAGACGTTGGACGACGCCGAACAGTTGTACACGGCCCGCGAACTCGACCAGGCAAAAAAACTGTACCTGGACGTGTTGCAGCAGACCGATAGCCCGGTGATGCACGCGGCGGCGTATTATGGTCTGGCGCGCATTGCCACGTTGCAAAGGGATCCCGAACTGGCGGAGCGGCTCTTTAAGCGAATCCTGGAGTTGCAGCCCGATCCGCAGGTGAAGGCCTGGACCCTGGTGTACTTAGGGCGGCTGTCCGTCGCTGCAGGCGACCGCGCGGAGGCAGCCAGATATTTTCAGAACGCAATGCAGGTGGAAGGGGCGTCGCAAGCGGCGCGCCAGGCTGCCTCGCAGGGCGCGGAAGCGACCTCAAAATAACTAAAAGGAGTTTGGACATGAAGAGACTGATCCTCGCCGGCTTGGTGCTGGTGCTCGCCGGCGCACCCGGCCTCATGGCGCAGAAAGGCAAGAAGAGTGATGCGCCTGCAGCCGCTCAGGCCGATCAGCCGAAAGGACCGATGCCGAAGTCGAAGGGCGAACAGGAAGCCCTCGTCGCGATGTTCAATGCGCAGAACAAGCCCGATGATTTAATCGCCGCCGCCGAAGCGTTGTTGACCAAGTACGCGGATACCGATTTCAAGGACACCGCGCTTTTCTTTGAAGCCAATGCCTACCGCCAGAAAGGCGATCGCGACAAGGCCCAGGTCTTTGCCGAGCGCACCCTCCAGGCCAATCCCAAGAATTTCCAGGCCTCCCTGATGCTCTCGGAATTGATCGCGCAGACCACTCGCGAAAACGACCTCGATAAAGAGGATAAGCTGACCAAGGCCGACAAATACGCCAACGACGCCATCACCACGCTGGCTGCGGCAGCCAAACCGAATCCCCAGATGACCGACCAGCAGTGGGATGACGTTAAGAAGGATCTGGTGGCGGAAGCGCATGACTCCTTGGGCATGTCCGCACTCCTGCGCAAAAAGTACGACAACGCCATCAGCGAGTTCAAGATGTCGGTGGACGGCGCAGCCCACCCGGAGCCCGCGTTTCTGGTGCGGCTGGCCTCAGCCTACAGCAGCGCCGGGAAATACGACGACGCCATTGCCACCGCCGATAAGGTCATGAACGACGCGCAAACGCCTACCCAGATCAAGCAGGTGGCGCAGTCCATTCGCGCCGGCGCTTCGGTCGCCAAGCAGAAGGCCGCCGCAGGAGGCGGCGCACCGGCTCCTCCGCAGGTCGAGATCAAAAAACAGTAAATGCCCGTTCATGCGCGCGGAACTGGCCTCACTGGAAGCGAAGATCGATCATCGGTTTTCCGATCCGGAGATTCTGGTCCGCGCGCTGACCCACAGTTCCCACGCCAACGAAGCCCGCACGGGGACCGGTCCGTCCCGCGACAATGAAGAGCTGGAGTTCTTGGGCGATTCCATCCTGGGGTTTCTGATCGCGGAAGCGCTCGTGGCGCGCTTCCCGGAATACCGGGAAGGCCAGTTGTCGCGTCTGAAGGCCCACTTGGTCAGCGCTGTTCACCTGTATGGAGTGGCGCGCCGGCTCGATCTGGGCAGTTACCTGGAACTCGGGCGAAGCGAGGAAATGAGCGGAGGCCGCGCTAAACGTACGCTGCTGGTCGACGCCCTCGAAGCCCTGATCGCCGCCATCTATCTGGACGGCGGTATGGAGCCCGTAAGACAATTCGTGGCCTTGCATGTGCTCGATGCGCCTCGCGACGAGGGAGAGGCCGCTGACGGCGCGCCTCCTTCTTCCGACATCACCAATTTCAAGAGCGCTCTTCAGGAGTTGGCCCAGGCTCGCAAACTGCCTCTCCCCAAATACGTTCTAGTCCGCGAGAAGGGCCCGGAGCATGCCAAAGTCTTCACCGTGGAAGTGCGGGTGGGGCCGGAGTGGACCAGCCAGGCCGAGGGCCGCACTAAGAAAACCGCCGCGCAGAGGGCGGCCCGCGGCGTCTACGAGCGGCTGATCGAAGCCTCCACGTGAACCGGTCAGAAGCTCACCGAACCACGGCCATCAGGGAGTGGCGGCGCGTTCATCATCCCGCTGCCGCGCTTCACGGATGACCGCGACGAAGCGGCCGGCCAGTTCCGCGAGAGCCGCGCGGTTGCCGGCTTCCAGGAGCGCGCGGGAAACCAGCTCGCCCCCCACGCCCAGAGCCGACGCGCCGGCACGCAGGAATTCCGGCGCGGTCGCCAGGTTCACGCCGCCGGTGGGAATCATCGGAATCTGCGGTAAGGCGGCCTTGAGTGCCTTGATGTACCCCGGGCCGCCGACATTGCCGCAGGGGAAAATCTTCACAAAATCGGACCCGGCTTTGTAGGCCGTAATCACTTCAGTGGGTGTCAACGCTCCGGCCATCATCAGCTTCCCGTTTCGCCGTGCAAACTCCACCGTCTCCCGGTCGAATCCGGGGCTCACCAGAAATTCGGCGCCTGCCTCCACGCAGCGGTCCGCCGTTTCGGCCTCGAGCACCGTGCCGGCGCCGATCAAAACCTGGCTGCCGAGAGTGCGGACCAGTTCCTCGATGACTTGGATCGCCCCCGGAACCGTCATCGTGATCTCCACGATCGGGATGCCGCCGCACGCGACGGCTTCCGCCGCCAGGATCGCCTGCTCGGGCGAAGCGGCGCGCACCACCGGCACGATGCCGGTCTCCAAAATGCGTTGTTGAACCTCGGATTTGGTCATATGGGCTGTGGCCCCCTACCGCGTGATCCGCGCGGAATTCCCTTGCATCACCTGCAGCACTTCGGCCAGCGTTGCCATGGTCGTGTCCCCGGGGGTGGTCATCGCTAACGCGCCGTGCGCCGCCCCGCACTCCACGCACCAGTGCGCCGCCTTCCCCGAAAGAAAACCGTAAATCATCCCCGACGCAAAGGCGTCTCCGCCGCCGACTCGGTCGTAGATTTCCAGACCCGGGCGCTGCGTCGCTTCGTACAGAACGCCATCGGCCAAACAGATGGCGCCCCAATCGTTTCGCGTTGCCGTGATCGCCTGGCGCAGCGTCGCGCCGATCACCGGCACCGAGAACTCGGCGGCCACCTGTTCCAGCATGCGGCGGAAGCTATCGACGTCCAGCCGGGTCAGGTTGGAATCGGAGCCTTCGACCTCGAACCCGAGAGCCGCCGAAAAATCCTCCTCGTTGCCGATCAGCAGATCGGCGAATGACGCCATGCGGCGATTCACTTTTTGCGCGCGCGGCTTTCCGCCCATGCCTTTCCACACCGACGCCCGGTAGTTCAGATCGTAGGAAACCATCACGCCGTGGCCCTTTGCCGCTTGCACCGCTTCCAGCGCCAATTCGGGGGTAGTTCCCGATAGGCCGCAAAAAATGCCGCCTGTGTGAAACCAGCGCGCGCCCTGTTTGCCGAAGATCTCGTCCCAGTCGATCTGGCCCGTCCGGAGCTGCGAAACGGCGCTGTGGCCGCGATCCGAGCAGCCGGCCGCGGCCCGCACTCCGAAACCGCGCTCGGTGAAGTTCAAGCCATTGCGCGCGGCACGTCCGATGCCGTCGAACTCCACCCAGCGGATCAACGACTGATCGACGCCCCCCTGGTAAATCAAGTCTTGCAGCAAGCGCCCGACGGCATTATCCACAAATGCCGTCACAATCGCCGTGTCGAGGCCGAAACACCGCTTCAGGCCTCGCGCCACGTTATACTCGCCGCCTCCTTCGGAGACATCGAAACTCCGCGTGGTCGCCACGCGCCGCTCGCGCGGGTCGAATCGCAGCATGACTTCGCCCAGCGCCACCAGGTCCCACCGGCAATTCTCTTTCGGTCTGATCTTCAGTGTCATCAGTCAGCGCGCCATCCAACCGCCATCGACTACCAGAACCTGTCCGTGCATGTAATCGCTGGCCGAGGAGGCCAGGAACACGGCGGCGCCGGCGAGGTCTTGCGGCGTTCCCCAGCGCCCCGCCGGAATCCGCTCCAGAATCTGCCGGCTGCGCACAGGATCGGCCCGCAGCGCGTCGGTCACCTTGGTCGCCATGTACCCCGGCGCGATCGCGTTCACATTGATGCCTTTCGAAGCCCATTCATTGGCCAGTGCCTTGGTCAATTGCGCCACGGCTCCTTTCGCCGCCGCATACGCGGGCACGAACACGCCGCCTTGGAACGAAAGGAGCGAAGCGATGTTGATAATCTTGCCGCTGCCTTGCGCGAGCATGTGGCGGCCGGCAAGCTGGCAGAGGTGGAACACGGAATTCAGATTGGTTTGGATTACGTCGGCCCAGTCTTTTTCAGGATAATCGGCCGCCGCCGCGCGCCGGATGATGCCGGCGTTGTTAATGAGGATGTCGATCGAGCCGAGTTCGCGCACCGTGAGTTCGATCAGATTGGTGCAGGCTCGCGGATCCGTGAGATCGGCGGCCGCGGGGACCGCGCGGGCGCCCGCCGCCCGCACTGCCGTGCAAACTTCATCCAGGCTCGCGTCGGAACGGCGAGCGTGAACCACGACGTTGGCATCGGCCTGCGCCAGGGCCAGCGCCATCGCGGCGCCTAAGCCTGTGCGTGAGCCCGTTACCAGCGCGTTCCTGCCTCTGAGGCTGAACGCGTCTAGAATCATGATTCGGCGGCCAGGTTCGCCGGCTCGAGCCGCGGCACGAGCAGTTGAATGAACGCCAGCGCGATCAGATAGGCAAATCCGGCTATCACGAACATCGGCACGTAGCTGCCTGTAAACTGCAGAACAAAACCCGTAAACGTGGCGATCAGCATGCCGCCTACCGCGCCGCCGAATCCGCCAATCCCGATCACCGAACCCACCGCGCGCCGCGGGAACGTGTCCGACACGATCGTGTACAGGTTGGCCGACCAGCCTTGATGCGCTGCGGTCGCCAGCCCGACCAGCCCGACCGCAACCCACAGATTTCCGACATTCGCCGCGAACACAATCGGAATCACCGCCACCGCGCACACCAGCATTGCCGTTTTGCGCGCCCGATTCAGGCTCCACCCCATCTTCAAAAACCAGACCGGGAGCCACCCGCCGGCGATGCTGCCCGCCATCGACAGGTTGTAAACAATCACCAGCGGCCAGCCCAACTCGGTTAGCGTCAGGCCGTACTTGGTGTTCAAAAATTTAGGCAGCCAGAACAGAAAAAACCACCAGATCGGATCGGTGAGGAATTTGCCGATCAGATACGCCCACGTTTGGCGGTGCGGCACCAGGCGCGCCCACGGCACTTTGACGGTCGGCTCCGCCGGGTCGCTCCGGATGTAAGCCAGTTCGCCGCTCGACACCTTGGGGTGTTCTTCGGGACGGCGGTAGATCATCATCCACGGCACCACCCACAGCGCACTCAGTCCGCCCAGGATGAGGAAGGCCCATTGCCAGCCGAAATTCACCGCGATCCAGGGCGCCGCCAGCGGCGCCACAATCGCGCCGATGTTCGCTCCCGAATTAAAAATTCCGGTGGCGAACGCCCGCTCCTTGCGCGGGAACCACTCGGCCACCGTCTTAATGGCCGCGGGAAAATTCGCGGCCTCGCTCAAACCGAGCGCGAAGCGGGCGGCGCCGAAACCCAACACGGTGCGCACCGCCGCGTGCCCCATCGTCGCCAGGCTCCAGACGCCGATGGCCGAAGCATATCCAATGCGAGTTCCCACGCGATCGATGAAGCCGCCCGCCGCCAGCAGCCCGATCGCGTACGCCGCCTGAAACGCGGTGACAATGTCCCCGTATTGCAGCTCGTTCCATCCAATCACTCGCTGCAGTTCCGGCGCCAGCACGCCCAGCACTTGCCGGTCGATGTAATTCAGCGTGGTGACGAAGAACAGCAGAGCGCAGATCCGCCACCGGTAGCGGCCGGCCGTCGCGGCGAGGTTCGGGGCGGCGGAGGCGCTTAGCGGTTTGGCGTGAGTTGTTGCCATTGGTCCGTTTCCTCCCGCGCCGCCGCGAAGCGGTCGCTGTGTGCCCAGAGTCCTAAGGCCGGGTTGGATACGAAAAACACTTCCTCGCCGTCCACAATATTAACGCCATCGCGCAGTCGGGCGGGCTGGTAGCGCTCGAGCATAGCGGCCAGCGGCGCGTAGTCAAACCCGGCCCCTTCGATTTCCTGCTGCGTGAGGAATCCCGGGCAGTAGGTCACCGTGAACCGGCCTTCCGAAGATCCGTGAATCAGATGGGCGGCCGCGCTGAGGTTGGCGGCCAAGTCGGGGTTCTGCGCTACCGCCTGGAGCACGGCCGGCGTGCCCGCGTACCCGTATTTGCGGATCAACGCGTCGATGGTGGCGTCTTCGCCGAATTGCCGCACTCCCGGCGCCAGCACAACCAGTTCGCCCCCATCCGCCATCGCCATGCGCAAACGGTAAATCGCTTTGTTGCCGATCCACGTGCTTTTGAACTCGGTGGTATCCAGATAGACAACCGCCTTCCGTATCGGCCGTTCCAGCATCGTGAAATTCACCTGCAGGCTCAGGCGGGCGGCCTTTTCGAAGCACTCGATGTCATCGCCGATGAACAGACCGCGCACGGCGCTGCCTTCCACAACCGTCAGCGCATAGACCACGGGCAGATTCCGCGCGATCCGCTCCGAGGCGTAATTCAGAACCCGGCGGACGGGGTTGTCGGCGCGGCCCATGATCCGCTCCATCCCATACACGGCGCCCAGATAATGGCTGCGGCTGATGCCCTCCGCGCCGCCTGTGCCGATCAGAATGTTCTTGTTGTAATTGGCCATGCCGGCTACTTCGTGCGGCACCACCTGTCCGATCGAGAGGATCAGGTCGAATCCTCCTTCCACCAGCAGCCGGTCCACTTGCACCGGCCATGCGCAATCGAGGCGGCCTTCCGATTGTTCACCAAGGAACGCAGCCGGCACTTCTCCCAGACTCGCGAGCCCGCCGCGGAAATCGTGCACCGCAAAGCGCTCGCGGGGAAGGCCCGCGTACATGAGCGCGATCTCGGGATCGGTCATGGCGGTGTGCGTTCCTGTCGCCGGCAGGATGTGGGTCAGCCGCGCGCCATAGTATTCGAAAGCGCTCCGTGTGAGTTCACCGGCATGCGAATGGAAGCGCGTCACGTCAGGCGGAACCGCGATGACTTTGCGCCGGGCGCCCAGCGCGTCCAGCGCGCGCACTAAGCCTTCCTGCAAATCGCCCGGCGAGAGCGCATGCGTCGGGGACCCGGCGGCGAAAAGCAGACTCATCCGGCTGCTCCGCTAGCTATTGACGCCCGACGCAAGAAAACCTCCGTCGACCACCAGGCACTGTCCGGTGATGAAGCTCGCAGCGTCCGACGCCAGCAGCACCGCCGCCCCCGCCAGTTCCTCGGCGCAGCCGAACCGCTTCATCGGCGTACGCATCAGCAGTTCGCGCCCGCGCTCGGTTTCGTCCAGCAGTTTGCGATTGAGGTCCGTGCGAAAAACTCCCGGCGCAATCGCGTTGACGTTCACTTTCGCCGGCGCCCACTCCACCGCCAGGCTGCGGGTGAGGGACATCAGCGCCGCTTTCGATGCGGCGTAAGCCGCCACCTCTTTCAGAGCCACAAACGAATTGAGCGACACGATGTTGATGACGCGCCCATGGCCGGATGCGGCCAGCGGCTCGTAAAACGACTGACAGGCCCGCAACGCGCCGGTGGTATTGATGTTCATCGTGTCCCGCCATTCCTGGTCGTTCACCGCGAGCGTCGGCTTGCGTGCAATGCGGCCGGCGGCATTCACCAGGATATCGACCTTACCCAATGATTCCAAAACCCGCTCTCGCAGCCCATCCACCGAGCCGCGGTCCAGCACGTCTACCGGCACGGCGACGCTGCGCCGGCCGGCGCGCTCAATCTGTTCGCAAACTTCCTCCACCAGCGACTCGCGCCGCCCGGTCGCCGCGACATCCGCCCCAGCCTCTGCTAACCCCATGGCGATCGTTCGCCCCAGGCCGGACGTGCCCCCGATCACCACGGCCACCCGGCCGGTCAGGTCCAGGGACCTAAGCATCGATCCTCTTGCCGTTCACCGTCACGTCTGCCAGCGCCAGCCCTTCGACATTTTCCACTACGTTCGGCTTGGCCGCCGATTCGATGCGGCACCGCTCCAGCCGGATGTTGCGAATCTTCGCGTCGGGAAAGCCCTGTACGTCGAGAGCACGCTCGGCCTTCTTGCACGTGACGTCGCGGATATCGATGTTCCGCACCACCGGATGCTCCGGCCCTTTCCGGCCTTCTTCGTAGTTGAAATCGATCTGTAGCACGGCGTGCGCGATCTGGCCGATGCGGATGTTCCGGAAATAGGCGTTCTCGATGGTGCCGCCCCGCATCGCGTTGGTCTTGAATCGCAGCGCCTGGTCCAGGTTCGGGCTGTCCAGTTGGCAATTTTCCGCGAACACGTTGCGCACCCCGCCCGACATCTCGCTGCCGATCGTCAGGCCGCCGTGGCCGTCTTTCATCGTGCACCCGCGAATGATGATGTTCTCACTGGCCACGCCCACGCGCCGCCCGTCGCGGTTGCGGCCCGATTTGATCGCGATGCAGTCATCGCCGGTGTCGAACACTGTATTCTCGATCAGCACGTCCTGGCAGGAGTCCGGGTCGCAGCCATCATTGTTCGGACCGTGGCTCGAAATCTTCACGTTGCGGACCGTCACGTTCGAGCACAAGATCGGATGAATCTCGAACATCGGCGAATTTGTGATCGTGACCCCCTCGATCAATACATTGCGCGCGCGCACCGGCTCGATGAAGCTCGGCCGGAGAAAGCTGCCTTCGCCGAACTTGCGGTCCTTCAGCGCCACGTCCTTCTGGCCCATTTCGTTCAACATGTTGCGCGCGGCTTCCTGGCTCGGCTGGCCTTTGCTCCATCCGCAATTCGTGCGCCCCTTCCACGGCCACCAATGTTCGCAATCGCAATTGCCGTCGAGCGTGCCTTCTCCCGTGATCGCCAGGTTGTCCTGTCCGTCGGAGTAAATGAAGGCCGAGTAATTCAGGCACTCCAGGCCTTCCCAGCGCGTGTAGACCAGCGGCAGATAGCGCTTCGTGTCGCGCGTGAAGCGGAGCGTAGCGCCCGCGGCGACGTGGAGATCCACATTGCTTTTGAGGTGAATCGGTCCCGTCAGGAATACGCCCGAAGGCACCGTCACGCGCCCTCCGCCGGCCTGGCTGCAGGCGGCAATGGCTCGGGCAATCGCCTCCGTACAGTCCTTGGCCCCGTCGCCGGCCGCGCCGTAGCGCGTGATCTCGAAATCGCGCTTCGGAAACGCCGGAGGTCGGATTCGCGCCAGAATCTGCGGCACTTGTGCCCACGGATCGGTCTCTGCCCCGTTCATCTCGCGGGTCCACGGTAGCGCGGAAACACCCGCTGCCACGCGCAGAAAATCACGCCGGTTTTGATTGTGCATATTCTCCCCAACTCGCCAACCCGACTATATGATCCAGACCTGCCGGTGTCAAATTGGGATCGCTAAAAGAACCCTTCAATCGCATTGAATCGGGCCGCGCCCTCCGATACCGTTCACTTCCCCTGAAGCGAGGCTTCAGCAATTCTGGTTTGACATCGGCGGGCTTCTCTCCGTACCGTCAAGTTGAGATGGTTACCGAAACTTTAATTCCGCACGGTGTGGCGCCGCAGGAACTGGCGAGCGTCGTGGAAGAGGAACTCGCCGCGACCCCGTTCATCGACATGCACACGCATTTATTCATGCCCTCTCTCGGCCGGCTCGGGCTGTGGGGCATCGACGAGTTGCTCACCTACCATTACCTGGAGGCGGAGCTGTTCCGCTCCAGCAGCATCACTCCGGACCAATACTGGAAACTCGGTAAGCGCGAGCAGGCGGACGCCATCTGGCGCGCGCTCTTTGTGGAGAATGCTCCGGTGTCCGAAGCCACCCGTGGTGCCGTCGCAGTGCTCAGAGCCTTGGGACTGCCCACCGATTCCAGCGATCTCAAAGAAGCCCGCGCCTGGTTCTCCGCGCAGGATCCCGTGAAGCACATTCGGCGTGTGTTCGAGCTCGCCGGCATCAGCGAAGTGGTCATGACCAATGATCCGCTCGACCCGCAGGAGGCTCCGTTGTGGGAAGCCGGCGCGGCGCGCGATTCTCAATTCCATCCCGTTTTGCGCCTCGACCGCATCCTCAACAAGTGGAGCGAGCACTGGCAGGTCCTGGTTTCCAAAGGCTACACGGTCGATGAGCAGGCTTCCGGCCGCTCCGTCGCCGAAGTCCGGCGCTTCCTGGCCGACTGGTGCCGCCGCATGTCTCCCGTCTACATGGCCGTTTCGCTGCCCGATACATTTCAATTCCCCGATGGCGGCGTGCGCTCCCGCCTGTTAGCCGACGCCGTTCTCCCCTCCTGCCGCGAGTTCGGTGTCCCGTTGTCGCTGATGATCGGCGTGCGCTACCAGGTGAACCCCGTTCTCCGGTTGGCCGGCGATGCGGTGGGCCGCGCCGATTTGCGTGCGCTCGAGCATCTGGCTGTCACCTACCCGGAGAACCGCTTCCTGGTCAGCGTGCTCAGCCGCGAGAACCAGCACGAGCTGTGCGTCTATGCCCGCAAATTCCGCAACCTGATGCCCTTCGGCTGCTGGTGGTTTCTCAACAACCCATCGATCGTGGAAGAGATGACGCGCGAACGGCTCGAAATGCTGGGCGCCAGCTTCATCCCGCAGCACTCCGACGCCCGCGTGCTCGAACAGGTGATCTACAAGTGGCGCAACACCCGCCGCACTATGGCGCCGATCCTCACCAATACCTATCGCGCGCTGACCGAAGACGGAAGACCGGTCACCCGCGCCGAAATCCGCCACGACATCCGCCGCCTCTTCCGCGACAACTACGAGCGCTTCGTGGCGCGGACCGCCGCCTAGAACCACCTCGTCATCACCACTTTTTGTTCGGTGTAGAACCGCACCGCGTCCTTGCCGTGCGCGTGCAGGTCGCCAAAGAACGAATTCTTCCACCCCGTGAACGGAAAGAACGCCATCGGCGCCGCCACGCCCACGTTCACGCCCACCATGCCGACTTCGATGCGCGCCGCGTAATCCCGCGCCGCCTTCCCGTTCGTGGTAAAGATCGAAGTCGCATTACCGAACGGCGAGCCGTTCACTAACTGAATCGCCTCGTCCAGATCCTTCACCCGTATCACCGACAGCACCGGCCCGAAAATTTCCTCGCGCGCGATCGTCATCTTCGGCGAAACGTTATCGAAAATGGTCGGCCCCAAATAAAAACCCGCATTGGCAGCCTTGAATTCGCGACCGTCCACCAGCGCCGTGGCGCCTTCCGCTACGCCCTTTTCGATATAACCGCGCACGCGCTGGCAATGATCGCTCGTGACCAGCGGGCCCATTTCCACGCCCGCTTTCGCGCCGTCGCCCACCACCAGCGCCTTCGTCCGCTTCACCAGTAGCTCGAGTAGAGGTTCCGCCGCGGCGCCTACCGTCACCAGCACGCTGCCCGCCAGGCACCGCTCGCCGGCCGCGCCGAACGCCGAGCCGATGATCGCTTCCACCGTCTTCGGCATGTCCGCATCGGACATCACCACCAGGTGATTCTTCGCCCCGCCCAGCGCCTGCACACGCTTGCCTTCCGCGGCCGCGGTCGTATAGATGTACTTGGCCACCGGCGTCGAGCCGACGAACGACACCGCTTTCACCAGCGGATGGTGCAGCAGCGCATCCACCGCCTTCTTGTCGCCGTGCACGAGGTTCATCACGCCCGCCGGCGCTCCCGCCTGGCTCAGTAATTCGACGATGCGCGTCGGCGTCATCGGCACTTTTTCCGACGGCTTCAGCACGAACGTGTTGCCGCACGCAATGGCGAATGGATACATCCACATCGGCACCATCGCCGGAAAATTAAACGGTGTGATGCCCGCGCAGACCCCGATCGGCTGCCGGATGCTGTGCGAGTCGATGTCGCGCGCGATGTCATTGAGCGTCTCGCCCATCATCAGGCTGGGCATCCCGCACGCCACTTCCACCATCTGGATGGCGCGCCGCACTTCCGCCTTGGCGTCGTCCGTCGTCTTGCCGTTTTCCCGCGTCAGGATGGCCGCCACTTCATCGGCGTACTTCTCGAGCAGCGCTTTGTAGCGGTAGAGCACCTGGACGCGCTCCACTACCGGCACCTCCCGCCACTTCAGGTAGGCCGCGTGCGCCGCCCGCACCGCGCGATCCACGTCCGCCTCCTCGGCGTACGGCACCTCCGCGATCGTGCCGCCGTTGGCCGGACTCGTCACCGGGTGCATGCTGCGCCCTTCCGGCCGCTCCCAGGCCCCGTTGATATGAAATGAAACCATTCCGATGGTTGTTTCGGTCGTGATCATCCCTCTACCTCCCATTCCGGCGATCGCGCCGGGACCTCCGCCCGCTGCATCAGCGCCACGTATACCGCGCCTGCCACGCCAAACCCCACGAACCAGGCATAATCGTACAGCAGCCGCAGCGCCGGCACAGCCAGCCCCATCAAGGCGATCGCAACCCCGGCCGCCAACGCCACCACCGCACGCAGGTTCAAACCGTTATCGTACTCGTACAGGCCCCCGCGGCGGTACAGGTCCGACACCTTCAGCCGCGACCGGCGCACCAGAAAATAATCCGCGATCATGACGCCGGCGATCGGTCCCAGCAGCGCCGAATACCCCACCAGCCACCCGAAAATGTATGCGCTGAAATCGCCCAGCAGCTTCCACGGCATCAGCAGCACGCCGATCACGCCGGTGATCAGCCCTCCCGTGCGGAACGAAATGCGCCGCGGATTCAGATTCGAAAAATCGTTGGACGGCGAAACCACGTTTGCGGCCACATTCGTGTTCAGCGTCGCCACCAGCAGCGCGATCAGCGCGATGAAAGCCACCACCGGCTGGTTGAACTTGCCCAGCAGTTCCACCGGATCCCAAATCGGCTGGCCGAACAAAACCGCCGACGCCGAAGTCACCGCCACGCCGATGAACGAATACAACGTCATCGCCGCCGGCAGGCCGAGCGCTTGTCCCAGCACTTGCGCCTTTTGTGATTTCGCATAGCGCGTGAAATCGGGAATGTTCAGCGCCACTGTGGCCCAGAAGCCCACCATTCCAGTTAGCGACGGAATAAAGAACCGGATGAATTCGGCCGTGGTGTGGAACTTTCCCGGCGCACTCAACACCGGACCGAAACCGCCGGCCCGCCGGGTGATCCACCACAGCAGCAGCAGTCCGATGCCGAGCATGAACGGCGCGCCGATGCCTTCCAGAAACTTGATCGTTTCGATGCCGCGCCAGATCACCGCGATGTTCAGCGCCCAGAACGCGAAGAAGCAGAGCCAGATCCCGCCGGGCAATTGCCCCGCGCCCGGCCACATGATCTTCAGCATCGAGTAGATGGCTTGCCCCCCGATCCAGGTTTGAATGCCGAACCAGCCGCACGCCACCAGCGCGCGCAACACCGCCGGCACATTCGCGCCCCGCACGCCGAACGACGCCCGCACGAACACCGGAAACGGAATGCCGTACTTGGTTCCCGCATGCGCGTTAAGCAGCATCGGAATCAGCACGATCAGGTTGCCCAACAGAATCGTGGCGATCGCCTGCCACCAGTTCATGCCGCCCGCGATTAATCCCGACGCGAGCATGTACGTAGGAATGCACACCGACATCGCTACCCACAGCGACGCGTAGTTGTATATACCCCACGTCCGCCGCTCCGGCGGCACCGGCGCGAGATCCTTGTTGTACAGCGTCGGATCGTGGTTCACTACTTCCAGGCCCCTCCCCGCGCCTCGCGTTTCAGATAGTTTCCGCGGCCGGCCTTGCCGAAAAACTGGCCGTTATCCACGATCACTTCTCCGCGCGACACCACCGTCCGCGCGTTCCCCTTCACCTGGAAGCCTTCGAACATCGAGTAGTCCACCCGCATATGATGCGTCTGCGCGCTGATCGTGTGGGCCGCGTTCGGATCCCACAGCACCAGGTCGGCGTCGCTGCCCGGCGCGATTTCGCCCTTCTTCGGATACATGCCGAACAACCGCGCGGGTGTGGTCGAAGTCAACTCCACAAAGCGATTCAGCGACAGTTTCCCCGCGTTCACCCCGTGATGATAGATCAGCTGCAGCCGGTTCTCGATCCCCGGTCCGCCATTCGGAATCTTCGTGAAGTCGCCTTTGCCGAGCACCTTCTGGTCCTTGAAGCAGAACGGGCAGTGATCGGTCGAGACTACCTGCAGGTGGTCGTGCTTCAACCCGTCCCACAGCCGTGGCAGATGTTCCTTGGGCCGCAGCGGCGGCGTAAACACGTACTTCGCCCCTTCGAAATTCGGCCGCTCCAATTCTTCGATCGAAAGCAGCAGGTATTGCGGGCACGTCTCGGCAAATGCCGGAACGCCGCGATCGCGCGCCTCGCGCACTTCGTTCAACGCGTCTTCCGACGAGAGATGCACGATGTACACCGGCGCCCCCGCAATCTCCGCCATCGCGATCGCCCGGTGCACCGCCTCGGCCTCCGCCCGCGGCGGCCGCGTCAGCGCGTGATAAATCGGCGCCGTCTTGCCTTCCGCCAGCGCGCGCGCGATGATCACGTCGATCACGCTGCCGTTTTCGGCGTGCATGCAGATGAGTGCGCCATTCTTGGCGGTCTGCGAGAGCGCCTTGAAGATCGTGGCGTCGTCCACCATCAGGACGTTGGGGTACGCCATGAAGAGCTTGAAACTCGCCACGCCCTCGCGCACCATGTCGTCCATGTCTTCTAGACCGGCTTCCGGCAGGTCGGTGACGATCATGTGCAACCCGTAGTCGATGCAGGCGCGTCCCTCGGCCTTCTTCCACCAGGTGTCGAGCGCGTCGCGCATGCGCGTGCCGCGCGCCTGGATGGCAAAATCAACGATGCTCGTCGTGCCGCCGAAGGCCGCGGCGCGCGTCCCCGTCTCGAAATCGTCGCTCGATGTCGTGCCGCCGAAGGGCATGTCGAGATGCGTGTGCGCGTCGATGCCGCCGGGGATGACGTACAGGCCTTTGGCGTCGACGACGCGCGCGCCGTCGGCGGGGATCCCGGGGCGGACTTCCTTAATTCGGCCGTCCTCGATCAGGACGTCGGCCGGCTTCGTCTCGCGGGCGGTGACGACCGTGCCGTTCTGGATGAGCGTATTCATTGAGCGGCGCTCCGCTGGGCCCAGGTTTCGGCGGGCCGGCCGGTGTCGATCTGGTCCATGGTGATGCAGCCCGGGACCGGGCACACGAGCCAGCACAGGTTGCAGCCGACGCACTCAGCCTCGTCGATGCGTGGGATGCGCGCGGGCGGAGTCGCGCCGTTCGAGACCTGCCCCGAATCGAGCTTCGCGATCGGCGTCACCGCGATTTTGGCGCGGCTGGCGGCTTCGACGGCCGCGGGCACGGCATGGCCATCGAGATGAATGCACTGGTGTGCGCCGTCCCAGCAGGCGATGTAGCACAGATCGCACCCAATGCACTTCTCCGCGTCGATTCGCGCCACGATCTTGTAATTCAGGTCGAGATGCTTCCAGTCCGTGACTTTGGGCAGCGAAAGGCCGCGGAAATCCTCGATCG
>CAYTJD010000021.1:0-60394 GCA_964438005.1 uncultured Solibacteraceae bacterium | reverse complement strand
CTTCCAAGCTGTTGGTCGCGGGTTCGATCCCCGTCTCCCGCTCCATTTCCTAGAACCGACCAATTCACGCGGCCGGAGCGACGGAGGTCTGGCGCGGGCGCCGCGGCTTGCGGGCCCGGACACGCGCGGCGCGGCAGAGGTCGGCGAAGCTGATGCGGAGGAAATCGCGGAGACGGTCGGCGTCGGGGGCGGCGTCGGTGTCGGAGGTGACACCGAAGAAGATTTTGCCGTCGTAACTCTGGGCGGCACAGCCGATGCCGAGTTCGTAACCGGTGGGGACTTGCGGATACGAGGTGAGCATCCGGCGGCCCATGGAATAGAGCGGCACCGGGGAGCCCGGCACGTTCGTGCAGATCATGTTGAATAACGGCAGAGGCAGAGGGATCAAGGGGATGTTCTGCCAGAACAGGGCTTGCAGTGGAGGCGGCGCCGAGCCGAGCCACGCGGCCGCCAAGGCTACAAGGCCCGCGGCGCGCGCCCCCTTCATGATCTTCGTGCGTTCTGCTACGGCGCGGAGCATCTTCAGCGGATCTTCTATGTCCAGGGGCAAGGCGACGGGCAGGAAGGAGATCTGGTTGCCGAGGGAGTCGCCGTCGTCGCGCCGCAGACTATACGGGCAGACCATGCGGATAAACCGGTGCGCCACGCTTTGCCCGTGCAGTTCGATGTAGCGCGCGACGGCGCGCGTAACCACGGTCAGAATGACATCGTTGATGGTGGTGCCGGCCGCAGTCCGGATCGCGTGCACATCGGCAAAACTGATCTCGGTCCAACAGAACTGGCGCTCGCCGGTGCACGGCTGATTGAACGGGAGCCGTTCCACCGAAACGGCGAACTCCGGCAAGAGACTCACCAATCCGGCTAAGCCTTCCTGCATCGGTCCCGTCAACAGGCCTTGCGCCATGGCGACCAGGCCTGCTTCCGCGGCCAACAGATTCTCCAGCGTGCTGTGCACGGCATTGCCGAGGGCGTCGGCAACCGATTCGGGACGCGGCTTGGTCCGAGGGACGCGATAACGCCGCCTGGTGATGATCTGCGACGCTTCCGGCGTCGGATCGAGAATGACATTGAGCAGCGCCGCGCCGGATACGCCATCGGCCAGCGCGTGGTGCACGCGCGGGATGAGGGCGCCGCGGCCGTCTTTGAGGCCGTCGATGACGTGGATATCCCACAAGGGCTTGTTGCGATCCATCACCTGGCTGAGAATGCGCCCGGCCAGCGCCTGGAGTTCGGCTTCGCCGCCCGGAGGATCGAGCGTGACGCGGAAGATATGGCGGCGGATGTCGAAGCGCGGGTCCCACTGCCAGGTGGGATAGCCGATGTGGAATGGCGGCGCGACGGCGATCTGGCGGTAGCGCGGGATCAGGTGCAGTTTGGAATCGATCTTGGCGATGAAGTCGTCAAACGGGATCGGCCCGTCAAAGATGGAGACACACGCGATGTGGAGCGGAATCTCCTTGCGCTCGAGGTAAAGGAAGGCCGCGTCGGCCCCGGACAACAACCGGTTTTGCGCCGGACCAGGATTCTCCATGCACGCTCCCTTGAAATCGCGCTTCGGTCTACAAACAACTGGCGTGGCTTGCCACTTCGATGTCTTCGTCCGGGCAATCTTGGCCGGCCGCGACATCCTGGCGGCTGGCGCGTTGCCAGAGTTCGAAGGCAAGGATATCGAGCTCTTGTTCCTCTAACTTCGGCGGAGGATCACTCCAGGGTGTGTCTTCGGCGAGGTCCCCGGGGACGGGCGTTTCCAGCATTTCCATACTGCTGCCTTTTTTCGGACACAATGCTCCGAATTGTAGAGTAGGATGGATTGGAGGAGCTGTCAAGGGTGACGCCCGAACGACTCGCAACGCTGGCTTCGCAAGTCACCCTCGGCGCCGGTCCCCATGAGCAGATTCCGGTGATCGCGCCCTTCAGCGGGACCGCGCTGGGAACGATACCGGCGGGCACGGAGGAAGACGTAGCGGTCGCGATCGGGCGGGCGCAGGCGGCGCAGGCGGTCTGGGCGGAGCGCTCGTTCGCGGAGCGGGCCGGGATCTTTCTCCGCTTCCACGACCTCTTGCTCGATCGCCAGAGTGAAATTCTGGATCTGATCCAGCTCGAAACGGGCAAGGCGCGACGCCACGCCTTTGAAGAGATTCTCGATACCGCGGTGGTGTGTCGCTACTACGGGTGGCGCGCCGGAAAGCTGTTGCGGCCCCGGCGCCGCAAGGGCGCGCTCCCGGTCTTGACGAAGACCTGGGAACGGAGATCTCCGTTGGGAGTAGTCGGGTTCCTTTCACCCTGGAACTATCCGCTGACTCTGGCGATCACCGATGCCGTTCCAGCGCTGCTGGCAGGCAACACCGCCGTTCTGAAACCGGATGCGCAAACCAGCTTGACGGCTCTGTGGGCGTTGGATCTGCTGTGCCAGGCGGGTCTTCCTGAGGATGTTTTCCGCATCGTCACCGGGGACGGGCCGGTGGTGGGGCCGGCGCTGGCCGCGCGCGCCGACTACGTGATGTTCACGGGCGGCACCCGAACCGGCCGGCTGGTTGCGCGGCAGGCAGCCGACCGCCTGATTGGCTGCTCGCTGGAGCTGGGCGGGAAGAACCCGATGATCGTCCGGGCGGATGCTGACCTTACGGCAGCGGTCGCCGGTGCGATCGGCGGTTGTTTTGTGGGCGCCGGGCAGGTCTGCGTCTCGATGGAGCGGATTTATGTCCACCAAACGCTTTATGCGCGGTTTCTCAGCCTGTTCGTGGAACGGACCAAGGCACTGCGGCTGGGGACCGCGCTGGATTACTCCATCGACGTAGGTTCGCTGACTTCGGAGCGCCAGCTCCACACAGTCGACGGGCATGTGCGCGATGCGCTCGACAAGGGCGCCTCGTTGGCGGCGGGAGGACGGAGGCGCGCGGATGTCGGCCCCCTCTTCTATGAGCCCACCATTCTCACCGGAGTCCGTGCGGGGATGAAAGTCTATGACGAGGAGACGTTTGGGCCGGTGGTGTCGGTGTATTCGTTTGCGACGGACCAGGAAGCCGTCGACAAAGCCAACGATACTCCGTACGGATTAAATGCCAGCATCTGGAGTCGGGACACGCGCTCGGCGGCGCAGCTAGCGCGGCGGATCCGAGCGGGGAGCGTCAATGTGAACGAACCCTATGCGGCCGTGTGGGGCTCGGTCGATTCCCCGTTCGGGGGATGGAAAGAATCCGGTTTACACTCGCGGCATGGAGCCGAGGGCATTTTGAAATTCACGAAGCCGCAGACAATCGCGATCCAGAGGCTGCTTCCCATCGGGCCGGCGCCGGGAGTGGATCCGGCAGTGCACGCGCGGTGGATGACACGGCTGGTGAAGCTGCTGCGTTACACCAGAATTCTGGGCTAGAGAGGCGGGCGTTTGCCGGCCAGGCGGTGCGCTACGATAGTGAACACAATCGGGTTGAACACCATCCCGATGTGCGTGCCCGCCACCTCGTAATCCACGGTGGAGTCGCCGGTAATGCACACCTGCCAATCCACGATGCCGTCCGATTTGGTGTAGATGGCAGTCTGGTTGAGCTTCTTGGGGAGGGGGCCCGTGAGCGAGTCGAGAAAGCGGCAGGTACAGGCGGCGGTATAGCACGACGGGAGGACGCCCTCGCCGTGACGTTCCAGGATCTGGCTGCGCACCAAGCCGGCCACGTGCAGCACGGTCGGGTGCGCCACCACGCCGCGGAAGGGAGCGCTCAGCGTGATCACCGACGCCACTTTGTCGGACATTTGGGCGGCCACGGCACGCGCCAACACGCCGCCCAGACTGTGGCCGATGACATGAACCTTTTTCTTCTCCGCCCGGAAAGCCTTTGTGATGGTGGCGGCGAGGCGGTGCCGAATCAGGAGATTGGGGCAATCGGCGTTCAAACCGATGCGGGAATCGTACGGTCTGTAGCCAATGCGGCGCAGCCAGGCGCGAAACTCCGTGAGATAGAAGTCGGTGCCCAGGAAGCCGGGCACCACGACCACCGGAGCGCCATCGCCGCGGGGGATACCGAACCCCCAATACACGGGCGAGACCCGGAGGTAGGCCATTTCGACGCCGACCAGCAACTCCTGCCAGATCGGAAGCGGCACCGCTTCATATGGCTTGCGAGCGCCAGCGCGCGGGGATCCCATTGGTGATGTTCCGCTTTATCTTACCAACGCGCTAAAGTCTGACGCTTCCCCCGTGAGGGCTATATCGACTAGCCTGCGGCTACGGGGTTGAGAGAGCGGGCTCCGGTTCGGTCCGCGGCGAGCGCTTGCGGGTCTTCGGGTGAGGGCGATGCGGTTTGGCGGCGCCCGCGCCGCGGCCGGGCTTCGCCATGACATCCAGCAGGGCCTTCTGTGCGGTCACCAGGCTGCCCACGGTCTGGCGGGTCAAGTCCGCGAGGTTGAGCGCCGGAAGAGGATTCAGCACCTCCACTGCGTGACGCGCGGTCTCGAGGTTCACCGAGACTTGTTGTGTGGCGACTTCCAACAGCTTTTTCTGGGCGTCGATGAATGCCTCGGCCGTCTGCCGCGCGAGTTCCAGGACCTCGGTCTTCTTGCGGGGCTCCTTGCCGTCGGCGCCGGTAGCGTGAGCGGTCTCCTCCGCGATCACGTCCAGAAATTTTTTCTGGTAGCGTACGAAATTCTCCATACCGTCGCGCGCCAGTTCCGTTAAACCGGCGGGGTCGAAGCCGCGGCCGGATTTGGCGTCATCGATCCAGGCATCGGTCTGCCTGGCGGCCAACGCCAGGAAGTGCAATTGCATCTCGATGAAGGTGTCCACGCCCTGACGGAAAACTTCGGTAATGGCGGTGAGGGGCGCCACTCCGCCGGTTCGTTCCTTGACACCGGTAAGCAGGATTTCGCTTTGGCGCTGGGCCAGATTGAGCAGGACACGTTGGGCGGCAATGAAGTTCGACGCTCCTTCGCCGGCAATTTCCAACGCGGCTTCGGCGGGAACGCGTCGCGCCGCGGCCAGGTGCTCCTGCACGCCGTGGATCAGATGCGCGTTCTGGCGCATCACCAGATCCAAGAGGGTACGCTGGGTGGCAAAGAAGCTCTCCGTTCCTTGCCGGACCCAATCCGTCAACTGAGACAGAGCCGACGGCTCTTTGGCCCGGGGGGCGGCGGGCCGGGGTTTCACTTTGGTTGCCATGAGGACTCCGGTTGCTGCACTGCAGCATCCATGGTCACTATAGATCTTCGGACCTTTTTATGTCAATATAAATTTTAGAGACGGCAGTGCAGCAAAATCACACAGTTGTGATCCGCAAGTATGCCAACCGCCGGATGTACAACACGGCGAGCGGCAAGTACGTCAATCTGCAGCAGATCGCGGACCTGGTGCGGAGCGGGGCCGAACTGCAGGTGGTGGACGCCAAGACCGGGGAAGATCTGACGCGCGTGGTGCTGACGCAGATCATCCTGGAAGATGCCAAGGATCAGCCCACGGGCCTGCCTCTCGAACTGTTGCGGCAGTTGATTGTGGCTTCCGATCGGGCCGGGCGGGAATTCGTCATGTGGTATCTGAAGTCGGCATTCGATGCTTACCATCGCGTGCAAGACACCATTCAGACAGGCCTCCACGAAGCAGGCGCGGCCGCTCTGTCTCCTCTCCATCTCGTGAAAAATTTGTTGGGCGCCACGACCGCGCCGGAAGCTAACGGAGAGTTGGAACAACTTCGGCGCCGTGTCGCGGAGCTGGAAGCGGCGTTGCGGAAGCGCCGCCGGTAATCCAATCAGACAATCGAGTATTAAATCCGTTGCTGTGCTCGCGCAAAAGGGTTACAGTTGATACGGCGCAGAACAGGAGTGTCATGTTTTCCGCGCGAGGCTCCGTGTGCAAAAAGTATGGTTGACGAGTTACCCTGCCGCCGTGCAGGCGGATATCAATCTCAATGAGTACGCATCGGTGCCCGATGTACTGGCGCGTACCGCGCAAAAGTTCCCAAGGTACCCGGCGTTCCAGAACCTGGGAACCACGATCACATACTCGGAAGTAGCCGGGCTGGCCCGCGATTTTGCGGCATGGCTGCAAAGCCGGCCGGGCTTGCAGAAGGGCTCGCGTGTCGCGCTGATGCTGCCCAACCTCTTGCAATATCCCGTGGCTTTCTTCGGCGCGCTACAGGCCGGGATGACCGTGGTGAACGTGAACCCGCTCTACACGGCACGGGAACTGGAGCACCAACTCCGGGATTCGGGGGCGGAAGTAATCGTGATTCTGGAGAACTTCGCCCACGTGTTGGAGAAGGTGGTGGAACGCACCGCGCTCAAGCACCTCGTGACGACGCAACTGGGCGATCTGCTCGGCTTCCCCCGGAGCGCGGTGGTGAATTTCGCCGTCAAACGCGTGAAGAAGCTGGTGCCTCCCTGGCGGTTGCCAAGCGCCGTAGATTTTCGCGTGGCGCTCGAAGACGGGCATGGCCGCGAGTTCCGGGAAGCCGCTCTGAGCCTGGGCGACATCGCGTTGCTCCAATACACGGGGGGAACCACCGGGACGTCGAAGGGCGCCATTCTGACGCATGGGAACCTGGTGGCGAACCTGCTTCAGGCGGGGGCATGGGCGCGGACCAAACTTCGCGAGGGCGAGGAGGTGGTGGTGAGCGCGCTGCCTCTTTATCACATCTTCTCCCTGACGGTGAATTGTCTGCTCTTCACCTCGCTGGGTGGACTGAACCTGCTGATTACCAATCCCCGGGACATGCGGGGGTTCGTCAAAGAGCTGAAGAAGACAAGGTTTACCGCCATCACGGGCGTCAACACGCTCTACAACGGGCTGTTGAACACGCCCGGCTTCGCGGCCCTCGACTTTGGCGGGCTGAAAGTGGCGATTGGCGGCGGAGCCGCGATTCACCGGGCGGTGGCGGAACGCTGGCAAGCAGTCACCCGGTGCCATTTGACCGAGGGGTATGGCCTTACGGAAGCCTCGCCGCTGGTGGCGTGCAACTGCCTGGACTCGGATTATTCCGGCTCCATCGGCTTACCGGTGCCCTCCACGGAGATCTCGGTTCGTGATGAGAACGACGGGGAGGTCTCGATTGGGTCTCAAGGTGAGATCTGTGTGCGCGGGCCGCAGGTGATGCAAGGGTATTGGAACCGGCCGGAGGAGACCCGCCACGCTCTCAGCGGCGAAGGCTGGCTGCGGACGGGCGACATCGGCGTGATGGACAGTCGCGGATTCCTACGGGTGACGGACCGCAAGAAAGACATCATCATCGTGTCGGGCTTCAACGTGTATCCGACGGAAGTCGAGGACGTGCTCGCGGCGATGCCCGGTGTGGTGGAGTGCGCGGTAGTCGGTGTTCCCGATCGGATCACGGGTGAACTGGTGAAGGCGTTCCTGGTGGTGAGCGGGCCGCCTCCTACGGCCGAAGAAGTGATCGGGCACTGCCGGCAGCATCTGACGAGCTATAAGGTTCCCAAGCTCATCGAATTCCGAGACGAATTGCCAAAGAATCCCATTGGCAAAGTGCTGCGGCGAGAGCTGCGCCCGGCTGGGATGGCGCACGCCGCCGCTGCGGGAAGAGGGCTCGCGCGGTCCGCGTGACGGCGCTGGCCCGGTTGTAGCATGGTCCAAAATGCAGCAACCATTGCCGCGTTAGTTCCTGTCGAGACACTGGTGCCCGAGGCGCAAGCGGCGTGGCGCCCGCTGGTGCGGGACGCGATGGGGTTTGTCTTCTCGAAACTGTCGCGCGAGCGGCTGGCTGCGAAGCTTCGCGAGCAGATGGGGTTGCCGGCGGAGACGCCGCCGGAGGAGCGGTTGATCCGGTTAATCGCGAAAATGCCGGGTCTGCAGAAGCTCGGCCAGGTCCTGGCGCGACACCGGGGGCTGGCGGTTCCGGTGCGGGAAGCGCTGTGCCAATTGGAAAACGGCATGACCGATGTGACCGCAGACGAGATCCGCGCCATTGTCACCGAGGATCTGGGTCCTCGGTTGAAGGCGTACGGGGTCCAGATCGAACCTTCCGTGCACAAGGAAGGCAGCGCGAGCGCGATCGTGAAGTTCACCTGGAGGAAGCCGCGCCGCGAGCCGGAAGAAGGCGCCTTCAAAGTTCTCAAGCCCTACGTTCCGGAAAACTTCGCCCAAGACATGAACCTGCTGCAGGGCTTGAGCGAATACTTGGGGTCGCGCGACCGGGGATATGGCTTTGCCGTGCGCGATCTGCGAGAGATGATCTCGGAAGTGCGGTTGTTGTTGGAGCATGAACTGGACTTCCCGCGCGAGCAAGCGACGCTGATCGAGGCGGCCCGGATGTACCACTCCAGTTTCGGTATCCGGGTGCCGCGCCTGATTGGCCCGCTCTGCAGCCGCCGGGTCACGGCGATGAGCGCCGAACACGGCGTCAAAGTTACGGAAGCCTTCCCGCGCGCGCCGCTGCGGCGCAGCGGCATTGCGCGGCAGGTGATCGAAGCGCTGGTTGCGGTCCCGCTGTTCTCGCCGGAGCCGGAAGCGGTCTTCCACGCCGATCCGCATGCCGGCAATCTGCTTTACGATGAGCCACACCGCGAGCTGGTGATCCTCGACTGGGCATTGACGGATCGATTGAGCCTGGCGACGCGGCGGCAGGTGGTGATGCTGGCCGTCATGACACTGTTGCGGAAGCCAGCGGGGGTTGCGGAGGCGATCTACGCGCTCGCCAAACCCAACCGACGCGGCCACCGGACGCCGCAACTGCTGATCGAACAGCATGTGAACCGTTTCTTCGCGAGTTTTCCCCGAGGGCGCGCGCCCAGCGTGCTGGATGCGATGATCCTGCTCGACGAGCTGGCACTAACGGGCGTACGGTTTCCGGCGGCTCTGTTCATGTTCCGGAAGGTGCTGTTCACGCTTGACGGCGTTCTGCACGACGTTGCCGGACCGGGAGTGCGGATGGATCAGGTGATTGCCTGCCAATTCCTGACGCGCTGCGTAGGCAGCTTCGGAGTGTTCCACGAGCCGCTGAACGTCAAGGACCTGATTCCGGTGGCGCAGGCACTGCTGCCCGGGTAGCGCGTCAGCGGTTCCGGCCGTGTTTCTCGTGGGCCGAGACCCAATCGGACGAGGAGATGGCCGCACCGAGGGAGATTTCTCCCGCCAGGGCCACGCCGGCGATGATCTCGGCGAGCCGGTTCACCTTGCCTTTCCCATAGCAATCCAGCATCTCCAGGCATTCGCGCTGCGTGGCGAGGCCAGTGCCACCACCATGTGTGGCAACGATCAGGGAAGGAAT
The DNA here is from genome assembly GCA_964438005.1 of uncultured Solibacteraceae bacterium. Lineage (GTDB taxonomy): Bacteria > Acidobacteriota > Terriglobia > Bryobacterales > Bryobacteraceae > PSRJ01. The sequence goes on along the minus strand of CAYTJD010000021.1, from coordinate 51,191 downwards.
CGTGAGCGACATGTAGAGGCCGCCGGCGGGCGTCAATTCGGAATAGAGGACGCCCGCCGAAGATTCGGCCACGTTCGCCACGTCCTGCCCCGTGGCAATAAAGAGGGCGGTGATGCTGTTCGGCGATTGCGCGCCGTTGTTGTTGGCTCCAGAGAGGAATGCGCCGATGTTTGATACACCGTAATGGTATTGGAGGACTTCCGGCTCGACGCGCAGATGGCGTTTCAGAATGTCGCGGGGGATGGTGGCTTCCGCCGTGACGCGTTTGCCGCGAGTCCGCAAGATATTGATGTGGGAGGCCTTCTTATCAGTGGCAAAATTCGATTCGAGGTAGAAATTGGCGATGCCCTGATAGTTGGCGAGAATCCATTCGCAGGCCGCCAGGGTGGCCCGGCCAACCATGTTCTGGCCGGCGGCGTCGCCGGTCGTGAAATTGAACCGAAGATACGCGAACTTGCTGGCGACATACGGATCGACATACTGCAGGCGGGCCACCGACGAGGTCGCTTCCGCTTCCCGGCGGATTTGTTCGGTGTGGGATTGCACCCATTGCACAAAATCGCGGCAGGCGCGGGCATCGCGAAAGACAAAGGCCGGGGCTCGCTGCATGGCGTCCGCCATGACTGTGGTCTTCACGCCGCCACACAGGTTCAGTACTTTCATGCCACGGTTGTGAGAGGCCACCAGCGTGCCTTCCGAGGTAGCCAGGGGAATCAGGTACTCCCCGTCGGCATATTCACCACAGATCCGGAGAGGGCCGGCCAAACCGATGGGAACCTGCGCCACGCCGATGAAGTTTTCGCAGTTACCTCGGGCCATGTGAGGGTCAAAGGACTGGTGCGCGATGTGCTGCAAGCGGAGGCCGCCACGCTGTTCCAGGAGTTCCCGCCGGCGGCGAATGATCTCCTCGCCGTAGTTGTCGGTTTCCGATCGCGGGATGTGCAATCGGGACGGTTCTCGTTCAGCCACGGTATCCGCGACCTTGAGAGTGAACTCGCCGAAGGGGCGGGCGGTGAAGGCGATTTCGATCTCATGCCGGCTGCAGGGCAGCGGCGGAGCGCCTGTATCGATCGTCAGGCTGGAGCGCAGCGGGAAGGGGATGGGCTGCTCGCAGCTCACCTGGGTGGGCGCCAGAACACGCCCGTCTTCCAGGCAAAGGCGGACGCGGTCCAACGCCACCGGAGAGCCGTCAATGGCGAGATGACGGACCGCCACCAGTTCAGCGCTCGCCAGGCGATTCTTGAGGGCGAACTGCGCATGGCCGTCGGAATTCTGGAGGCTACCTACCGTGTACAGGCGCTCGATCATGAGAGCCGGAATCATGCCTGTGTGCCTTCCCTCATTGTAAGAGAGCGTGCCAATGGGAGCAATCAGTATTTGGGATCTTTTTAACTGAAATAGTGTTACTCTGTTTCTGATCGGATCGCCGCAGCCGCTCCGAAAGGTTCGCTCGCATGGGGTCATCCTGGGGAGAGCCGTCGTCGGCCTGGCGGGAGGTCTTTATTTATGTGTACCGCGCAACGCGCGCAGCACAAGGGCATGCGGCGCATGATGCTGTTCATGGCGCCGCTCGCTTTCCTCTGGCTGAGCTTGCCAGCTTTCAGCGAGCAGGAATATGTCACACGCTATGACGCCTTCGTCGGCTATGGCTTTCTGAGCAGCCCAAACGTGAGCCTGTTCGAGAACGGATTTGCCGCTCAGGTGGGTTTTCGGCCAAAGACCTGGTATTCCTTCGGGTTCGACTACACGCTGGCCACCGGCGATGGCATGATCACGCCGAACCTGCTGCCCAGCGAACTGCAGACGCAGTTGGGCGGCACGTTGACTCAGATGGCACGAGCGGGTCTGATCCCCCCGGGGTATACGTTGCAAGTGCCGATCCATTCACGGACGCAGACGTTCGCCGTCGGGCCGCAATTGGCGTTTCGGCATTTCAGGAACGAGACCATTTTCTTCCGGCCCCTGTTTGCCGGTGCGATGTTCGAAAAAGCGACTCCGCAGCCAACGGACGCGATCGCAAAGGGAATCGTGGCAAGCCTGACCCCGAACGGATCCAAGACCGATACGGCCGGGTTCGTGGGGCTGGGAGGCGGGTTCGATATCCTGGTCAACAAACATTTCGCGCTGCGGAGCCAGGTGGACGTAGTCTACGATCACCTCTTCAATGACCTCTTGAAGGACGGCCGCTGGACGGTTCGTTTTTCGGTAGGCCCGGCGTTCAACTTCGGACCGAACATCAAGAAGTAAGGTTTAGGGCCGTTCCGGCGCGGGCGGAATGTGGCTCATGGCGCGCTCCGAGAGCGCGCAGATGGTGAGGCTGGGATTCACGCCCAGATTGGCGGCGATCGCAGAGCCATCGCATATATACATATTCTTGTACCCGAAGACGCGGTTGTAAGCATCCACTACGCCCTCAGCTGGGGAAGCCGCCATCGCGCAACCTCCCAGGACGTGCGCGGTTCCCGGGATGTTAAACAGGATCTCCGTAAGCATGCTCATCGGCATTCCGCCGATGCGTTTTCCGGTCTTGCGGGCGAAGTCGTTGGCTTGCGGGATGAAGGTGGGTATTCCTTCGCCGCGGCTGACCAGCACTTTACGGAACGGCCAGAACCAGGGGCGGCCGAGCCGCATGTCGATGGAACCCTCCAGGCTCTGCATGCAGAGGAGGATGAGCGACTCTCGCGCCCAGCCGAACGGATGAAGACAGCGGACGGTGCGGAAGGGATAACGCAGCAGCGAAGCCACCAGGGTTGCGATCCAAGACAGGATTCGGCGCCAGCCCGGGCGGCCGCCGGTCAGCAGCGTCGCGAGGAGGCCCATGGAGTCCGAGCCTGCCGGGTAGCGCGTGGCCTCGATGTGCGTGTGGTCGTCCAGATAGAAGCCAGAGCCGATAGCGATGCCCTGCGACAGGTCTTGTGCGCTGTGAGGCACGCGGATCCCGATCAGGGATTCGGCGTTGGTTCGCACGCGGTTGCCGAGTTGTGAGCTGAGACTGGGCAGAGAGCCTTTGCGTTTGAGGCGGAAGAGAAGATCCATGGTGCCGAGCGCGGAGGCGGCGAAAACCACGCTGCGGCAGGTAAAGCGGCGGGGCTCTCGGCGCAGCCACGCGGTCGATTTGACCGTGTGGACTTGGTAGCCCTCACTTCCATCGGCAGCGTTGTTCAAGGGAAGCACGTCCACTACCTGAGTTTCCGCGAATACCCGAGCGCCGTGCTTCTCCGCCAGATACAGATAGTTCTTATCGAGCGTGTTCTTGGCGTTATGGCGGCAGCCCATCATGCAGCCGCCGCAGCCGATGCAGGTGTTGCGCGGCGGGCCTTCGCCACCGAAGTAGGGATCGGAATCAGGGCGGCCTTGGGGCTCTCCTTCGGCGGATTGAAAGATGGCAACGCTGGTGTGATAAAAGGTGGCGCCTTTGCCTTCAGCCTCGGCCGCCTGCCGGAGAAGGTGGTCAGCCGGGCCGAGGATGCGATTGCACGAGACTCCCAGCATATGCCGCGCTGTTTCATAGAAGGGCGGCATCTCGGTCTTCCAGTCCGCGAGGCCGGCCCAGGACCCGGTCTCCCAGACGGTGTCGCGCGGAGCCAGCGAGGTGCACGCGTAGGTGATGGAACCGCCACCCACGGCACAGCCGTGCAGGATCATCACGTGGCGAAAGGGGCGGATGTTGAAGAAACCGCGCAGCGCCAGCCGAGGCCGCCAGATCCAGCGCCAGAGCACCCAGTTGGTGTGCGGCAGGTTCTCGGCGCTCCAGCGGCGGCCCATCTCCATCACCGCCACTCGGTATCCCTTTTGGGTGAGACGATGCGCTGCAACGCTGCCGCCGAAGCCGGAGCCGATCACGATGAAGTCGAAGTTGAAATCCGGCTCTTCGGCGCTAGGGTTTTTCACAAGGTCCCGGATGGAAGGGTTCGCCGCAGTCGGGTAGTCCCTCCGGGGGATTCGCGATCTGTAGTCCCGGTTTGAGGACTGACTCGCGCATCGACTGCAACGAATGCTTCAGGGATTTCTCCGGGTTGATTCCCAGGAACGCCGAGCCGATCGCGCGGGCCATCCCTCCGAATTCATCGCTCAGCGTAATGGTTTGGCCCTCGACGTAGACGCCTTTTTCCGTTTCGCCAAACCGCCAATATGAATAGAGACGCCGCAGGTAACCATGATCCTTGCCGACTTCCTGCACGTTGGTGGAGTAGGAGCGGCAGCGCCAATGAGTTGCGTCGACCTGCTCCCAAGTGACGTCGCTCTCCACATCGAGCACGGCCGGTTCCTTCATACGCATGGTATAGCGAAAGCGATCCTTGCCGGTGCGGCACAGGAGCTTGGAACTGGAAATGGTCTCCGGGAAATACTGGGCGCGGTGGTCATAGTCCTGGAGCATCAGGACGAGGCGATCGAGCCTGGCTCCCGGGATGAACATGGAACCGATCCAATCGTAGAGCTGGCCGCCTGCCAGTTTGTGTGGGTTGACGCCATTCGGCGCGGTGGTCTGGACGCGCCCGGCGCGCACGAGTTGCTCGTTCAAGGCGGCGTCGGACTCGGCCAGAAGGAAGTTCTTGCGGGCATCCATCCGGGCTTCGGCGGACTGGACGTAGCAATCAAAAGCGCTCGCGGTTTCGGGCTTGAGCGGCCGCTGCGGAGTCCCGGCTGGCATTGCGACACAGCAAATGACCAGTGCCAGGGCTCGCCGGCCTGTTTGGAAATGATTCATACAATCCTATCCGATTCATTATCACTCCAAGCGGCCCGCCTTGCACGGATATTCGCACTCGCTTATCCTTTAAAGCAGAGACATGCAGAAACTGACGGCGGTGGAAGATGCGAAGGCGCTGATGACCGAAGCCCGGGAGTGGGGGGTCTGGCGCTGGCTGATGGAAAAGGGCCGGGTACGCGTGGCTGCGGACCGGGCCACCGATGCGCTGGCGCAGCAGGAAAAGAAGGTGAAGGCCCAGTGGCCGGCAGTGCTGAAAACGGCTTATCGGGCGCTCGAGCGGCCGGTTGCGGGAAACGGGAAGGCGCGGGAACTGGACCCGCTCATGCTCGAGGCGGTGCAGAAAGTCCGGAAGGCGGACGAGGCGGCCGAAGCGGCGCGCCTGGAAGCCGAAGCAACCTTTGACGAAGCGGAACGGCGCCTCAGCGCGAGCATGGCGCGGGAAGGAACCCAGAAGGCCATCGCCAGCTGGGAACTGCGCGAGAAGGCGATCCGGAAAGCAGAAGCGCTGGCACGCGCGCAGTCAGCGCCGACGGCGCCAGGCGCCTCTCATTCGACCGGGGCGTAGTAGCCGCGCCGCCACGAGACGCGGAGCATGGGGTCGGCGACGGCGACGTTCAGCCTCCTGTATTTCCCGTCATTGCGCGAGCGACTCGAGTAGTAGCTCAGCACATAGCGGCTGCGAATCTCGCGGCTCAGCTTGTTGATGGTATCAGGCAATTCCGCGGCGGTGCGCACGCGATACATGCGGCCGCCGGTCTCGCCGGAAATGCTCTCGAGCAGGCGCGATCCTTCCAGTAAGCTGATCGAATAGATCTGCACATCGGCTTCGCGCACCAAGCGCTGCAGCTGGCGTTGGGAATAGCTGCTATTGTTATCGCCGCCGTCGGAAAGCACGAGCAGCACTTTGCGGCCGTTGCGCGCGGGCTTCATCTTCTGAATGCCCATGTAAATGGCGTCGTTCAGCGCGGTCAAGCCATGGGGGCGCGTCGTGTGCAGCCAGCCGGAAATGTCGCCGATATCAGTAGTGAACCCGGTGATGAGATGCGGCCTGTCATTGAAGCGCACCAGCAGAAACTCGTCTCCGGGAATGCTGGTCTTGAAGAACTGGTCGACGGCATCCACCGAAGCCGCGAGTTTCCGGGCCATGCTGCTACTAGCGTCGAAAATGACTCCCACGGAAGCGGGGACGTCGATGGTGGACAGCGAGACGATCTCTTGCCGCGCGCCGTCTTCAAAGAGATGGAAATCTTCTTTCTTGAGATCCTGCACGGGCCTGTCCATGGCGTCGGTGACGGTAACCGGCACCATGATGGCCTGAACGTCGACGCGGATGGAGGCCGATGGTGAGTCGCGGCGGCTTCTGACGGCCTGATCGTTGGCTTGGATAGGGCAGAGGCTTGCTGCCAGCATTACCTCGAGAACCAGCAGGGCGGCAGACCGTGTTCTCGGATGAGGCATTGGAACTCCTCTTGAACCTTTCGCGCTGGCAGCGTTTGAGCGATTATATCTCAGGCGGAATCCGGGTTGACGTGAGTAGCACGTCAGTAGCAAGCGAGAACGGCGGCGGTGTCGATGCCGGACGGGAGTGTGCCAAAGGCGGCGCCGGCACCGGCCTCCAGGCGCGAGGTGCAATAGGCATCCGATACCGAGGTGGGGCTGAAGCGCAGCAGCAGCGACGCTTGCAACGCCAGTGCCAGGTGTTCGACGAAGCGGCGGCCGTCGGATTCGGCAACACTGGGAGAAAGACCGGCGACAAACTTTTCAAGGCGCGGGTCGCGGGCGGCCAGGATTTCGGCACGCAGGCGCTCGAAAGACTCTGGTTCCTTGGCGATGGTGCGCAAGGCGTCGAGAACGATGACGTTGCCGGAGCCTTCCCAGACGGAATTCACCGGGGCCTCGCGATAGAGGCGCGGCATGGGGGACTCCTCCACATAGCCGTTCCCACCGAGGCACTCCAAGGCCTCGGCCACATGAGCAGGCGCTCGTTTGCAGGTCCAATACTTGGCGATGGCGACGGCCAGGCGCGCGAACGTGGTGTCGCTTTCATCGAACGCGCGCGCCACCCGCAGGGCCAGGATAGTGGCCGCTTCCGAATCGATGGCGAGGTCGGCCAGCACGTTGCGCATGAGGGGCTGTTCGATCAGGCGGCGCCCGAAGGCTTCGCGGTGGCGGCAATGGTGCAATGCCTCAACGAATGCGCGGCGCATCAAAGCCGCCGAGCCAAGAGTGCAGTCGAGGCGTGTGTGCTGCACCATGTCGATGATCGTGCGCACGCCGCGGCCTTCTTCGCCGACCAGGCGGGCCCATGCGCCGTCGAGCTCGATTTCGCCGGAAGCGTTGGAACGGTTGCCGAGCTTCGATTTGAGGCGCTGCAAATGGAAAGCGTTACACCGGCCGTCGGGCGTCCAGCGCGGCAGGAAAAAACAGGAGAGGCCTTGGGGGGCCTGCGCCAGCACCAGGAACGCGTCGTTCATGGGCGCCGAGCAGAACCACTTGTGGCCTTCCAGGCGATATTCCCCATTGCCGATGGGCTCGGCGCGGGTGATATTGGCGCGAACGTCGGAGCCGCCCTGCTTTTCGGTCATCGCCATGCCTACCAGCACGCCGGCTTTTTCCGGGGCGGGGCGGAACGACGGATCATACGTGGTGGAATGAATCCGCGGCTCCCACTCCGCGGCCAGCGTGGGGTGCAGCCGAAGAACCGGAACCGCGGAATACGTCATGGAGAGGGGGCAGACGTGGCCAGCCTCATTCTCCAGAGCCAGTAGCGCGACCGCCGCCCGAGCCACGTGAGCGCCGGGCCGAGGCTGCGCCCAAGGCAGATTGTGGATGCAAGATTCGACGGACACGCGCATCAGGTTGTGCCACGCGGGATGGAACTGGACTTCGTCGCGGCGGTGGCCGAAACGGTCGTGGGTGTGCAGCACCGGCGGATTTTCGTTCGCCTGCGCGGCCCACTCGATCGCCTCGGCGGTTCCCAAGCGGCGACCCAACTCCTCCAGCTGCGCGCAGGCCCAGCCGCCTCCTTCGCGGCTCACGGCGTCGCGTAAGGCGCGATCGGAAGTGAACAGGTTATAGTTCACCAGCGGCGGCGGCTGGTTTCGCACTTCCTGGATCACAGCGTGTAGCGGCCCGCGTCGAGAACATGGCGGGCGATCTGGCGGCCCAACGCGATGGCATCGGCCGGCTCGTGCTTGGAGAGCCGCCGCAGAATAGCCATTTGGGTGCGGAGCATGTCGCCCTCGGCCGCCGTGGCAATTACTTTCCGAGCGGCGCTTTCGACGCGCTCGATGCCCTGGGCCGCGTAGAAGCGAGTCATGGCGATGGCCTGGCGCGCCGCGGTTTCTCCGCTGCGCGCGAGGAGCTTTTCAGCGCGCAGGAGGCACGATTCGATGGCGTAGACTTCCATGATGCAATCGGCCAGCGCGCCCATGACTTCCTGCTGGTCGGCCAGGGCCTGCATGAATTTTTGGGATGCGGCTCCGGCGGCAAACAGGGTCAGCTTTTTGGCCGCGGCCAGAAGGGCATGCTCGGCCGCCAACAGGCCTTGGCGTTCTTCGGCAGCCGACGGCCCGGACATCACTTCGTCCATGATGCGCTTGATTGCAGGCAGCAAGGGCAATTGACCGGCCATCGCGCGCTTCATGAGCCAGCCGGTGATGATCAGGCGGTTGATCTCGTTGGTGCCCTCGAAGATCCGATTGATGCGGGAATCGCGGTACGCCCGTTCGGCGGGGTACTCCTCGACGTAGCCGTACCCGGCGTGGATCTGGAGAACGTGATCGACCACCATGTCGAGCATCTCAGAGGCCCAGACTTTAAGGATCGAGCACTCGACGGCGTACTCTTCGATGCGCTTCTGGATCTCGCGCGAGGAGCCTTCGGCGGAAGCGTCAATGCCGGCCAGCGCGGCGTCGATCATGCCGATGGTACGGTAGACCAGCGCTTCCCCCGCATAGATCCCGACAGCGCTTTCGGCGACCTTTTCCTGGATCAAGCCGAATTCGGAGATCGATTTGCCGAACGCTTTGCGATCTTTAGCGTAATGGATGCCGTCCTGCAGACTGTTGCGCGCCGCGCCGACGGCAGCCGCGGCCAACTTAAAGCGGCCGATATTCAAAATGTTGAAGGCGATGTGGTGGCCTTTGCCGGGATCGCCCAGCAGGTTTTCCACCGGCACCTGGCAATCGGAGAGAATCAGCGGGCAAGTGGACGAGCCGCGGATGCCGAGCTTGTGCTCTTCGGGACCGACCGAGAATCCGGGAGTGTTCCGCTCGATGATGAAGGCGGAGAATTTTTCGCCGTCGATCTTGGCGAACACCGTGAACACGTCGGCGAAGCCGCTGTTGGTGATCCACATCTTTTCACCATTGAGCACGTAGTGCTTTCCATCGAGTGAAAGCACCGCACGGGTGCGGCAGTTCAGGGCGTCGGAACCGGACGAGGATTCGGACAGGGCGTAAGAAGCGATCCACTCTCCCGTCGCCAGCTTGGGAAGATATTTCCGCTTCTGGGCCTCGGTGCCGTACCACACGATGGGCAGGGTGCCAATGCCGACGTGCGCGCTAAATGCAACCGAGAAGCTGCCCAGCTTGGTGATGGACTCGGCGATGAGGGCGGATGTGATTTTGTCCATCGCGAGGCCGCCGTAGGCTTCGGGGATGTCCACCGCCATCAGGCCGAGATCGCCGGTTTTGCGCAGCAGGCTTCGCGTCAGCTCGAAGTCCTTGGCTTCGATTTGATCGGCCACCGGCACGACTTCCTTCAGCGTGAACTCGACGGCTGTCTTGGCGGTTTGCCGGTGCTCGTCGGTGAAGTCCTCCGGCGTGAATACGTCTTCGGGTCTGCGTTCTTCGGTCAGGAAACTGCCGCCCTTGGCAGCCACCGCCGTGACGGGTTGCGTTTTGACTGTTGCCATTCGAATCTCCTCGCAGGGCCGGTGGCAAGACCACCAGCGTTACATATATTCGAAAATCCCGGCGGCCCCCATGCCGCCGCCGACACACATGGTCACCATGCCGTACTTCGCATTGCGCCGCTTCAACTCCTGCAACAAACTGGCAGTCAGCTTCGCGCCGGTGCAGCCCAAAGGATGCCCGAGCGCGATGGCACCGCCGTTGACATTGACCTTCGCCGGGTCGAGGCCGAGCGTTTTGATGACGGCCAGCGATTGCGCGGCGAACGCCTCGTTGAGCTCGATCAGATCGATCTGATCCTGGCTCAGCCCCGCCAGCTTGAGCGCCTTGGGAATCGCATAGACGGGGCCGATCCCCATCTCTTCGGGCAGGCAGCCCGCGTAGGCGAAGCTGACGAAACGCGCGAGCGGCGTTAAGCCCAACGCCCGGGCGCGCTCGTCCGACATGATCACCGCGGCCGCAGCGCCGTCGGACGTCTGCGACGAATTGCCCGCTGTCACGACACCCTTGGCGTGGAACGCCGGCCTGAGCTTCGACAGCGCATCGATAGACGTGTCGCCGCGCGGGCCTTCGTCGATCTGGAAGTTTATTTCCGTCGTCTGCAGTTTGGGTCCGCCGTTCGGCGTCGCGAAAACCACCGGAACCGGCACGATCTCATCTGCGAATCGCCCACCGGCCTGCGCGGCCAGGGCCTTTTGGTGGCTGGCCAGGGCGAACTGATCGGCGTCTTCGCGGGTGATGCCGTAGTGCCGGGCCACACGTTCCGCGGTCAATCCCATCGAGAGGTACGAATCGGGATAATGCTCCATCAGCCAGGGATTGATCGAGATTTTGTTGCCGCCCATCGGGACCAGCGACATGGACTCGGTTCCGCCCGCCACGATCACGTCGGCGCCGCCGCCGCGGATACGTTCGGCCGCCAACGCGATGGATTGCAGTCCCGAGGCGCAGTAACGGTTGATCGTCATGGCCGCGGCTTCGATGGGCAAGCCGGCGCGCAGCGAACAGACGCGGGCCACGTTCATGCCCTGCTCGCCCTCGGGCATGGCGCAGCCGATGATCACATCGTCGATTTCCTTCTTGTCCAAACTGGGGACGCGCTGCAGCGCGCCCCGGATGGCAAAGGCGCCGAGATCGTCCGGGCGCGTCGCGCGCAACGTACCTTTGGGGGCTTTGCCTACCGCAGTGCGAACTGCGCTGACTATGACTGCTTCTCGCATTTCGATTCTCCACAGGCCGGCGACCAGATCGCCGGCGTTACTAATTCCTCAGCGGCTTGCCGGTCTTCAGCGTGAAGGCAATCCGCTCCTGGGTTTTTCGTTCGCCGCACAACGACAAAAAGGCCTCGCGCTCGAGGTCGAGTAAGTACTGTTCGCTGACCGGCGTGCCGGGAGTGATGTTGCCGCCGCAGAGCACGTGGGCCACTTTGTTGGCGACTTTGGCGTCGTGCTCGCTGATGAATTCGCCTTCGCGCATGGTGTGAACGCCCAACTTGAAAGTGGCCAGCAGGTTCTGGCCCGGCGCGGGAATATCGGTGCGCGGCAGAGGGGCGGCGTAGCCGGCATCGGCGATGTCGCGGGCCAGATGCTTGGCATCCAGCAGGAGCCGGTCGCGGTTCATCGTGATGCGGTCGGCGGGCCCGAGATATCCGAGATGCCGCGCTTCCCACGCCGAGGTGCCCACCTTCGCCATGGCGATCGATTCAAAATTCCGGCGAAGCGCTTCGAGCAATTCGACCGACTCGCTGCGTCCTGCTTCGCGCACCAACGCGGCGGCAAGCGCCGCGTGCATCGTCATTTCCTTGCATCCACCGCCGGCCGGCAACAGGCCGACGCCGCACTCGACCAGCCCCATGTAGAGCTCGGCGGCCGCCTGCCGACGCACGGCATGCATCGCGATTTCCGCGCCGCCGCCCAAACAAAACCCGAACGGCGCCGCCACGACCGGGCGCGGGCAGAACTTGATGCTCTGGGTCATGCGCTGGAAAGCGCGGATCATCAGGTCCACCTCATCCCACTCGCCCTCCTGCACGGCCAGCAGAAGCTGCATCAGGTTCGCGCCGACGGAAAAGTTGTCCGCATCGCCGCTGATCACGAATGCGGAGAATTTGCGAACCACTTCGCTGTCGACACGGAGGGTGTCGGTCAGCATCCGGACCACGTCTTCGCCGATCGCGTTCTTCGTGGAATGAAGCTCGAGGCAGCCGACGCCGTCACCCAAGTCCACCAGCGAAGCGCCGGGGTTGTGCCGCATCACGCCGTGCGAAGCGCGAAAGGCGGCGACTCGAGCCACGCCTTGCGCTTCGCGCACCGGCCGGTAGGCGCCGTGCGTAAGATCGAAACAGTCTTTCTCCCGATACCAGGAATCGCCGCGCGCCAGCAGTTCCTCCACGTTGGCGCTGACGGGTTCGCCGGCGGCATGCATGCGGGTGACCGTGGCACGCACTCCGGCCGCGTCCCAGAGCTGGAAGGGCCCCATCTCCCAGTTGAAGCCGGCGCGCATGGCGCGATCGACGCTGGCGGCACTGTCGGCAATCTCCGGCAGGCAATCGGCGGCGTACTTCCACAGTGCGCTCAGCAGCTTCCAGTGGAACCGAGCGGCGTTATCCTTCGTGACGTCGCCGCTCAAAAGCTGCGGCAGACGGGCCGCCAGCGACTCAACATTGCCGGCCATTTCGAGCGAGGGGAATTTGGGGCGCGCCGCCGGCCGGTATTCCAGCGTTTTCCAGTCGAGTCCGAGGCGGACCTCTTTGCCCGCGCTGTCCCGCTCCTTTTTATAGAAGCCCTGCTTGGTTTTGTCGCCCAGCCAGCGCCGCTCGAGCATGGTTTCGACGAACGGCGGGATGACAAGCGCCTGGCCCTGCGAAATCGGAAAATTCCTGGCCACGTGCGCCAGCACGTCAATCCCGACCAGATCGGCCAAACGAAAAGTGCCGGTCCGCGGCCAACCGATCGCGGAGCCAGTGAGCACATCGACTTCCTCGACGGTCAGGTCTTCGCTTTGCAACAGCCGGACGGTCTCGAGCATGATGAACACGCCGATCCGGTTAGCAATGAAATTCGGTGTATCGCGCGCCATCACCACGTCTTTGCCGAGGCGCAGGTCGGCGAAATGGCTGACGGCCGCGATCACGTCCGGATCGGCTTCCGGAGTCGGGATGATCTCGACCAGCCGCATGTAGCGCGGCGGGTTGAAGAAGTGTGTGCCGAACCATCTAAGCCGCCTTGCTTGCGGAAGGCGGGCGGCGATGGAAGAAACTGGCAGGCCACTGGTATTGGTGGTCAGAATCGCGTCCGCTTTCAAGTGGGGAACAATCTTTTCCAGCAGAGCTTGCTTGATGTCGAGGTTTTCGGTGACGGCTTCGATGACCCAGTCGCAGTCTGCGAGCAAGGCGGCATCATCGTCGAGATTGCCGATCACGATGCGGGAAGCAGTGGAAGCCTCATAGAATGCTGCGGGCTTGCTCTTCTTGAGGGCTTCCAGCGCCTGGGCGGCCACACTGTTGCGCGGACCGGACGGCGCCGGAATATCCAGGAGAACGACGGGCAGCCCGGCGTTCGCCAAGTGCGCCGCGATGCGCGCACCCATGGTCCCGGCGCCGAGAACGCCGGCTTTGCGGATAAGGACGGATGCGGCCTGGCCGGGCGCAGCGGCGCCGGCAGACTGCAAAAGCGGTTCAGCGATCATGATTCCGACTCCTGGCGGGCGACGGCGCCACGGCCGACGCTCCATTTTTTCCTGTCAACCCTCGTGTCAGCGTGCGCGCGAACTGTGAGGCGATCTCTTCCGCCGAGAGCGCTCCTTCCGGCTCATACCACTGGCAAATCCAATTTACGGCGCCGGCAATCGAGAACGCCGCGATTTTGGCGTCGCACGGCGTGATGGATCCATCGGCGATGCCTTCCTGAATGAACGAACGCAGCCGCCGATCGATCTTTCTCTTGTAGGCGCGCACCTCCGAGAGGGCTTCGGGAGAAAGGTCGCCGTCATCCAGCCGCATGACGCATCGTCCGAAGTTGACGGTCATCACGTTGGCATACGAGTAGATGAACGCCTCTACTTTTTCCAAGCCGGTCCCGCAATGCGAAGCGATATCGTTGAGAATCTCTTCGATCAGACCCGTGCCCAGGCGATAGCACTCCAACAGGATCTCCTCTTTGTTTCGGAAGTAGTGATACAGGGCAGGCTTGGTGATCTTCAAACGGTCGGCGACATCGTTCATGGATGCCCGCGCGTAGCTCTTTTCCAGGAACAACTGTGCAGCAGTTTTCAACACCGCTTCGCGCTTGGTGGCGGGGTCCCGCCGGCGGTCGGAAAATGCCTTCCAATGCGGTGCGGAGACGGTCCCGTCTTTCGGCATAGTCAGTGCACAATCCGATTGACACTCGGCTGCGCACTTGATATCTTACCCATGGGTAAGATAAAAGGCAACAGGAATCGCGGCGAGAATGAAGATCGTTGTTGCCATTAAGCAGGTTCCGGTACGGGACGCTTCGGTGCGTATCGATGCTGCGGGCGCGTGGATTGACGAAGAGGGTTTGAGCTTTGAAATCAACGAGCCAGATGCCTACGCGCTGGAAGAAGGCCTGCTGCTCAAGGAGCAACATGGCGGCGAAGTAGTTGTGCTGTGCGCCGGGCCGGAGCGCTGCGCCCAAACCATTCGCGAAGCTTTGGCGAAAGGCGCCGACCGGGCGATTCACCTGACGTGCGGCGATCTCGCCACAATCTGGCGCGTGCGATGGGCGCCGAACTGGCCGCGTCCCGGCCGATCTGCGACGGTGGTTGGCTGCCCATGGAGCGGCAGGTGGGCAGTTCGGGCCAGACGGTTTCGCCGAAATTGTACGTGGCTGTCGGCATATCCGGCGCGATTCAGCATCTGATCGGGATGAAGGGCTCGAAAGCCGTGATTGCCATCAACAAAGATGCGAACGCGCCCATCTTCGAAGTGGCCGATTATGGGACTGTGGGCGATCTGTTCGAGGTGGCGCCCGCTCTGACCGTAGCGGTTACCAAGGCGCGGAGCGCCTGAAAGTTATGGGCAGAATCACGCGCGACGATCTTCCGCTGGAGTGCGCGTACCGCTGGGAGCGGGAAGACCCAAACCGGGTCTTTCTGACGCAGCCCTCTGCCGGCGGCAAGCTGCGCGAATGGACGTGGGCGGAAGCGATCGGGGAATCCCGCCGCGTGGCCGCCTACCTGATGGCCCAGAATTGGGAGCCGGGTTCGCGCGTCGCGATTCTCTCCAAGAACTGCGCGTGGTGGATTCTTTCCGATCTGGCCATCTGGATGGCCGGGCACGTTTCGGTGCCGATTTATTCGTCTCTGCAACCGCAGTCGGCGCGCCAGATTCTGGAACATAGCGGAGCCAAGCTCTGTTTTCTGGGCGCAACCGATGAGAAGGAGATGTTGGGAAAAGCCTTTCCTTCGGGGGTGTGCGCGGTTTCCTTGCCTCCAGCCGGAGAGGCAGGATGCACCTCATGGGAGCAGATCGTAGCGTCCACGGCGCGGCTGGCGGAATCGCCGACGCGCCCGGCATCCGACCTGGCAACCCTGATCTATACCTCCGGTACCACGGGAACGCCGAAGGGTGTCATGCATACCTTTGCGGCGTTTGCGTACAACGCGAAGACTCTGGCTGCACAACTCCACCTGACCGCTGAAGAACGGATCCTATCCTATCTGCCGCTCGCACATATTGTGGAGCGGGTGGGGGTTGAGTTCCTCTTCTTGCTGCTGGGCGGACGGATTTTCTTTGCCGAGAGTTTGGAGACATTTATCGCGGACCTGCAACGGGCGCGGCCCACGATTTTTCTCTCGGTGCCACGTCTGCTTTTGAAGTTTCAGCAGGGCGTATTTGCCAAGTTGCCGCCGCAGAAGTTGGAAGCGTTGCTGCGGATTCCCCTGCTGAACCTGCTGGTAAAGCGCCGTATTCTCAGTCAGCTGGGTCTGGGCACGGTAAGGAGTGCGGCCTGCGGCGCCGCTCCGTTGGCGACGGAGATTCTGCAGTGGTATCGGCGGCTGGGACTGAACCTGGCCGAAGGCTACGGCATGACGGAGACCTTGATCACGCATCTTCCGCGCCAAGGAACGGTGCGCCCCGGCTTCGTGGGCACGGCCATCGAGGGTGTGGAAGCCCGGCTCGGAGCCCAGAACGAATTGCAGATCAAGAGCCCCATGAACATGGTGGGTTACTACAGGGATCCGGAAGCGACCCGGGATTCCTTCCTGCCCGACGGATTCTTTCATACAGGCGACGTTGCGGAGATCGCTCGCGATGGCCAGCTCAAGATCGTGGGGCGCATCAAGGAGCAGTTCAAGACCAGCAAGGGCAAGTACGTGGCGCCAGCCCCGATCGAGAGCAAACTGGTGGCGCATCCCGACGTGGAAGCCTGCTGCCTGATGGGTTCCGGGCTGCCCAGCCCGTTTGCGGTTACTTTGGTTTCCGAGGACGCTCGCCGTCGCTGCCGCGACTCGCAGGCACGCCTCGCCTTGGAGAGTTCGCTGGCAGCCCTGTTGGAAGAAGTGAACCGGCACCTGGACCACCATGAACGCATCGCATTCATCGCCCTCGTCGACGGACCGTGGACGGTAGGCAATGGTCTGATGACACCGACGCTGAAGCTCAAGCGCCCGCTTCTCGAAAGCCGCTATCGGGCCCTGGTGGAGGACTGGAACGCGCGCAACCGGTCCGTCATATGGGAATCGGAACCGACCGACCAAGAATAGACATTCTCCCTGCTAGCGACTTCGCGTTCCGCATCCGGCTGCGCGCCGGAGCATTCTATGTGTACGCTGGAGAGGTTTCAGATTTTAAGGAGGGAAAGCCGAATGGACGTCCGCTCGGTGGTCACGATTGGCTGGCTGTTGTTCTTTGGATACTGGTGGATCTCCGCCATCGGCGTGAAGAAGAACGTGCGCGGCAGATCGTGGGGACGGGAAGTCGGCGTCCGCCTCCTGGTGATTGCGGCAATCATCGTGGTCGCCCGCCGGCCGGGCAGCCAGGAGTTCCTCCGGAAGCAGACGCCGCCTGCCATCGGTTCCACCCAAGGCGCCGCGGGTTTGATTGTGTGCTACGCGGGTTTCGCCTTTGCGGTGTGGGCGCGGCGGCATTTGGGCCGCAATTGGGGAATGCCCATGACCTTCAAGCAGGGACACGAGATGGTAACGACAGGGCCGTACCGATACGTGCGCCATCCGATTTACACGGGAATGATGCTGGCGATCCTGGGGTCTGCTGTGGTTGCAGGCTGGCCTTGGCTGGTGGTTTTTCTCGCGATGGTAGTCTATTGCGTTTACAGCGCCCGGACTGAAGAACGCCTCATGCTGGAGCATTTTTCCGAGCCTTACGCCGAATACAAGAAGCGCACGAAGGCCTTCATCCCGTTTGTCGTTTAGATGCCGCGCTGTGTGAGCATCAAATTCCCAACATAACGCAAGCAGCTTAGTGATTCGGATGGCTATGCCGCCGAGCGCCAGAGGCTTCCGATTCTGCGCGAGATCGAAAACAACGAGGAGACCGGCACCAGGCCGGCGACTTCGTAGCGGCCAATGCTGGCCAGTCCGGACGAGGCCATGCAGCCGCATTCGCGGCACGCCGGAGTTCCGCCGAACTGACACGGCGTGATGCGGCTCTCCAGATCAGCGGAAATACAGGTGGTGCTTTGAGCGAAAATGCAACTGGCCGGCGAGTCCGGTGGCGTCAGATATCCATCCAACACGGCGCGCGGCAGGTCCACGTTTGGGAATCGCGGGGCAAGCGCGGATAACCGGCGTAACGCAGTCCGGCGGTCGTCCAATGTGAGCCGCTCCTCGCTCTGCTCGCCCTCTTGCGGTGTATAGAGGCTAAACCAGATCTTGCGTGTCTCGGGTCGGCGAGACCAGAAATCCGCAAATTCGTCCAGATAATCCTCGCGGCGAAGCATCTGGCGCGTTATGGTACAGTGCACGATCACCGTTTGTCCTGCAATGTGCTCCAGGACCCGATCGTAGGTGGCTGGCGCGCGGCGTCGGTCATGCTCTGGCGGCAAACCATCCACCGATACTGCGAGGTGCAGCGACCGGATCCTTGCCCAGTGCGCAGGTACGGGGCGCACCGCGCTGGTCACGATCTGGACTTCGACCCGCATGGCGTCCAGTTTCGGAAGCAGCAGATCCAACTCGCGCCAGCGCACCAGCGGTTCCCCGCCGACAATCGAAACGTGAATCGGCCGGTACTTTCGCACCAGCCCGATGACGCCGTGCACGAGTTGCTCTCCCCGATGATCGGCCAGTTGCCGCAGCGTGATCCGATTTCCCAAATGCCCGGCTCCATAGGCATAGCAACCGGGGCATCGGAGCGGGCACTCCTTTGTGATCTCGATGGAGAGTAACGGACGGTAGCCGCGCAGAATTCGGCTCCAGGCAGGCAGCAGATCGGAGCGCGTCATTTCTTTTCAGTGTAGGACGAGCGTTCGAGAATGAGCCTCACCAGTTTTCCGCACGGCAAACCGAAATGTTAGAACTGGCACATTCGAGCTCCGGCAGAACCGGGGCGTGCTCCCGATTCCGCATGTTCGCGCACACTGATATGGAAGCAGGGCCAGTCCGAGAGTTGCCTCTACTTGAGAGGATGCGGGCCTTCGGCTACTCCGGATTCAATAGCCGCACTTCGCCGAGCCCGAGTTCCCGGACGCCGGCTTCGATTTTGGCGCGGTCGCCAACTATCACCCATACCATGTGATCGGGCTGGACAACTTCACTGGCGGCTTTGCCGACATCGGCGAGGCTGACTTCGCGCATCTTAGAGGCGAAGGTATCGTAGTAGTTGTCCGGCAATCCGTACTCCACCAACGTCTCGATCGAGCCCGCCACTTGACCGATGGTCTCGCGCGAACCGGGGAGCCGCAGTGTCTCGCTGGCCTTGATACGAGCCAGTTCCTCCGGCGTGGCCGGCCGGTCGCCGCGAATGCCGCGCAGCTCTTTGACCACTTCGGCGAGCGATTCCTTCGTCTTGTCGGTCTGAACGGGCGCATAGACCAGGAAAGGCCGCTGGCCCACCGCGCCAAACAGGATTGTCTGCGCGCCGTAGGACCAGTGCTTGTCTTCGCGCAGGTTCATATTGATACGCGCGCCGAAATCACCGCCGAGGATGTCGTTCATGGCTTCAATCGGGATTTCCTCCGGATTGTTCTTCGGCGGCGCCGGATTGCCCGCCAGGATCAGCGATTGCTGGGATCCCGGGCGGTCCACCAGGTACACCACAGACTGGGTGGGCGGCGACACTCGCGCAATATTCTTCTTTGGCGGATCGCCAGGCTTCCAGGCGCCGAACACTTTTTCCAGTTTCGGCCCCATCTCGGCCGGTGTGGTATCGCCCACCACAACCAGCGTCGCGTGATTCGCCTTGTACCAGGTGTCGTGAAACTTGAGCAAGTCGTCGCGGGTCAGCTTTGAGACCGCCTCCTGCGTTCCGGAGCCGGTGAGCGGCTCGGCGTAGGCGTGCCCTTTTCCATAAATCAGAGAAGGCAGCACGCGCAGTCCCATTTGCATAGGTGTAGCTTTCTCGCGCTCGATGGCATTCAATTGCAGCGCGCGCTGCCGGCGGAAGTCGGCATCCGGAAAGGTCGGGTTCAAGACAACGTCGGCGAAGATCTCCAGTGCTGGATCCAGGTTGCCCTTGAGCGAAGAAAGGCGCGTGATGATGTTGTCCACCGACGATGTCGTGGTGAGCCGCGCCCCAAGCTGCGCCAACTGTTCGCTGATTTCCAGCGCGGACCGTGTCTTGGTGCCTTGATCGAGGAGCCCGGCGGTCAGTTTCGCTGCGCCCGCGGACGCATACTGGTCGGCCGCATAGCCGGAATCCACCAGAAGGCTGACGTTCACCAGGGGAATCTCGTGCCGCTCCGCGACCACCACGCGCAGTCCGTTGGACAGCGTCAGGCGCTCCAGTTTGGGAAGCCGCGGCTCCGGAGTCTGGCCGATTTCCGGCGGCTTGGCGCGGTCCGCCTTCTGCGTGGCGGGTTTGGGATCGCCAAACGGATAAATCTCCAGGGCGTATTCTCCGTCGGACAGCCACTTTTTCGCCGCCGCCTGCAATTTGGCGGGTGTCGCCGCCTTCACGCGGTCCAGCTTGATCTTGTATCCGGCGGGGTCACCAGTGTACGTCTGATACATTGCCAGCACATCGGATTTGCCGCCGAAGCCGCCAACCTGGTCGATGCCGCGGATGAAATTGGCCAGGTATTGGGTGCGCACCCGGTCGACTTCCTGTTGCGTCGGGCCGTCTTTGAGGAAACGAGCGAGTTCCTCGTTGATCGCCTTTTCGATGCGATCCAAGGGCACACCAGGACGCGCCATGGCGGTAATCCCGAACTGCCCGCCGACCTCGCGCGGATTGACAAAGGCCGCGACATTGGTGGCGAGTTGATCGTCGTAGACCAGGCGCTTGTACAAGCGGGAAGTGCGGCCCACTGCCAGAACGTCGCTGACCAGATCGAGGTAATCGGACTCTTCGTTGCCGAACTCCGGAATATTCCACAGCTTGTCGAGGCGCGCCTGCGGCACGCGGTCTTGCATGACGGCGCGATGCGCGCCCGACATCGGCGCGATCCAGACCTGCTGGCGCGTGACAGGGGGGCCAGGCGGAATCTCGCCGAAATACTTCTCGACCTTTTGCCGCACGACCTGGGGATCGACGTCGCCCGCCACGACCAGCACGGAATTCGAGGGGCCGTAGTATGTCTGGAACCACTCTTTCACATCACTGAGCGACGCGGCGTTCAAGTCTTCCATCGAGCCGATCGTGTTCCAGGAATACGGGTGAGCCGCCGGGTAGGTATCGCGCTGCTCGATCTCCTCCACCAATCCGTACGGCTCGTTCTCGCCCTGGCGTTTTTCGTTCTGCACCACGCCGCGCTGCAGGTCGAGCGTCTTCTGATCGATCGCGCCGGCCAGGTATCCCATGCGGTCCGATTCCATCCACAGCGTGTAATCGAGCGCCGAGACGGGCACGGTTTCGAAGTAGTTGGTGCGGTCTTCGGAGGTCGTCCCGTTCAGATTGGTAGCTCCGATGCGTTCCATCGCGTCGATGTAGCGCCCCTGGAAGTGTTCGCTGCCGCCGAACATCAGGTGCTCAAACAGGTGGGCGAAGCCGGTCTTGCCCGCCCGCTCGTTCTTGGACCCGACGTGATACCAGATATTCACCGCCACGATGGGCGCTTTGTGATCTTCATGCACGAGGACGGTGAGCCCGTTCGGGAGGACAAACTTTTGAAAGGGAATGTCCACCTGCTGACCGAAAACGGGAAGGCCAATCAGGAAGGCAGCCAAGAAAATACGGCGCATGGGAACTCCTTCTGTTGAGGACTGTAGCATGGAAAGCCGGTCACCCAAATATGATTGGACGTGCCGCGACGCTGTCCGTCACCGCAGAACGGAGAAAATCGCTCGGGCGCCGTCGTAGCTCCACGAATTCAGCCAAACGCCCAGATCGGAGAACGATACCGCCACGATCAACAGCACAAAGCCAAAGCGCGCGATCTCGACATAGACCACCGTGGGGATTCGTGCCGCGAGCAGCAGTTTCGAGCCGTCGAGCGGCGGAACCGGCAGCAGGTTGAACAGGGCCAGGTAGAGACTCAGGAATACACCCCGTTCGGCGAACCGTGCGAGGTCGGGAATCCCGTGCGCAGTGACGGCCAGCACCGCCAGCACGACCGCCATGACGATGTTGCTGAAGGGCCCCGCCAGCGCCACCAAGGCCATCCCATTCAGGCCTCCTCTCAGCTTTGCCGGATCGGTCCTGACCGGTTTACCCCAACCCAGGAATCCGCCGCCGACCAGCGAGGTAAGGAAGGGCAAAATGACGGTGCCGAGCCAATCGACGTGCGCCAGTGGATCGAGGGTCACGCGGCCGTCCCGGTCCGGGGTATCGTCACCTAGTCGCGTAGCCACCCAAGCGTGCGCGAATTCATGCGGAACGGTCAGAATCCAGAGGAGGGAAACATTGAGCAAAGCTGCCTGAAGATACATGTTCACCGGCGCCGGACGACGGCCGCCCAAAGGCCTAACAGCGCCAGGATCGCGAGAACCGCCACCGCCTTCAGCACGCTGTCAGTTTATTGTACGTGTTATCATATGGCTTACACCACACTTCTTTCCCGAGGTAGAATCCACTTGGCTGTGCTCGAAGGTTGCCGGCGTTCGCTGGAAATCGCAATCCCCGCCGCGGAAGTCGAAACCGAAACCAGCCGTGTTATCGCTGATGTGCAACAGCGGGCCAAATTGCCCGGCTTCCGTCCCGGAAAAGCGCCTGCCACGTTGATCCGCAAGCAGTTCGCCGGCGACATCCGGCAGCGGGTGATGGAAAGCCTGATTCCCAAATACCTGCAGAAGCAGTTCGAGGCGGATAACCTGAACGTCGTGGGAACGCCGGATATCAAAGACGTTCACTTCCATGACGGCGAGCCCCTTCGCTTCAAAGCCGAGTTCGAAGTCCAGCCCGAAATTGAGTTGAAAGACTACAAGGGCGTCGAAGTGCCGTACCAGGATCCAACCGTAACTGACGAGGATATTCTGAAGCGTATCGAGGAGATTCGCGAGCAGAAAGCGGACTACTCGAACATCGATCCGCGGCCGCTTCAGGACGGCGACTATGCGGTGGTGGCGTTGGAAAGCATCGACGGCGTGGAAGGCGAGCCGGTCAAGCAGGATGAAATGGTGCTGGAAATCGGCGGCTCGGACACGTTCGAGGCGTTCAGCGATAATCTGCGCGGGGTTTCGCCCGGCGAGAGCCGGGATTTTGAAGTCACCTATCCAGCCGACTACGGAGCGCCCAGGCTCGCCGGCAAAGCCGTCCGTTTTCATGCCACGCTGAAGGGAATTCGCAAGAAGGAACTGCCGGAGCTCAACGACGAGTTCGCGCAGGACCTCGGCGACTACCGGAACATGGACGAACTCAAGGAAGCCGTGCGTAAGGCGCTGTTCGCGCAGCGCGAGCGGGACACCCAGCAGGAAGCCAAGAACAAGATTCTGGATAAACTGGTGGATCAGCACGAGTTCCCGGTTCCCGAAACATACGTTGAGCGGCAGATCAAAAACCGGGTCGAGCAGACGCTGCGGGCCATGTCGGCGGAGGGTGTCGACCCTCGTTCCCTGAAACTGGACTGGGAGAAGGTACGGGAGACGCAGCGGGAAAAGGCGGTTCGGGAGGTGAAGGCCTCCATGCTGTTAACCAAAGTTGCCGAGCGAGAGGCGATCGGGGTAACCCGGGAGGAAGTGGACCGGGAAGTCGAGCGGATGGCCCGCCAGCAGCGAGAGCCGGTGGCGGCCGTCCAGATGAGGTTCGAAAAGGATGGGACCCTGGGCCGTATCGCTTCACACATTCAAAGCGAAAAAACGCTAACTTTCTTATTCGAACATGCCCGGAAAACGGCCTAAGTCCAGTTTTGACAGTACCAGTAGCACGTCCACTCTTGGCATACATTGCTATGGACAGCGGTTCGGGTGATAATGGAGACGAAATCGATGAGGGATGCCCTGCCCGGGAGTTCGCAGGGATCCGAGCGCCCCGTGCGCACACGGTTGAGGAGAGAAGGTTGTGAAGCGTACCGGTTCAGATGACGCCCTGCGGTGTTCATTCTGCCACAAGAGCCAGGATGTAGT
Organism: uncultured Solibacteraceae bacterium; assembly: GCA_964438005.1. Lineage (GTDB taxonomy): Bacteria > Acidobacteriota > Terriglobia > Bryobacterales > Bryobacteraceae > PSRJ01. Next base: position 27,923 of record CAYTJD010000021.1, on the reverse strand, counting down.
CGGCAAGCTAATCTCCTCCCCGAGCGACTATCCCCGCGCGTATATTTGTGATGAGTGCATCGCGGTCTGCAACTCGATCTTAGAGGACGACAAGGCCGAGCCTCCGGCCGGCGCCCCTGGCAAAATTCCGAAGCCGTTGGAAGTGAAGGAATTTCTCGACCAATATGTAATTGGGCAGGAAGCTACCAAGAAGAAGCTGGCGGTTGCCGTGTACAACCACTGCAAGCGGATTCACATGAACCGCATGCGCAGCAGCGAGGTGGAACTTCAGAAATCCAATATTCTCCTGATCGGGCCTACCGGAACGGGGAAGACTCTGATGGCGCAGACCCTGGCCAAGATCTTGGATGTGCCGTTCGCCATTGTCGACGCCACGACTCTCACGGAAGCCGGATACGTCGGTGAAGACGTCGAGAACATCATCCTTAAGCTTCTCCAGGCAGCCGACGGCGACGTGCAGAAATGCCAGCAAGGCATCATCTACATCGACGAAATCGACAAGATTTGCCGCAAGGATGAGAACCCGTCGATCACCCGCGACGTTTCGGGCGAAGGTGTTCAGCAGGCTCTTTTGAAGATTCTGGAAGGGACCATTGCCAACGTTCCGCCGCAAGGCGGCCGCAAGCACCCGCACCAGGAGTTCACACCAGTCGACACCACCAATATCCTCTTCATTTGCGGTGGCGCGTTTGTGGGCCTGGAGAAAGTGATCGCGCGGCGCACGGGCAAGAAGTCGATGGGCTTCCTGCAGGAAGAAGAGAAGGGCGGCAAGGTGACGGGTATGAGCGGCCGCCGCGATATCGATATGCTGTCGCAGGCGCAGCCGATCGATCTGATCAAATTCGGGTTCATCCCCGAATTCATCGGCCGGCTCCCGGTCAATGCGGTGCTGGAAGATCTCGATCGCAACGCGCTGATTCAGATTCTGACCAAGCCCAAGAACGCGATCGTGAAGCAATATCAGAAACTGTTCGAGTTTGAAAACGTCCGGCTGAAAATCGGTGATGAAGCGCTGGAGGCCATTGCCGATCTTGCCATGGAACGTAAGGTGGGAGCGCGCGGTCTGCGCATGATCCTCGAAGACCTGATGCTGGACCTGATGTACTATTTGCCGTCCTACAAGAAAGTGCGCGAGTTCCAGGTCACCAAGGAGATGGTGCTCTCCCAGAAGATCAGCCTTACACTGTTAGAAAAAGCCGGTTGATCCCTGGCTTCCGGTAACAGAGGGGGACCGACCGGCTACGACCTCCCCCGCGGAGAATAATGCTTACTTCAAAGGAAAAATCCGACACAAAACGTCTGCCGATGATGCCCATCCGCGACGTTGTCATCTTTCCGTACATGATGACCCCGTTCGTTGTCGGACGGGAGTCTAGCGTGCGCGCGCTGGAAGAGGCGATGGCGGGCGATAAGAAGATCTTTCTGGCGACCCAGCACGACGCCTCCATTGATGAACCGAAACCCGATGAGATTTATAACGTCGGAACGATCGTCAACATCGTGCAGAGCCTCAAACTGCCCGACGGCAATATCAAAGTCCTGGTGGAGGGCGTGGAGCGCGCCAAAGTAGTTTCGGTTTCCGACGACGAGGGGTTCTTTCGCGCGGTTGTCCGCACGGCGGCATTCAAAGTGGAAAACGGCCAGCAGCTCGACGCGCTGATCAGCCGGGTAACGGGCCTGTTTGAGCAATACGTAAAACTAAGCCAGAACCTGAACTACGAGACCATGATCGCGGCGATTCGTGTCGACGATCCGGGCAAACTGAGCGACACGGTTGGCGCCAATTTGCAGCTCACCATCGAAGAAAAGCAGGAGCTGCTGGAAATCTTCGACCCAGTCGACCGGCTCACTCGGGTCGCCGAGATGCTCGACATCGAGATCGAGAAGCTGAATGTCGACCGCACCATCCAAGGCCGCGTGAAGCGCCAGATGGAGAAGGCGCAAAAAGAGTATTACCTCAACGAGAAAATCAAGGCCATCCAGAAAGAACTCGGCCGCGGCGAAAAGAGCGAGATCGACGAGTTGAAGCGGCGCATCGAAACCGCCGGCATGACCAAGGATGCGCTCGACAAGGCTACCCAGGAGCTCAAGCGCCTGGAGAACATGCCGCCGATGTCGGCCGAATCCACGGTTAGCCGCAATTATCTGGATTGGCTGCTCGCGGTGCCGTGGAAGAAAAAGTCCAAGGAAATCCGCGATCTCAAGTTCGCTGAGCAAGTGCTCGAATCCGATCACTATGGTCTGGAGAAGATCAAAGAGCGCATTCTCGAGTTCCTGGCGGTGCGCCGGCTGGTGAAGAACCCGAAGGGCTCTATCCTCTGCTTCGTCGGACCTCCCGGAGTAGGAAAGACCTCGCTGGGCATGTCGATCGCCAAGGCGACCGGCCGCAAGTTCGTGCGGCTGTCGCTGGGCGGCGTGCGCGATGAAGCCGAAGTTCGCGGGCACCGCCGGACCTACATCGGCGCGCTCCCCGGCCAGATCATCCAGATGATGAAAAAAGCCGGCACGCGCAACCCGGTCTTCATGCTGGATGAAGTCGACAAGATGTCGATGGACTTCCGCGGCGACCCGTCGGCCGCGCTGCTCGAAGTGCTTGATCCCGAGCAGAATTACATGTTCGTCGATCATTATCTGGACGTCGAATACGATCTCAGCCAGGTATTCTTTATCGCAACGGCCAATGTCTTGCACACCATTCCACCGGCGTTGCAGGATCGCATGGAAGTCATCCGCCTTTCCGGCTACACCGAGTTGGAAAAGATGGAGATTGCCAAGCGCTTCCTGGTCCGCAAGCAGATGGAGCAGACTGGTTTGTCGAAGGACCAGATCGAATTTGCCGACGAAGGCATCAACGGTCTTATCCAGTACTACACGCGGGAAGCGGGTGTGCGCAACCTGGAGCGGGAAGTCGGTAACCTCTGCCGGAAGGTGGCGCGTCAAGTAGTCAACAACCAGAGCGCTAAGGAAAAGAAAGCGCTTCCCAAAGCGGTGATCACTGGCGAGAAACTTCCGGAGTTGTTGGGCCCGTGGAAGTTCCGCGATCTTCAGGCCGAAAAGAAGAATGAAGTCGGCGCCGCCGTGGGGCTTGCCTGGACCGAGGTCGGCGGGCAGATCCTGACCACGGAATGTACCCTCATGGAGGGCAAGGGCAAGTTGACGATCACCGGGAAGCTGGGTGAGGTCATGCAGGAATCGGCGCAGGCGGCCATGAGCTACATCCGGTCGCGCGCGCACACGTTGGGGCTGCCGCGGGATTTCTACCGCAACCTCGATGTGCACCTGCACATCCCCGAAGGGGCGATTCCCAAGGACGGGCCTTCGGCGGGCATCACCATCGCCACCACGATTGCTAGTGCGTTGACCAAGATTCCGGTGCGCGCCGATGTCGCGATGACCGGCGAGATCACGCTCCGCGGTAGGGTGCTGGGCATCGGCGGCCTGAAAGAAAAGTTGATGGCTGCCCACCGTCATGGCATATTGGAAGCAATCATGCCGCGGGAGAACGAGAAAGACCTCCCCGACATCCCGGACGCGATCAAGCAAACCATGAAGTTGAGCTTCGTCGATTCCATGGATGCAGTTCTGAAGATCGCCCTCGATGGGGAGATCGTCGCTCTGCCGATGCCGGCGCCGGGCGTCGAAGTACAGCCGGCCGAAGAGAAGCGGACTCATTAATCGTGACTATGGCGCCAGCCGGAGTTTATACGCTCCGGACCGGCCCAACCAAGTTGTTTGAAAGCGGAATTCATCGTTAGTTCGGCGGGCCCGGAAACATTTCCCTCCGACGGGCTGCCCGAAATTGCTTTTTTGGGGAGAAGTAACGTAGGGAAGTCGAGCCTGTTGAACGCCCTGGCCGGGCAGAAAGGCTTGGCTTTTACCAGTAACACACCGGGTCGCACACAAACGATCAATTTTTATCGAATCGATGGCGCGCTGTATTTCGTCGATTTACCCGGTTACGGTTACGCTCGCGTGCCGGCGGAACTGAAAGGCCGATGGCAGAGGCTGATTGAACAGTATTTATTGAAGAGGGAAAATCTGAAGCTTTCCTGTCTGGTGTTGGATACACGCCGCGGGTGGATGGATCCGGATCGTGACCTGAAACAGTGGCTGGAACATCACGGCAGGCCGTACCTGGTGATCGCCACCAAGACGGACAAACTAAATCAATCGGAGTCAAGCCGGGGGTTTCGGGCCATTCGTAAGGAAGGCCCCGAACCGTTGGCGTTCTCGGCCCTGACGGGCCGGGGAGTGAGGGAAATTTGGCTAGCAATCTCGAAAACACTTCATCCTTAGCGAACCCGCCACAGGATAAGCCGGCTGATACGCAGCCGGTGCCCACCTCCGCGGAAGCGGAAAAGACAGAAAAACCCCCGAAGAGCGAACGTTCGGAACGTGGAGAGCGCGCTGCGAAAGCCGCCGCCACGCCGCCGGCGGAGCCGAAACCGGCAGAAGCCAAACCTGAGGTCAAGCCCGCTGACACCGCCGCCGAGGCGCCGCCGAGCGGCCCTCCCGGACTCGGTCAGCGCCGGCACGCCAAGCAGGCGCAGAACGTCAAGAACGGCACCCCGACGCTCGACCTGGTCGAGCTGAAGGACATGAGTATTCAGAACCTCAACAACGTCGCCAAGGATATGGGGATCGCAGGCGCTGCCGGACTGCGCAAGCAGGAGCTGATTTTCAAGATCTTGCAGACTCAGGCTGAGAAGAGCGGCCTCATCTTCTCCGAAGGCGTGCTGGAGTGCCTGCCCGATGGCTTCGGCTTCCTGCGCGCGCCCGAGTACAACTATCTGCCCGGCCCGGACGACGTGTATGTTTCGCCTTCGCAAATCCGCCGTTTCGATTTGCGCACCGGCGACACCATCTCGGGCCAGATCCGCCCGCCCAAGGAGGGCGAGCGCTACTTCGCGCTCATCAAGGTGGACGCGATCAACTTTGAGCCGCCCGAGGAAGCGCGTAACAAAATCTTTTTCGATAACCTCACGCCGCTCTATCCGAACGAACGGCTGAAACTCGAAACCGTGCGCGAAAACTATTCCGGCCGTGTCATGGATCTGCTCACGCCCATCGGCAAAGGCCAGCGCGGCTTGATCGTTTCGCCGCCGCGCACCGGTAAAACGATGCTGCTGCAGTCCATCGCCAACTCGATCACCAGCAACCATGCGGAAGTTTCGCTCATCGTGCTGCTGATTGACGAGCGCCCCGAAGAAGTCACCGACATGCAGCGCAGCGTGAAAGGCGAAGTGATCAGCTCGACTTTCGACGAGCCCGCCACCCGCCACGTGCAAGTGGCCGAAATGGTGATCGAAAAGGCCAAGCGCCTGGTGGAGCACAAGCGCGACGTGGTGATCCTGCTCGATTCCATCACGCGCCTGGCGCGCGCGTACAACACCATCGTTCCGCCATCAGGCAAAGTCCTTTCGGGCGGCGTCGACTCCAACGCGTTGCAGCGTCCGAAGCGGTTCTTCGGCGCCGCGCGCAACATCGAAGAGGGTGGCTCGCTCACCATCATTGCCACGGCCCTGATCGACACCGGCAGCCGCATGGACGATGTGATCTTTGAAGAATTCAAAGGCACCGGCAATATGGAAATCCACCTCGAACGAAAGCTCGTGGACAAGCGCGTTTTCCCGGCCATAGACATCAACAAGAGCGGCACACGCAAAGAAGAACTGCTGCTGCCCAAAGACGAGCTCAACCGCGTCTGGATTCTGCGCAAGGTCCTGAACCCGCTGAGCCCGGTCGAGACCATGGAACTGCTGCTCGACAAGCTCGGCAAGACCCGCAGCAACGGCGAGTTCCTGGCCTCGATGAGCGGGTAACACCGGCACCTTCTGGTCGCGCGAGCCAAGCGCTATCGCTTGCTGATGGCGCCGCTGAAGGGGTTGACGACCTCGACTCCGAGAATAGACTGGCCTTCAGTGAAGTCTTCTGAATAAAGGTGCGGTGCCCCCGCTCTCGCGGCCGAGACGACCACCAAGGAGTCCCAAAACGAGAGCTTGGCGGACGCCGATAACTCAGCGGCATCTCGCACTGCCGGATAGTCAGGGCAAAAGACAGGAAAGACAGCCAACTGATCCAGATACCGGATCGCTTGCTCCGGCGGAAGCGGTTCCTGCACTTTGCGCGTCAGGCGCGATGGTTGCTGAGCGATGGGACCGGATTCTATCCGGCGTCCGACTTCTTCCGGATCTTGATGTCCAACCGCTTGATTTTTTGATTCAGGGTCGACAGCGGCACGTGCAGGCTCTCTGCCGCTTCTGTCTGGCTCCAGGTGAATTGTTCCAGGCGTTCCAGAATGGTTCGGCGCTCGAAATCGTTGACGATCTCGAAAAGCGAGGCGTCGGCCGGGAGCGGTCCGCCATCTCCGCGCGAAATCCGCACGCCGTTGGCCTGCAACAGCGAGTCGGGCAGCACGTCGAGAGGCACCAGCGGCTCTGTGGCCAGCACCACCGCGCGCTCGACGACGTTTTCCAACTCGCGCACGTTGCCCGGCCAGGCATGCTCCATCAGCACCTGCATGGCTTCGGGTTGGAAACGCAACAGCGAGTGTCCCGCCGAATCGAGGAACTTGTTGTTCTCGCGGCAGTAGTGGGTGAAGAAATGCTCCGCCAGCAGCGGAATGTCCTCGCGGCGCTCGCGCAGCGGGGGCAGGGCTATATTGATGACGTTCAGCCGGTAATAGAGATCCTCGCGAAACTTGCCGTCCTTCACCAGTTGATACAGGTCGGCGTTGGTGGCCGTCAGGATGCGCACATCCACCTTGATCGGGTCGGTCGCCCCCAACGGGATGAACTCTTTCTCCTGGATCACGCGCAGCAGCTTGATCTGCGTCTCGGCCCCCAGCGTCCCGATCTCGTCGAAGAAGATGGTCCCCCGATCGGCCACCTCGAAATATCCTTTCTTCGACTGAATGGCGCTGGTAAATGCCCCTTTCACGTGCCCAAACAAGGTCGATTCCAGCAACTCGGGCGGCAGCGACCCGCTGTTGACCGCGACAAACAAATGATCGGAGCGCGGCGAGTTGGCGTGGATCGCCTTCGCGACCAGTTCTTTACCAGTCCCGGTCTCGCCGGTGACGAGAATGGTCGACCGCGCCGACGCCACCTGGCTCACCACATCGAGCAGCCTGACCATGCGCTCGCTCTTGCCGATGATGTTGGGGAAGCTGTAGCGTTGCTTGAGCGCGCGCTTGAGGTGCGTGTTCTCGTATTCGAGGCGCCGCCGCGCGATCATTCGGTCGATCTCGATCAGCAGCTTCTCGTTGTCCCAGGGCTTGGAGAAATAGTCGTTGGCGCCGAACTTCAGCGCTTTGACCGCTGCTTCCACCGAGCCGTACGCGGTGATCATGAAGATCGGCGTGTCGCGGTCCCGCTGCCGGACTTCCTGCAGTACTTCCATTCCGGAGCGGTCCGGCATCATCAGGTCGAGCAGCACCAGGTCGTACCCGCGCGACTCCATCTTGTGGAGCCCCTCGGTAGCGTTCTGTGCCAAATCGACGGCGTAGCCTTCCGAGCCCAGCAACACTTCCAGACTTTCGCGGATGTCCGACTCGTCGTCGACCACCAGCACGTTGCCTTTGGTTTCGATCGCAGTGGAAGAGGGTGCCGTCATCTCACGCAGCGGTCACCGGTTTCCGGGCCGCCTCGGTCCTTCCGGCGCCCGCCCGGATAAGAGGTAGATCCAACCGGAATCGCGCGCCTCCGCTGCGGCGATTCGATACTTCGATCGAACCGCCGTGCTCTTGAATGATTCCGTATGTTACCGACAATCCCAGCCCGGTGCCCTTGCGCGCCGCCTTGGTTGTGAAGAACGGATCGTAGATACGGTTCAGATGCTCGGGCGCAATTCCGCTCCCGGTATCGGCCACTTCGATTTTGGCGCTGGAGTCGTCGGCCCATGTCTTCACTTCCAGAGTACCGCCGGCTGGCATGGCGTCGCGCGCATTCAGGAACAGGTTGAGGAACACTTGCTGCAGCTTGCCGCCGTTGCCATGAATGGCCGGCAGGCCGGCATCCAGCTCCACTTTCACCTGAACATCCGATTTCTGAAGCTGGTGCTCGAGCAGAGAGAGCGTCTCTTGAATCACGCGGTTCAGATTCACATCGCCGAACGAAGTCGAAGAAGTTCGCGAGAAGTTCAACAGGGAGTTGACAATTTCGCTGGCGCGAAATGTCTGCTTGGCGATCTTATCCAGGATCAGCGATTTTTGCGAATCGTCGCTTACCTGTTTGGCCAGCATCTGCGCGTAGGTCGAGATTACGGCCAGAGGGGTGTTCACCTCGTGCGCCACCCCCGCGGCCAGCAATCCGATGCTCGACAGCTTGTCGGCCTGCACCAGCCGCTGCTCCAGTTCCGAGCGGTCCGTGATGTCGTCGAAAATAACCAGCCGGCCGATCTGCTGCTGATCCTTCGAAACCAGCGGTGCAATGGCCAGGTTCAAAATCGTTTCGCGCCGCCTCGACCCGTGTCCGTTGCTGCTACCGTTGCCGTTGACGGACAGCGGCTTGAGCGCAAATTTGTAGACGTTGTGCACGCCGGTCTCGCCACGGGCTCGGTCAAACTGCTCCACCAAGTCGGCCGGGAACAACTCCGACAGTTTCTTGCCAACCGCCCGCTCGCGCTCGATGCCGGTCAGCCGCTCGATCTGCGAATTCCAGCTCTCCACCCGATCGTCCAGATCGGCTGCCAGAATCCCAACGTTGATCGATTCGACGATGTTCTCGCTGAATTCCTTGAGCCGCTCGTACTCTTCCATCTTGAGTTGCAGCGAACGGTACAGCGACGCGTTCTCAATGGCGATTCCGACATACCCGGCCAGCGTCACCAACAATTCCAGATCCACGCTCGAAAGATAATCGCCGCTGGTGGTTCGGCTGATCCCCATATAGGCGATGGTGCGCCCGCGGACTGTGCACGGTAGGTAGTACGTAAGATCCAGATCGCCGATAGTCTTGCGCACGCTGACTGGCCAGGATCGCGAAACCGCGTCTAGCTGGTGCCGCGTCCGTTCGAAAAACAAGTAGGCGTCCGGCAGTTTCCAGGTCAGAAAACTCAGATCCAACTCCTGGGCGCGCACATGCGCCAGCCGCGCATTCGCTCCCATCGCCTTCTTAAGATGGAACCCTTCGCCGTCGGTCCCCTGCTCCAGAAAAAACGCCAGATGTTTGATGGAGAGCGTGGTCAGCAGCCGGTCGCCCACTGAGGCCAACATCGCGTCCAGATCGGTCTCAGAACTCAATTCGCGGGCGAATTCGATCAGCGTACGCCGGTAATCGTACTGGTCGCGGTAGAAATACTTGTCCAGCCGTTCCTGGATCCAATTCCGGATCGGCTGGAACAGGAACGCCGTGATCAGCATCACCGTGATCAATCCGGTGTTGCCCAAGTCTTTGAAATTCTTCTGCACGGCCGAGCCCAGCGAGAAGACGATCGCGTAGAATGCCGCCAGGACGCACAGTGTCGCCAGTGTATACGCATACCCGCGCCGGAAGATGATATCGACGTCCATGAGGCGGTAGCGCACAATCGCATATGCCAACGTGAGCGGAATCAGAGGCAGCGAAAGCACCGACATTTTCAGGTACTCGTTCGGGATAGACCCCAGTGCGTACGGAATCACGTACAACACTCCGAACGGAACGATGCCGCAGACGGTTCCGTTGCGCAGCCATTTGAGCTGCTGCCGGACGATCGGGTCTTCCGTCCGCCGGTATTCGAAGCTTAACGCGATCGCGCCTACGATGTAAGGCAGCGTCGCCAGCAAGATCCACACGCGATCCAGCGCCCAGCGCAGTTCCAGCGTGGGCATCGCCACCGACAGACTACCCGAAGCGAATGCCACGTATAACCCGAACAACAAAAACGCCGGGAAGTAGATTACGCTCACGCGCGCTGGCCCGTTGAGCCACTTGCGCGGTTCGGGGAACGTAAGGCAGAAGTGCAGAAATACCGCCGGGGCGAGCAATCCCGCGGCGACATTGCCGAAGTAGATCACTGTGTCGAAGCTGTGCAGCTGCCCGGTGTAGTGGAACGAGAAGAAAATAAACGAAACCAGGCACAGAATGTAGAAGTGCTGCGCTTTGTGCGCGCTGCCCCGCCGAAAGTAGACGAACAGTCCGATGATCAGGTACGAGAGCCCTACCAGGTATTGGTAGTCCACCGCGCGGTCCAGCGGTACCTCGCCGACGATCACGTCCCGGATCGGAAATTCCACGCCGCCGCGCGACACCGTGTAGGTGGCCTTCTTCCACGAGCCAATATTCACCAGCACTCGGGCGACATCGGTGGCCTTGTGCACTTCGACCCCGTTGATCGCCAGCAGGTGGTCGCCCGCCCGCAACCCCGCGCGCGCTCCCTCGCTCCGGCCGGGCACCGACAGCGCTTCCACTCCCGCATGCCGGTCCACCCAGATGACGCCGTCATCCGGCAAACGGAATTTATGCTGCTGCTGGAAATTGATGAACGCAGCCACACCTGCCGCCAGCGTCACGATCGTCAGGATCGCCGTAGACAGTTGGAACTTGAGCTCCTGCAGCATGCTGGCCGCCGTTCACGTTTCGCGAGACAACTCGTCGCTGCCCAATTAAGCACTTTTAGGGCCGTGGAGAAGGCATACTCCTGTCTCTAGAGTAGCTATTTTTTCTATCACTTACAACGTAGCGGACCGCTACACTTCGCTTTTTGGGAGAAAGCCGCTACGTGGAAGCGTATCCGGGCTAGACCTACTGGCCTGTGGTGCGCACCCAGATCTTCGAAGCGGCGCTCCGCGGAAGACGCACTCGCCGCGCGCCGGAACGTAGATCGAAAGGGGGACCGGCGTCGGTTACCTCGATCTGAACACCCGGCCGGATGTCGGCCCCATCCAGGTACTCCAAGAATTGCCGGTCCCGCTCGAAGACGCTCACGACTTCCAGTCGCTCGCCCGGTTCCGCTTCTTCCAACAGCTTCAAGCCGCGGCGGCGCCGGTCCTCGGGTGAGTCCATTCCGACCCGATTGCCATGCGGGCAAGCGCTTCCCGCACCCAGTTTTTCGGCGAGTTTTCGCTCGAAATCGGCGGAAACCGCGTGCTCCAGTTGTTCCGCCTCGTCATGCACCTTGTACCATTCCAGACCGAAGATCTCGGTCAACATGCGCTCGATCAGATGGTGACGGTTTAACAGGCGGTCCGCGATCTTCCGACCGGCCGGTGTGAGGGTGATTTGCCCTTCTGCCGCCACGCGGATCAGGCGATCGCGCTTCAAACGGCGGATCGCCATGGTGACCGCCGGCGCCGAGACCTGCAGCCAGCGGGTCAAGGTGACTGGTTTTACGGTCTCCCCTTCCGACTCCGCCTCGGCGATGGCTTTGAGGTAATTTTCCTTCGAAATGGTGATGCGCACGCCGCCTACTTGCGCATCACCAGGACGCGCGACGGGTAAAACGTCTGGCGCACCGTGCGGTCTTCCACAATTTCGAACCGGACCGTCTCGGCCAGTTGCGGCACCCGCTGCTCGACCTGCCGGCCCCAGAACGCCGGTGCTACCTTACCCGCCACGCGATACACCGAGTTGAACATCGCCGTGTTTTGACCGATCAGCACCAGTGCCAGCCGCCCGCGTTCTCGCAGCACGCGCCGGAATTCTGTGAGCGTCTTGGCGATGTCTTCGGTGGAAAGCAACTCCAGAAGATAACAACAGAAAATCGCATCGAAACTATCGCTACGAAACGGCATGTGCCGGGCGTCCACTGCCTGGCAATGTGCCCGCGCCGACGGAAATTTGCGCTGCGCCACCCGTTGTGTACGCGCCGCCATGTTCGGCGACAGGTCCACGCCGATCGTCGCTCCCTGGGAGTTGGCGCGCACCAGGCGCCGGAACATTTCCCCGCTGCCGGTTGCCACCTCCAGCACGCGCATGCCGTCTTTGAGACCCGACGCCTCCAGCGCGCACCGGTGCGCGCGGGAATGAAACAGCATCGTGGACATGGGGTAGACCGCGGCCATGCGGTCGTAAACGCGCCGCGTTCGGTCCGCGAGCGTTGTCGGCAGCCCCTGCACCGGCCATGCAGCAATCGATTCTTCGAGTCTGTTCAAGAGCGTGTTCTCCTCAACCTTAGGAAGCCGCCGCCAGGTCCGTCTGCAGCTCGGGCATTTCGATCTGCACCCGCGTTCCCCCGTCAGGCTGGCTATCGATCCACATGCGATATTGATTACCGAACAGCACCTTCAATCGTTCATTGACGTTGCTCACGCCGATGCCTTGCTCCAGTAGCGTGGCCAGCTTGGCCTCCGGGATCCCCACCCCGTCGTCCTCTACCAGCAAATGCAGCTTCGCCTCGCTGCGGTGCGTGCGGATCCGAATTGTCCCGCCCTGCACCTTGTTGCTCAACCCGTGTTTGATCGAATTCTCCACAAGCGGCTGCAGCAGCATGCTCGGCACGAGCATATCCAGCGTATCTTCTGCCGCATCTTTCTCGAACCGAAGCTTGTCCCCGAAACGCACCACTTCGATCGAAAGGTAGTCCTCGATAAAGTTTAGTTCCTCCCGCAGCGCGCTGAAGTTCTCATGTTTTCGCAAGAGCCGTCGCAGCACCTTGGAGAGTTTCACCACCATTACCCGCGCCTGGTTCGGATCCGTGCGGATGAGCGACGAAACCGAATTCAGGGTATTGAACAGGAAGTGCGGGTTGATTTGGCTTGTCAGCGCCGCCAGGCGCGCCTCCACCAATAGCCGCTCCTGCTCTTCGAGCTTCTTTTCGGTCCGCGCGCTGTTCCAGATCTTGAGCGGAATTGCCACGGCGAACAGCGTTACCGCATATAGCGCCACGATCGTCAATGGATGCGGATGCGCCCAGCCGGGTACCAGCCGGAACACGTGCGACGAGAATTGCCCCAGAATCTGGCGCAGAAACTCGGCATATAAGATCGCCGCCACCAGCAGCAGTTGAAACGCGGTCCGCCGGGGATTCTTCCGCTCCCGAAAGAACCGGTAGATGCTCAGATCGAAAAACGGTGAGAACCGCCAGATCTCTTCCGGCTGTGGTGCCAGATCGCGGAGTAATCCGCCCAGAACCCCTACTCCCGCCAACAACGGCAGCGTCAGGTGATCTCCCCAGAAAAGTGCGGGTACCGAAATTAGTATGCCCGACAACAACCCGGTCACGTACCCGCCTAGCAGCCCGGCAAGCAGACTGCCTTCCAGCGCCAGATCGGCCGCCTGGTAATTTCGGCTCATCAGCCGCGCGGTGACTCCAGCCGCGAAGACCGTGGCCAGCCACAGTGAGAACGCGAGCCGCTGATTCAGCGTCCGGTTTTCCCGCATCAGCATGGATTTAAACCGGTTCGAGCGCGCCAACACACTGGCGATTGCCGCCATGATGCCCAGCTTGAACAGCAACGAGACCAGGAACGAATTCAGATCCGGCATTGGGTGCCGGAAGCCATTATAATAGAACGAATTACAGGTTCCCAAGCGTTGCCATGAAGAATTCCTCAGCTCCCCGTCTGGAAAAGGTGGCCGAAGCCGACTTTCCCACCCAGTTCGGCGCGTTTCGAATCTACGGGTTCCGCGGCGCCGGCGAAGAGGCGGTGGCCTTGAAAATGGGCGATCTGGCCACCGGGGCGCCGCCTTTGGTTCGCATCCACTCGCAGTGCTTGACCGGCGATGTGTTCCATAGTCTACGCTGCGATTGCCGGGCGCAATTGGAGATCGCCCTGAACGCTATCGCCCGCGAAGGGCGTGGGCTGCTCATCTACGAGCACCAGGAAGGTCGCGGCATCGGTCTGTTGAACAAGTTGCGTGCCTACGAACTACAGGACCAGGGCGCAGATACCGTCGAAGCCAACGAACGATTGGGATTCGATTCCGACCTGCGCAGCTACGAACTCCCCGGCGCCATTCTGCAGTACTTCGGTCTGAAGAAACTCCGGCTGCTCTCGAACAATCCCGAAAAGGTTGAAGCCGTCGAGCGGGCGGGAGTGGAAGTCACCGAGCGCGTCCCCTGCGTGGCCGACGTCCACGAACGGCGCGAGGCTTATCTCCGCACCAAGCGTGACCGTATGGGGCACCTGTTCGAGTAACGCCGGCGATCTTGCCGCCGGTGAACTCCTCACTCCACGCGCAACGCCTCGACCGGATTCACCGCCGTCGCGCGCCGCGCCGGCACGTAGCTCGCCACCGCCGCGGCCCCTACCAGCACCGCCGTGACGGCGCCATAAGTCGCGGGGTCCAGCGCTTTGACGCCAAACAGCAGCGACCTCATCAACTGTGTAAACCCCGCCGCCGCGGCCAATCCCAGCACGCCCCCAATGATCGCCAGGGTTAGGCCGTGCCGCACGAACATGCCTTGCAACCCGGAAGGCTGCGCGCCTAGAGCCATGCGGATTCCGATCTCCCGCGTTCTCTGGGACACGCCATACGCGATGACGCCGTAGATTCCCACCACGCCCAACAGCAGCGCCATTACCCCGGCCACCGCCAGCATCACCAGCGTAAAGGAAGTTCGCGCCATCGACTGCTCGTACAAGTCGTTTAATGTCCGTACCAGAAACACCGGCAGGTTCGCGTTCACCGACCAGATCGCCTGCCGTGCCTGGTTCAGAAAACTCTCGCTCGCCGCGCGGTTGGTCCGGATCAGAAATACCCCCGAGCGCTGCACTCTGCCTTCGTCTCCCCAAAACGAATCCATCAGGGCGGGCCAATAGGTGATCGTAGGCGCCTTCTGCTGGACGCCGTTATCCCGCACGTCGCCGGCGACGCCCACCACCTCGCGCCACGGATCTTTCATTCCCTCGCGAATCCGTTTGCCTAGCGCCGCGCGCGGCGACCCCCACATCTCGCGCGCCATGTTCTCGGAGACGATTGCCACGTGCCGGTTGTCGTACAAATCGGTCCACGTAAAATCGCGACCCGCGACCAGCGCTGTTCCCGTCGTCTGGAAGAATCCGGGCGCCACAAAGTGGAAGCGCCGGATCGGCGGTATCTGCCCCGTGGCGTACTGCTTGTCTTCGGCGTAGAGCACATCGTTCGAGTTGAAGCCTTCCAAAGGAGCGGAGCCCGCAAACACCACCGACCTGACTCCCGGAATCGCCGCCAGCTTAATCAACATCTCGTGTTCCATCCGCATGACGCGTTCCGGCTCCTTCACCTGTGTTTGCGGAATCGAGATGCGCATCAATTGGATGTGCTCGGGCTCGGTAAATCCAGGCTGGACGGTGCGCAACGCCTGGAAGGTTCGGATCATCAGACCGGAGCCGATGAGCAGCACCAGCGCCAGCCCCACCTGCACCACCACCAGCGTGTTGCGCGCCCGGTGCCGCTCCCGTCCCTGGCTCATGGTCCGGCCGCCGCCGCGCAAGCCCGCCGCGACGCGCGGTCCCGCATACTTCGCCACCGGAATGAGCCCGAAGAGAAGGCCTGACAGGAGCGAGATCGCCAGTGTGAACCCGAGAACCAGGGGATCGATTCCGATTTCATTCAGCCGTGGCAGTGTCGCCGGACCTTTCGCCACCAGCGCCCGCAGCGCGGCGTAAGCCAGCGCCAGGCCGAGTCCGCCCCCGATCACGCCCAAGGCGACGCTTTCCAGCAGCAGTTCCCGCGCGATGCGGCCCCAACCCGCGCCCAGGGCCGCGCGAATCGCCAATTCCTGCTGCCGCCCTTCCGCGCGCACCAGCAGCAGGTTTGCCACGTTCGCGCACGCGATCAGTAGCACCAGCCCGATCGTCCCCATTAACACCCACAGCGTCGTCCCGATATCGCCCACCACTTCCTGCTTGAGCGGTTGCAGCTTCGGACCAAGGTGCGCATTCTCAAACAGCGCCCGGCTGAATCCGGGAGGCGGCGGCCACGCGTTCAGCCAGATGCCCAGCAGCCGCGCCACGTCGGCATTCGCCTTCTGCAGCGTCGCCCCGGGTTTCAACCGCGCAATACCCTGATAGCTGAAGTTGCCGAGAACGACTTTGTTGCGATCGAACCGTTCCGGCAAAATCAGCTCTGCCTGGGAATTCAAAAACCGGAAATCGCGCGGCATGATTCCGATCACCGTGCGTGGCTTGCCGTCCACGGTCAGCGAGCGCCCCATCGTCGTCGCGTTCCCGCCAAACCGCCGCTGCCAGTAGCCGTAGGTCAGCATGACCGTGTCCGGCGAACCGGGAGTGTCGTCCATTCGCGAAAACCAGCGTCCCACCGTTGGTTGTACGCCCAGCGCATTCAGCGTACCGAAAGTTACAAACAGTGCCCGAACTTGCTCCGGATCCCCTAGCCCGGTGACGCTCGCCCCGCCGTTCGACCACAATCCGAAGTCTTGAAACGTCCGGTTTTCTTCGCCGTAGGTGAAGTACATGGCCGGTGCACAGTTGATATTGCCGTCGAGCCCGGCAATTCCCGGCGCCACATGCCACACCCCGACCAGATCCGCGGCTCGCGGATACGGCAGCGGTTTGATCAAGACCCCGTTGATGACACTGAAGATGGCGCTATTGGCGCCGATGCCTAGCGCTAAGGTAATCAGCGCGATCGCGGTAAATCCCGGGGCTTTCCCCAGCCGCCGGAGAACCTGCTTCAGTGCAGTCATAGTAACTACTACGACGCGCACGGTAGCCTGGTTCGCAAAAAATAGCGCCGGCAATTTGTCGCCGGTGCCCGCCGACGCTAGTCAAAACACGAACTTCAGCGCTCCTTGCAGAATCCGCGGATCGTCCGATGACAGGATCTTCCCGAACAGCGGATTGTTGATCGCCGCTGTCGGCGTAATGAATCCCGAAGCCGACGTCGCGGTCCCGTTCCCCGAAAGCCCGTTCGGCGGCCCCAGGTTCGCGCGGTTCGGAATATTGAACCCTTCGAATCGGAATTGCAGGCTCTTTCGCTCCCGGATTTGGAACGTTCGCGTCACGGCCGCGTTGAAATAAAAGGCGCCCGGGGCCAGGATGTTGTTCGCACCCATCGGCGAATATGTCCCCAACGCCGGCTGCGTGAATGCCGCCGGATTCAGGTAGCCGCCGGCGGTCCGGTTGGATTGGTATACACTTCCCAAAACCTGAACTGCGCGCTGGTTCCCTTGCCCGGTAAGCGCCTGGTCGAGCCCGCTCGTCACCGTTAGGTACGGGCCGGTTTCGGCTTTGAAGATCGGCGAGAACTGCCAGCCGCTTGCAACCGTGCGTAAGGTCGCGTTCGAGAATTTTGGCATCTCGAACACCGCCGACAGATTGAACAATTGCCGCCGGTCCGCCAGTATGCAATTCGACCGGTCGTAGTGGCGGTTGTTCGGAATCGTGAAATTCGATCCCGCCACCGCCAGTTCCGGATTCGCCAGATCCGATATGCAGTGCGACCACGTGTAGTTGGCCTGAATGCTGTATCCCCGCGCGATGCGATGCTGCACCGAAAGGATCAGGCCGTTGTAATCGCCAGTACCGCCGTCATTGAGTTGCGAAATGCTGCCGTAGAAAACGCCTTGCTGGGGGTTCTGCAGGTACAGAGCCCGGCGCGTATTCACGTTCGCCGGTGTCGCTCCGGGCATGTTGATTCCGGGATTCGCCTGGTTGCCCCCCCATAAATGAATGATGCTGGTGCCCACATAATTGGCCGCCACCAGCCAGTTCTGCCCAAGCTGTCGCTGAATACTAAGATTCCACTGCTGGGAGTAAGTGGTCTTCGGATTCAAAACAAAGTTCTCATAAGTCCCGAAGTTGATAAACGGAGAATTCTTACTCACTCCCAACGGATACGGATTGCCGCCCGGCACGCCCGCCCACGGGTCGGCGAAGCTCGTTGGGAAGTTCACTGTGGTGGTATTTCCAATCGGCGGCGTGGACCCGAAACCAACGTAGTTGTTCATCGCTGGCAAATCGAAGAACCGCCCATACGCCGCGCGAACCGAGGTCTTGCCATCCCCTTTGACGTCCCAAGCCAGCGACACGCGGGGAGCGAAGTTGTTCCACCTGTGCTCGGCCACGCCGTTGCCCGGATAGCCGGCATCGCCGGGAAATAGCAGACCCGATGGTGCATTCAAAAACACCGTGCTGTGGGTGTTCTGAGGGAATAGCGATGGATCGAAATGCGGCGTCCAGCCGTATTTCGTGCTGAGGGGCAAATACGGATCCCAGCGTACGCCGTAGTTGACCGTCAGCCGAGGGGTCAGCTTCCATGTGTCCTGCACATACAGACCGAAATAATTCATGCGGTCGAACGCCAGCGTCGTGGTGGCTTGCGTAAACGCTGAAGGCTTGCCGAGCAGAAAATCTGCCAGCCCTAAGCCCGCCGATCCGCTATAAACCTGCCCGTTGAAGGTAAAGGGTCCGGACGCATTGAGTCCGGACGTCCCGTTCAGGTACGAGCGGATGAAATCGGCGCCGAATCCGATCTGGTGCGCTCCCCGCACCAGGCTCATATCTTCGGTGCCCTCAAAATCCATCGTGTTGTAAGTGCTCGGCGTCTCGTTGTTACTAGCGAGCGTAAATCCATTAGTCACGGTAATCCGCATTAGTCCGGGCACGCCCGGCCACATATTGATCCCCACGTCATTGGGCCCGAACACCTTCGGATTTGTCTTCGGCACCGCCGACCGGTTCAGGGTCGCATGAAACGTGCTGACCGTATCCGGTCCGATCAGATAGGTGTCGCCCAGCACCCCGGACTGCGTCTGAAAGTTCAATGCGGCCGTGGACGCGGCCAGCAGGTTCTTGGGATCGTAATCCGACGGCTGATCCAGATGCGCGTTCAAATACCGGAAATATAGCGATTGCTTTTCGCTCTTCTGGAAATCCGTCCGCGCCAGAGAATCGTATTGATTGCTGCGCGTGCTGCGCCCGAATTGAATCTGTCCGCACGCGTCCGTTGAGGTGGGGAACCCGGACCATTGCACGATCTTTACCGCGGGAGCGGAAAACAACGCCGGGGACACCTGGTTATTTACAAACGGCGCCGAAAGGGTAATCTGCCGGTGCGCCGTGTTGCACTGGGGCGACGTGATCCCGCTGAAATCGCCCGCCAGCATCTGCGCCGTCGGAACGAAAGCCACGTTGGTCGCGGGAGCCGTCCGCAGCAGCGTACTCTGCTCTCCGATAAAGAAGAACAGCTTGTTCTTGACGATCGGCCCGCCCAGAGTTCCGCCGAATTGATTGCGCTTGAGCGAGTCCACCGCCGATGCGAACGTATAGCGCGCGTTCACCGCGCCGTTGCGGATGAATTCGAACAGGTCGCCGTGAAACTCGTTCGTCCCCGATTTCGTGACAGCGTTCACCGCCGCCGCCGAATGGTGGCCGTACTGCGCCGGCAGCGCGCTGGTCTCGACTTTGAACTCCTGCATCGCGTCCGGGAATGGCAGCGGCAGGTTTAGGTTGTTGTACGGATCATTGTGCGTCGCCCCGTCCAGCCGGTACGTCAGACCATTCGACAGTCCGCCGGCCACCGAGATGTCCACAGTCGGAAAGTTGCGAACTCCCGAGTTCAACCCGGCGCCGTTCACCATCGTGGCCATACCAGAGAGAAAAATCAGTTCCGTCACCTGCCGCCCGTTGAGGGGCAGCTCCAGCACCCTCTGGTTGTCGATCACCGACCCCACGCCCGCTGACCGCGTCTCCACCAACGCCGCGTTGGCTTCCACCTGCACCTGTTCGGTCACCGCTCCGACCTTCATCGTCACATCCACCGTCGGATTGCTGCCCACTTGCAGCACAATGCCCGATTGCAGATATTTCGTGAATCCTTGCTTGCTGACCTCCAGTTGGTACGGCCCGATCGGCAGGTTGGCCAGGACGTACACACCATCGGCGCTGCTGATTACCGTGCGCGTCTGCCCGGTATCGGTCTGGGTGGCTCTCACCTCCGCGCCGGGAACCGCCAGCCCGCTCGCGTCGCGCACCGTCCCGTTGATCTGCGACGTCGAAATCGCCTGCCCGTGCAGGCATAACGCGGCCAGCGCCAAACTTACGGCGATCAAGGCGCGACTTTTCATGAGAAGAACCTCCACCCGCTGGTGTGTGAGTATATACCAAACCGCGGCGAGCCGCTGCTGCCGGCGCCGTCTCCCAATTCGCGAAGAGTTCACACTTTGTATCCGGCTGGCCCTCTGCGTTCTGCCCTAGCATGGTACACAGGGAGGAACATGCGCCTGCGAACACTAGCCGCTGCTGTCGCGGGCCTCGCAGCCACCGCCACGTGGGTTGTGCTGGCCCAAAATACGCCCTCGGGTCCGGTCACTGAGATCCAGATGACTGCCAAGAAATACGAGTTCGACCCCAGCACTGTCCGCGTCCACGTCGGCGATCACGTCAAACTGGTGATTACCGCGCTCGATCATACCCATGGCATCAAGATCGAGGCCCTGCACATCAGCAAAAAACTCGAAAAGGGAGATCCGGTCGCCGTCGAATTCACGGCTATGCAACCGGGGACGTATCCATTTGAATGCTCTCATTTCTGCGGCCTCGGCCACGGCAAAATGAAGGGCGAGGTGATCGTCGAATAGCTTCCGACTAAAGTCATAAGCTGGCGCCCGAAGCGGCTGCGGTTCGCTCGTTGGCGCGGGCCCGGACTGACTAACAGGATGGTCATCCCTTTTCTGATACGATTGCTCCATGCCGCTTCGTTCTTTGATGTGCATGTTGGCTTGCTGTGCCGGGTTCGTTTTCGCCCAAGGCAACAGCGATTGGGATGAACCGTTTCCCCCGTACAAGGTCATCGGAAATGTGTACTACGTCGGGACAAAGGGCTTGGCCAATTTCCTGATCACTACTCCTGAGGGGAATATCCTGATCAACAGCGACTTCGAACGGAATGTGCCGACGATTCGCGCTTCTGTCGAAAAGCTGGGATTTCGATTCAGCGACACCAAGATCCTCCTGGGCAGTCACGCCCACGGCGATCACATGGAAGGCGACGCGCAGGTGAAAGAATTGACGGGCGCGCGGGTCATGGCTATGGCTGAAGACGTTCCCGCGCTCGAAAAAATGCGGCCGGGCAACAAGCCACACCCCATCGACAAGGTATTGCACGATGGCGATCAGGTTACGCTCGGCGGAACGACGTTGGTCGCCCACCTGACACCCGGGCACACCAAGGGTTGCACAACCTGGACGACAAAAGTGCAGGACGGGGGCAAGAGCTACGACGTCGTGATCGTGGGCAGCGTCAATGTGAACCCGGGCTTCATCCTGGTAGGCAACAAGGATTACCCGCAGATCGCCGACGACTACGTGCGCACGTTCAAAATCCTCCAGTCTCTGCCCGTGGATGTGTTTCTCGGGGCGCATGGCAACTACTACGGCATGGAAGGTAAGTACGCCCGCATGAAGACCGGCGGACCGAATCCATTCGTCGATCCGAATGGTTATCACGCCTATCTGTCGGAACGCCAACGCGCTTTCCAGACAGAGTGGGACAAGCAGAAAGCCGCCGCGCGCTAAGGGACACGCGCCCACCTCGCTGCAACTGCCTACTGTTCCCGGAGGCGGCTTTCCAGCCGCGGGATCCACCCTTCCTGAAACTCGGGCTCCACGGTCTTGGCTAGCGCCAGCGCTTTCTCGTAATACGGGTGCGCCTCGCCGCGCTGGCCGGCTGCATCCAAAACACGAGCCACTGTGGCGTTCACACCCACCGAATCGGGTGCGAATGCCAGTGCCCGGCGGGCTTCGGCGAGAGCCTCGGGGATCTTTCTCTGGGTGAGCAGATCGTTCGCCTTCTGCTCATGGCTGAGTGCGGCGGCCAGGGGGACTTCGAAATGGCCTTCGTAGACGAAGACGCCGTAATCGATGGCTGCCGCCGGGCGCATCGTCCGAAACTGCTCATATGGGTTCAGCGGGCCGGGGCCGAACTCGAACCCCGAGAGAACCGCGGCGCTGATGAGCACCGGGCCGTCTACGGCGGGAGGCGCGTTGGCGGGCTCGTGAGCCCACAACGAGTCGGCCGTGGGCAGCGCCTTGCACGGGATGCCGTAATAACTGTAATCGATCACGCCTTCGGCGAAGTAGAGGAACCAGCACGATTTCACACCACGCGCATCCAGGTAGAGCTTGACCGACTTTAATTGCTGTGCCCAGTCGGCGCTGGAATCGCTCATGTATTCGTGCACCTTCATCGGGCCGCCCACCGCCTCATTGGCATAGGAAACGTAAGCCGGATACGCACGCGTAACGGAGACCGCCTGGAAGACGAATAACCCGATCGCCCCGTACAGCCATTTGCGGTTGCTTTGAGCGAGCCGCCACACCGCCCCGCCGATCAGCACGAAAAAGAAAATATACACGGGAAGCATGTGGCGGATTCCGATGTTCATCCCGCCTGCCATGGAAAACGCCATGTAGATCGCCGGCGGAATCGTCAGGTAGAGAATCTCGCGCCATTGGCGGAAGCGGCGCACGGCAATCGCCCAAATCACCACGCCGAGAAGAATCAGAAACGTCAGCGACGACTTGATCACCATTCCCACCGGGAAGTAATACCAGACGCCGGTTGGATAACTCCTGCCGAACAGGTAGCTGTGATAACCCTTGGACTTGGCGAGGACGTCGGTCAGTCCGAAAAGATACGATTCGGGAAGCAGGCGCAGTTCGGCGATCTCGCCGATCACGGCAGCCTGCGTCCTGCTCGGGACGCGCCGAAGGCTGGTTTCAAGCGACGGTGTCAGCGTTCGGCCTTCCCCGCGCGCCGTATAGCGAAACCCGTAGAACGCCCAAAGGATCCCGGCGGCGATCAGCCCAATCGCGGCCACTGCGCCCGCCGCGCGCAGAGCCCGCTTCCCGAGCTCCGGCTTCGGACTGCGAACCACCTCGACACAGGCCAGCGCCGCCAGCATCGGAAACAGCAGGATCGTGCTGTGCTTCGATGCCAGCGCCAGCCCGGCGGCGATTCCCACCCCCGCCAGCAGCCCCGCCGACGGCGCCTGCGCCCACCGGTAGAACGCGTAGACCGACGCCAGCAGGAAGCACGATTGCGCCGAATCCGTCGTGACCACGGCGCCGTGGGCGAGCACGGTCGGGTCGAAGGCCATCAGTCCGAGCGCCAGAAAGCCTGCGCCCGTTCCGAAAAATTCGCGAGCCGCCAGGAAGACGAACACCACAAGCAGAAGTGTAATCAGCGAGGCGGCCATGCGCGCCCGGAACGTCATCGCGTTGGCATCGTTGCGGAACAGAAAATCCTTGCCTCCGAGAAACGCCTCCTTTTCATAGGAACGGTTCAACAGCGCGGGCATCTGGAGACGCATCCAGAGCAGAGGCACGGTGGCCGCCAGTTTGGCGAGGGGCGGATGTTCCGGGTTCAATCCGAAATCTTTGTGCGTCCACGACATGTATCCGGCGTACATGTGATTGCACTCGTCCCAAGTGAGCGAATTGGCGTCCGCCACGCGGGCGTACTGAAACACGAAGAGCGCCAGAAAACACGCCACGCCGGATACCGTCCAAACGCGGCGCGGAGTCCCGTCAGGTTTCGGCATTGCGAGTCGGGCTGACATCTCAATATAACAGTATTTGAGATCTGAAATACTGCAAGGCTCGCTGGAACAACATAGAATAGGAGTAAGATGTATAGCTCGCCCAGATTCACCTCCCGTTTCAGACTGGCATCTCTGGTCCCTGTTGCCGCGGTCCTTGCCGTTCTGCTGGCCGCGCTCCGGGCGCAATCTCCGGCTCCGCAGCTTCCCTATCGCAACCCCGCTCTCAGCGTGGACGAGCGTGTCGCCGATCTGCTCGGCCGCATGACTCTCGAGGAGAAGGTCGGCCAATTGATGCTGTGGGACGCCCGCGGTGACGACCTCTCGTTTATCAACACCCGCCATGCCGGCTCGATCCTCCACATTCTCGGCGCCAAGGTCGGCCGTGCGATGGACCTCGCGGCCCAGGAGCGCCTCGGAATTCCTCTGCTCGTCGGCGAGGATGGCATCCACGGGCACTCCTTCTGGAAGGGCGCGACCATCTTTCCCACTCAACTCGCGCTCGCCGCAACCTGGAATCCCGAACTGATCGAGCAGGTGGGCCGCGTGACTGCCGAGGAGATGGCGCCGACGGGCATACACTGGACCTTCTCGCCCGTGCTTTGCCTCACCCGCGATTTGCGCTGGGGGCGCACCGATGAGACCTTTGGCGAGGACCCCTTCCTCATCGGAGAATTTGGCGCCGCGCTCATCCGCGGCTATCAGGGAAAGGGTCTCAGCGATCCGGCCGCCGTGCTGGCCACCGCCAAGCACTATGCCGGCTACTCCGAGACGCAGGGCGGCCGCGACGCCTCCGAAGCCGATATTTCCCGCCGCAAGCTGCGCAGCTACTTCCTGCCGCCGTTCGAGCGCGCCGCTCGCGCCGGCGTCATGACCTTCATGACCGGCTACCAGTCCATGGATGGCGTGCCTTCCACCGCCAACCGCTGGCTGCTCACCGACGTTCTCAAAGACGAGTGGGGCTTTCCCGGCGTCCTCGTCACCGATTGGGACAGCATGGGCCGGTTGGTCACCGAACAGCAAGTGGCCAGAACCTATGCCGACGCCGCGATCATGGCCTTGCGCGCCGGCAACGACATTATTATGACCACCCCGCAGTTCTATGAGGCCGCGCTCGAGGCCGTCCGCGGCGGCCGCCTCGCCGAATCCGAGATCGATGCCCCCCTGCGGCGCCTGCTCGCTCTGAAGTTCCGCATGGGCCTGTTCGAAAATCCGCGCCGGCCCGATCTCGCGCGCGCCGCCGTCGAAGTCGCGCGGCCGGACCACCGCGCCGTCAATCTCGCCGCGGCCCGCCAGAGCCTCGTCCTTCTCCAGAACAACGGCCTGCTCCCGCTCGATCCAGCGAACGTCCGCTCGATTGCCGTGATTGGCCCCAACGCGGACGACGACCTTCAGCAACTGGGCGACTGGACCCTCGGTGCGTCGCAGCACCTGCCGGAGGCCGGCAAACAGCCGCGCGAGAAGACCACCACGGTGCTCGACGGAATCCGCGCCCTGGCCCCGGCCGGCGCCAAGGTTCGCTATGAACGCGGTTGCTCCATCATTGACGACGACCCGTCGGGCATCCCGGCGGCGGTCGCCGCCGCGCAGGCATCCGACGTCATCATCGCTGTAGTTGGGGACCATCTGAATTTCATCGGGGAGACGCGCAGCACTGCTACGCTCGAGCTGCAGGGCGGCCAGATCGCGCTGCTCGACGCGCTGGAGAAGACCGGCAAGCCGATGGTGGTGGTGCTGGTCAATAGCAAGCCGCTGGTGCTGCCGCCCGCGGCCAGGCGCGCTGCCGCCATCCTCGAAGGTTTCAACTCCGGCATGGAGGGCGGGCGCGCCCTCGCCGAGGTGCTGTTCGGTCAAACGAATCCATCGGGCAAGCTCACCGTCTCCATCCCGGTCCACGTCGGGCAGCAGCCGGTCTTCTACAGCCAGGTGCGCGGGCAGCACGGCGATCGCTACGCCGACCTCACCCAGGAACCGCTATTCCCCTTCGGCCACGGCGTGAGTTATACGCAATACCGCTACTCGAATCTGAGGCTCGCCACCGGCACGCTCACGCGCGGCCAGGCTGCGATGGTGTCAGTCGACGTCGAGAACACCGGCCGCCGCGAAGGCGACGAGATCGTGCAGGTGTATGTCACCGATGTCGTGACCTCGGTCACCTGGGTCAACCAGGCGCTCAAGGGTTTTGCGCGCGTTCACCTGGCGCCCGGCGAAAAGAAGACCGTGCCGGTGAGCCTGCCCTGGGCGTCGTTCCAGATTGTGGATGCCGAAGGCCGCAGCGTAGTCGAACCCGGCGACTTCGAGATCCGCGTCGGCCCGTCCTCGCGCGACCGCGATCTGCTGAAGACGGCCCTGCAGGTGCAATGAACCCGAAATAGGATGGAGCACCCCGCGGCATCGGCCTGATCAGTACAGGTGTGCCCTTGCGATCGGGCCCGGCGTGCGGCCACTCAATGAGTGGCAGGCAGCCCAATGACGATGAGAACCGCGTAGTCCTGCTTGCGGCAGCCGTTCACGGCGGGCATGGCCGCCCCTGGATTCACCGGAAAACCCGTGGTCCGAACGTTCTCGGGTGAGCACGAGTTGTTACCCGTCGCCGGCGTGTAGCGTGCGGAGCGGCAGCCGAGATGGGTGACATCGTAGAGGAACGAAGCTCCCCAAGTTGGGTGTGGCGTTGGCGGGAAGTTGCCGGCAGTAAGTCGCATCCCTCCCAATAGTCCGTTCCGGCGCCAGTGGGCTTGATGCTGCGCGACGCCCTTCTTGAGCGGCGGGCGTCGCGCTGAGCGGAGGAACTGATGCCGTACAGCGAAAAGCTGGGCGCCCGCGCCGGCAATGGCCGCATTCCAAGGGTCTGGTCAAAGCGATAACTTCGGATCGCCGTCGAGCACGTCCATTGTTAGCGCCGGGTGCTCGCCCTGGCTCCACAGGCGCGCGTGCGCTTTGACCCGGTAATTCAACGGGCCGCCATCGGCGCGATCGCTTCGCTCGAGCGGCCGCGGGATACAGACGAATTCTGTCTCCAGCGCATCCGGCGCCGCCCGAACCACTCCGTATCCGTGGCCCCCCAGATCGACGAACGCCACATGCGGCGCCAGATCGCGATTGGAGAACTCGCGCGCCTTGGCGGCATCGCCGCTGCGTGCGTATTCCAGGCAGGATCGCACTCCATGTTTCACCAACATGTTGATCCCGGGAACATACAAGGGGCGCAGCGGGTGGGTTTTCGGGAAATTGTATTCCTGCGCTTCCATGGTTCCGGGTGCGGAGATCGATCCGGTGACGAAGGCGAGCCCGACCGGCTGGAACGGCTTCGGGGGGAGGGTCGCCGCGGCCAGCCCCGCCCAGAAGCTGTGGCGGTCGCCGGAAACGGAAGCGAACCCGGTAATGCCGTGCGTCGAAATGAAATCGTAGATTTCTCTGCGCTCGTGATAGGCGTTACTAAAGTCACTGCTGGCCATGACCGCAAATCCCTCGCCGTGCCATGGCTTGGTGATTCCTTCGGGCAAGTTCTGCGGATCCACGCGGATCGGAAGGGTCGCCACCGTATTCCCCCAAATCTTCCAGGTGGCCTGCGAGGCGCGCAGGCGCTCCAGAAACCAGGCCTTCTGTTTGGCTCCCAGAATGGTCTGCGGCGGACGCTCGGTTTTGAAATTTGCAATGACGTGGCCGGCATCCAACTTTTCCAGAGCTTCTTCCGGCACGAGCCCCGGAAAGTCGGGGTTGCCGAGCGGGTCCGATTCGTCCATCGAGAGCGGGTCCTCGGAACGATAACTTCGCTGATCGGTGATGATCAACTCGACGTGACGGCCCCAGCGGAGCGCGCGATAACCCCGGAGGCTGTTGATGGCCGTGAGATTGTTCGGTTCCTCGCCCAGCCCGTCCTGATCAAAACGGGTCACTGGCGCGTTGACGACACGCGGCGGATCGAAGGTCTCCAGGGATTTTGATTGCGGCCGCGCCAGGCGCGCCGGCTGGAATTCGAAGAACGCCTGGTTCGCCGCCACCTTCACGGCTTGAGCGGGACGATTTTTTCCGAAGAACAGCTGAATGCCCTGCCAGCCCTGCCAACTGAATTCGTGGTTATCCCACATCGGCACGAACGGCCAGCGCGCCCGCGCATCCTGAAGATCCGGGTCGCGCAGATAGCCTTTGTAGACCGCGCGATAATCCTCCAGCGTGGTGGGAACGTGGAAATCACTGATCTTCTCGCCGTGTGGATAGCGCACCACCTCGCGAACCCGCCGATCGTAATAGGTCGGACGATCTTCCGGATACCAGACGAGTTCGTAGATGAAGTCGCCCAGGTGCAGCACGAAACCGAGCCGCTCCGATTCCGGCGCGCGCTCGTCCTCGTAGATCATCCGGCGGTACGCATTCTGCGCGCCCTGGTTGGCGTTCTGGCAACTCACAAACGCGAAGCGGACTGGGCGTGGGTCATGGGGCGCGGGTGCCGTGTGGGTGCGGCCGATCCGGCTGCCGGAGCCGTCGGGCGCCAGGAAGCGAAACCAATACACATGGGC
>CAYTJD010000020.1:0-20796 GCA_964438005.1 uncultured Solibacteraceae bacterium | reverse complement strand
GGAACCTGCGCCAGCCCGGTGGACGAGTTGCAGGTAAACCCGCTGGCGATGGCGCACGGCACCAGTCCCTGCCGGGCGTTGGCATCCGGAACGTTTACCAGCGAGGTGCCGCCGAGCAGCTGCCGGATTCCTTCGTAGTTTGTGAAGAAGAACAGACGGTCCTTCTTGATGGGACCTCCGATGCTGCCGCCATATTGGTTCTTGCGGAACGGCGGAGGGGAGTTCCGGTCGAAGAAATTGCGCGCATCCATCTGGCTATTGCGCACAAAATCGAAGGCCGATCCATGATAGCTGTTGGTTCCCGACTTCGAAGCGGCGTTGACCACCGAACCGTTTCCGCCATACTGCGCGCTGTATGTATTGGTCATGGTCTGGAACTCGGCGATGGCGTCGACACCCAACTGCGTGCCGGAAACATTCGCGCCCGAGCCGCGCTGCCACCAGTCCTGCAGGTTCTCGCCGTCCAGGAGAATGGCGTGGCCCTCCGGCCGGGCGCCTGAAATCGAAAACGTCGCCGCACGGCCCACCAGTGCGCTGCTGCCGCCCGCCGGGTAGGACACGGCGCCCGGAGCCAGCAGGATCAACTGCTCGAAGTTGCGGCCGTTCAAGGGAAGTTCGCGCATCTGTTTTTCCCCGACCAGCGACGAAAGCGTCGAGGTCTCCGTTTCGACCTGCGAGACATTGGCTTCCACGTTCACGGTTTCTGCCGCCGAACCCACCGGCAGCTCGAAATCCGCAACCGGGGCCGCTCCGACGGTCAGGATAATGTTCTTCTTGACCAGGGTTCGGAAACCCATCTTGCCGGCCTGCATGTCGTAATCGCCGATGGCGAGATCGGCGAGGCTATAACGGCCTTGATTGTCGCTCTCGGTGGAGCGCGTGATTCCCGTACCGTTGTTCTTGGCAGTGATGGCCGCGCCGGGAACGGCTGCACCCGTCGCGTCAGTGATGGTCCCGGTGATGGTGGCTGTGGCGGCTTGTCCCCACAGGCTCCTCGAGGCCAGGCAAACGAATAGACATAGACTCGCAACTGAATGGCGTCTCATTTGTACCCCTTGATGGCAACTATTATACAGTCACCCGAAAGGCCTCTTGGAAGGCAATCCGCGAATTTCCATCGTGCCCCGCGCGCGAGCGGCAGTCGTATTGGCAACCACCAGCGCGGTGGCGCGGAGATACTCGTCTGGCCCGAAATCAGACCCCGCCGCTCACGGCAGTTGGAAGACCCAAACCCCCGCAGCCCGGTCGACGTTTTGGATTTCCGGCACCAGCGCCGCGAAGCCCGTCGCCTGCGCGCCGCCGTTGCCTACGCCAATCGCGATGTACTGCTTGCCGTTCACCGTGTACGAAATCGGGGCGTTGCTCGGGACGTCGCTCAGCCGCGTTTCCCATAGCATTTTGCCCGTCTGGTCGTCGTAAGCGCGGAAGAACCGGTCAATCGAGCCGTTGAAGATCACTCCGCCGGCCGTATCCAGCACGCCGCTCGACACCGGCGCGCGATGCCGCTCGGTCCACACCACCTCCCGTGTCACCATGTTGACCGCTTCCACCCGGCCGTACTTGCCGTCCGAATCCGGACGCGGCCGCACCGTCGGGCGCACACCGGTCGACAACAGGCCCCGGCCTCCCCCTTCGGTCAGCGGCATCAGATCCATGCACGCCTCCACCAGAGGCATGAACAAAACCTTCGTGTCCGGATTGTACGAGCCCGGCAGCCAGCTCTTGGCGCCGTCCACATGCGGGCAGACCATGTGCGCTTGCCCATCGCCGGGCAGCGTCTGCGTGTTGATCGTCTTCTTTCCCGTGACGGGATCGATGGAGGACACGATGTTCTGCAGGCCCAGGTCCTTCGAGTAGATCCACTTGCCGGTTTCGGCGTCGAGAATGTCGTACGTGGCCTGCTTTCCGGCCGTCACGATCACCGGCCGCACCACCCCGTTCACCGGCATGCGCACCACGTAGCGTTCAAACACCCAGTCGAGGTCCCACTGATCGTTCGGCAGGTGTTGGTAATACCAGACCAGCTTGCCGGTATCGGGATTGATGGCGAGGGTACAGTCCGTATACAGGCCGTCCCTGTTGACCCCCGGTCGCGCCGGCTTCGCGAGCAAAGCAGTGTCATAGGTCTGCGCCACCCCGAAGAACGCGAGATTGAGCGCCGAGTCGTAGCTTCCCGCGATCCAGACCGAGCCGCCATTGCGCTCCTCGGCCTTGTGATCGTTCCAGGTGTCGCCGCCGGGCTCGCCCGGCTGCGCGATGGTGTTGAAGCGCCAGGCCACCTTGCCGGTTTCGGCGTCCAGCGCGACGATGTAGTTCTTGCCGCCCACCCGGCCGCCTGTTCCGATCAGGATCTTGCCTTTGGCCGCCAGGGGACCGCCGGTGAGCGTGAATCCCCGTTCCTCCGTCAGCGGTTGGTCCCACACCACCCGGCCGGTCTTGACGTCGAGCGCCACCACGTGAATGTCCGACGTCCCCATGTAGACTTTGTTCCCGTAAATCGAGATCATCCGCTTGTTGCTCGCGTTGACGCCCGTAGGCAGGATGCGCGCGTACTGCCAAAGCAGATCGCCCGTGGCGGCGTCGAGCGCTTCGAGTTTGTCGCCGGGGCTGTGCAGGAACATCACCCCGTCATGCACCAGGGGCGTCGCTTCATTGGCGCCCGGGGACAGCGTCCAGGTCCACGCGACGCGCAGATTGTTGACATTCGATTTCGTAATTTGCTTCAGCGGGCTGAATGCCTGATAGTCGAAGCCGCGGCGCCAGGTGAGCCACTCGCCGGCCGGCGGGTTCTGCAGCAACACGTCGGTGACGGGCGTGATTCGATCGAGAGGGTTCGCCTTCTTCGGCGCCGGAGGTAGCTTCACACCGGGCGATACGCCGCCCCCGCCGCCGCGTCCCGCCGGAGCCGGGGGGCCAATCGTCACCGAAGCCAGCGCTGTCTCATCCGATGCGAACTCTTTCCTTCCCGTCGCAAAACCATTCTGCTGGAGCACGTAAGCCAGGATCTGCGCGTACTCGGCGCCGCCCAGGCTTCCGGGAGCCGCCGGCGGCATCTTGGCGCTCACATACGTGAACAAATCGGCCGCCGGTTTTCCGCCGTACTTGGCAAGAAAGGCCGCGCCGCGGAGCGCCGGAGCGGAGTTGCCGTCGTCGACTCGCGCACCGTGGCAACTCGCGCAGCTCCGCTCGTACCCCGCCTTCCCCGCCATCGCTTGTGCCTGTGTGAACAACGCCTCGCCCGGCGGAACTGCGCCGCGCCCCGGACCTGCGGGTGCCTGAGCGTTCAGATTCGCGAGTGGCTCAAGCGCGATCAGTACCGCGACCACTCCGCACAAGATTGCGGCGAACACCGCTCTCCCTCTGCTTTCAGGATGTGTGGATGTCATTGCGCAACGTCCCCTTCCTGGATGTGGGTTATCTGCAAAATTGTACTACCGAATTTCGCTGCCTTCGCCTCGGAGCACACTCGGGCTCGGGGGGGAAGATTCCGGAGCCTGACCGCTCCGGGCGCGCACGGCTCGTTTCGTTATAATTCCCTGCACGATGGCATCCCGCGCGTCAGAGAACGATCGGGCCGTCTTGCGCCGGGCATATTTGGGGAGGGGCCTCGTCTTGTGCCTGGGAAGCGGCGTATCCCAAGCATCCGGCATTCCTGACTGGCGGGAACTCCTCAGGAGACTGTCCCAGCGCGCGTGGCCCGGGCGGTCGAGCGATTTTCACGAAGCCTTCCTGGAAAGCGGATTCTCCCTGCCCGCCATCGCATCGATCCTGGAAGGCCAGCTTGGCGACGATTTCCTTGGAGCCGTCAGGGCCGAACTCTATCGTAAGTTTCCCGCGTTCAATAAAGAGAAGGAGCCCGGGCCAGTCCGGCGCGTTCGGGAACTTCTGGACCAGAATACGACGCTCCGCGCCGTGGCTGCCCTCTGCGTTCGGAAGGTTGGCAAAACCTATGTCCGCAATGAGAACGTGCGAGCCATCGTGAACCTCAACTTTGACGTTCTCCTGCGCACGTACATGGCGGTGCGCTACCGTCCTCATCTCCTGCGAACCGTAGAGCGGGCCGACGCGCCCATCGCTCGCCAGAAGATTCCCACCTATCACGCGCATGGCCTGATCCATTTTGATCCCAAATACTTCGGAGATCGCGAGAGAGAGTCGCCCGATTTGATGGTGTTCACCGAACGGCAATATTTTGATTTCTTTGGCCGCGCGTTCGCGGTCTTTAGCTACACCATGATGGCGTTGCTGCGGGAGCATAGCTTTCTTTTCATTGGAACGGCCTTACGGGATGACAATCTCAGACGGCTGCTGCATTACAGCTATCAGGAGCGGGTAGCCGCAGCGGAACGGCGCGATCGGGTTCAACAGCCGCGCCGGTGGCTCCGCCACTTCTTGCTCACCTGCCGCAGCGGGGACCGCAACCTGGATCACACGACTCAGTTGGCCCATGAGCGCATCGGCGTCAGAACCATCTGGCTGGACACATGGTCGGAGTTGCCGGCGTTCCTCGGCGATTTATACAAGAAAGACCGGTCTAATTGGAGCCAGGTCTACGATCCCAAGTGATTCGTTGTATCTTCATGGCCCCTGGTCATCGCACGCGAATTCCTTCCGGCTCGCGGCCGCCCTCCAACTGGGGATGATGCCTTTCGGTTTCTGGCTGCCCGTTTCGGAGGCTGCGGCGCCGCTACCGGCTGCGATGACTTGGGGCTGTACCATCGCTTTAGCCACGCGCTCAGCCCATCAAGACCAGGCATCAGCACGCGCTCGGTAAGATTCATCTGGTCCAGCTTGTCTCGTACTTCCCACTTGAGTCGGGCCGGAATGATCAATTTCCGCGCCAGTCCCGGGCTTCGCGCACATCCTTCCTCCAACCATAGGTTGAGCGGGACATCTGGCCGATTGAGAAACGAGAACAAACCGAACTGGTTGATAATGCGCGGGTCGAGAGATGGCGGCTCGAAAAATATCAGGAATGCGGCAAGGTTGCCTTTCTGTCGTTCCACATCGGATATGTGCGGGAATTTTTTTTGAAGCATTTCGACGTTGAAGCCGAATGCCGACTGATCGTCGAGCCGGCGCCTCAGGACAGACGGAAGAAATTGCCGCGCCGCCACGAAATTCACCATCCAGATCACACCGTCGCTGTTCATCGTGTCGAGCTCATTGGTGGCGAAGTGCATCGCGACAAACGGCGAGTACGTCCAATCGAGCAGGCGGGTCGGCAGGCCGTGATGTTGCGCTAGCGAAAGCCACTCCCATTCCGAATTCATCGACGCGGCTTCTTGATAGGCATATTTCCGAAAATTCCGGAACATGACCTTCTCGATCATCCGCAGTGTCTTCATCGGATGCCGCATCCGCTGGAGGCTTGTGGATAGGTCCCAGTCCCCGCACATTCCCCGAAACGCGAACGGTGACCGGTAGCGTCCCAGAGTCGATGAATACGAATCCGCAAAAACCTCGCGCATCAACTGCTCGGTCGACTCAACCACGTCTATCCGGATCCTGGTAATCTGTCTCGGTGCCGGCATACATTCCTCGAAAGCCTTGATGTATGTTCTGGCTCAGAGTAACAAATGCGCGAGCCGGAAGCAGGCCGCCGCACGCGCTTCCGTGCGAGAATCCCGTGGTGTCCTGCGTATGGTCCCCGCGGAGGGAGAGATACGCGCGATGCAGCTCAGTTCCCAGCTGGATGCGGATTTCTCCCCCGCGCAGCGGCTCTTTGCGTTGCACTTGGAATGGGGGATAAAGAAGCACTTGATTCCCGCCGATAATTTATGGGTGCCTCTTGCACCGTGGAGGACCGATGTATTCGGCGGAGAAGGTCATCGCGCTGGCGTTGGTGGTGGGGGCGGCTCCCCGCGGGCTTGAAGCGCAATTCAGTTTCGAAACCGCCGGGCGCCCGGTCCAAATCCACAGCTTCGGCTCGCAGGGTTTCGCCTATTCGAACCACAACAACTATGTGACGATGAAGACCAGCCGGGGAAGCTTCGCCATGACCGATATCGGTGTGAATGCCTCGGTCGAGCTTGCGGATAAGCTACACGTCGGGGCGCAAGTCTACGACCGCGATTTCGGTAACCTGGGCCGATGGCATCCCGAATTGGACTGGCTGGTGGTGGATTACCGGTTTAAGGATTGGCTGGGATTTCGGGCCGGCGCGGTCAAAACAGTCTTCGGATTGAGCAATGATTCGCAGGACGTGGACGCCTTGCATACTTTCGCGCTCCTGCCACAATCGGTCTATCCCACCGATCTGCGCGATGCCACGCTGAATCACTGGGGTGGGGATCTGTATGGCGAGATTCCGCTGCGCCACGCTGGCGACCTCTCATACACCATTTATGGAGGCCAACGCCGGGATGGCAGAAATGGGGGGTACCCGTATCTCGAGTCGCCATTCGGTATACGGTTCGACCGCTTTGGTGGGCCTCAGTTCGGACAGGACCTCCGCTGGAAGACACCCGTTCGAGGTTTGCTGGTAGGCGCTTCCCACCTGGGCACAGGCTTGCGAGGCAGGGGAACATGGACCTCGGCACCGCCGGGTCAGCCGTCTGTCACCGTTCCGTATGAGGAGCACTCGAAACGGAACTGGGCGAATCAATTCTATGGAGAGTACACGGCCGGAAAGTGGCGGCTCGCCGCCGAATACCGCCGGTCTTGGTTTGACCAGATTTTCCTGAACGAATTGGCAGAACTTACTACCGACGTCCGCAGCTGGTACGCCTCGGCCGAATACCAGCTGTCGCGGCGGGTTGTGGTCGCCACCTACTACTCTCGATGGACGGTGGCGTGGCTGACGACTCTTCCGGGCACGGCGCAGCCATCTAGTTCGGACTCCCCCAACCGGCACTTGTATGACAAGGTGGTGGCCGCCCGCGTGAACCTGACCCCCTACTGGTACTTCAAGGTTGAGGGCCATTTCATGGACGGCTATGGCTGCATCAATGTGTATCCCAGCGGTTTCTATGCGCAGGACAATCCCCAAGGCTTGAGGCCCAAAACTAACCTGCTGCTGATCCGCACCGGGTGGAGTTTCTAAGGAGATGCGATGCTCTCCGAAATATCTGTCGTTGGGACTGACAACTCTGTGGAGCTGCCTGAGCGTGGACGCGCTGGCGGCTGACATCCGCGTAATTGCCAATCCAAGTGTGAAGGTGTCGGCAATCTCACGCGCGGATCTCAAAAACGTGTACCTGGAGACGCGAACTTTGCTGGCCGACGGCAGCCACGTCGAGCCGGTGCTTCTCAAGTCCGGCGCGCTTTACCTGGCATTCGTCCGTCAATATGTTGGCAAGAGCGGCACCGCGCTCGAAATCTATTATCGAAGCCTGGTGTTCACCGGCAAGGCAATGATGCCGAAAGCGCTGGGCTCGGAGGAACAGGTGGTGGAATACATAGCGAAAACCGAGGGCGCGGTTGGTTATGTGAGCGCCGGAGTCGCGTTGATGGGGGTGAAGGTTTTGGATGTGCGGTGAACATGCTCGAGGCTAAAGAATCGCACCACACACTGCGGGCCAAAATTACGGTCGCCTGAGCATTGCCGCAAAAATTGGCGCGCCATCGGCATCTTCTTTGTAGGGTTCGTCCTTACCACCGTGCTGCAGCAGACCCGAGGAGTAGGTGCTGAAGAACAGCTGCAAAACACATCCGAGCCCTTTTTCCAGCGGCTCTTCGGACCCAGGAGGCAGATGCTGCGTTTCAGCGCACTCTGAAGGGCTTCAGCGACCCGTCGTGATCGCAGAACCACAGCAGCGAGTCTCAAACCCAGGGTGCGGACCTCTTTATTATCGCCCCTGCAAGCCCCACCACTGCGGTCCGCCTCGCGAAGTAGACTAAAGAGGCTATGCAAGAATCCCGCGCCTGGTCTCTCATCGGCTTGGTTCTTGTCGCGTTCTCGAGAATATCGAGCGCGGCAGATCCTTACCATCTGGTCAAGACCATTCCAATTCCCGGTGACTACGGCTGGGATTACTTGACGGCGGATCCGGAAACCCGCCGGCTATATGTCTCCCACGATCGGGAAGTCGTTGTGTTGGACCTCGACAGCGCGGCGGTTCTCGGAAAGATTCCGGGCATGGACGTACACGGAATTGCGATCGCAAGAGACCTCGGCCGCGGCTTTATCAGCGCCAGCGATCCCGGCTCTGTTACGATCTTCGACCTGAAGACCCTGGCGATCATCGACAAGGTTCGTGTCGGCGACGATCCCAACGGCATCATACTTGACCCGAAGACCAACCGCGTGTTCACGGCCGATCGCGGCAGCAAGCGCGTGACCGCCATCGATGCCAGGACGGGCAAAGTCGCCGGCTTCATTGACGGCCTCGGTGGCAGAACGGAGCATCTCGCGGCGGATGGCCTGGGGCATGTGTTCTTGAACATGCAGGATCGCCACACCGTCCTGAGACTCGACTCGCGTGCTCTGAAGGTGCTCGATACTTGGCCCCTTGCCGGCTGTCAGCAGCCGAGCAGTATGGACATGGATCGCAGGAACGAGCGAGTATTCATCGGATGTAGGAGTGGCGTGATGACGGTCGTTGACGGGAATACAGGCAGAGTCGTCGACACACAACCAATTGGACGGGGCGTGGATGCTACCGAGTTCGATCCCGAAAAAGGACTGGTCTTTTTCTCCACCGGCGGCGGGAGTGGCTCGCTCTCCGTGTTCCATGAGGATTCCCCGGATAAATACACACTGGTGGAAGAGCTCCGGACGCAAGCAGGAGCTCGGACGATGGCTTTGGACCGAAAAACCGGGAGAATCTACCTGTCGGTTGCGCAGTTCGGTCCACGGCCAGAGGCCCCGGCAGGCAATCCGCCGCCCCGGGCGCCAATGATTCCCGGCACGTTTTCCGTCTTGGTGTTTGGCAAAGAGTAACGATTGAGTCGAATTTTTTATTCCCTTTCAGAACCAAGGCCTTACCGTCAAAACGGACCCCCAGCCACCCCTCGCTTTTCGGCACCCCCGCGCGATAATGAGGTCGTGAGAGAAGCTCAACGCCCGCAAGTGGATCGCTCGGCCGGCACCGCTGCAAAGCGGACCCGTACGCTCCC
The DNA here is from genome assembly GCA_964438005.1 of uncultured Solibacteraceae bacterium. Taxonomy (GTDB): domain Bacteria; phylum Acidobacteriota; class Terriglobia; order Bryobacterales; family Bryobacteraceae; genus PSRJ01. The sequence continues at coordinate 11,736 of CAYTJD010000020.1, read as the reverse complement.
CTTGGTACCAAGCGGAGCTCGCACCCTAACCCCTTTCCTTGGAACAAACCTGCTCCGATTTCCGCAACGATCGTTTCCCACACTGGCGAAGGGATCCGGCGACACGATCGCCGGCGTTACTGTATACTGGCAGCCATCGGAAGGCCACGATGCTGATTCCGGGAAAACCATATTTCCAGGAGAGACCGAATGGATGCGAAGAAATCGAATCGGAGGGGATTTCTCAGAGGCGGCGCTGCGCTGGCCGGTCTGGCCGCGGGCGGCGTGCGCCGCGCTGACGCCCAGACGCAAGGGACGCCTACCAGGAAAATCGATGAGCTGATCGCGTACGGCGAACGGTCGCGGTTCGTCACCTCGGTGCGCGTTCCGGTGGCCGAGCGGCATTCGCCGGACGAATTCGGGCTCACGTTTCACGTGCTGACTCCACTGCAGGATTCCGTGGGGATCATTACGCCGTCGTCGCTGTTCTATACGGCCACGCACCGCGGCGCGTTTGTTCCGGATATCGATCCGAGCCAACATCGTCTTATGATCCATGGGATGGTCGACCGTCCGCTGGAGTTTACCCTGGACGATCTGAAGCGGCTGCCGTACGTATCGCGGATTCACTTCGTCGAGTGCCTGGGCAATCGCGCGCGGCCGACGCACAAGACCGTTCAGGAGACTCACGGCTTAACCAGCTGCGCGGAGTGGACTGGGGTGCCGCTCTCGCTGCTGCTGAAGGAAGCGGGGGTACAAAACGGGGCGTCTTGGATCGTGGCCGAGGGCGCGGAGGAAGTGAAAGGCTCGTCGAGCATTCCGTTGGCGAAGGCGCTGGACGATTGCATGGTGTGCTACGGCATGAACGGCGAACCGCTCCGGCCGCAACAAGGGTTTCCCTTGCGGCTGATGGTTCCGGGCTTTGAAGGAATTTATCAGATCAAGTACCTGCGGCGCATCAAGCTGGTGGACCGCTATTACATGACGTATGACGACTACGGCCATATCAATGCTGACTCGAAGGTCGCTGCGCTGACGCATCAGATCGGGCCGAAATCGGTCATCACGTTTCCCTCCGGCGGGCAACAGCTGTCCGGTCCTGGATTCTACGAGGTCACTGGTCTGGCGTGGTCGGGCGCGGGCGCGATCCGCGCCGTGGAAGTGTCGACGAACGGCGGGCAGAGCTGGCAGACTGCCGACCTTCGGTCTCCCTCTTATCCGATGGCCCATACGCGGTTCGGCCTTCACTGGAAGTGGGACGGCAAAGAGTGCATGCTGCTGTCGCGGTGCACGGATGAACTCGGCACCGTGCAGCCGACACGCTCCGACATCGCGAAATACTGGAACAAGCCGCTTGACGGCAACCTGCGCATTCAAGGCGCCGACAACTCGGTGCAGCCGTGGAGAATTGCGAACGACGGGAGCGTGCACAATGGGCTGGCGTAACGTTTTGCTGGTTCCTGTGGCGTTGGGAATTGTCGCGGCGGTGTGGGCGCAGGCGCCAAACTACGGCATTGGCCGGACACCGACGGCGGAGGAGATCCGGGCCTGGGACATCTCGATCAGCCCTACGGGCAAAGAGCTTCCGCCCGGGCATGGGACTGCGAAAGAAGGCGCGACGTTATATGTGCGCAAAGGTTGCGGAGGCTGTCACGGGGCCAGCGGGTACTCCGGCGGTCATGCGCCAACGTTGATCCGAAGGAAAGACCCGCCGCCGGCGGCCGCGAATGCGCCGTCGGTGATGTGTCTCGCGCCCTGTGTGAACGACTCTAACACGATGGCGATTCATTCCCCGTTCGCGACGACGATCTGGGATTACATCAATCGCGGGATGCCGCTGGGAAAAGAAGGTTCGCTGAAACCCGACGAGGTGTACGCGCTCACCGCGTTCCTGCTGTTCAAGAACGATGTGATCAAGGAAGACGATGTGATGGACGCGCAGACGCTGCCGAAGGTGAAGATGCCGAACCACGACGGATTCGCTCTGCCGCCGGAGTGGAAGCACGGGGAGCCGAGGCTGCAGGGTTATCCATAGACGGCGGGCCCCGGTGCGCTTCCGGACAGCCGCGGTTCTGTGCCGGAACTGTCACACCGGCCACAAGATCGCCGGCGCTACAGACACCGGCCGAGAGCGCATTCCTGGTGGACAGCCCGGACCGCTTTCTCGAGGCCGTCGCGGCGGACCACCACGGCAATGGTCAGTTCGCTCGAACCCTGCGCAATGGCGATGACATTGACGTTCTCGCGGGAAATCGCGGTGAAGATGCGACCGGCTAATCCGTGCTTGCCGCGCATGCCCTCGCCGACCACGGCGAGCAGACCCACCTGATCGTCCACCTGGATCGGCTTCACGTAGCCATGCGCCAACTCCAGAGCGAGCGCGGACTCAAGACTTTGCAGGGTGATGGGCAGTTCTTCGGCGCGGACGAGAAAACAAAAGCTCTGGCGGTAGCTCGAGGCGGACAGGGCGAGGACCTCGATGTTGGGACGCGCAATCGCGTCGAGTGCCCGCGCCATGACCTGCACACCACTGATTTCGGCGCTGGCCGGCTCGATGGAGACCAAGGCGACCTGTGCCATGGAAGTGACGGCATGGGCGCCCGTGGCGGAGGAAATTGCGGGGACAATCCTGGTTCCCGGCTTGTCGGGAGCGAAGCTATTCTTGCTCCAGACGGGAATTCCTTTATCGACCAGAGGCGCCAGAGTTCGGGGATGCAGGACCTTGGCCCCGTTGTAGGCGAGTTCGGCGGCTTCGGCGTAGGTGACTTGATCGAGAACGGAGGCATCCGGGACGAGGCGGGGATCTGCGCTCATGATGCCGTCCACGTCGGTCCAGATCCATACTTCCTGGGCATCGAGGGCTGCGGCCAGAATGGTGGCCGAGAAGTCGGAGCCGCCCCGTCCGAGCGTGGTCGGGCGTCCGTCGGCAGTGGCGCCGTTGAAGCCGGTGATGACCGGAACGAGACCCCGCTGCAACATCGGAAGCAATATTTCCTCGGCCCGCCGCCGGGTGGGGTCCATGAGGGGAGAAGCGCTGCCGAAGACGGCGTCGGTAACCACGATGTCCCAGGCATTGACCGCGTCGGCGGGAGTGCCTTCAGCGTTGAGGCACTCCGAGACGAGGAGGGCAGAAAGGCGCTCACCGAGGGCGACTGCTTCATCGACAGAACGGGGCGGACGCTCATTGAGCATCGCCATGCCGTTGACAATGCGCTCGAATTCGCCGATGAGGCCGTGAAGCCGGGCCATCACTGAGGCGTAGCGCGTTTCGGGTAACAAGTTGCGGCAGGCATCCTCATGACGCGTGCGCAAGGCGGCCAGGTTGGCCTGGATCCCCGAATGATCGCCGGCTTCGGCGTGGCGCATGGTGTCGAGCAGGAGGTCCGTAATCTTCGACATGGCGGAGACCACGATGACCACCGGCCGCCGCTGGCTTTCGCGGGCAGTGAGCGCCGCGGCGGCTCGCATCCTCTCGGCGGATCCGACACTGGTGCCCCCGAACTTCATGACCAGGAGATCTTTCAATCTGTTCCTTTCCCTCGTAACAGTGACAGATCCTATTTCTAGCATCTTGGGGGACACAGCGGCAAAGATGACAGCAGGCTGGGCGGGAATTTAGCGATCAATCGGAAGCGCTTCCGAGCGCACTCGCGACTATAGGGCCGAGGCCGAGACTTCCGTTGAAGGTGAGCTCTCAGAAGAACCGTCAGTCGCTTTAATGACGTAATAATACGTGGTGCCACTCACGGTAGTCGTATCGGTAAACGCTACGCCAGAAACCGGGCCTCCCGTATTGAGAGGTGCGGAAGACTCTCCACCTGGCGACGTGCCGCGGTATATGTTATAGCCGGTTACGCTTGGGGTCGTGCTGGCGATCCAATTCAACGTAATGAAGTGACATCCCTGGCCCAACGCGGCCTTAACGATTACCTGGCGTGCCGAATCCGAGCATCCCAGGACACCACCAACGTTGGCGGTACAGCTTGTGAATCCGGTGGCGCCGATCTCCATGTTGGTAATCAATTGAACATCGAGAACATTAACGACTCCATCGTTGTTCACGTCGCAGCTGGCAGTTTGCGACCAGCCGGTCTGGGAGAAAAGGACCAATGCGGATAAAAGGAGTCTTGAACCGGACCCGAAAGAACCTGATGGCATCTTGTTAAGCCCCTAAACCTGCTCTAAGCGTTTGAGACGCCTAGCCAGCACGGACTCAATTAGACACCGAAAGAGACGGGATTGCAAGTCCGCCAGAGAGTAGTGACGACCATTGTTAGGCAGCCGAAGTTAACGGGAGGAATATGACCCGTAAGATATTGATTAACAATGAGAAAATCAACTTCCGCTCCTTGCGCGTTATAGAGCGGAAACCCGGTCGTCGGAGTGAAGAAATTCAGCCAAGGCGCTTTTCCAATCGCGCATCGTGGGCAGCTTTGTATTTAGCAGGACGGCGCGGGCGGGGCGGACCGCTTTGCGCGCGAAATGCGTGGAAGAGACGGGGACGAGGCGGATCCGTTTCCCGGTAAGGCGAAAAATCTCTGCCGCGAAGTCAAACCAACTGGCTTGGCCGGAATTCGCCGCGTGATAAATGCCGGAGCCGGGGCGCGCCGCGAGCACATGAAGGGTCTGCGCCGCCAAATCGGCGGCGTAGGTGACGCTGTTGATCTCATCGGAGACGACTTGAAGGGTATCGCGTTTCGCCGACAGGTCGAGCATCAGATCGACAAAACTCTTTTTGGAAAGATGGCTTTCCCCTTTGGGGCCGAATATTACAGCAGTACGGAGCACGTACCATTCCCCGCCGTTGCGGGCAATCAACTGCTCGCCGCGCCATTTGGATTGGGCATAAATCGAAAGCGGGGCAGGAGCATCCGTTTCGGTATACTCGCCTTGTTTGCCATCGAAGACGTAATTGGTGCTGAAGTGGACCAGCGGTATGGCGAGTCCCTTTGTGAGCCCGGCAAGCGCGCCGACGAAATCGGCGTTGAGGGCGTAGGCCAGTTCCGGGCAATCCTCGGCCCCGTCGACATCATTGAAGGCGACGCAATTGATGATCGCTTCGGGAAGGAAGCCCAGCGCTTCGAGTTTAGAGCGTAGCGAGGCAAAATCGGTAACGTCGACGTCCTCGCGATCCCAGCCTATGGCCTGCGGATACAACTTGCAGAGCTGACTACCCAGCGTACCTTTGGATCCGAGAATGAGCACCCGCTGCATGGTGTGAGCGATTCCGCGTGAGAGGTCAGGACGTGCGCACAGTACGGTGGCCGTAATTGCGTTCGTAGTATTCGCGGTAGGCACCACTGCGGACGCGGGCCACCCATTCCGTGTTGGCCTGATACCACTCAATGGTGCGGGCGAGGCCGGCCTCAAACTCCATCCGAGGCCGCCAGCCGGTCTGCCGCGTCAGTTTTTCGCTGGAGAGCGCGTAGCGGCGGTCGTGGCCGGGGCGGTCGGTGACGTACTGAATCAGGCTCTCGGGACGGCCGGTGAGAGCGAGCACCTCGCGCACGACTGCGAGGTTGGGGAGGGAGCGGTTGCCGCCAATATTGTAGATTTCGCCGTCAGAGCCGCTGCCGAGAACCGCGAGAATTCCCCGGCAATGATCGTCGACATAAAGCCAGTCTCTGACCTGGAGGCCGTCACCGTAGACGGGCAAAGGCCGGTGTTCGAGCGCATTGGCGATCATGAGGGGAATCAGCTTCTCGGGAAACTGATACGGGCCGTAGTTGTTGGACGCCCGGGTAATCAGTACAGGCATCCGATAGGTGACGAAGTAGGAGCGCGCCAGCAAATCGGAGCCGGCCTTAGAGGCGGAATAGGGGCTGCTGGCACTGAGCGGATACTCTTCGGTGGCTTCGCGCGGAGACTCCAGACTTCCGTAGACCTCGTCGGTGGAGACATGAACGAAGCGCCTTGTCCGGAACTTGCGCGCGGATTCGAGCAAGGTGAAAGTGCCGAAAACATTGGTGCGGATCACCGGCTCGGGAGAGAGGATACTCCGGTCCACATGCGATTCGGCAGCGAAGTGCACGATGGCATCCGGCTTCTCCTCGGCCACGAGGGCTTCGACGACCGGATGATCGCAAATATCGCCTTCAACAAAGCGGTAGCGGCTATCGTTTTCGATCGAAATGAGATTCTCGAGGTTGCCGGCGTAGGTGAGCTTGTCGAGATTCACCACGCGATGCGTGGTTTCGGCAATCAACATTCGAACGAACGCGGAACCGATGAAGCCGGCGCCGCCTGTCACTAGAATAGTCATGGCAATACAGCCAGATTACTTGCGCTGGGTCTCCCAGTCGTACTGGATCGACGGATGATCGTAGGCGATGCGGCCTTCGTCTTGAGGATTATAAAACTTGTCGGTCATGTAGACCAACAAGGACTCCTGACCGCCGATGACTTTGTAACCGTGAGCGACGCCGGGAGGAATGAGAATCTGCCACGGGCGTAGGGGGCCCACATAAAGAGTATTGCGCAGGCCAAACGTGGCGGAGCCCCGCCGGAGATCGACGAGCGCGACTTGGAGGAGGCCTTTAGCTGGAGTCCAGCAGTCTGTCTGATGGAGGTGATAGTGGAAGGCCTTGATGGTTCCGGGATAGTTCAAAGCAGCGGAGATCTGAGACGTCGCGGCGGGAAAATCAGCGGCCAAGCCGCGACCCAGACGCTGAACTTCCAGGAAGTAGCCGCGATCGTCGGGAAACACCGAGAGCGCAGCCAGGCGAACGCCGGCGATTAAATCCGGCGAATCGAGAGACCCAATTATCTTCCCAATTCCCTTTTCGCATTGGGGCAGGACCAGTTCCAGAGAGCCCGCTGAGGCGATGGGCGCGGTCATATCCGGCGCTATCATTGCTCCGCCACCCTTTGAACCTCTTCGATTCGCCCAACTCGCTCGCGTTCGCGGGAGTCGGCGACGAGGTTGGCGGCCCGGAGGAGCGAGTCGAAGGTACCAGCATCGGTCCACCATCCGTTGAGGTAGGAGAATGTCATGAAGCCTTCGCGGATGTATGCATTGTTGACATCCGTGATTTCCAGCTCACCGCGTCCCGATGGCACCAGGGTCTTGATCTTGTCGAACACGGTGGCGTCGTACATGTAGATCCCGGTGACAGCGAAGCTGCTCTTGGGCTGCTTGGGTTTTTCTTCGATGCCGACGACGCGATCTCCCTTCACTTCGGCGACTCCGAACCGCTCGGCGTCGGCGACTTTCTTGAGCAGGATGTGCGCTCCGTGGGACTGCTGGCGGAAGCGATCGGCGGCCTCGCAAATATTCTTCTCGATAATGTTGTCACCCAATACGACACAGATCTTGTCGCCGTCGGCGAAGTGTTCGGCCAAGGCCAAAGCATCGGCGATACCGCCCTCGCCCTCCTGGTACGTGTAGTTGATGTGTTTGAGTCCAAACTCCTTGCCATTGGCGAGGAGGCGCAGAAAATCCCCGGAATTGCGTCCGCCCGTCACAATGAGGATGTCCCGGATGCCGGCATCGACTAAAGTCTGGATGGGATAATAAATCATCGGCCGGTCAAAAATCGGCAGCAGGTGCTTGTTGGTAATCTTCGTCAAAGGAAAGAGGCGGCTCCCGGTACCTCCGGCCAACACCACACCCTTCATGCGCATCCCCTCATGTCCTGCTCTCTCACTTTAGAATCTTATCCTATGTCCCGGTCTAGCCGGTAGGAAGCCCGGGAGCGCATCAGACAGGCGGGTTGGGTGAGGATGATACCAGCGTTGCGCGCCGCCTATTTGGCGAGGTACTTTCTCCAGATGGAGTATGGAAGAAGGGCCACTTCGGCCAGGAACGGGACGGGATCGTCTTTGGAAAACACCGACTCAACGCGAGTTCTGCGGAGCGATTCGACGTATCCACGGACGCTCAGGCAACCGGCGAGCATGTCGGAGAGAACAACGGGAACATCCGTGAGCAGACGGAGCCACCCGATTCCAGCCTGGGCGCGACAGTCAGGAACGGGCAGGCCGGTTTGATCGGCAAAAAGAAGATACGGAAAGTCGACGCCAGCCGCGGAACCGAGAGTGTGAAAGCCCCAAGTTCGAGCATTTACATCGAGAAGTTTAAACTGCTGGTCTCTGGGATCCTGTTTGAACTCAACCTCGACGAGTCCATAATAGTCAATCGCCTCCAGAAACCGCACAGCCAGCGCCTCAATCGCGGGGGCCTCAATGGTCTCCACGTAGGTCGCCGCTCGCCCGAATTCACGGGGATGCTGCCGAGCCCGCCGGGCCAAGAGACTGCCATTAACCTTGCCGTCGCGATAGAAAGCGCAAAAAGAGAGCTGGCGCTCTCCGCCGCCGGGAATGATCTCCTGAATCAGGATGTGGCTGGGATCAATCTGAAGAGCAGCCCTTCGGTACAATGCCCGCAGCTGGGCGGGGGTTTCGGCCCGCCAGGCCTTGGCTCCGGTGGCGTAAAAGAAGTTCTCTTTAACGGCGGGTTTGATAGCCAGAGGCAATCGCGGAAACAGGCTCGCGAGGTCGTCCTCAGACCGGGGCGCAAACGTTTGCGGGCACGGAATACCCAATTGTTCGGCGAGTTCGTAGGTGTTCTTTTTATCCCAAGCCCATTTGATCGAGTCCCAACCCGGAGTGGTCACACGAAAGAAGGCTTTCAGCTCATCGCGGTGGCGCGACAGCGCCGCGACAGTTTCATCGCGAGTTGGAAAGAGGACCCAGTCACGCAAATTGTAACGGCGACCCACATCGAGCAAGCAATTGATGGTTTTCTGTTCGTCGCGCAAATCCGGCACTTTGATAGTGCGCGTGGCGTAACGAGAGAACGAAGAGATCGACTGCTGATCATCCAGGATACAGACAGGGATTCCGCGTCGTCCCAAGCTTCGGGCAACACCCAACCCTGGGTGCTCGCCACCAATAACGAGGGCACCCACGGTTCCTTGTGGAACCGCTCGCCCGCGCAAATCGAGATCTACGCTAACAGTTGCCAATGAAGCACGGTCCTTCTGGTGTAGTATCTCACCCATAGCCGCTAAAGCGAGGTGACTCGCCGCAGGCTGTTATCTCCCAGGAGATGCGCACTTACAAGGTGGTGCTGATCCTGCTTCGAAATCGGCGCATGGTTCCCAGTTCCCCAATTTGCAGCAAACTTCTCAGGGCTAATTATAGGGGTTATGAGGCGTTGCTTATCGATACAACGGTCCGACCTGCGGTACTAGTAGTCCTATGATCTGACCCGCCAAACCCAGGGGGGCAGTTCCCACAAAATGCCGTATCATTAAGCTGGTGCGTGTGGGGAAGGGCTGGAAAATGTATGGGGTACGCGCCAGGGGAAACTGATTTCCAGTCCACCGAATCGGGGAAACCAAGAAGATTGCCGAATTGCCAAAGGATCCAAGAAGATCGTGGCCCGCAATATCTTCACCCAGGGACTCGGGCCAGTGAAGCCGTCCGGTAGGCCGGGCCGCGAATTTTGCAGATTACGCGTATGGTATTAACTGGATGCAATTCCGAGGGCACCTCCCTGCCAGGAAACAGCAGAGTGCACAAATGAGTGTCGCGGTTGCATCGCCGTCCGGGTCCATGCACGATTCCGGGTTCGACAGCACAGCGAAAGAAGTGTACGAGATCGATCCGTTAACCGATTTGCGTTGGACCGATTTTGTACACACGCACCCCAAAGCCTCGGTGTTTCACAGCAGGAACTGGTTGAATGCCCTTCGTGAAACGTATGGATACGAACCCGCCGCCCTATGCACCTCCAAGCCCGAGAAACCCATAACCGACGCGGTGGTCTTTTGCCGGGTTACAAGTTGGCTCACGGGCAGGCGAATCGTCTCTCTGCCATTCTCCGATCACTGTGAACCACTCGTCAGTGCGCCCTCGGATTTAAACGCGATCCTGCGACGACTGGAGGAAGAGGTCCGAACGAAACATTCGAGGTACTTGGAAATCCGGCCGATCAATGAAGACCTGTGTTCCAGTTCGGGGCTCAGAAAGTGCTGCGAGTACTTCCTGCATACCATCGACCTCTCTCCATCGAGCGAGGCACTCTTCAAGGGTTTTGACAAGGACTCAGCACAAAGAAGAATTCGGCGCGCAGAGCGGGAAGAGCTGGGATACAAAGTAGGGAATTCGGAGGAACTGCTCCGAGAGTTCTTTGAGTTGTTCGTGATGACACGCCGCCGTCACCACGTTCCGCCCCAGCCGTACACGTGGTTTCGCCATTTGCGGGGGTGCTTTGGAGATCAACTCCAGATCCGAGTGATCTCATACCGAGGACGCCCGATATCAAGCACGCTGGTATTGAAGCACGGCCGGACCGTGACTTACAAATACGGCGCCAGCGATGTCCGCTTCAATTACCTGGGGAGCATGCCTCTGTTGTTTTGGCGAACAATGACCGAAGCGAAGAGTGAAGGGTATACACGATTCGATCTGGGCCGATCAAATACCGATAACACCGGACTGATTCGGTTCAAGGAGAATTGGGGCGCGCGACGCGAGACTATGAAGTACTTGCAAAGTGGGGGCGGCGTTCGAGCCGATGCAAGCCGCCTAGTCCCCAAATTGAGCTACGCTCTGTCTCCCATGATTCCGAGGTGGTCTTTGGTTGTGTTAGGAAAGCTACTGTATCGCCACGTAGGATAACAAGGAGGCATTTGAGCACAATGGACCCGAAGGACGAGCCGAAGAACCAGTTGCGTGTGAAGCTTTTCGCACTCGGCGTTTGTATTGGCGCTATCGCGATCCTCCGGTCTTCTTTAGGAGTAGCGCTCTCCTTTGCCTTCCATGATGATCGCTACCTTCAGATCATCGCGCTACCGCTGATTGCCGCTTACTTAATATATTGGGAGCGGCAAGACATCTTTTCCAAGGCGACGTATTCCCCGCGGCCAGGTCTTCCGCTACTTACGCTTGGAGCTATCCTTTGCCTGATCACCGCCAGCCGTTCCTGGAGCGCCGAACCAATCATTAATATAGTGCCGAGCATTATTTCGATCGTCACACTGATCGAAGCCGCGTTTGTCTTGTGTTTTGGCATACAGAGCTTCAAGGCGGCGGGATACTCAATGTTGTGTATGTGGTTAGCGGTTCCGGTTCCTCCGAGCGTAATCGATGCTTTGACCGTGGCATACCAGCATGGGTCGGCCGCTATCAGTTTGATGCTGCTGGAAGTGGCGGGAGTCTCCGTGCTCCGGGACGGAACGTCTTTTTCGATTCCTGGTCTGGATTTTACGATCGCGCCGGAATGCAGCGGCATTCGCTCTGGATTGGCATTCCTATTGGTCGGCATTCTGGCGGGGCGCCTATACCTCAGGTCCCCCTGGGTAAGATCGATCCTGATCTTGTCCACGATTCCGATCGCGATGTTCAAGAATGCAATTCGGATTGTCGTTACAACGTCCCTTGCCGCTTATGTGGACCGTTCGTTTATCGATGGGCCCTTTCACCACCAATATGGCGGCGTCATCTTTTCTCCCCTGGATTTCTTGCTCTTTGTACCGTTGTTACTCGGACTGCGGAGGCTTGAGAAACAAGAAGGGACTCTGCAGTCATCTGAGGTAGCACTAAGTCAGTAGCGCTCCCGGACCCACTAGTGGAATGTGCCGGTGACTTTGTAACCGGCGGGACAACGGCGTTGACACCAAGGCCCGCGCCCTTACAAGACGCGGCTAAGGGAAAAGACCCGACGAGTCGATCGCGAAGTAAGCGGGACACTGTACCAGATTACTGTGGCCCGGACGGAGGCCAACGAATCGGCAGCGACTGGCAATGCAG
>CAYTJD010000019.1:0-15965 GCA_964438005.1 uncultured Solibacteraceae bacterium | reverse complement strand
AGTTCCCACTCGAAAACCACGAACGACGCCTTTTGTTTCAGGCGGCGATTCTTCAGAACGATGGGGATATATTCGAGCGCCAGCACCAGCAGGTAGATGGTGATGCAGAACGTCACTTCGGTCAGCATCGAATGCACATTGGGGTACCAGAATGTGAACCAGAACCGCAGCGGCTGCCCGACATCCACCAGCAGCGCCGCCACCGCGCCGCTATAACACACGAAGCCGATGACTACCGCGCTGTGAATCACCGCTCCGAGTTCCTTCACCTTCAGGATGTAGAGCAGAAACCCGGTAAAGAAGGCGCCTGCGCCGAGCGCAATCACAGTCAGATCGAGGAAGATCCACAAACCGAAGGCGAAGCGGTTGTCCATGTTGGTCTGGTTCAATCCCTTCACCAGGCACAGGCCGGCCGAGTACAGGCCGAATAGCAGCAGCACCGTCCACGGCGTGATCCACGCCGCGAATTGCCCGGTGGAGCACCGTTTCACGCCGCGCGCAATGAATTCTCTATCCACGGGCCTTCTCCTTTCCGCCGGGAGCCGCCGCGATCTCGCGCACCCAGTCGCGTTGCGAGTGGTAATAGATTTTGGGATCGGTGCCCAATTTCTCGAGCAGGCGGAAGCCGCCCGGCCCGTCCGGCCGTGCGCTGAGTTCGCAGAACTGAATGGCGCCGGTGGGACACGCTTCGACGCAGGCAGGCACGTAGTCGGCGGGATCGATGTCGCGCCGCCCTTGCGCCGCCGCGCGCGCCTTCGCCGCATGCCAGCGTCCGTGACAGAAGTTGCACTTCTCGACCACGCCGCGCATCCGCGGCGCCACCGCCGGATTGAGCGTCTTTTCCATTCCGGCAGGCCACTCCGGATCCCACCAGTTGAAGTACCGCGCGTGATACGGGCACGCGGCCATGCAGTAGCGGCACCCCAGGCAGCGTTCCGGCATCTGCCCAACGATCCCCGTGGCCGGGTCCACCTGCACTGCCTGTTGCGGACATACGCTCACGCACGGTGTATTCGCGCCGCATTGCTGGCACAACACGGGCACAAATGCGGTTTTCCCGGCGCCGTTCGCGATGCGAAACACGCGAATCCACGTGATGCCCTTGCGGTCATTTGCGGTCTCGGGGGCCGGCGGAACATTGTTCTCCACCGCGCAGGCCACCATGCACGCGCCGCACCCGGTGCATTTGTCGATATCGATCGACATCCCGTATCGCTTGGCGCTCATGTGCGTACCCTCAGGTTGGACTCCCGATAGAGTTTGCTCACCAGCGGCGGCATCGGACCGCGTGCCGCGCGCATTTCCCAGCTCATCGCCACCACCGCCGGGGCCGAGGGGAGCGGCTCCAGCGGCGGCATCTTGCCGCCCGCATCGTCAGTCCAGGAGCCGCCTTCGGTGAGGCCTTTCCAGAACTCTTCCCGTTTGATCGTCTTGATGGAAACAACTTGCGAATCCGGATATTGTTGCAGTGTGCCGCGGCCCACAGCATGAATCGCGTCGGCGCGCTCGCGCAGCGCGTTGCCGGCCTGGAAGCCCGCGAGCCCCGCCACAAATTGCGCGGGGCTGACCACGCCTCGCGGCGGCGTTACCAGGGGCGCGGCCAGCCGGAACGTGGCCGCCGGCGAATCTACTGCAGGAACACAGTCGTCGGTGCTTTCGGGAAAGACCGGCGCCGGCAGAATGAACCGGGCGTAGCGGCCATATCCGGCGCGCGACGAGGCGAACGTGACCACCACGGCGTTCGCTGCCAGCTTGGTTTCGAGCGCGCTCCAGGGGATGTAAACGTCCGCGGCGCTCTCATCGATCAGCAGAACGCCGATGGAGCGCTCCGGAAGAGCATCGAGCGGAGTGATCGGCGACGCCGGGCGCCAGCTCGGCGGCACCGCTGCTTCGCGGCGGGCGACGATGGTTTGACCAAAGACGCCCAGCTTACGGTTCAGCTCGATCACGGCCGGTGATTCCTGCGTTGCCAGTACCAGGGCGCCGCCTTCCGCCAGTTCCCGTGCCACCGATTCGATCTGCTCCGCCGACAGGCCGGTGCGTTCTCCTCCGCCCTGCCCCGCCAGCGCCTCGGCCAATGCCTGCTCGCTGCCGGGCCGGATCGGCAGCCATTCGTCGGCAAGCATCGCCGTGTGCGATTCCATCGGCTCGGCTTGGATCAACCGAAAATGAGGACGCGCCGCCAGGACTTTCGCAGGAGTGCCCCAGCCGTCGAGGACTGGCACGCCCAGACTCAAAATGGTTTTCACGGCGTCCAGATTCACCGCCGGCACTGCGCTCTGCGGGGCGAGATAGATTCCACGAGGAAGCGCTGCCATGGCGCGGCGATACGTCCACGAGGCCGTCCGGCCGGGACGAAGATCCAGCACCGCCACCGATTCGGTTGTCGCCCGCTTCGATACCAACGCGCGAACCGCTTCGATATCGCCTTCCGTCACGCGATCCGCGTGGTACGGGAGTTGATGTCCGCTCAGGCCGAATGCGCAGAGCGGTCTTCCCGGCAGGCCCGCCAGAGCGATCGGCTGGTCCCCGACGCACCGCGCCTTCACCGGGCACCCGGCGGGGCAGAGCGTGCAGTGCGTAAAACGAGTTCGCAATTCGCCGCGAATCGGCCGCGGAATGCCCGGCCAGTTCTCCGACCACAGCGCGGTGTCGGTAACCAGCCGCCACGGCGCCGGCGTGAGGAGGAGCCCGCCCGCTCCGCCCGCCGCAAATTTGAAAAGGTCTCGCCGAGTCGTCTTCATAAGAACCTACTTATGGCAATCCAGACAGCTGTTCTCGATTCCGTGCCCGCGGTGGCAAGCCACGCAATCGTTCATCTTCATGCCCCGCCAGACATCGCGCGAATAGCCGCTGACCCGGTCTTCTTGGTATGGACGCAACCTGTCGCTCTGGCCCTGATTGCCATGGCAGGCCGTGCATTCCAGGTGCGCCAACTTGACGTGCGGCGCGTGCGAAAAGTAAACGTTTTCCGGTTGCCGCGCATAAACGGCCCACGGCACTTCCCGCTGCGGGGTGACGTAGCCATCGACGAACTGTTTCTCCGCCGGCGTCGTGCCCATGGCGGCCGCGTGGCATCCCGCGCACTTGTCCAGGCGCGGGATGCCGCCAAAACTGCCGTCGGCGCGCAATTCGTGACAGTCCTCGCACTTCATGCCGGCTTTCTCCGCGTGAACTTTGTGACTGAATTCCACCGGCTGTGGCCGGCTGCGATAAATCACGTGCGGAAAGCCGGCCCAGCCCGCGACCAGCGCCGCCAGTGCTCCCGCCACCAGGAAAAGTGTGCCGCGATGAGTCATGGTTGTCTCTCTTCGCTCGCGTAGAGCGAGAAGAATTCGTGGAACAGAGCCTGCATCCGGCCCCGGTCGAGGTGGGCCGCCAGGTTATCCGCGCACAACCCGCCGTCCGCTGCCACGCCCGAGATCTCTTGCAGGTATTGGTTGAGGCGCCGCTGCTCGTCCTGCAGCCATGCGACCGCCGCGCCGCCGTGGCGCAGATTGTCTGCCGTTCCGGCTTCTGGAATGCCTTCGAACAGCCATCCGCCGGTATAGGGTTCCTGGGTAATGCGCTCGGGACTGGCCCGCAGGTAAAGGTTGCACGCCGTGACCTGAAAAATATTCGGAAAGGTCACTTCGAAATCCGCGCCCGCCACCCGCAACACCGCCGCCGCGCGTTGTCTCCCTTTAGGCCGGAGAAACGTAACCGTGTCGACTTTTCCCAGCACGCGCGCCAGATAGGCATCGATGCCGGCGTGACACGTGCCATCGCTGGCCAGATCAAGCCACATATGATTCGACGAGTAGAAGAGCCAGTCCGGCAAGCGGACGTCGTCGACGGAATCAACCGACGGCTCCGGATGCGCCATCCCCTGGTACAGCTCGCAATAGCGGAAGCTGTCTTTGCCGCACCGCGACAGGAGCGACTCGCTGTACGGAATGAGTTTGATCACAGGCGCGGCGGCGCAGTATTGCATGAGCGATTCCCGCAGGTGCGGGCAGGCCCCGCCGCTCTCGGTTTCCCCCGGCTGGCTTTGGTAGACCGGGCAGGTCGCGTGATCCGCCGACGAGCACTTCTCTTGCGTCGCGGCCGCCGACAGCGGAATCAAGGTCCGCACCGCCGCCGACTGGCAGTATTTGACATGTGCTTCCTTGAGGAACGGGCAGGTCATGACGGCTTCCGCGGTTCCTTCTTCCGCACCTCTTCGCCGCCATCGGCCATGGTGACGCCGAGATTGGGGAAGTGAAAGGCATGCCCGCCCGCATAGCCTGCGGCGAGGTCTGCCACTTCGCGATCGAGCGCGGTCGCCGCCGCCCGTTTCTTGTACCGCGCTGCCACTTCCTGCAGCACGCCCAGCGCCACCGCGACGCAACAGATCAGGACCACGATCCCGAGTCCGATGTTAGTGAAGGTTAGCCAGTATGTAGATGGATCATTCACGGAAAATCTCCTTTCCCGGGAAGACCCAATGCACGGTGCGTGCCGTGCTGAAAACGCGACACTTGCGTAGCTCGGGCGGCGTCGGATGCCGGAAAATCAGACTAATAAGTCTGTTTATCCGTCATTGCGCAGCGCGGCACGGACGGCTTTGAGAATTGCGACGGCCCCTGGCGTGTCGCCGTGAACGCACAGCGTCTGGGCCTTCCCCTCGCGATCGAACCGGGCCGCCTGGGCGGCGGCTTCGCCGGGGTCGGTGATCAAGGCGTCTGCGAACTGGCGCGCGCGTAGCGCGCCATCGGGCTCATAGCGGCGGTCGGCGAAGGCTTCGGCGGCGACGTTCAGGCCCATCTCGCGCCACAAGTCAAGACAGTGCGAACCCAGGAGACCGAACAGCGTGACGGCGGGATTCCACCCGGCCACGGCGCGACCGATGGCGCGCGCCACGCGCTCGTCCCGCGCCGCCACGTTGTACAAGGCGCCGTGCGGCTTCACATGCGCGATGCCCGCGCCCAGCCCCTGGACTACTTTCTCCAGCCGTTCGATTTGTTCGCGCACGGCACGCTCGATCTCGCCCCCGGCCAGTTCCATCTCCACGCGTCCAAAGTTGGCCCGGTCGGGATAGCTGGGATGCGCGCCGATGCGCACGCCCCGGGCCAGCGCCAGCCGCGCCGTGCGCTCCATCGTGGTCTCGTCGCCGGCATGGCCGCCGCACGCGATATTGGCGGAGGTGATGTAGTCCATCAGCGCCGCCTCGTGCGCGCTATCCTCCAGTTCGCCCATGTCGCAGTTGAGATCCATCGTCATATCAGCGAGTATAGCCACTCCTCCTGTGCCTGCAACCGGGACCACGCGGCGTCCAGCGTAACCAGCTCGAAGCGCACGGTGTCGCGCGGCCGCAATTGGCCGACGCGCCACATGTCCGCAGAGATTACGTTGGCGGGCTTGGGATAGCCGCCCGTGGTCTGGTGCTCGACGAACAGGATGATCGGCTGGCCGTCCGGTGGGATCTGCACCGCGCCCAGCGGCACGCCTTCGGTCAGCATGGTGCCGGCGGGGCTGGGAATGGCGCTGCCGCGCAAGCGCAGACCCATGCGGTTCGATTCTTCCTGAACCGTGTACGCGCCGCGGTACAGCTCCGCGCCGAACCACCCGGCCTGGGGTCCTTCTGTGACACGCAACACGTCACCGGGAGGACGCTCGGGCCGCGCCGGCTCCCGCCGCGGGCGCCGCACGGCCGTATCGCCGATTCGCAACACATCGCCGGCATGCAGCGCGCCCCCGCCCACACCAGTCAACAGGTGCGCGGACGCGCTTCCCAGCACCTGGGGTGCATCGATTCCGCCCCGCACGGCGAGATAACAGCGCGCGCCCGACTGCGAAGCGCCGCAGCGCAGTACCGTTCCCGCCTTCACTTCGATGGCGCTCCACATCGGGAGGCCCGCGCCGAAATCCGATCCCGTGAACGATACCACCGCGCTTGACTCGAATTCGAACGCGCCGCCCACCAGCGTCATTTCCAGCGCGGGAGCGTTTTCCGCGTTGCCCACCAGCAGATTGCCCGCCCGGAGCGCCACGGCATCGGCCGCGCCCGACGCGGAAACGCCCTGATGCGCGAAGCCAAAGCGGCCGAGATCCTGAATGGTCGTCTGAAATCCCGGCCGGACCACGCGAATCGAGCTCAACGCGCCAACTCCCCGACCGGCACGAAGCGGACGCGATCACCCATCTGCAGCAGGGCCGGCGGTTCGGTCGCCGCATCAAACAGGCGCAGTGCGGTGTGTCCGATCAGCCGCCAGCCGCCTGGCGATTCGACCGAATAGATGCCGGTCTGTGCGCCGCCGATCGCCACGCTGCCGGCGGGCACCCGTTTGCGCGGCGCCGCCAATCGCGGCGTAGCCAACTCAGGCGGCATGCCGCCTAAGTACGGAAAGCCCGGCGAGAAACCCAGGAAGTACACGCGGTAATCGACCGATGCGTGCAGCTCGACGACCCGCTCGGCGCTCAAGCCGGTATGGCGCGCGACGCTCTCGAGGTCGGAACCAAACTCGCCGCCATAGCGCACCGGGATCTCGACCACCCGGCCTTCCAGCTGGCGCGCTTCCACCGGCTCCGCCATCTTTTTGCGAACGATCGATTCGATGTCGGAGCGGCTGCGCCGGCGCGGATCGAAATCGATCAGAACCGAGGCGAACGCGGGATGCAGGTTGCGAATTCCAAGCGGCAATTCCGGGAACCCATGCATCAGCTTGAGCACCTGCTGGTGGGATTCGAGCGAGATAGCGTCACCGAAAGAGACGAGCAGCGAGCAGTCGCTGGCCGGCCGGATCTCCATGCTCAATCCCAGAGTTTCACTTTCGGCCAGAGCTGCGCCATGGTTCCGAATTTTGAGCGGCGGCACAGATAGACCGCAATGTTGCGCTCGAGCGCGTACGGGTGGTCGGACCGGCCCACGAGCGTCACCTGTTCGAAGAGCCGCTGCAGAACCTCCGGACGATCGCCGATGACGATCAGGCAGTTGCCGGAGTACCCGCGCGGTCCCCACAAATAATAGGTCTGATGACCGCTGAGCGCGCGCGGCAGGCCGTAGCGGCGACCATAGAAATCGACGGCGCCGGCCTGACCGTAGTCCTGCCCGAAGACGCCGCAATCGGGACGTTCGGCGGGAGGAATCTGCTGCCACGCCTGGCCGACCACCGCCACCATTTCTTCCCACCCGAACTGGTCGGCGTAGTGTTGCGGCAGAACCGCCCTCATGTGGCTTTTCTCGCTGCGTGGAATCGCGAACGGGAGCCGGTTCATGTAGGTGATGAACTGGTCGACGGGAAGAATTGGAACCACGATCGGCGCGAGCCAGGCTCCGGTCGCGAGCAGCAGGCCCAGAATGGCGGGCTTCATCCACGGTTGGCGCCGGCGCTCGATGGCGGTTTCGATGACCACGGCGCCGGCCGCCAGCAACATCGGGTAGATCGGCGCGAGGTAGTAGTTCTTGCCCTTGAGCGCGAAGAAAACCAGGTATGCCGCGACGTAGCACCAACCCAGCATGCGATACGGTTTCAGCCGCGGCGAGGCGAACAGCGCGATCAGGCCAATGATCCAGATCGGTGCGGTGAGAGGACCCACGAGCAACGCCTGCTGCGCGAAGAAGTCGAGCGGCCCCAGCGCCACGTCGCGGCCGCTGGCCCGGATGTTGTGCATCAGCTCAACGAACGGCCACTGGTTCGCCGCGTTCCAGAGCAGGTTGGGCAGAATGATCAGGGCTGCCGCCGCTCCGCCTATCCACAGCCAGCGGCTTGCGAGGGCGCGGCGTTGCTCGGTGAGCAGGAGTCCGATCACCATTCCGAAGCCCATCACGGCAATCGAGTATTTCTCCTCCAGGCCGATGCCGGCGATGACGCCGAACCACAGCCAGTACCGTGGGTCGCTGCGGTTCACCGCCAGAACGGCGCAGTAAGCGCAGCCCATCCAGAACAGCGGCTCGAGAAAATTGGTGGTGAACAGGCTTCCGTCGGAGAGGTAGATCGGCGCGACAAGAATCGTCACGGCGGTCAAGATCAGCGCGAACGCGCGGCCGCCCAGTTCGCGCGCGATCAAGGCGCCGAGCACGAGCAGCGCGGAGGAGAATAGAGCCGGGAAGAACCGCATTGCGCGCAACGACTCGCCCAACAACTCGCGGCTGAACCGGGCGAGCATCGGAGCCACGGGCGGCTGATCGACATATCCCCACGCCGGATGATCGCCGCACGCCAGGTAATCGAATTCGTCGCGGAAGTAACCGTAACGATTGTTAAACAGGCAATGCAGCGCAAGCTTCGCGAGCGCGAGCAATAACACGGCGCGCATGCCATCACGGAGAAAGCGCTGTTTGGAAGTCGCGCCGGAAGTCACAGACTCTATCGTAACCGGGGCAGGCGTCGCAGCGCGGCCTGGGCGGCGTGGTAGCCGCACATCCCGTGAACGGCGCCGCCCGGCGGCGTCGACGAGGAGCACAGGTAGACGTCCCGGAGCGGAGTGCGGTAACGCAGACGGGTAGACCGCACGCGAAGCTGGCGCAGGTCCATCGCGCCGCCGTTGATGTCGCCGCCCACGAGGTTCATGTTGTGATACTCGAGAGCCGGCGCCGTCAGCACATGGCGCCCCAGGATGCGCGAACGGAAGCCCGGGGCGAATCGCTCGACTTGTGACTCGATGGCGTCGGTCAAGTCCACCGCGGAGGCATTGCGGACGTGACAGTAGGCCCACGCGATGTGGCGGGCTTGCGGGGCGCGCGAGGGATCGAACAGAGTCGGTTGGGCCACGAGGACGAACGGCTTGCCTTCCAGACGCGTCTCCCAGTCGGCGATTTCGTCGAGGGTTCCTCCGACGTGAACCGTCCCGGCGCGACGGCAGTCTGCCGCGCTCCAGGGAATCGGCGCGGACAAGGCCCAGTCGAGTTTGAAAACACCCGGCCCGTACCGGTAGGCCGCGAGCAGTTTGCGATAGGAGACCGGCAAACGCTCGGCGGCCAGGGGCAAAAGTTGGCGGGGCGTCACATCGCACAGAGTCACGCCGCGATCGGGCAAGGTCGTGATTCGCGATCGCGTGCGGATCTCGCCGCCGAGCGCGCGCAAGTGGCCGGCAAGAGCGTTGGTGATCCGCTGAGCGCCGCCTTTGGGAATCGGCCAGCCCACCGCGTGAGCGGCGGTTCCCAGCACCAGGCCGAACGCCGCGCTGGGACGCACTTCGAGCGGCAGCGCGGAGTGGGCGGCGATTCCGGCGAATAAGGCTCTGGTGCGGGCCTCCCGAAACCGCGATTCGGCGAGCGCGCGGGCGGGGCGGATCGCGTTCAATCCGAATCGCGCAAACGCCAGAGGCGCGGTGGGAATGTGAATGGGCGGACCAAGCACGTCGTGGCGCAGGCGCGGCCAGGCTTCCACCAGCGGCTCGAACAGCCGGCGCCACGCTTCTCCGTCGAGGCCGAGGCGGGCGCAGGTCTGATCGAGCGAGCGCTCGAGAATCACCGCCGTGCCGTCGTCGAACGGATGCGCGAGCGGAGCGTCCGGCTGGATCCACTCGAGGCCGTAGTGCGCCAGCGGATATCGCTCAAAGCACGGGGAAGAGACCGCCAGCGGATGCACGGCGGAGCAGATGTCATGATGGAATCCCGGCAGCGTCAGCTCGGCGGTGCGGGCGCTGCCGCCGAGCAAGTCGTTGTCCTCATGGACGGTCACCTTCACACCGGCCGACGCCAACTCGATCGCGGCCGTCAGGCCGTTTGGTCCCGAGCCAATTACGGTGGCGAATGTTTTCGCGGAAAGAACCAACCTCGGATATTGTAAAAGAGATGATCAAGAAACGGCTGGGAACCAGTGACATGGAGCTGACGCCGATCGGCGTCGGGGCGTGGGCGATGGGCGGAGGCGGCTGGGCTTTCGGATGGGGGCCGCAGGACGACGCGGAGTCGATCGCCGCGATCGAGGCCGCGCTCGATCACGGCATCAACTGGATCGATACGGCCGCGGTGTACGGCCTCGGCCATTCCGAAGAGGTCGTGGCGCGCGCGCTGGCGGGGCGCGCGAACCGGCCGTACGTTTTCACCAAGTGCGAGCGCGTGTGGAACGAGAAGCGGGAGATCAGCGGGTCGCTGAAAGCCGATTCGATCCGCCGCGAATGCGAGAACAGTCTCAAGCGCTTGAAGGTGGACACGATCGACCTGTACCAGGTCCACTGGCCCGAACCGGACCGGGATCTCGAAGAGGGTTGGCGGGCGCTGGCGGACCTGCGGAAGGAAGGCAAGGTGCGGTGGATCGGCGTCTCAAACTTCAACGCGGCGCAGATGGAGCGCTGCCGCGCCATCGCGCCGATCACGTCGCTGCAGCCGCCGTACTCGGCGATCTCGCCGGAAGTGGAGAACGAGATCCTGCCGGATTGCCTGAGACACAACATCGGCGTGATCGTGTACTCGCCGATGAAGTCGGGACTCCTGACGGGGACGATGACGCGCGAGCGCGTGGCGGCGTTTCCTGCCGACGACTTCCGAAAGCGCGCGCTGAACTTCCAGGAGCCGCACCTGTCGCGCAACCTGGAATTGGCCGATCGGATGAAGCAGATCGGGGCGCGGCACGGACGGACGGCGGGTGAAGTAGCGATCGCCTGGACGCTGCGGCATCCGGCGGTGACGGCGGCGATCGTCGGGATGCGGTCGCCGCAGCAGGTGACCGGCGTGATCGGAGCGATGGACTTCCGGCTCAGCGAGGAGGAAATCGGGGAGATCGCGGAATTCCGCAAAGGTCTGCCGGCGCGAGGCGCGTCGTAAGCAGCAGGCTCATTGGATGCCCCACTGGGCAAAGAGGAACGCTTCCACATCGACTTGCTGCGCCACGCGCTCGCCCAGCGCCGTGCCGATGCCGTGACCGGAGGTGCTGCTGGTCAGGAGCAGCACCGGCTGTTTCGTGCCGCTGGCCTGCAGGCGGGCGGTCATCTTGCGGGAATTGAGGGGATCGACGCGCGGGTCGTTGGCGCCGGTCTGAAACAGAATCGCCGGATACCGGGTGCCATTGCGAACGTGATGGTAGGGCGAATACGCGTAGAGGGCGCGAAACTGGTCGGCTTCTTTCACCGTGCCGAACTCGGTGACGTTGAACGAGCCGTTCGGCGCGAGTTCGTAGCGCAGCATGTCATAAATGCCGACGTGGGAAACGACGGCGCGGAAGAGCTCCGGATGCTGCGTCAACTCGGCGCCCATGAGCAGGCCGCCGTTGCTGCCGCCTTCGATGGCGAGGCGGGTGGGGGTGGTGTAGCGATGCTCGATCAGGTATTGAGCGCAGGCGGCGAAATCGTCGAAGACATTCTGCTTGCGCGTGAGGTTCCCGGCGCTGTGCCAGGCTTCGCCGAACTCGCCGCCGCCGCGAAGATTGGCCACCACGTAGACCACGCCGCGATCGAACAAGGGGCGCAATTGCGGCTGAAAATTGGGTGTCATGCTGATGTTGTACCCACCGTAGCCGTAGAGCAGGACGGGATTATTGCCGTCCAGCTTTGTGCCCTTGCGGCGCAGAATGTCCATCGGGATGGCGGCGCCGTCCTTGGAAGCGGCGGTTTCGCGGACGACTTCGATATCGCTGAAATCGGCAGCGCTGGTTTCGCGCAGACCAGTTGGGGCCACCTGTGCGGAGGCGGGATCGAAGCGGTACCAGGCGCGGGGCTGGGTGTAGCCGGCGCTCTGAAAGACGAGCGGGCCGCCGGGATCCTGGGCCAACTGCTGCACGCTGGAAATCGGAGGCAGCGGCACCATTTTTTCGAAGCGGCCCTGGCGATCGAAGACACGAATCTGGGACGGGCCACCAACCAGGTCGGCGACAAACAAGTGGTCGCGGGTCAGGAGGTAGTGTTCGATGACGGCCTTCGACTCCGGAACCAGGGTTTGCGCCTGGGAAAGCTGCGGCGCGTCGAGCGGCAGGCGGACGATCTTGCCCATGGGAGCGTCCCGGCGCGAGAGCAGATACAAGGCGCGGTCTTCGCCGAATTCACCGTGAACGATCTGGTCGGCGAAGCCGGCGATCCTCACCCAATCCTGGGCGGGGGCGTGCAGGAACAATTCATACTCGCCGCCGTCGCCATTGGAGACGGTGGCGAGGGTGTAGCGGCCGTCTTCGGAGGCGCGGATCTCGGTCTCGGCGATGCGTGGAAAGTCCTTGCCGAGCGCGTAAGTATCCTGGGCGCTCTCTGACCCCAAGCGATGAAACCAGACCTGCTGGTAGAAGGAGAGGTCGGTTTTCGGACGGTCCCCCTCCCGCGGATAGCGGGTGTAATAGAAGCCGGAACTGTCCTCGTTCCAAGCCAAGCTGCCGCCGGCGGTTCCGCCGTTGACGCGCGGGATGAGATCGGGAAGCGGTTTGCCGGTGGCGGTCTCAAACACGCGAGCATCGCCGCTCTCGCTGCCGCCGGCGGACAAAGAGACTGCGACGTAGCGGCCGTCGGTCGAGGGAACAAAGAAATCAATGGCGGTGTGGCCGGTGGCGTCGAGCGCGTTGGGGTCGACGATGACATGAGCGGAAGCAGGGTCGTCGAGGTTGTTGAGCGATACCACCATCGGCTGCTGCTTGGGCGGCTGGGTCAGCAGCGCGAAGATGACGCCGCGCCGCAGAGTCAAGTCCGAATAGCGCGCGGAAGGGTGCGTCATGAGTTTCTGCAGCTGCTCGGCGAGGGCCGAGCGCGCGGGCAAAGCATCGAGATAGCGCCGCGCGTAGACGTTCTGCGCTTCGGTCCACTGGCGGACCTCGGGGCTGGACCCATCTTCCAGCCAGCGGTAATCCTCGGTGACGGGGACACCGTGATAGGTATCGGTGACTGGCCGTTTGGGAGAGGCCGGCGGCGCATCGGCGCTCCATAAGGTTGTGGCCATTACGATTGCGAAAGTGGCGTAAATGGCAAGACCGTGCATAAGCCCTCAAAACAGAATAGACGGCAACCAGGCGCCTTTTGGCTCGTTGTAGAGCCCGATGCTCATCAAAGTCATGGGCTGTGTAACGCGCAGGCCCGAGTCCAGGCACCAGCGGAACAAGGCGGCATTCCGAGTCGGGACTAGGATACCCGGACCGCCGAAAGAAGCGGCTGCGGCGATGAGGGCCTGTAAATCGAGGTTGGTTTCGGCGACGGAGTGTCCGAAGAAGGCGAGCGCGGAGCTATACCCAGTGATGCGGCCGCCGCGCTCGACCACGCGGGCCGAGGCTTCGCGGGTGGCGTCGGCGAGTTCGCCGCCGCGGTCATGGCCGTGCACCTGCCGGCAGAGCTGGTTGCAGACTTCGAGGTCGGACTCCCGGGCAGGGCGTACGAGGCAGCCATCGATGGATCGGTTCAGAGCGGGGCCTTGGAGGCACGAAAGCGGCTCACGAACGTCGAAGCCGAGCTTGGTGTAGAGGGACAGGGAGCGGTTATGGAACGCCGCCTGCACCAGGCGTACGCCGGGGAAGCCGCGTTCGCGGACGCGGTCGAGGACGGCGCGCATCAGGGCGCGGCCGACGCCGGCATTTTGCGTGTTCGGATCGACGGTAATGGGACCGATGCCGGCGATGACTGCGCGCTCATCGAGGCAGTTGCTGCCGGCGATGCGGCCGTCGTGTTCCGCGACCACGCAATAGAAACCCGGATGTGCGAACAGCCGGAAGAGGAGGCCGGTGGCCGCACTGGGCTCCGGCACATCAGGCGGAAAATTATGATCGGTGCTGATCTTGTGAAACGCCGTGTAACAGATGAGGCCGCAGGCCTCGGCGTCGTCCGGCGTGGCGCGCCGGACCACGAAGGCCGGTTTCACTTGGGGGCTGGACATAGAACACTTCAGATTATAGGCCGTCGGGTGGCGGGGACAGGTTTTCCGGCCGGGGAGCCTGGGCGGGGAGGGGCGGGAGTGCGCGGTCGAACGACTCTTCGGCGGGAAATGGGTTCGTTTCGCCTAGGGGCGAAGGGGCTTCGGTTTGTTCGGGTTGCGTCTCCAAAATGGGTTCATTTGGTAATTCGGGGCGGAGCGCTTTGAGGCGCTCGAATTCCTCGACGGCGCGGCGGTAGAGGCGTTCGGCCTGGGCCTGGTAGCGCATGAAGAGCGACCAGGTGTTGGCGAGGCGGGCGATCTTGTGAAAGCCGAAGGCGAGCGCATAGTTGCGATTCTGCTGGCGGGTGACCTCGATATCGTGGGTCAGTTCTTCGGTGGGGAGAACCAGCGGCTGATCATCGTGGGTTAGGGCCTGATCCAGAGCCTGGGTGAAGAGGCCGGATTCGAGGCGGGCGGCGCGAAGGAGGGTCTGCTGGGCGAGCGCGATGCGCTCGATGGCGAATAATTCCTGCGCATTGATGGGCTCGTAAGTGGCAACGAGGTCGTCTTTGAGACGGGCGACTTCATCGAGTTCTTCGAGGCGCACGATGGCGAATGTGGAGGCGGTGAAGCCATGCTTGCGCGCGTTCTGCGCGGAGCGCGCTTTTCCTTCGGGAGAGCGCGGGCCGGTGGAGTGCCGGGCATTTTCGCGGTTGGCAGCGCGCTGTTTGCCGGAGATGGGTTTGCCGGAATCGGACACGAGTAAGACCTTCCGATTCCAGAGTGGCACGGGGTTGGGCTGGAGTCTGAAATTGAGGCCGGGAATCGTTTGAAAACAAAGGGGAGAGGAAGACGGCGGAGGCGGTGAAGGGTCCAGGTGGCGGGCGCTCGCGGGCAGGTTGCGGCCCGGCGCGCGGGGGAGCGTCTGGTTACTACCAGATCGCCGGGACCAGTTTGTATTTCACTTTGCGGGCGTAGCCGGCATAGCCATCGAGCTCGTGATGGAGGGTGCGATCCTCCAAAATCGTCCGCAGGACGGACATGGCTACGGTCACCGCGGCGGGTGCGAAGGCCCACCACGAATCGAGAATCAGGGGCGTAGCGATCGTGAACGCGGACATGCCGGCATAACCCGGATGCCTGACGAATCGATACGGGCCGCCGGCGACGACGGTGTGTCCACGGTCCTTCTGAATGCGAACGATGGCAGAGAAAAACTGGTTGGACCGCATGGCCCACGCGATGAGGGCGGCGGCCAGGGCGGCTATGACGACACCTGCGAGGAACGCCAAAGGCGGAACGCGGTTCGACCCATGAAAGCGGGCGTCCAGGCCGGCGGTAATCCAGGTGGCGGCCGGGCCGAGAAAGACGACGACGGCGACGATCGCCTTATCCCAGCTCTTGCCTGCATTGACATTGCTACGCTCGGCAAGGAGCCCGGTATTGTGCCACAACAAGGCCATCGTCGCGACGCCGGCGGCGAAATTGAGTCCCAGGAGAACCCACGCGTTCGGCCAATCCCAGCGGCCGGACGATGCGAAGAGACACAGCGATGTTATGACGAAGCTGAAGATGATCGGAGCAATTCGCCGCGCCATCGAAGTGCGCATGGTGTCACCTGAGACCACATTTAACGCGTTTTGGGGCGCTTTGTGTCGACGCGCCTGGCGGCCCCCTTGCTCGCCGATGGGGCGGCTTGCTTCGCCATCCGCGCCTGCCCCGCCTTGGTCATCAAGCGCGATTGTTCGTACATCTCGATCCACTTCTCGCTCGAAATGGCCGAGATCAGTCTGCCAATCGCTGCGAGCGGCAAATCGTCCGGCGACTCGAAATGTACGCAACACTTTCCCATGTCGAGCTTTTTCCCGGCCGCCTGAAACGCGGCTTTCAGCTGCTCGAGCTGACCCGCACTCCAAAAAGCGCCCATCAGGTAGAGTGAGCAGTAGTTCTTCTGCGACGAGAGCGCGACGTAGCAGATCGGCTGCTTGTTGTAAGTGTCTGGATATCGAGACAGGGGGATCGTCCAGCCGATCGTGCCCCAGACGAGGCACTCCTCGTAGCCGCGCGGAATGTGCTTGTTCACGAGTGCGCGCACCGTCGCGATGGTCTTCGCGCGATCGACGGGGAGTGAGGCGATGTATTGCGCCGGTGTCTTGACGTTCGAAGGTGGTTTCATGGATTCGCCGTCTTTGGGAACGAAGTGCATTCCCCGAATTTCGGGCGCTGCCTCAATCAGAGTAACGCA
>CAYTJD010000018.1:0-59720 GCA_964438005.1 uncultured Solibacteraceae bacterium | reverse complement strand
CTCTCAGTCGCTAAACCAAATACGAATATGATGCCGGATCAATCATCGGGCGGCCGACTGCGCCGCGGGAGCGAACGATAGTTTAGGCCGATTAGTCTATTCCCTGAAAATCCCGGAAGCAAGCCCCTTCGGGCCCCTCGGGCCTTGGGTTCTGACTAAGGCCGGCGCGAGTGACTCAACCGGACCACCACGCGCCGGATGCCTTGCTGGGCCTCCTGGTTGGAGGGTTGTAGCCGCAAAGCGCTTTGAAACTCGGCCTCGGCCTCGCGGAACTCGCCTGCCGCTTCCAGCCCCATCGCCAGATCGGAATGGCCTTGCGCGTGATCTGGCTGGAGCGCCAAGAACTTTCGAAATTCTTCGACGGCTGCGCGCGCGTCTGTGAGAAGCAGAATGTTGCCCAGATTCTCGTGAAATGCCGGCGTACCTGGTTCGTAGCGGACGGCGAGCCGCTCCTCCGCAAGCGCCTGCCTGAACTCGTTGCGCTCCACGTGCGCGCTGGCCATCCAGTTGTGCAACCAGCCCGACTCGGGCGATTGGCGCAGAGTGACCTGGAACAGAGTGTAGTCGTCGCGCCAGTCGCGATTGCGCGCCACCGTTCCGAAGGCGCAAAGCAGCAAGACGGCGGCGCCGCCGGTCGTTGCCCATTGCCGCTGGTAACCCGCGAGACGGTCCCAGGCCCACGCGGCGATCCAGCAGAAGCCGGCCGACGGCAAGTACAGGTAACGCTCTGCAAACACGTTTTGCCCAACCCCCGTCAGGTTCAACACTGGCGCCAGCGTCGCGGCAATCCAAAACAAGCCGAACCCCGCCAACGGCACGCGCACACGGGAAAAAACAGCGCCAGCCACGGCCAGAGCCAGCACCGCAATCAACACGGCCGGCGTGAAGCTGCCGGTTGGATGGAAAATGTGGAAGTAGTTGAGATTTACCGGCAGGAGCAAGGCGCCCAGATATTGCGCTGCCAGCACAGCGGCGCTCAAAAGGAATTCGAGCGGGTTGAGATGAAAGAACTGGTCTTGTCCCGGAACCAGGCTTCCCAGCGCCGCCACCCGCAGAACCAGGTAGATGCACAGCGTGGCCGCCAGCGCCGCATAGAGTCTGCCGTTGTGCCGCATTTCCCGCCAGCTTCGGCCGCAAACCAGGAACCCGAAGCCAACATACAGAGACGGCAGCATCACTCCGGTTTCCTTCGTGAGGAGCGCCGCCACGTATACGCCGCAGTGTCCCGCAATCGTAAGACCGCGCGCCGCGCCATCCTGCCGGGCGAACCACCACACGCCGCCTAGCGCCAGGGCGGTGACCAGCAAGTCGGGCACGGAAGCGATCCAATCGACCACTTCGGTGTGGATCGGATGAACGGCAAACAGGGCCGCGGCCGCAAACGCCAACCGTCCCGCCGCCATGCGCCGCACCAATCCATATAGCATCACTGTATTGATCGCGTGTAGCAGGATCATCAAGGAATGAAATGCCGGCGCGCTGAACCCCGCAATCTCGTGGACCGCCAGGTACACCAAGAATTGGAGAGGCCGGTAGTAATTGCCCGGATGACCCGCATCCCACGTGGACCACACCCCCGACTCAAGGATGCGCGGAATCTGCGAAACGCTCCCGACCAGCGGATTCCGCAACAACTGGATCTTGTCGTCGCTGACGAAGCCATTAGCCAGGGAGTTGGCGTAGACAGCGATCGCGAGCGTCGCCAATCCTGCGCTGACGGGTAGCCATTCGGGAAGCCTGGATAGTGAAAAACCCCAAGCCTGGGCTAGCTTTTGCTTGGCCATGAAGTCAACAGAGTAGCAGATCCGGGAATCGTCTACCTTTTTGGATCGCGTCAGTGATTCTCCGTTAACTTGTAGTGGCCGGAATCCGATCCGATATCTTCCGCCAGACGCTCCAAAATATGGTAGCGGGCATGGACGTCCCAGAACAGACCCGTGAATCGAAGCGCAACAGGCATTAGCAGATTCGCGGCCAAGCCGATGATCGCCGATTCCACCTTGGAACCCGCCACACCCCCGGCGGAGTTCGCCTTTGCGTCAAGAACGGAGCGGCAGAGCAGGGCGCGGTCGCCGGCCGGCTCCTCGCCATCCCACTTGCCGGCCGCACAGGAGAGCGTCCTCTCCGTAAGCAGTCCCACTTCGAGCTCCTTGGCAAGGCGCGGATCGCGTTTCTTCAAATCCCAGTCCTTGGCCGACTCAATCGCCTTCTTCGCGTCCGGATTTAATTCGACGCGGCTGACCCATTCAATACTCGCCGCGATTGCCGTGTTCACCGCCAGTTGCTGGTGCGCCAAGTCCGACGCCTCGTCGCCGCGCGCCGGGGCCGGCCCTGCCTCGTGATGCTCGGCTTGCGATCGTAGGGGCGGGCCCGGATTCTCTGGCTCGCTGTACAAGAGCCGCGAATTATCGTGGTTCATGTGCGTATGAGTATTGCGCATGTTCGGCGTTGGCGGATAGATCCCGGATTCGATTCGAAAGGCCCATTGATCGGCATCCTCGTGCTTGTCCCGAAATTCAAACCAGGTCGGCGCGCGCACGCTGTCGGGCGCTAGCGTCACCATCTTCACATCGGTCTGGTCAAACTCGTTGTGAATCCAATTGGAGTGGCTGTAAAAATCCTGCACCGCGTGAAGAGCGGCCCCCAACGTGATGAGCGTAAGAGCATTCTTCGTCCGGTCGTCAACACCAAGCTGGTAGTAGCTGGCAATCAGCTTCTGCGTGCTCTGCAGCAGACCATGGAACATTGCGTCGAAATTCGAGTTCTTCTGCAGGTCGCCGTTCAGATTATCGAAATGGAGAAAGAGCGCCGCGCCGCGAATCTGAGGGTCGTTGGCCTGACCGAGCGCGGTGAGTTGTGCAGCGCCCGGACTGTTGGCTGCGGCCTCCGAGACCGGGCCGAAGAAGTCCGGGGAAAAATTCCCCAGCTGCATGATCTTCCAGGCGCTCTGGGTGAAGCCGAAGCGCTCGCCGACCCGCTGGACACACTGTTCGTGCCAGTAGGTATCGAATGCAGCCGCCGGAGACGCAAACAAGGCAATCGCGGCCGCCACCGCCACTCCCCGCCGCACTCCTGAGTTCAACACCAACGACACTTGGGATGATCCCCGCGTCCTATGAGTATAGCTGCCCCAGACAACAGGAACGTTTGGAACGCGGCGCCGCGGATTGTATTTCTCGTTCCGCTGTGTTATTTGTGTTTGCCTGGGATAAACAGCGATGGCCTACGTGATAGCAGAACCCTGCATCGGCACCAAAGACACCGCCTGCGTCGATGCTTGCCCGGTGGATTGCATCCACCCCAAGAAGGACGAAGCGAAATACGCCGAATCGGAGATGCTCTACATCGATCCGGTCGAGTGCATTGACTGCGGTGCGTGTGTTCCGGTCTGTCCGGTCTCCGCCATCTTCGCCTTGGACGATCTACCCGAAAAGTGGTCGGAGTTCACTGCCAGGAACGCGGCGTTTTACGGCCGCTAGCGCCCTCAGGGCCGCCGATGGCGCTCGAACTACTTCACTACAACCGTCTTGTCGGCTTCGATCTTCACTGTCTGCGTAACCGGCGCGCCGGAAGCCGGCACGATCTTCACGCTATACTCGCCCGGGTTCAGTAACAGAGCTTGCGCAAAGTTGCTGAACTCATCGGCGTGACCCATGTACCTGTCATTTACGTACACGGCGGCGAACTTGTCCGTGCTCTCCGTGCGCAGCCTGCCAAATGGCGGCTTCGCGAGCGGCAGCTCTTTCAGCGTCTGATGGATGGTCGTCTTCTTGCCGGCCTGGATCGTAACTTTCGTGGTCAGTTCCTCATAACGGGGATCTAGCAGCTTCACCTCGTGCTCGCCCGCCGCGACGGGGTACGTGCGCGCGACGCGAAAGTTGGCCGCCGGTCCTAAGTATTTTCCATCGACAAACACTCCGGCCCTGCCAGGGTTGGCCTTGACACAAAGGGATCCGTTCTCTTGCGCCAGATTCAGCACTGGCAGCGCCGCGGCTGCCAGGATCAGCATCATTCTTATACGCATAAGGCTCACGCTTCCATGTTCCAGTTTAATCGAAGGCACATAAGATCGATTACGGCGATGTCCGATCGGGTTCGCTGCCAGTCCCCGTTTGGTCGTACGATTTCGCACATTGGAACAAATGGGACGTCATGGTTTCGATGCCGGCTGTCCGCTCCGCGCTTTTTTCCGCTCCGCCGTAGTCGAGTAGCCGCGGTCCCGGTCGATGTCCTGCACGTGCACCGTCACCGACGTCAGCCCGGGCAACGCAGCCACGCATTGATCAATCTCATTGCCGAGCAGTTGCGCGGCCCGCCGCCGCACCGCCGCGGTCCGCCCCGGCGTGTCGTTGCCCGCCTGTAGTGTCGCGTGCAGAAACCGCTGCGCCGTGTCGCCTCCGACGTGCGCGTAATAGAGGGGGACAATCGCATGCTTGAGGTTATGCAAATTGATCATGGGCACGGTCTCCGGCCCAATCCGGTTGCCTTGGTCGTCCTTCGCCGGGTTCTCCATCCGGTAGTCTGCAACTACCTGCACCAGCCGGTCGAGCAGCTTTTTCGCGTCAAACCCGGTCGCGCGCTGAAAGTCTTCGCGCAGCCATTCTTCCGGAACATACAACCTGAGATGCGGCATCGATAAATCTAACGTCCCACCATCCGGAATTTCTGCACGCGTTTGCCGCGATTCTCGGCTACATACACGTTGCCTTGCGAATCCACCGCAATCCCGTGCGCCTGGTCAAATTCGCCGGCGAAATGCCCGGAGCGCCCAAAATTCCCGAGAATCTTCCCGCTCTCGCGCTCGATGATTTCAACGCGGGCATTGTTCTGGTTGATCACATACATTAGCCGTTGCGTCGCATCGCGCGACAGATCGAGCGCCACCGCCGAACCGCCGCTCTCCTTCGGCTTCCCATCGGCCGGCGGCGTCACCGGCGTCCACGGCACTTCGATGTTCTTCTGGAAATTTCCCGTCTTGTCGTACACCTGGATCCGCGACCCCTCCCGGTTACAGACATACACGTGCCCATCGTTCGACACCGCCAGGCAATGAACCGTCTGCATGCCCTCCGGCATCCATTGCCGCAGAAATTTTCCGCCTGCGTCCATTACCGCGACGCGCCGGTTCCCGCCCCGGCCTTCCCCGTCGGAAACGAAGATGTCCCCGTTCCCGGGATCGACCGAGATGCTGGACGGCATGTAAAACTGCGCCGCGTTCGAGTTCAGCGGCTTTCCCTTGACGGTGCCGTCGGAAGAATCGAAGACGCCCTTCTTGCCGATCTGCAATAGCAGCTTGCCGTCAGGCGCATATTTCTGCACCATACCCGAAGGCGCGCTGCCGATCCATACATTGTTGTCCTTGTCGAAATAGCAGCTGTGGAGCCGCTGGTCGAGCAGATTGGCATCGCCCCAGGAACGCACCACGTTGCCTGCGCCATCGAGTTCGATCAGCGGCGGCGCCAGTTGCCCGGCGTTCAGATCGCCCTCCAGCACATCCTGCCGGTTCAGGATGAGCACGTGATCCTGCCGGTCCACGCAAACGCCGCCCAAGCCTCCGAGCACCCACCGCTCCGGCAGCGGCTTCGGCCACGAGCGGTCGACCTCGTACTTCGGCCCGCTCTGGCCCCATGACGCCGTCAACCCCAAAGCCGCGATCGCCAGCCACGCTCCCCGGTTCCGCATAAGCCTATCCCTCTCCTTCGCCGGCATACTCGAAATGCGAGAATTCCGCATACTGCCCGTCGTGCTGATAATTCAACCCGGCCTTGACGCGGAACGTGAGCGAGCGCCCGATGGTCGCGCGCGTCGAAGTAAAACCGGTGGGCTTGTCCAGGTACAGTTCTTCCGGCTTGTGGGTCACCGGATTCAGAATCGGGGCGAGCGCCAGATCCAGGTACGTGCCCACGCGCGCGCGGGTATTCAGGCCTGCCACCGTCACGTCGAAAGGCGCGTACAGCGGATCCAGCCATTTCGCGGTTACGGCCGCAAAGATACCCCAGGGACCGCCGCACTTGCCGTGAGTCAGCCTCTGGAACGCGCTCCGCTGCTCGGGTGTGGCCTTCTCGTCGAAAATGTTTTGCGATGTCGCTTTGCACTCGTGAAGCGGTCCGGGCGAGTGCGCAATCCAGGCCAAGTGCAGATCCGCCAGCGGCTGCCCCCCGAAATGCCCTTCCGTCACCTTCCACAGATATCCGCCTTCGCACTTGGTGTGCGTCGGCTTCGCGTTGAAGCTGCATGGGCAGCCCCAATCGCAATTGCAGGCGCCGAGGAGGATCCCTTTCATATTCCACTTGATGGCCATAGGAAGGTCCGCTCAGTTGAGGATATCATCAGAGTCATGCAACGCCAATTGTGGATGACACTTCTGATGGCCGGCTCCGCCTGCGCGGCGTCGCTGGGTCCGCCCCGCGGCTATCTGGTGATCGTCGGCGGCGGTGAGGTGGGTTCCGAGATCACCCGCCGCCTGATCGATCTCGCGGGGGGCAGCGACGCTCCCATGGTCTTTATTCCGACCGCCGAAGACGGCGATCCCAACATCACACCAGAAAAAACCTTCCTCGCCAAATCCGGAGTCCGGCACGTCGCCATCCTGCATACCCGCGATCCCAAAGTAGCCGACACCGATGCGTTTGTCGCCCCGCTGCGCACCGCGCGCGCCGTCTGGTTCGAAGGCGGCAGGCAATGGCGCCTCGCCGATGCCTATCTGAACACGCGCACCGAACGGGAGCTGTTCGCCGTCTTGGAGCGCGGCGGCGTCATCGGTGGCAGTTCGGCCGGCGCCACGATCCAGGGTTCCTATCTGGTGCGCGGCGCGCCGGAAGGCAATACCATCATGATGGCGGCTGGTCACGAGCAGGGCTTCGGCTTCCTGCGCAACAGCGCCATCGATCAGCACGTGCTCACGCGCCACCGCGAAGACGATCTGGACACGGTCATCGCCCGCTATCCGAAACTGCTCGGCATTGGCATAGACGAAGGCACCGCCATCGTGGTCCACGGCGATCGGTTCGAGGTAATCGGCAAAAGCAAAGTGCTGATCCACGATTTCCGGAACGAGCCCCAGCCCGGCGGCAAACCTTATTACGTCCTCTCCGCCGGAGACCGCTTCGACCTGAAGCACCGCCGCGCGCTGCACCCGTGAAACCGCTGTCACAATGATTTCGACCAGTGTTTTCAAGCCCTTGCCTATCCAGCTCGAACCGCGCGTGCTAACGTGAGGTCAGTAGGAAGATTGACTTGCTGGCCAGCAAGCGTTGCATTGAGGTAGTGCTGAGCTTCCCGGAGGGCCGTTAAAGCCTGAACGGCGGATCCCCTACGTGGAGGAGGTCGACGGGAAGACTTTGGAAGTGCTTCCATCACATCCGGTGGAGTGCGGATAGCTAATATTGCCGTCCCATCGGGTTTCAGAGAGTCGAGCATCGAAACAGGAGTTAGTGTAGCGCCAAAAAGCGAGACCAATGGCCTTGTAGATGCGATTCTAAACTACTGGGCGGCCGACAACGCACGGCGAGAAGTCCGCGGGATTTGAAGATCTCGTAGCCCGGCCGCCCCGCAACGCTCATTCACCCTTTCCCTCTTTTCCCCTCACCTTCACGGCACACGTGTGCCTGTTTACTTTTGTCCCCCGCAGAGACACAATGGAAATCCTGATTGCGTGGAGGAACCATGAAGATCCGCACCATCGTCACCGGATGCGCCGCGCTGCTGCTGGCGGCAGGGCTCGCGTTCGAACAATCGGCCCAGAAAGCTCCGGCCCCGTCGGCTCAGTCCGTGATCGAAGAACTGGCTCTCGCCAACCGCATGCTCAGTGAGGAAGGCGTGCTGGATGCCTATGGACACGTCAGCGTGCGCGATCCGCGCAACTCTAACCGCTTCTATTTGGCTCGGCACATGCCCGCGGGTCTAGTCACTTCCAGCGACATCATTCAGTACGATCTCGACAGCAAAGCCATCACCGGCGACCCTAACGCCGGCTACACCGAGCGGTTCATCCACGGCGAAATCTACAAAGCGCGGCCGGATGTGATGGCAGTCGTCCACGATCACGCGCCCGAAGTCGTCGCGTTCGGCGTGAGCTCGACCCCGCTGCGCCCCATCTCGCACATGGGCGGATTCATCGGTGAAGACGTGCCGATCTTCGATATCCACAAGACGGCCGGCGATACCGACATGCTGATCCGCACCAATCAGCTCGGCCGCGCGCTTGCTGAATCGCTGGGCAACCACAACGTCGCGCTGATGCGCGGGCACGGCGCCGTAATCGTAGCGCCATCCCTGCACGTCGTGGTGGGCCGCGCGTATTACCTGAGCTTCAACGCGCGCGTGCAGGCCAGCGCCCTGTCTCTCGGCGGCAAAGTGACCTATCTCTCGTCCGACGAAGCGAAGAAATCGTCCGCGCAGGATGGTTACGAGCGCGCCTGGACGCTGTTCGCCGAGAAGGCTAAGACAAAATAGCTACCGCTTCTGAACCAGCTGCCGGTCGATCTCTTCGACGCGCGCGAACTCGGCCTCCCAAAAGGACTGCGACTTCATTTTGTCGAGGTGCGCCGAAGAGTAGCCGAAGCCGGTCCAGAATTGCTCCTTGTACGCGAACAGGCGTTCCTTCTCCCGCACCGGACCCACGTCGAGAATCTCCGGCCGTTCCGAACTCCGGAAAATCGATTCGAACCATCCGGCGCGTGTCGCTTCCCCCGCCGAACCCACGCGCGCGTCGAGGTCGGCCAGCACCGACGGGTAGCGGTCGAAGCCGTCGGTCGCGATGGTCACTACGTTGTCCTCGGGCCCGAGATCCAGATAGCGCGCCAGCCGGATCGCGCCGAGCAGATTGCAAATCCCCGAGATTCCGAACACGTCCTGCAGCCCCGCCAGGCCTCCTTCCGGCATGCCGCAGAGCCGCTCCAACAGCGGCACATGTTGCTGCACCAGCTCCAGGCCCATCACGCAATCGTCATCGTGAATCAGCTGCACGTAGTCGGTGGTGAGCACGTTGTGAATCAGCGTCACCATCTTGTCGCCGATTCCCTCGATGCGATGCGAGCCGCGCCCGTTATTAAACAGAGTCGAGCACTCCTTGGGCTCCAGCGCGCAGACGATAGCATCCGGAAAGCGCGCCTTGATCTCATCGCCGGCCGCCAGCGTCCCGGCCGATCCCGGCGCCGAGACAAAGGCCGCCACGCGTCCGTTGCCGTGCGCCTCGGCCGCTTCGAGCGCGCTGCGCCCCGTCACATACCGGTGGAACCGGTAGTTCGGCAGCAGCTCGAATTGCGCCAGCACTTTGTTCTTCGCGTCGCGCTTGTACTCCTCGGTTCGTTCGAGAACCAGCGCGACATCGCTCTCCGACCCCGGCGTCAGATCGAGCCGCCCGCCGTACTTGCCAATACGTTCGTACCGTTCGCGGCTCATGCCCTGCGGCATGACGACAACTGCGGGATATCCCTTCAGCCGCGCGACGTACGCCACCCCGATGCCGAAATTACCGGTCGACGGGCCGATCACCGTGTTCACACCCGGCTCGATCTCGCCGGCCAGTTCGCCCTCCATCAACGTGGCATACGCCGGCCCGACCTTGTGGCTTCCCGACGGAAAACAGCGCCCCACCATCACAACGAGGTTCGCCGCCACGCCGGTGAATTCCTTCGGAACCACCAGGTGCCGCACGGGCTGATTCGGCGCGCGCCACGCAATCCCGAACAGGTTTACCGGATCCAATTCATGCGCCGCCGTCACCGGCCGTGACGGGTGCAGCATCTCTTCATAGGTTGGTCCGGGAATCATCGTTTTCATAATCTCTCCCAAAGCCGCTTGGCGCGGCCCGCGGCCTGCTCCGCGATCCGCCGTTCGTCCACGTTGACCAACTGCTGGTCTTGCATCACGTACTGTCCGTTGACGATCAGGCTGTCGACCGGAGCGTTGGCGATGCCGAACAGAAGGTGGCGGCGCACGTTGCTCGAGTCGATCGGTGTCGGCGGAAAGTAATCGACCAAAATGAAGTCCGCCCGCGCCCCGGTCTCGATGCGCCCCACCTCCAGGCCCCAGATCTTCCTGACAATTTCGCGGTTGTTGCAGACCAATTCCGCGCCGGCCCGCCTGGTGGTCTTCAGCTCGTCCCACAGACACGGCGAAAATCCGTCGGTGCCCAAGCCCGTCAGCACCCCTTGCGCCACTTCCGCGACACCAACACCGTTATTCAAATTCGACTGCGGATTGTGCACGACGTTCACGCCCTGCCGCGCCAGAATTTTCCGGTCCGCCGCCGTGATGTGTACGCAGTGCGCCGCCAGCGTGCGCTCATCGAGGAGGCCCAGACGGTCGAGGCGCCGGGTGGCCGTGCGATCGACTCGGTCTTCGGCCACATGCACATGAAAACCCGCTCGCAGCGACTGATTGGCCTCCCCGCACGCGCGCAACGTGCGGTCGCTCAACGTGAACGCGGCGTGCAGGCCAAAGGCGCCGCGTACCAGGCTGGACGGCAGCCGGCTTTCCAGGAAACGCACATTCTCCCGGATCGCCTCGCGAGCCGACCGCGCACCGTTGCGGTCACTGGTCTCGTAGCACGTGGCGCCGCGCAGCCCCACTCTCTGAAAGGCGCTCGCAATCTGATCGAGGCTCCCCGCGCAGGCGTTCGGACTCGAATGATGGTCGATCACGGTCGCTACGCCGCACTTCGCCGAATCCATCAAGCCAACCAGCGCGCTGTAATAGACATCTTCTTCCGTCAGCGCGCGGTCGAGCTTCCACCAGAGTCTTTTCAAGATCTCGACGAAATTCTTCGGGCGCGGTCCAGGAAGAATTAAACCGCGGGCTAGTGTGCTGTACAGATGAGTATGGCAGTTGATGAGAGCCGGCATCAGGAGACGGCCGCCGACGTCGATGCCCGGGCCAGCCTCACGGATGACGCCGATGCTGCCGTCTCTCCGGATTTCGACGCTGCCGTTTTGCAACACGCGGTTGGCGGAGTCGAAGGTCACGATCCGAGCGTTGGTGAGAATCATGCCACGATATGCGTCCCCGCCTCGCCGCGCAGGGCGCGTGCGGCCTGCGCAGTGGACGTGATGATGCACTCCTTCCCGCCTTGCGCCAGAAATTCGATGCCGGCTTCGATCTTCGGCCCCATCGATTCGGCCGGAAATTCGCCGGCCGCGAGATACTCCCGTGCCTGCTTGAGAGTCAGTACGTCGAGCCAGCAAGGCTTGGCGCTGGAATAGTGCAGCGCCACCCGATCGACCGAAGTCACTATGATGAGCCGGTCCGCGTGCAGGTCGCGCGCGAGCAGGCTTGACGCCCAATCTTTATCGATCACGCCCTCGACGCCCACGAGCCGCCCGTCCTCCCAGGCCACCGGAATGCCGCCGCCTCCACACGCAATCGTCACCACGCCGGCGTCCAGCAATGCGCGGATTGCCGTTTCCTCCAAGATGCGCAGCGGCCGCGGCGAGGCTACTACGCGCCGCCAACGGCCCGGCTCGATCTCGTGCAATTCCCAGTGCGGTTTCTCGTGCCGGATTCCCGCCGCCTCCGCGCCGTCGTAAAACGGCCCGATCGGCTTCGTCGGGTGCACCATGCCAGGGTCGCCTTCATTCACCAGCACCTGCGTGATTACCGTCGCAGCGGACCGCGCGATTCCTTCGCGGCGGAACAGTTCCAGCGCCACCCGCTGGATCATGTATCCCATGCCGCCTTGCGAATCCGAAACGCACGTATCGAGCGGCAGCCGCGGCACGCGGCGCTCGCCTTCCTCGACGCGGATCAGAATGTTGCCGATCTGCGGCCCGTTGCCATGCGTGATCACGATGCGCGCGCCGGTTCCAAACACCGGCAGCAGGTGTTCGAGCGTTTCCGCCGTATGCGCGAATTGTTGCGGGATGGTGCCAGGCTCGCCCGGCCGCGTGATGGCGTTACCGCCCAGTGCGATCACCAGCGTTTCAGCCATTTGGCCCTTCCCGCCTCCGCGGCCTTAGTGGACTCGCCCTACGCCGTCACCTTCATACTCGATCGCCCCGTCGGCCATCGTCAGAGCCATGATCGCCTTGGCCGTATGCAGCCGGTTCTCCGCTTCAGCGTACACCACCGAGTTCGGCCCGTCGATCACTTCATCGGTCACCTCGTTGCCGCGATCGGCCGGCAACGGATGCATGTAGAGCACGTCCGGCCGCGCCAGCTTGAGCCGCTCCATGTCGCAGATCCAGTTCGTATATTGCTTGGCCAGCAGCAACGATTCGGTCGGGTTGGTCCCCATGGTATCGAGGCAGCCCCAGCTCTTCGGAATTACCACGTCGGCCCGGACAAACGCCTCTTCCATGCTGCCGGTTGCATGAAAACTGCCGCCGCCGCGGCGCGCGTTTTCGTGCGCGGCCTCCAGAGTCTTGGTCATCAGCCGGTATTCCGGCGGATGTGCCAGAACCACGTCGACACCGAAGCGCGGCAGCAGCATGATCAATCCTTGCGGCACCGAGAGCGGCTTGGCGTAGCTCGGCGCATACGCCCAGCTCACCGCTACCTTTAAGCCCCGCAGATCGTGCCCGCGCCTCTCGCGAATCGTCATCAGGTCGGCGAGCGTTTGGCAGGGATGGTCCACGTCGCATTGCATGTTGATCACCGGCACACTGGCCCAGCGCGCGACTTCACGCATGTAGGCGTTGCCCTCACCCGGGATCAGATCGTGCCGGATCGCGATGCCATGCCCGTAGCTGGAAAGAATGATACCGGTGTCCTTGGGGCTTTCGCCGTGCGAAACCTGCATCACGTCCGCCGTCAGAAAATGTGCGTGCCCCCCGAGTTGCGTCATTCCCGCTTCGAACGAGTTGCGAGTGCGCGTCGATTTGTCAAAGAACATCAGAAACAGCGTCTGGTCCGACAGATACCGGTGCGGGAGACGTGCCTTGAATTTCCGCTTCAGATCAGCCGATACTTCCAGAAGCACTTCCAGTTCGTTGTCCGTCCACTCCTGCGTGGTGATCCAATCGCGCCCTTTGAACAGCGCTTTCTTGATTTCAACGATTGACATTGTCGGCACTGGCCACCTCCTCAAGACCGGCGACATTCGCGAAATGCACGTGATCCGGATTCGACATCGCCTCCAGCAGCAGCTTGAGCTTGAAATAGGCGAGCATATTGACGGTCTCACACGGCCTGGATCCCGGCTTGGGGCTCCAGGCCACTACTTCGTGCCCGCGCAGACGAATCTCAACCTCGGCAGTTTCCGTTTCGAACCAAGCCCGATCCTGGCCTGGGCGTAGACGAAGCAAGAACGACTTCCCCGCGATCACGCCATAGATCGAATGACGCGGCCAATCGATATAGAATCCGTTGTCCCCCGCATGCTTGCGAAACGATTCCGGCGACCCAAAGAATCGCGGCTTTTCCCGGTTCGGCCCACCAGCCTCGGGACAGAAGATTTCACAGTTGCCGCAATCGTTGCAGGCGTCCGCGTAGTTGGCAAATTGCTTTTCGTTGACCACGCGCAGCACGCCGCCGGGCACACGCCGGATCAGCCCCGGCTGCAGTTCGAAATTATCGTATTCGATCTTATGCGCGTGAGTTTCATATACGAAGTTGGCGTCGTTCGGACACATGGGTACGCACTTCTCGCAATTGATGCAGTCGTACAGCCACAGCGTCGCTTCGATCTTGCGCGGCACGCCCTTGTTCTGCTCCCAGCCATAGCGCGGATTCGCCGTCGCCTCCGCCACGATGCGGCTCTCGCGACCCTCGAACTTCCGTACATAGTCGCTCAGATTGGTCGTGCCAAGCGCGCGCATTTCGGTTCCCAGGTTTTCCAGGTACCGGATCATCCGCGCATAGCCTCCGGGCCGCAGCAAATCGGTGCAGGTCGTGACCGGAACGAATCCGAGCCCCACGATCGAAGCGAAATTGTGCGCGTCGACGCCGCCGGAAAACGACATTGGCACATCGACGCGGTTCCGGAATTGCAGCGCCAGGTTCAACGCGATCACGTGAAGCGGGCGGCCCGAAAGATACATCAGGTCATCGTGGAATACACCTCTGTGGTTCTTCACCACCAGGGTGTTCGTAAATTTCACCGAAAGGCCGCGCCCGCAGGAGGCCGCCACGGCCTGCAGCCGCGGAACCAGATCGGCGGCCTCATCGAAACGGACGTCACTGTCAAATGCGGGAGGATGCAGCTGGATCTCGCGGTATCCCAATACTTCGTGCAGCAGGCGCTCCACCTCGGCCTGCCCCAGCAGCGTCGGATTCAGCTTGAGGCACACGTGGCAGCCCATCTCGCGCAGCAGGAAGGTGACGATGCGTTCGATCTCGCCGGCGGGACATCCGTGAAAGGTGGAGAGGCTGACGGAGTCGCTGATCGCGGGAGAAAATGCCAGATCGCGAAAGGGGTGCGGCAGCCCCTCGCGCAATTCGTCAATTACTGCGGAGGCGTTCTTCATCGATTCGATCCACGCCCGGACACGCGGCGACTGGATGCCTTGCAGGTTGTATCCGACACTCATGTCGAAGACGGTCTCCGAAGGAACCGCAGCGCCCAGCAGGCCCGAGGTTTTGAGCATTTCAAGGAACATCGCCGCGCCCACGTACTCGCGCAGCGATTGTTCGAGCGTCAGTTCCTGCGACCATTCCACGTTGTAGCCGACGTTTTCGGCATCGATGCACGGCCGCGGAATCTTCAAGTGGTCGAGAATCTGAATGGTTTTCAGCTCAATGATGCGCGACCCGCCCAACCAGGAAAGGACAATATTTTGCGCCAACTGCCCGTGCGGTCCCGCGGCCGGCCCTAGCGGCGTCGCCGCGCGGTGCCTGTGAAACAACACCGACAGATCGAGCTCGGGAAGGCCCCGGAAGAATTTGTCCTTCGGCAAATCGAAGATCTTCCCTTCCCGTTCATATTCCAGAACGGCGCGCCGCCATAACAGGGGCAAGGGAATGGGAGTCAGCTCAGCCATGGATCTGCCTGGCAAACATCAGTGGAAACGCCGCATAGAA
This sequence comes from uncultured Solibacteraceae bacterium, assembly GCA_964438005.1. Taxonomy (GTDB): domain Bacteria; phylum Acidobacteriota; class Terriglobia; order Bryobacterales; family Bryobacteraceae; genus PSRJ01. The sequence goes on along the minus strand of CAYTJD010000018.1, from coordinate 44,762 downwards.
CTGCGCCGCCATCACCAGGTGTTGGATCGGCACCCGCTCGTTGACGCTGTGCGCGCACTCCTCTTCGCCCGGTCCGAAGCCGATGGTGGGCACGCCCATCAGCCCCATCGACCCGACGCCGTTGGTGCTGAAGGTCCACTTGTCGACCACCGGCGCCCCGTACCAAAGCGACCGATACGTTTCGATCGAAGCCTGCGTCACCGGATGATCTTCTGCCAGCACCCAAGTTGGATAGTATTTCTCCATCGGATAGCGCAGCCCCGTATAGCTCGGCCGGTCGTACTGCAGAATCTCGATCTCGGCCTGCTCCGCTCCGGCGAGCGCCTGCACCTCGGCTAGCGCGCTCTCCTTGGTTTCGCCGGCGGTGAGCCGCCGGTCGAGATGAACCGAGCAGGCTCCCGGCACTGCGCACAGCGACGGCGAAAGAGACCGGATCTCGGTCACCGCAATCGTGCCCTTACCCAGGAACGGATCGTGCCGCAGGCGCTCGTTCAGACGCTCAACCTCCGCCACCAGCCGGCTCATCGCATAAATCGGATTGTCGCCGCGTTCGGGCGCACTGGCGTGACAGGACCTCCCGCGGAGATGAACTTCGATCTCCATGCGCCCGCGGTGGCCCCGGTAAATCCGGAGGCTCGAAGGCTCTGTAATCACGACGCAATCGGGCCGGATGCCGTCTTCCCTGAGTATGTAGAGCCACGGCAGCCCATCGCAGTCTTCTTCTTGTACGGAGCCGACCACCCACAGCGTGTAATCGCCGGCCAGGTCCAGCTCTTTGATCAGCTTGCCGGCGTACACCATACTCGCCATGCCGGCCCGCTGATCGCACGCGCCCCGTCCGTAGACGTAGCCGTCTTCGACTTTGCCGCGATACGGGTCCCAGCCCCATTCCTTCGGATCGCCGATGCCCACGGTGTCGGTGTGCGAGTCCATCATGACCACGGTCTTTCCCGACCCGATCCGGCCCAGGATGTTCCCCATCCCGTCGATGCGCACCTCATCGAACCCGGCCTTGCCCATTTCCTGCCGGATGCGCGCGATGACCGGCGCCTCCTGACAGCTCTCGGCCGGAATCGCGATCAGATCGCGCAGGAATGCAACCATCTCCCCTTCCTGCGCCTGGGCCCGCGCCTGCAACCGCTCTCGATTGAAAACGTCCGTGACTAGGGCACTCATTGCACTACCAGCACCTCCTCCTCTGCGTGTTCCGGCTGTCGCTCGTGAAGGGCCCGGAGCAGATCTTCCGCATGGATCGGCAGACTGCGCATCCGCACGCCGACCGCGTAATAGATCGCGTTGGCGATCGCCGGCGCCACTCCGTTTATGGGAACTTCGGAAACCGACTTGGCCCCGTACGGTCCCAGCGGCTCTTCGGTCTCCACCAAAATGGTTGTGAGCTTCGGCATGTCCTTCGCGGAGAAGATCTTGTAATCCAGAAAATTCGGATTCTGCGGCCGGCCTGCTTCGTCGAGCGTCAGGTCTTCGGTCAGCGCGAAGCCGAGTCCCTGGGTCACCGCGCCCTCCACCTGGCCTTCGGCCTGCATCGGGTTGATGGCGACACCCGGGTCCACCGCCGTCACCAGGTGCTCCACCCGGATCTTGCCGGTCTGCGTATCCACCGCCACCTCAGCGAAGGTCACGCTGAATGGCGGCGGGCTATCGGTGTTGAAGTGCGAGGCGGCATCCATGATCTGCAGCTTCTCCTTGTAGAGCGCCTGCAGCCCGATATCCGTCATGCTCACCGCCCGGCGCGCCTCGTCTTTGCAAAAGACTTCGTTGTTTCCGCAGGCCAGACTTTCCACGGGCGCATCGAGCATCTTTGCGGCGAGGCTCAGCACCTGCGCGCGCACTTTCTCCGCGGCTTTCTTGACCGCACCGCCGGTAATGATGGTGGTGCTGGAAGCGTACGCGCCCGTGTCGAACGGCGTGAAATCGGTGTCTCCCGACGTGATAACGATCTTGTCCAGACTCACGCCGAGCGTCTCGGCCGCGATCTGCGCCAGCACCGTATCGGCTCCTGCTCCGACATCGGAGGCGCCCACCTGGAGGTAGAACGAACCGTCTTCGTTCATTTTCAAGAGCGCCGAGGCCCAATCGATGCCCGCGATCCCGCTGCCCTGCATCGCGCACGCCATGCCAACTCCGTGCTTCACAGGAGAGCCGCTCGCCACCGGTGCTTGCCGTTTCTTCTCCCAATTGATGGCCGCTGCCGCCTTTTGCAGGCATTCCGGGAGGCCGCAACTGCGAACAACGCGCGGCAGTCCTTCCCTGCCCTCGCCGAGCTGCGCCGAGAGCTTGTCCACGTCGCCCTGGCGAATCGCATTCTTGCGGTGAAACTCGACCGGATCCATCTTGAGTTTCTCGGCGATCTCATCGGCGAGAGACTCCATCGCAAAGAAACCTTGCGGACATCCGTAGCCGCGGAAGGCGCCCGCCACCGGAGTGTTCGTATAGACCACGTCGCACTCGAACCTCAAGTGCGGCGCACGAAACAACGGCAGCACCTTACTGCCCGTGTTGCCTTGCACCGTGCTGGCGTGGCTCCCGTAAGCGCCGGTGGTCGCCAGCACTTTCAGATGGCTCGCCAATACCGTACCGTCCCGCTTCACGCCCATCTTCATGCGCAGGATCTGCGGATGGCGGCTCCGCGCCATGTAGAACTCTTCTTCGCGGGTGTACTCGATTTTGACCGGCCGCCGCGTCGTCAGCGTCAGCGCGCCACAGATGTCTTCCAGCAGCATTTCCTGTTTACCGCCGAAGCCGCCGCCGATCCGCGGTTTGATCACGTGCACCCGGCTGACTGGAATGCCCAGGATCATCGCCACCTGCCGCCGGCAGTGATACGGCACCTGCGTGCTGCTGCGGATCACCAGGCGCCCATCGCTATCCAACCAGCAGATGGTGACATGCGGCTCCAGCATGCAATGCTGCTGGCGCTGCGTCCTATACTCGCGCTCGAAAACGTAATCGGCTTCGCGGAAGGCCTCATCGACGCTTCCGATCTCGCGCACGATGTGAGCGGCCACATTGCGCTGCGCGTCATAGATATTCTTTGAATCCGGTTCATCGTGGATCATGGGCGCGCCCGGCTGCATCGCCTGCTCCATATCCAGCACCGGAGGCAGCACCTCGTACTCCACTTCGATCAGGCGCAGCGCTTGTTCCGCGACGGCCCGGCTTGTGGCGGCCACCGCCGCCACTCGATCGCCCACGAACCGCACTTTCGAATCGAGCAGGTACGTGTCATAGGGCGAGGGCTCCGGCCAGGCCTGCCCGGCGGTGGTATGCGGGACCCGCTTCACATCGTGCCAGGTGAGAACCGCGTGCACGCCGGCCAGCGCTTTCGCTTTGCGCGTGTCGATCCGCAGGATGCGCGCGTGCGCATGCGGGCTCGGCAGAATCTTGCCGATCAGCATGCCCGGCATCTGAATATCGTCCGTGAACGCCGGGGCGCCGGTGACTAGCTTGACGCCGTCCACCTTTCGCACATTCTGTCCCACTGTGTTCAGCGGCATATGGCTCCAGCCTTGTGCCGGCGCGGAGCGCCGTTGTTTTTGTTCGCCACAGCGAGCACCGCCTCCACCGGTTTCTTGTACCCGGTACACCGGCAATAGTTGCCCGCCAGCGCTTCCCGCACCTGTTCCTCGGTGGGATGCGGCTGCCGGTCGAGCAGCGCTTTGGCCGCCAGTATCATCCCCGGCGAACAGAATCCGCATTGCACGGCGCCGTGTTCGAGGAAAGCCTCCTGCAGTGGATGCATCTCACCGCCGGAAGCGAGGCCTTCGATCGTCATCAGGTCGCAGGCTTCGGCCTGCGCGGCAAACACCAGGCAGGAGTTGACTGGCTTGCCATTGAGCAGCACCGTGCAGGCGCCGCACTCGCCCTTCTCACAGCCGCGCTTGACGCCGAAAAATCCCTCGCGCCGGAGCACATCCAACAACAGGTCTCCCGGCGCAATCGCCCATTGCCTGGCTGCCCCGTTCACCGTCACGCACAGTGGCATGGTTTTCATATGGCGTGCCCCGCTTGATCCGCGCACGCTTCCCAGGCTCGCCCGGCAAGCACGCGGCTCAACTCCCTCCGGAACTCGGCCGACGCGCGTTGGTCGGTGATCGGCTTGACATCCCGCATGACCTGCTCGCCGGCCTCGGCGAGCAATGTATGATCCAGCTCACGGCCGCTCATGAGTTCCTCGACCCGAAAAAGCCGAAACGGAAATTCTGCGACGGCTCCCAGGGCAAGCCGCGCCCACTTCACCCGCCCGCGCGCGTCAAGCTGGAGGCCTGCCGCCGCGTTTGCTAGAGCGATGTCGGTCTCCGTGCGCCCGAACTTCTGAAGCGACCAGCCGCACCGCGGGCCACGCGCCGGCTCGGGAACGCCCACCTCCATCAGCAGCGAAGGTGCGCCTACGCGCTCGGGGGCTCGTGCCAGATACTCGGCAAGTCCCGTCTTGCGCCTCCCGAGCCCATGGGCCACGACGACGAACGCATCCAACGCCAGCAGCGGCGTCACCAGATCGGCCGCCGGCGAACCATGGGCCAGGTTGCCTCCGAGCGTGGCGCGGTTGCGGATTTGCACCGAGCCGCAGGCGGCGGCCGCTCGCGAGAGCAGCCCCCCAGCGATGGCGCGGACGGCGGTCGATTCCTCCAACTCCGCCATCGTCGTGGTCGCCCCAATGGCGCACACCCCATCCCGCTTGCGGATGTAGGACAGCCCGGCGCGCGTGAGGTCGATGAGAAACCGGACGGAGCGGCCGCCGCCGGCTACGAGGTCGGTGCCGCCCGCCACCAGGTGCGCGTGGCCCTTGCCGCGCTCCAGCAGCCGCAACGCTTCAGCCACACTTCCCGGCCGGTAGAACGCTTCGACCCGATCGAACATGAAGAGCCCACCTCTGGCTTGATCCGAATATATCAGTCTTTCAGATCTTAAACAACTGATGTCCAAATTGACCGATTAGAGCAACGCGGTGACGTGGGCCAGGAGTTCCTGTTCGGAAAAGGGCTTGGCCAGCACACGCTCAGGCGAACGGCGCGCCATGCCCTCGATTGCAATACTGCTGACATGCCCCGAGGTGAACAGGATGCTCGCCCCCGCGTGCATGCGCTCCATCTCCACCGCCAGGTCGAGGCCGCTCATATCCGGCATGACCATGTCTACGATCGCGAGAACGATCGAGTCGCCATGCTCCCGCACGAGATCCAGACCCTCCGTTGCATTCGCGGCTTCCAAGGTTTGAAAGCCGGCTTGCTGGAGTACGCGCGCCATGAACCGGCGCACCGGCGTGTGATCTTCGACCAGAAGAATCGTTCCCCGCGCCGGTTGGCCTTGGTACTGGGAAGCGGACATCGTTCTGATGGCATTTTAGTTCTAGTCCGTTGGCCAACGGTATCGGTTAATAGTTAGAACTGAAATTGGTTAGTTACGCCGTCAGGCGGCTTCCCCTGGCGATCAACCGCGCGGCGAGACGGCGATGACGGGCCAAAGTCGGTTCCAGCGCGATGGTCTGCAACTCCCCGCCGTTCACAATGATGCGGCCTTCCACAATCAACGCCGCGACACGCGCGGGCGCGCACAACAGCAGTGCCGAGATTGGGTCGCCTGCTCCGCTATAACCCGCATTCCGCAGGTCGAAGAGGGCCAAGTCGGCGCGCTTGCCGGGTTCGAGAGTGCCGATATCGTCGCGGCCGAGACAGCGCGCGCCTTCCACGGTGGCCATGCGGAGCGCTTCGGCGACTCCGAGCGCGGCGGCGCCGTGCTTCACACGCTGCAGCAACAGTGCCTGGCGGGCCTCGGCCAACATATGGGAGCTGTCATTGGAAGCACTGCCATCCACTCCGAGACCTACGGGGCAACCGGCCCGGCGCAGGCCCGATACCGGCGCACAACCGGAGCCCAACCGCATGTTCGATGTGGGGCAATGCGCGATCCCCACGCCGGCTCGACCGAGGCGGGCGATTTCTTTGCGATTGAAATAAATTCCATGTGCCAGCCACGTGGTCGGAGCGATCCACCCCGCGTCTTCCAGCAGATCCATGGGCCGCCTTCGAAAATGATTCAGACAATACTCATTTTCGCCGCGCGTTTCGGCCAGGTGGGTGTGCAAGCGAACTCCGGTGCGGCCCGCCAGGTCCGCTGTCTCCCGCAGGAGCCGCGGAGACACCGAAAACGGTGAGCACGGCGCCAGTGCGACGCGCACCATCGCGCCGGCCGACGGATCATGATACTTGCGGATGACACGCTCGCAATCGGAGAGAATGCGTTCTTCGCGTTGCACCACCGAGTCGGGAGGCAGTCCACCGCCGCTCTCCCCGACACTCATGCTGCCGCGTGACGCATGGAACCGGATCCCGATCCTCCGAGCTGCCCGGATTTCGGCATCGATCAACGTTGCCTGACCGCGGGGAAAAACATAGTGATGGTCGGCCGTGGTAGTGCAACCGGAGAGCAACAACTCAGCCATTCCCGCCAGCGCCGCCACGTACACAGATTCCTCATCCAGCCGCGCCCAGATCGGATACAGCGTACGCAGCCAATCGAACAATTCGACATCGGCGGCAGGCGCATACGCGCGGGTCAGCGTCTGGTACAGGTGGTGGTGTGTATTGACCAGCCCTGGAATCGCCACCATGTGGCGCCCATTGATCACGCATCCGGGCTTGGGCAGCTTGGGCAGACGCGCACCTACGTGCCGGATGACGCCGGCTTCGATCCACACGCTGGCGCCCCGCAGCACGGTATGGCGCGCATCCATTACCGCCAGCGTATGGATGTCGCGAATCAGGAGCGAGCCGGGACTAGTTTCTGCCGGCATAAGATATCCTCCAACCCGTTCCCGTCCGGAGCGACCTCAAAAGGCGCGCCGGCTATCTTTCGGGCAGACCGGACGTCTTTCAAACCGTTGCCGGTGATCAGGGCGACCGCGGAGGCGCGCCGCCCAATCACGCCGTCCGCCGCGGCACGGCGAAGACCCGCGACGGCGGTCGCGGCCGCCGGCTCCGCAAAAATTCCGGCGAGACGGCCGGTGTACCGCATCGCATCCTCGATCTCGTCGTCAGTCACGTTGAGCATGGTGCCGCGCGATTCCCGCACCGCGTCGACGGCCTTTTTCCAGTTCCGCGGCACGCCCACCGCGATGCTGTCCGCCAGGGTTCTCGGTTCGACCGGCTGCATGGGGTCACCGCTACGGAATGCGGCGGTCACGGGCGCAGCGCCTTCCGCCTGGACACCCAGAATCCGCGGCGCACGCTCGATCAGACCAAGCACTTTCAATTCACGAAAGGCTTTCCAGACGCCGGCGACCGTGCAGCCATCACCGACCGAGACCGCGATCCAATCGACAGGCGCCCATCCCAGCTGCTCGGCGATTTCCAACCCGGCGGTCTTCTTGCCTTCCACGAGGAACGGGTTGATCGCGCAATTCCGGTTGTACCAGCCCCATTTCTCGCAACTCCGCTGGCACAACTGGAAGGCCTGTTCGTAGCTGCCGCGCACCCGAATGACCGTCGCACCAAAAATCAGCAACTGCGTGATCTTCGGCTCGGGCGCGCGCTCGGGCACGAAGATCACGCTCCGGATTCCCATGGAGGCGGCCATGCCGGCACACGAGGACGCGGCGTTGCCGGTGCTGGCGCAGGCAATGATTTTCTTGCGCCGCTCGCGGGCTTTGACCACTCCGAGGGCGCTGGCCCGGTCTTTCAGCGAACCGGTGGCGTTCCGGCCCTCGTCCTTCAAGAGTAAGTGATGGATTCCGATGTGGCGCGCCACGGACGGTGCTTCGGTCAGCGGAGTGCCGCCGACCAGTAGATCCGGGAATGCAGTCTCGCTCCGAACCGGGAGTAACTCTTTGTATCTCCAGTGCCCGATATCCGAACGTCGGGCGATCGTGCGCCGGCTAAGACGGTGCGCAATGGCAGGGTAATCAAAAATTACATCGAGAATCCCCGAGATACCGCAGCGGGTACATGTGTAAATATCCCGGGCGGGATAAGTGCGGCCGCACAACACGCACTGAAGCCCCTGAACGAATTCCATGGTCCAAATAGCCCCGGAAGCAACAGAGTAACACTTGGCACTCGAACACTTGCTCTGTATTTTTGGCTCACTTACGGCGTGTCTATGTTAGACTGTGCCCATGACTCTTGATCCTGCGCTCCTGCGCGCCGCATTGATCGGCTACGAAAACCAACTTGCAGAGATCGAAAAAGCCATAGCGGAGCTGCGCCGCAAACTCAAAATCGCCTCACCTGGCGTTGCTGCTCCGGTGAAGACGGGCAGGCGCGGCATGTCCGCCGCTGCACGGCGGCGCATAGCGGCGGCACAAAAGAAGCGTTGGGCAGCTTATCGGAAAGCAAAAAAAGGCAAGTAGGTTCCGACCTGGGCTTTTCTTTTAATCCGCAGCCGATACGCCGACGCGCTCCGCCGCCAGGTATGCGCGCCGCACCGTGCCGTAGCCGAGGCCCGTCTTTCGCGCGATGGCGCGAAAACTGAGGCCTTGCATCCGCATTCCTCGGATTTGATCCGGCGGTGCTTCGCGGCGAGGACGTCCTCTCCTCTTGAGACTGAGATTCACCGCCGCTCTCGCCATGGCCCGTTTCCTCCAACCTTCTCACGCACTCGTTACTTGTTAGATAACGTGCCGAGATCTTAAGCGAAGCGGTTTTCTTTTATTGATATCGGGAGGCGACGGTTAGTTTTGTAACCTGACCAGGTTGTTGCTCTTCTCACCTAGGCCTCTAGCCAGGACTGGTACTAGGCTCGGAGATTTGAACAGCAGTCGTGGTGGAAAGCAGGCTTACCGCGGCGCCATCACGCGCCTTGCTGGTGTCCGAACGCGCGGTGGAGCTTCTGCCAAGTGGTTTCCAGATCCTCCGGCAGCACTCGAGTCTCTCCGACGGCGGTCATAAAACTGGTGTCTCCGGTCCAGCGCGGCAGCGCGTGCATGTGGACGTGCCCCGCGATTCCCGCGCCCGCGCTGCGTCCGATGTTGAATCCGAGATTCAATCCGTCCGGGCGGTAGAGGGCGCGCAAGTGCATTTCGGCGAGCCGCGCCAGCCGGATCAATTCCACCAGCGTCTCGTCCGGGGCATCTTCCAGCGTGGCGACATGATCATAAGGAACAACCATGACGTGCCCGGAAGTGTACGGAAACCGATTCAGCATGACAAAATTGCGGCTGCCCCGGTGCACCACCAGATGATCGTGATCGTGCGGGGGATCGGCCGCGGCCGCGCAAAAGATGCACGCGACGGGCTGTCCGAGACTCGTGACATACTGATAACGCCACGGAGTCCAGAGAAAGTCCATGGGATTGCAGCGCCGGATGGATTACGGATTCGGCACGCGTTCGGGCGACGGAGTGGAAACCGGCGCGGAGGAGTTGTTCACTACGTCCTTCAATTCCTTGCTGGGCTTGAAATAAGGAATCTTTTTGGCCGGCACTTCCACGCGCGCGCCCGTTTTCGGGTTGCGGCCAATGCGCGGCTGCCTTTGCCGCGTACGGAAGCTGCCGAATCCTCGGATTTCAATCTTATCCCCGGTACGCAGGGAACGCACGATACTGTCGAAAATGGCCTCCACGATGACCTCGGACTCCTTCCGGGTCATCTCCACCACACGGGAGACTTCTTCAATCAGATCGGCCTTCGTCATCTCATTCTCCTCGTCCTCTCAACAGGTTACGACACCGCAGTATCTCTTGAATACAACAAATTTGCAAGCTAGTCCAGGTTCCGGTCTTTGAGGCTCATCACTTCTTCGATGGTGGAGGTGGCAGCGGCCGCCTGGCGCTGGTAATCTTCCAGGCGGGTCTTCTCGTCGTCGTCCGCAACCGCGCGCAGGCTGAGACCGATCTTCTTCTCCGCCTCGCTCATCTTGATGATCTTGAAATCGAATTCCTGGCCCACTTTGAGCGGCGGGTCTTCGGAGCCGCGCCGGCCGGAATAGCCGGGGACTTCCGAAAAATGGCACAGTCCTTCGACACCTTCCGCCAGTTCCACGAATCCGCCGAAGCTGGCCAGGCGGCAGACCCGGCCATGCACGGTGTCGCCCACCTGGTGGTTTTGAAAATAGGTTTCCCAAGCGTCCGGCTGCAACTGTTTGATGCCGAGCGACAACCGGTGAGCCGACGAATCGATGTTGAGAATCACGGCCTGGACAATCTGTCCCTTCTTCAAAACCTCGGAAGGGTGTTTCACGCGCTTGGTCCAGGAAAGATCGGACACGTGCACGAGGCCGTCGATGCCTTCTTCGATTTCGATGAAGGCGCCGAAGTCGGTCATGTTGCGCACCCGCCCTTCCACAACGGAACCCACGCTGTAGCGGCTGTCGATGGTGGTCCACGGATTCGGCTCGAGCTGTTTGAGGCCGAGTGAAATGCGGCGTTCTTTCGGATGCACTTCCAGTACGACTGCCTCGACCTCGTCGCCAGGCTTGACCACCTTGGACGGATGCTTCATGCGCCGCGACCAGGTCATCTCGCTGATGTGAATCAGACCTTCGATACCCGGCTCGAGTTCGACGAAAGCGCCGTAATCGGTGACGTTCACGACGCGGCCCAGTACGCGGCCATTGACGGGGTAACGCGCCCCGACCGTTTCCCAGGGATCGGGCTCGAGTTGCTTGAGCCCGAGGGAAACGCGCTCCTTGGTCCGATCAAATTTCAGAACTTTGACAGTGACATCCTGCCCTACCTGCAGCAGTTCGGAAGGATGACCGACCCGGCCATAGGACATGTCGGTGACATGGAGAAGGCCGTCGATGCCGCCGAGATCGACGAACGCGCCATAGTCGGTCAGATTCTTCACGACTCCTGTGACCACGGAGCCTTCCGCGAGGTGCTCCAGTGTGGAGCTCTTGCGCGCATTGGTTTCTTCTTCGATGGCCAGCTTACGCGAGACCACCACATTGCCGCGGCGGCGGTTCAGCTTGATGATCTTTACTGGAATGTCCTGCCCGATGAGGCTGTCGAGATTGTGGATGGGACGCGGATCGGCCTGCGAGCCTGGCATGAAGGCCTCAATACCGACATCGACGGCGAGACCGCCCTTCACGCGGCCGAGCACGTGGCCGGAAAGAACCAGTTGTCCGTCGTGAGCCTTCTCGAGGTTGTCCCAAATCCGAAGGCGCGCCGCGCGGGTGTGCGAGAGCGAGACATAGCCTTCCTGGCGCTCGCCACCATGGTCGATCATCACATCGACTACGTCGCCGGGCTTGACGGTCAATTCACCGTTCGGAGTCTGAAATTGTTCGATGGGCGCGATGCCCTCGGATTTATAACCGAAATCAATGATGACGTCTTTGCCGGTAATGCTGAGGATCGTACCTTGCAACACTTCATCAGCGGCGGGTGGAGCGAAGTGGCTGTAGTCGTCGAGAAGGTCTTCGTAGCTTTCCGGAACCGATTGGTCCAGTTGGCCCTTGTCTTGGTCCACGGCTAATGCGCCTCCGCCGACTGCTGCTGCACCGGGCATGCCAGGGAGCGGAGAACTGCGATCGCGGATGCGCTGGGTCGCGCTACTCATCAAGCTCCTGGAGCCCGCGAGTCCATGCGTCCTTACTGGCAAACCACTGTGAGATCAGTATGTTAGCAAATATACGCCAGCCTTCTGGGGTTGTCAACGCCCCATGCCGGATGTTTGGGCGCAAGCGCCCTGTGGGCGGAGGGGACTATTCCGAGGGAGAAATCTGGCGCATCACGAATTTGACCCGGCCTGCATAGTCGGCGTCGGGATTGTAGGTGGCCAGAATTTCATCGACGCCCTTATCGCGATACAGCTGCGAATGCGCGAGCCGGTAGCCGACGGTTTGAATGCCTTCGGCCGGGGAGGCGAAGCCGACGCGCCCGGAATCCCATCCGAACAGGTTGTTGTTCTTGGCGGCCTTTCCGCCGGTAGATTCCACAAAAGAAATGCTGGGCAACAAACGCCAGTCGAGGTCGTTGTTGTCAGCCGCTTCTAAAAAAACCAGCGAGTATTTTTGTGCCGGACAATTGCCTTTGGCGAAGAACTTCTGGAGGTGTTTCAAACGGGCATCCTGCTGGTAATCCGGGAGTTGGGTGGTGCTGAGGGTTTGGTTCCGGGAGACGCTGGCCGGTAACGATACCATTCCCGCAAAGACCGCCAAACCACTGGTCAACAGTTTTCTCATCCGAGAACCTCCTTTATTTTTATGGGCTTAAAGGTCAGGCAGCGCATGCTGCCGAAGGCCGCGAGGCCTGGGTCGGGACGGGAGACGGCTCCCCGGGCGAGCGGGAACTACGGGATGTCCATATGGGCTCGATTTTACCACTTCCGGCGCCGGGCGCCAGAGGGGTACCACCTATTTCCACGGAATTATAGTTACATATCCGGGGACTTCCCCACCACCCGGGGAGTTAGAATCAATGCTGCCGAAAGGCCGCAAATTGCTGCAAATGAAAGCCACACTCCGGGAATCGCGTTGTTTCCTGTGACATGGATAAGATAGGTGCAAATCGCCGGCGTGAAGCCCCCGAAGACGGCGGTGGCCAGGCTGTACGCCAGGGAAAAACCTGAGGTGCGTACAGCGACCGGCATAATCTCAGTCAGGAAGACAGCCATCGCACCGTTATATATGGCATAGATGGAGGCCAGCCAGAGTTCCACCACCAGCAACCGCGGGAACGACGGCGCGGCGACCAGCCAGGAAAGCGCCGGGTAGGCGGTTAGAAGAGAAATCACGGTGCACGCGATGAGGATCGGGCGCCGGCCGATGCGGTCGGAGACAGCGCCGGAGATGGGCAGAAGAATAAAGTTGCAAGCGCCCACGCAGAGGGTAACGATCAGGTTGCCGGTGTCAGCCAGTTTGAGGACCTTGCTGCCATAGGTCGGTGTATAGGCGGTGACCATATAGAAGCAGACGGTGGTCATGGTGGACATCATCATGCCGAGCAGGACGATCGGCCAGTTGGCAAAGAGCATGCGGACCAACGCGGCGGGCTTAGGCCGATGACGGCGCGCCCGGAAGGCGTCGGTTTCCTCGAGCGAGCGGCGCAGCAGAAAAAGCAGCGGAAGAAGGGAGCAGCCGGCCAGCAATGGAATCCGCCAGCCCCAGCGTGTCATCTGGCTCGTTGAGAGCGACAGGGTCAAGACGATGCCGAGGAGCGCGGCGAACATGACCGCCACCTGCTGGCTGCCCGATTGCCATGCTACGAAGAAGCCCTTTCGTTGGGGAGTAGCAATCTCGGAGAGGTAAACGGAAACACCACCCAGTTCGACCCCGGCTGAGAACCCCTGCACGAGCCGGCCCGCCACAACCAGCAACGGCGCCGCAATCCCGATGGATGCGTAACCGGGGACCACGGCAATCGAGAGCGTGCCGAGGGCCATCAGACCGAGAGTCAGCAGGAGGCCGGCGCGGCGGCCGTGATGATCAATATACGCGCCCAGCAGAACCGCGCCGAGAGGGCGCATGAGGAAGCCGGCGCCGAACGTCATAAACGACAGCATGAGACCCGCGAAGGCGCTGCCGCGCGGAAAGAACGCGACGGCGATGGCGGGAGCGTAGTAGCCGAAGATTTGAAAATCGTACATCTCCAGCATGTTTCCCGCAGCGACGCGCAGCACGGAGCGGAAGTTCGACTGGCGCGCCGTGATGGAAGCGGTGGGGGACACTCGTCCAAGCATACAGCAGCGCTGTTAACCGGCGCGGCGGTTCTGCGTAATAAGCAGACAGAGGAAGGTCGGCATGGAGTGGCGGCGAAGCAAGCGGATTCTGGGGATCGCAGCAATTGCGGTGGGCGCGAGTTGGGCGCAGACGGCCAACCCGGTAGTGGTGGCGCCCGAACAGGACGCGCAACGCACCCGAATGGAACTGGAGGGTTTGTTGCGGCGGTATCCTCCCACGGTAGCTCGGGTGCTGGCGCTAGACCCGAGTCTTCTCGGAAATGCGCCGTATCTGGAACCCTACCCCGGACTGACGCGGTTCTTGAGAGAGCATCCGGAGGTCGCGCGCAATCCAGGATTCTACATCGGGCAGGGGTCCGCGATCCGGGAAAGAGAGCCGGAGGCGCAGGTGACGGAAAGGGTGCTGGACGGCTTGGGCGGGTTCTTGGGATTTGGCATGGTGATGGGGCTGCTGGTATGGCTGATCCGGACGCTGGTGGATTACAAACGATGGAGCCGGCTGGCGAAAGTCCAAACCGAAGCGCACACGAAGATCCTGGACCGGTTCACGGCGAACGAAGATTTGCTGGCGTATATTCAGACGCCGGCGGGCGCGCGATTTCTGGAATCGTCGCCCATCCGGCTCGATGCCGGGCCGCGGAGTGTGGCTGCGCCGCTGGGACGCATTCTTTGGTCGGTGCAGGGTGGAGTGGTGCTGATGGCGGGCGGACTTGGGATGCAATATGTCAGCGGGCGGCTGCCGAGCGGGCTGGCGGAACCGCTGCGCACGCTCGGAGTGCTGGGCATCGCAATCGGGATTGGATTTCTGGTCTCGTCGGCCGTTTCGTACCTGATCTCGAAGCGGCTGGGATTGATAGAATCACCGACGCAGTAAGAACCAACTCTATGTCTCGCGAAACGACGTTCAACGAGGTCCGCCGCGAGGGCGCAGCGGATGACGCAGCGGCGACTTTCGTGATGGACGAGGAGACATTCCGCGCGTTTTACGAGAGGACGGCCCGCGGGGTCTGGGCGTACCTGGCCCGCGTGACCGGAGACCGCCACCTGGCGGATGACCTCCTGCAAGAAGCGTTCTATCGCTTGCTGCGCGCGGAAGGGACGTACACGAGTGAAACTCACCGGCGCAACGCGCTCTACCGGATCGCCACTAACCTGGCGCGAGACGCCTGGCGGCGCAATCTGGTGCGCGCGGCGTCGAGCGTGACGGGCAACGAGATCGAGCAGGTCGCTTCGAGAGAGGATGCGAGCAGCCCGGAACGAACCGCCGATTTCACGCGGGCCATGGCGCACCTGACGCAGCGGGAGCGGGCGATGTTGTGGTTGGCGTACGCCGAAGGCGCGTCGCACCGCGAGATCGCGGAGGTGCTGGGCGTGCGCGCCGGAAGCCTGAAGCCGATGTTGTTTCGCGCGCGGCGCAAGCTAGCGGGGCTGTTGGGGCGGACGCCCGGCAAGGAGACGGCATGAGCCTCAGAGAATGCCCCTGGGAGGAGGAGATTCTGGCGGAAGCGATGCAGTCGCGCTGGCCGGAGCAGGCGGACGCTGCCCTGCGTGCCCATGTGACGCAGTGCGCGAGTTGCTCCGAGGCAGCGGTGATGGCCTGCTCGATGGCAGCGGCGCGCGAAGAAGGGACGCACGGCGAGATTCCAGAGGCGGGCCGGGTATGGTGGCGCGCCCAATTACGGGCGCGGCGGGAAGCGGCGAAATCCGCAGGGCGGCCGATCACGGCCGCACAGGTGATTGCCTTCGCGTGCGCAGCCGGCCTGTTGGGAGCGTGTTTCGGGGCGACGTCGACGTGGTTCCAGTCGCTGGTTCGCACACTCATTTCGGGTCTGAATGGTTTGCGGCTGCCACAGCTCGGTCCGATAGCAGCGGCGCTGATCGCGCAATACGGAGCCTGGGTGGCGGCAGGGGGCGCCGTGCTGCTGGTGATTCCCACCGCGATTTACCTGGCATTCCTTAGAGAGTAAGACTGCGAGTTCGGGCCAGCAGGAAGGATCGGCCTCACACGCGGCAAGATTCACCGGGAGGTGGAGCGTATTCACGTTCCAACACAAGCGGATGGTGCTGATTCTGGGGTGGAATCCGTTCCAAACCGCGAAGGAGAAGATTCGCTTCCCTAAGCGGCGTTCGGCGCGAGACTATAGCGATCGGAAGCAGGAGGTTGGCCAGGAGCCGCGGCGCGAGGCTGGACCTCAGTGCGTTGCTCAATGCAATCCCAGCTTTTGTGGGCGGCCCTGATGACCCGGACGGCCCGTTCCACCAGGAGAGCATCGGAATTACTGCGGGCGTAGTCACCGACTCGCGCTTCCTGCAACATGACTTCGGTGGAAAGCGACATGTAGGCATCGCGATACTTCACCCAGCGGTCGTGCGGCGCCAGGCTCGCGTAGACTCCTTCCAGGAAAACGACCAACGCCCCGAGGACGCCGCTCAGAAGCACTACTTTCACGGAACCGAGAGGCCCGAGCGCTATGGAGTCTTTCCCCATCGCCAGGATCGGGATGGCGGTCGCGATTGCCATCTGTGCGGACTTCAAGAAGTAGTGTTCGAACTTGCAGATGCGCGCATGGCGGTTATACCAGCCCACCTCCGCGGCAACACGGGAGGCGGGGGCTTGTCCGTTGCCACCTTGGGTGAATGGGACACGGTTACCAGACGGGGTCTGTTCCGGGGAGATTTGTATCGGCGCCATTTGGTTTCTCCTGGTATTGATCTCGCTACGCACGCCGGAAGTAAGGCACGGCAGACGCCAATTCGGGTAGCGGATCCGATTTTCCACGGAAGACGTTGATTACTCGAAAGATATCTGGCGCCGACGGCATGCGGAACGGGTCCGAGGGCGGCAGAGCAGGGACGGAAACGCTATCGAATCCGATAGCGGACTATCAGCTGTGATTGGGGTGTCTGTTACGGCTGCGCGGCTTCACCCCGGACAAATTTGAAGTCGCCGCAGGGCGTATGCAGCAGGAACGTGTTCAGCACGCCTTTGTCGTCTTTGACGAAATCCATAGGGAAGCCGCCCGGGAAATAGAAGCTGGTTTCCGAAAGATTCGTCAGCGCGACAGCTCCTTTGCCGCCGATCGAAAACAAGAGCAGGCCGCCGGACACAGAAATGACGGCCTTCATCTTCGGCTCCTGCGACTGATAGTCGCCGGCATAGCGGGACAGCACTTTCGAATCGAGCTTTACCTCGCCTTTGACTTCGTCGCTGGCCTTGCCGACCAGGTGAGCGGAATCGCGTTCGTTTTCATTGCAGACGTACTCTAGCATCTCGGTGTCCGGAACATAGTTGAGGCTGAGAGAAATCGTGACGGACCTGGTAAACGTCTTGGGGTCATCCAGAGTCATCTGGAGCTGGATATGCCCGAAGTCCTGGCGCCGCAAACGCTCGGTGACGCGCAGGTCTTCGGTATGGGGATGACCGGCGAAATCGAGCCAGGTGCGTTCGTTGAAGCCATTGGACTCGACGACGAGAGTATCTCCATCCCAGTGCCCCACCGAATAACCGAACCAGGTAGGGTTGGGATCCTTGGGAAGCTCGCGGCCATCGGTAAAGATCTGGCGGTAGGCGCCGCTGGCGTAGAGAAGGCCGATCACATTTGGCGACTGAATGATACGGTACTGACCCAGGATTTCGGTTGGTCCGCCCGGCAGGCAATGGGTAGCGGGAGTGTCGCGGTCCAAAGCCTCGAGGCGTTTTTTGTAGACTTCGACGGCCCACGGACGGACTTCGCCGGGTTTCAAGTCAGCTGCAATATCGAGGCCATAGGTGTTGTCCTCGGCGCCCCAAAGTCCCGACAGATCCGGCTTTCCATCGAGGGCGCGGGGCGCCGGGGCTTTCAGATCGGGTTTGCCATCGGCTTGCCGGGGAATGCCCGGAGTTTTGATTTTGAGCCACTGGGCCGGCAGCGTGAAGCAGGCGGCGCAGAAGAGGAGCCCGGCAAAGAAACAACGCATGTGTCACCCCTCAGAAATACGATTTCTCACTAGTATACGGCGGGTGGGGAGGCGTAGTTCCGCCAGAACGGGCGGGGAGACTGAATTTCTGGTGGTTCTTCAGTTTGGATCAGGGGCAGCCGATAAGCAGGGTTGATGGCCAAGCTCTTGTGCTGGCTCTGGGGTACCGTGCTGTGCCACGGAGCCACATTCGGAACGGCGATTCCGGTTCGTGGGACGGTTTCCGATATTGCGCTGGACGAGCGGCGCGGGATTTTGTACCTGGCGGATTTCAGCGGCGGGCGCATCCAGGCTCTGCGGACCGGCGACCTGACCTTCGCCAATTCGCTGCCGCCTCTGGACGCCCCGGCAAGCGCGGTAGCGCTGTCGCCGGACGGCCGTTTTCTGGTGGCCGGACATTACCTGGGTTTTCCGAACAGTGCGAACGCCGGGGGCCTCACGATTTTCGACCTCGATTATGGGCTACGGCAGCAAGTGTCGCTACCGAGTCCGGTTCTGGCGGTGGCGTTTGGATCGGGCCGCCTGGCTCTGGTCGTGACTGCAAACCAATTTCTACTACTCGATCCCGAAACGGGGCGGACGCAGACGCTGGACGCCATGGTCGGGTGCCGGTCATTGCCGGTGCCGTTGGCGACATTTCCGGCGTCGATCACCTGGGCATCGAGCGGCGTCTCCGGCGACGGGCAGACGATCATCGTGCTGGCGCGGGCCGGCAGTGCGCCGGCGTGCGTGGCGGAGAGCGAGGACCCGCCGGCAACCGAGCCTGCTTCGGAACTGTTGCTCCGCTATCGCGTGGGAAACGGCCAAGTGGAGGTGCTGGGCTGGATCAGCACACCGCCGCTGGCGCCGCGCGCGGTGAGCGTGAATGCGGACGGGTCCGCGTTTCTGGCGGGTTGGGTGCTGTTCGATGGCGCGGGAAATCTGCAGGCGCAATTTCCATACGCACTCGGCGAGCTGCGGATGGGCGGGGTGGCCTACGATTGGGCGCGAAATCGGATCTATGCCGACATCCCGGCCGCCGCCAAAGAAGCGCCTGTGCTGCACGTTGTCGATACCGACAATCTCAGCGTGCGGGAACGGATCCGGCTGCCGCAGGCGATGGCCGGGCGCTCTGTGTTCTCCAGCGACATGCAGACGCTGTATGCCATTTCCGACGGCGGCGTCCTGGTGTTGCCGGTGGGAGCGCTGGCGGAGGCGCCGCGGGTGGCGGCCAGCGCGGAAGATGTTCTGTTCCAGGGCGATTCCTGCGGCTCGGGTATGCTGTCGCAGACTCTGACCGTGGCCGATCCGGCGGGCGGGAATGTGGATTTCGCGCTGTCAGTCGATAAGGCCGAGGGCATCCGCATCACTCCGGCATCCGGAACCACGCCGGCGACGGTACGCATCGACGTGGACCCCACCGTATTCCAGAGTGCGGGCGGCACGACCGCGGTGCAACTCCAGATCGGCAGCACGCGCGCCGTCAACCTTCCCGCAGCCGTTCGTCTGCTCATCAATCCGCGCCAGTCGAATTCGCGCGGGCGGCTGATTTCTGTGCCCGGCAAGATTGTGGATCTGCTGGCGGACGCCGCGCGGAACCGGGTGTATCTGGTGAGGCAGGATCAAAACCTGGTGCTGGTCTACGATTCGACGACGTTCCAGCAGCTCGCGTCCCTGCGCACGGGAAACACGCCGGTGGGCTTGGCAATGACACTGGACCAGCGGTATCTGCTGGTCGGAAATGACAACTCGCAGCGGGTTAGCGTCTTCGACCTGGAGACGCTGGAGCCTGCGGCGCCGATTCTGTTTTCCGGCGTGTATCCGCGGACGCTGGCGGTTTCGTATGGGGCAATCTGGGTAACCGGCCGGGCGAGTGATGCGAAGAAGCAAGGTTTGTACCTGGTCGACTTCGCAGGCCGCAAGGTCAGTACGCCGAGCCTGGGTGTCTACTGCAATACTTCGCTTCCGGGCTCGTGCAACACGCCGGTACCGGCGGACGCGGTGGTGACGGCATCGCCATCGGCGCTGTCGATCCTGCTGGCGATTCCCGATGGCACGGTAGCGCTCTGGGATGGCACGGCGGGACGGTGGGCCGTGTCGCGCCACGATTTCGCGGCTCTCAGCGGCGCGTACGGAGCGCTGTCGGACGCGCAGTTTGTGGTCGATCAGCATCTTCTGGACGCATCGCTGTATCCTACGGCGGACCTGCCGTCGGAAACGGAAGTCTCATCGGGAGTCACCCTGGCCGGCGGCGGTGCATTGCGCACCACGGCGGCGGCTACCGGAGGCGGCACGCTCGAGCGGGTAGACCTGGCAAACGCCCAGTCTTATCACCGAACACCGATGTTCGAGGCGCCCGTAACGGCCGCTAGTTTAAACACGGCGCCGATCGGGCAGATCGGGCAGACGATTCTGCCGTTCACGCGCAGTCTGGCGGTAACCGCGGACCAGAGCGCGGCGTTGACGCTGGGGATGTCGGGGCTCACAGTGGTACCCCTGAATTTTGACGCTCCGACGACATTCCCGGTGGTGAGCACAGTGGTCAATGCCGCCGATGGAGGCGCAGTGGCGCCGGGGAGCCTGATTTCGATTGTGGGAACGGGGCTGGCGCCGGTCGCAGCAACCGCGGGCGGTGTACCGTGGCCCTCCTCACTGGCTGAAGTCTGCGCCACGGTAAACAATCTGTGGCTTCCACTGTTCCGCGTGTCGCCGACCGAGGTGGTCGCGCAGCTCCCGTACGGGGTTTCGGGGGCCGTTCCGTTAATTTTGCAAACGCCCGGCGGCCCCAGCGCGGTCTTCCTGGTGAACGTTGGCAGCGCAGCGCCGGCAATCTTCCACTCCGGCGTATCGGGCGATCAAATGGGTCTGGCTACGGTAGTGCGGCTCAGAAATAACGACCTGGTGACAGCTACCAACCCAATCCACCCGGAGGAGGCGATTTCGATTTATCTCACCAGCATGGGTGCCACGACACCACCAGTGAACGCGGGATATCCGGCGCCGTTCGATCCACTAGCGGCCGTCTTACCGCCGCCGGTGGTAACGCTGGGGAGCACCACACTGGCCGTGACCTTCGCGGGCCTGGTTCCGGGCCAAGCCGGAGTCTACCAGATCAATGCGTACGTGCCGCACGGGATCGCCGATGCCGCGCAGGCACCCCTGACGATTCTGCAGGGGGCAGCGTCCACCACCGTCCTGGTACGCGTGGTGAATCCGTGAGCGAGGAAACAAGACCGTGACGAGAACCGTGCAAGGATTTTTTTTGAGCTGTGGGCTGATAGGTGCCGCAGCTTTCGGACAGAGCCGTGAGTTTGGCGTGATCGGCGGTATTGGATTTGCCCCCGGGCTGACGTTAAGCGGTCCGGCCGGAAGCGCACAAACTGGATTCCGTAACGGCGGTGTAGTGGGTGTCTTTCTTGGACAGGACCCTTATCCGCATTTAGGCGGAGAAATCCGCTATTTGTACCGCATGAGCGATATGAAGCTTTCGGCGGGCGGGGTGAGCACCAAGTTCGACGCGCGCACGCAGATCGTCCACATGGATCTGCTGCTGCACGCGCGGCCGGGCGAGGCGGCAGTACGGCCGTTCGTGGCGTTTGGGGGCGGCGTCAAGCTGATACAGGGGACCGGCGCGGAGGCGTCGTACCAGCCGCTGCATGAGTTCGCCGCACTTACCAAGACGCTGCAAGTGCAGCCGACAGGCGATGTGGGAATCGGAGTGAAAGTCCGCGCCGGCCGGCATCTGCGAGTTCGCTTTGAGGTAAGAGACTACATCAGCGCGAAACCGGACAAAGTGATTGCGGCGTCGCCCGGCTTCCAACTGGGAGGCGGGGTCATGCATGACATTCTGGGGCTGGCGGCATTGAGCGTGACGTGGTAGCAGCTGATGCAGGGGTAAGCGCCCGCTCCATAACGGTCGCGGTTCTGTTCCGCGCACATTAGCAGATCGTTCGCCCTGCGACTCCCAGCGGTACAATTCGGGAAGCGCAAGGAGGCAGCGATGAGCGATCACCATCACGGACATTCGCGCCGCGATTTCTTCAGCAGGTCTTTCGGAGGCATCCTCGCCGGAGCGACGCTGCTGGAAAATGCGTTCTTCCGGGCGAATTGGGCGCGCGCGCAAGCCAGGACAGCGAGCGCGGAACTGTTTACCATCGAAAAGGTGGCCGACGGCGTCTACGCCGCCATCGCCAAGCCGCAGATTCTGACCAACTGCAACGCAGTGATCTTCGTGATGTCGCGCGATGTGCTGGTGGTGGACGCGCATTCGAAGCCGTCGGCGGCAGCAGCGCTCCTGGCGCAGATCAAGAAGGAAGTGACGGACAAACCCGTACGGTATCTCGTCAACAGCCACTTTCACTGGGATCACACCCAGGGAGACGCGGCGTACAAGGCGGCGAACGCGAGGATGGAGATCATCGCCAGCGATGCCACTAAACAGCTCATGAGCCAGATCGGACGCGACCGGCTGAAGGAGTCGCTCAACAGCGTGCCGGGCATGGTCGATACATTGAAAGCGCGGCTGGCCCAAGCGCGGACGGCCCAGGATCGCGATTGGGCCAACGAACAGTTGCGTCAATTGCAGGCTTACCAGGAGGAGATGAAGAGTTATCCGCTGGAACTGCCCACGGTGACGTTCGCGAAGACCCACGTCATTCAGGACTCGGCAGGCGATCTGCACATCGAGTTCCACGGACGGGCGCACACAGCGGGAGATATACAGGTATTTTCGCCCTCGAAGAAGGCAGTGGCGGCCGGAGACACGATCATCGGATTCCTGCCGAATCTCAACGACGGGTACCCGCGGCCCTGGCCGAAGACGATTGATTCAGTGGCCGAACTGAAGTTCGACCACCTGGTGGGCGGGCACGGCCCCGTGCAACAGGGACGCGCGCGCATGGGACAGTTTCGAAATTACATCGAAGATCTGACTGCGCGCGTAGAGAAAGCGAAGAAGGCCGGGGTGCCGCTGACAGACCTGCAAAAGCAGATTACTGCGGGTTCGCTTGCCACACTGAAAGAGCAGGGCTTCGGGGATTACGTAGCAGAGAACCTGGCGAAACACGCCGTCTATATCGGATCAAAGACGGCGCTCGAAGAGCGGCTGTCGGCAAACATCACAGCAATTTACAACAACCTGGATCGAACGTAGTAACGCGGTGCGTGTGCTATCTTCGTGACGATGGAGAAACGGCTCAGAGGAAAGACCGCGATCGTTACGGGCGCGAACCGGGGAATTGGGAAGGCGATCGCACTGAGGCTGGCCGAAGAGGGGTGCCGAGTGGTGGTATGCGCGCGCGACGCAAAGCTGCTGCAGGAGACAGTCCGCGAGATCGAAGGCGCGGGAGGCGCCGCGGCATCGCTGGCTTTGGATCTGCGCACGCCGGACGCAGGGGCGCGGCTGGCCGAGTTCGCGAAGAAGACATACGGGCAGATCGACATCATTGTGAATAACGCGGGGGCGACGAGGCGCGGCGAGTTTCTCGACCTCACCGACGCCGATTGGGAAGACGGGTTTGCACTGAAGTTTTTCGGCGCGGTGCGATTGACGCGCGCGGCGTGGCCGCACCTAAAGGCGAGTTCCGGATCGGTGGTGAATATTTCCGGCGTGGGCGGGCGAATGCCGGGGCCGCAGTTTGCCATTGGTGGATCGGTGAACGCGGCGATGCTCTCGTTCACGAAGGCCATGGCGGACGCGGGAATTCGCGATGGAGTTCGAGTGAACGCGATTAATCCGGGAAACGTCCGGACGGGCCGGTACATCCAAAGGCTGGAGCAGGTGGCGCGCGAGCATGATGTGGACCACGCGACTGCGGAGAAAAAGATCATCGAGGGCGCCGGCGTCACCAGGATTGGGGAACCGGAAGATATCGCGGCTCTGGTGGCGTTCGTGGCGAGCGCCGAAGGGAGTTTCCTGCAAGGGGCGCTGATCGATATGGACGGCGGCGCGACGAAGGTGATGTAAGGGGTCAGGCGGAATGGCGGCTGAGACTCGCACGGTTTTGATTGTCGATGACGATGCGCAGGTGCTGCGGCTGGTGGAAAAGATGCTACGGCCGCGGAATTTCCAGATCGAAGTAGCGCCGAAGCCGAGCGACGCGTTGCGCATTGCAGAGAGCCGGCCCATCCACCTACTGATTTCCGATATCGCACTGCCGGAAATGGACGGCAAACGACTGACCGAACGAGTGCTGAAGCTGCATCCGGAGGCGGCGGTGTTGCTGATTTCGGGGCAATACAGCGAAGACTCGCGGGTAGTCAAATCCGCGCGCACGAAATTCTTGAGCAAACCGTTTTTTCCTTCCGATCTGCTGCGTGCGATGGAGGAGCTGTTTCCACAGGGTTAGGTTCCGCTCCGACTCCTAACGGGGCGCGCCGGCCGCGGCTCTGATAGAGTCGATTCATGTTGCGCGATCTGGTTATTGTGGCGTGTGTTGCATACACGGCGTGGGGACAGTTTGTGCCGCTGGCGGCCAATGGAGTGACGCTGGGAACTGTGTCGTCGGTGGCTGCGGACCAGAACGGCGTGATCTACGTTCTGCAGCGCGGGGACAAGGCGGATCCGGTGATCGCGGTCGACCGGGAGGGGCGCGTGCTGCGGTCGTGGGGCAAGGGGATGTTCACGGTTCCGCATAGCGTGCGCCTGGATCCGGAGGGAAATATCTGGACGGTCGATGCGGGGAGTTCGGTGCTGCTGAAGTTCACGCCCGAAGGGAAGAAGCTGCAGGAGATTGACGTGGGTGAGATTGCCAAAGGCTCCGACTGCGCGTTTCCCACGCTGTGCGGAACGACCGACGTGACGTTTGGACCCGCGGGACGGTTGTTCATCTCCGATGGGTATGGCAACGCGCGCATTCTGGAATATACGGCCGATGGGAAGCGCGTGAAAGCCTGGGGGAGCAAAGGAACCGGGCCGGGCCAGTTTCAGATTCCGCACGGGGTTGCGTTCGACGGAAAAGTTCTGTACGTGGCGGACCGGACCAATGCGCGCGTGCAGCGGTTCGATTTGGAAGGTAAGTATCTCGGGGAGTGGACGCATCTCGGGCGGCCGTTTGCGCTGAAGATCGAGGGAGGAGCGCTGTGGGTCGCGCTGATGACAGTGGAAGCGAAGGCGTCTCCGCGGGTTCTCCAGGTCGATCCGGCGAGTGGAAAGATTCTCAGCCAGATGGAAGCGCCGGGACCGCACTCGATTGACGTTGACGAACGCGGCGCTGTGTTCGCGAGCGGGTGCTGCGGGGGAACCAATCCAATGGGATTCTTCTGGCTACGGAGCGCCCGCTAGTTTATTCAGGACGCCAGTTCGTACAGAAATTCGACGTGGCTGCGGGCGGCGCCGTCCACGCCTGCGATCTTGGGATTCTTCGATTCGATCAAGTAGTATTCATCGGGGGCGTGCGCGCCGTTGCCGTGGCCGAAGCCGAATTGGATGGCCGGCAGCTTTAACGGCTCACCGGTAAAGACGTAGCCCGGCCAGGAGCCGGCGTTCCGCGGCCAGACGATCGGGTCGATGCCGTGGCGTTTATAGACTGTCGTTTCGACACGGACCGGGAGCGAATCGGGCGAAGTGCTAGTGGGGTCGTAGCCGCCAGTCATGTTGACTTCAATATCACTAAAGCCGCGGTGGGCGAGGTGCGCTTTCAACTTGGCGAGAGCGTCGGCCGCGGTCATGTCAGGAACCAGGCGGAGGTCCATTTTGGCCACGGCACGGTGAGGCAGGATGGTTTTGCCGCCGGGGCCGGTATAGCCCGCCACCAAGCCTTCGATATTGACCGTGGGGCGCGAGCAGAGCATTTCGAGCGATTCGCGGAAGCTGACATCGTGCACCCAGTGCTGCACGCCGAGCTGTTTCTTCAGCAGTTCTTCGTTCTGGCGCTTGGCGGCCTCGTCGATCATGGCTTTTTCGGCCGCACTGACGGGACGCACCTTCTCCGTGTAGTTATCGATGGCGGGCGTATTTCCATCGGCAGAGACGAGCGAAGCGAGGGCCGCCACCAAGTGCCAAGCGGGACTATCGAGGCGGGCCTTGTTGCTGGAGTGGACGTCGAGTTTGGGACCGCGGCCCCACTTCTCGCCGGTGGAGACGAGTTCCAATTCGACGACGCCTTTGGCGCCCAGGGACATGGTGACCGTACCATCGAGCGCTTGCGCGGACGAAGGAGTCAGGACGCCGAGACACTTCTTTAACGCCGCAGTGACGTCGGGGCGCCGGACGATCTGCTGGATGTGCGGGGAGCCGATCTCTTCCTCGCTCTCACACACGAAGACGAGGTTCACGGGCAGCTTGCGGCCGGCGCCGCGGATGGCATGCACAGCGGCGAGAAAGGCGGACTGTGGACCTTTGGAATTGACGGCGCCGCGGCCGACCAGGACCTTACCGAGGCCGGGCCGATCGACTAGCGTGGGGGTGAACGGAGGCGAGGACCATTCGGACGGATCTACCTGTTTGACGTCGTACATGAAATACACAGCGAGAGTTTTGGGCGCGCCGGCATCGAGTGTGGCGAAGACGCCGGGATGCAGGTCGGTGGGACACTTGACGACCTGGTTACAGCCGGCGTCGCGGAGCAGGCGCATCATGAGGTCTGCTCCCTCGCTGATGCCGTTGTTTTCGGCGGCAATGGTGGGTTGCTTGACCCAATCCTCAAGGCGGCGGACCGCCTCGTCGTGGCGCTTCTCCACTTCGGCGAGGACGGGCTTGAGATCGGCAGCGGTATCGGCGCGCGTTTCGCGGGCAGCAAGCACTGCAGCGGCGGTAGCGCCCAGGAAGGCGCGACGATCCACATTCTGATCCACGGTTGACTCCTTGTTAGAAATGGACGCGCAAGCCGAATTCCATCTGGCGCGGGTTGATGGTTGGCACGCCACGCGCGGTGCCGCCGATGCCGGAAAGCGTTCCTGTGGTCGACTGGTCGGTGACCACGCCCCAGGTTTGCGGGCTATCGATGTTGAGAGTTGGGTTCTCCGGCTGGAAATGATTCAGCACATTGGTGATTTGGATGATGAGCGTGGCGCCGATGCGCTCAGTGGCGCGGATCTCCTTGGAGACGGTTGCGTCGAGCGACCAGGACGGGAAGCCGCGCAGGACGCCGGCGCCGCCGCCAGTGGTGTCGAGGCCGAGAATGGGCCGCCGGAACTGTGCGAAGGTGGCGTTGGGATCGGCGAATATGTTGATACCTGAGCCGCCCTTGGACGGGTTGCCGTTGAGTCCGGCACCGCTGGGAACGCTTACGTTATAGTGCGCGGAATTGCCGCCCGTATACGGTCCGGTCAGCACGGCGTTCTCGTAAGCTCGATTGTTGTTGCCGTAGATCTCGCCGAAGGCTTGAGCGTCGGAGTTACTCCCAGTCAGCACGTTCACCTGCAGAGGAGCGCCGCTCTGTGCGGTGAACAGCGGAGAGAGAGACCAACCGCCGAGCAAGCGCCCTGCGAGTCCTTTTTGGCTTTTGAACACGGGCAGCTGATACACCATGAGCTGGGTATAGACGAAGCGGATGTCGAACGGCTGCGGCCCATAAGAGGCGTGCAGGTTCCACGGATCGACTACGGTGATGGAGCTGGAAGACTGCTGCAAGCTTCCGGTTCCCATGGCACGGCTCCAGGTGAAGTTGGACCGGGTCGTAATGCCATGCCAGTCTCTGGCGTTGAAGGAGAGGAAGGCGGCATTGTAGTTGCCCCATCCAAGGCTGGTGATGTACTCGAGCGAAGACAGCTGCTGGGCCACGGAACCGCCGGCGAAGGCGGGCGAAGCCAGCAGAGTGCGGCCGAGAGTCCAGGACGAGGCCTTGTTCAGGTTGGTCCAGAGGTTATAGACCGAAGTCGTGGTGATATTGGACTTCTCGTTGGACGCGACGGCAGCGGTGCAACTGGCGAATTTGGCACAGTAAGCGGAGCTAGGCCCGCCCAGGGCCGCCTCGAAGAATGGCTGCGGCGTGGGAGTCGCCGCGCCGGCGTTTAACTGCTGATAGAGGTTGGCGTAGGCAGTGGCGAAGCTTTGGCCGCCCAAAGTGGTCATGTACGGGACGGCATCGAGATTGATCTCCTGGAACTCGTCGCGGATGCGGCGCCCGATATATCCGGCTTCTACCACGAGCTTGGGCGACAAAGAACGCTGGATCGTGAAATTGAATTCGTCGGAGTGGTTGGGTTTGAGATTGGGATCAAGCTGCGATCCATCGCCGGCCGCGGCATTGCCCCCAACGCCCGGCAGATACGGTTGGGGAAGAGTTTGGGAAACCGCCGGCAGAGGAGCAGTCAGGCCATCGGCGCCGATGCGGAACGCCGTGGTAGGATCGACGCCGCCGTTACCGAGGCACTGGCCAGTGCGGCTCGCACCGATGCACGACACGGGCTGTAACAACCCGGTGCCGAGCAGCGGAACCAGAACGAGACCGACGCCGTTGAGACGGCCATAAATGCGACTATAGCCGCCACGAATCACGGTTTTGCCATGGCCTAAGACACTGCCGAGCAGGCCGCTGTCAAAGTTGGGGTTCCACGCCGCGGAAACACGGGGGCTCAATCCACCGTAGAACGGGTTAAACGGATACTTCAGCGACGGACTCATGTTGCGCACGGTGGCAAAGCCGACAGTCGGATCGTACACCTGTCCGGCCAAGGCGGCGGCCTTCTTCTGGTCGAGGAAGCTGTTCAGCGCAACCGGGTGGCCCGACGAGTCGGTCAAGCCGACCTGCTTGCCGTTAATCTCGTACGGCGGCATCTCGATGGTGTAGGCCAAGCCGTAAGTCAGATTGAAGGTCGGCTTCATGTGCCAGGTATCGCTGAGATAGATGTTGTAAGTCGGGATGACGCTTTGGTCGAAGCCGGGCGTACCAAGAGGGTTCAGCGTCAAATTGGAACCGCTGCGCGTATACATCACCTGCGGCTGGCTGACGATGCCGAGGACCTGAGCATAGAGGTTATTCCAGTTAGTGACCTGGGAGGCCGGCAGGCCGGCCGGCTGGGCAGTAAAGTTGACGCCGGTGCCATTGGTAAGTTGATAGACAGTCGAGGTATCGATTCCGACACCATTGTCGTTGCGCTGGTGATAATCGAAGTTGCGCTGGTAGCTGCCGCCGAATTGGATCAGGTGATTGCCGCGCAAGAGGGTGAGATCGTCGCGCAACAACCAGTCCTGGCCGTCCCAGAATCGGTTCCGGGTATTTTGGGAATCGACGTTATACGGGATGAGGGCGTTGAGACCGGCGGTTTCGCCACCCATTTCGAGCGCGCCTCCGAGACCCGGAATCTGAGGCGGGCCGCCGACGGTCGACCACTGCCAGAAGTTGCGCAGGTAACTGACGTGGAAATCGTTTGTGAGATTGGGAGTGATGGTGCCGGTCAAGCCCGCGACCCAAAACCAGGGCTTCTGCGGGCGGGGAGCCGTGGAGGTAGGGACGCCAAGCTGGGCGCCGGGCAGCAGACCGCCGATGTCCACCTGCGTGTTCGCAAACTGCAAGAAGCGGTAGTAGCGATAGCTGGACATGAATTTCCATTTATCGCCGAAGTCATGATCGAGCCGGACCACGAGGAAGTCGGAGCTTTGCGGCAGCTTGATATTGGCGAGATAACCCTGCTGATTGACGCCATCGGAAGCGCCCGAGACGATGTATTGCGGATCGTTGGGCAGCGGCATCATGGTGTTCCAGATTTTTTGGACGATGGGGTTGTAGCCGAGGCCGCGCGGATCGCAAAAAGAGCCGCCGCAGGTGGCTGGCTGATAGGTCACGCCGCCCACCGTAACCGGAGTGGGGTTCAGATTGTACGCCTGGTAGACACCCGCGGCGTTCGGGATCTGGATGATTCCATTACGCAAGAGCACGGAAGGGACCGCTCGTTCGATGGTCGTGGTTTGGGGAAAGCGGTAGCCTTCGTAGTTGGCGAAGAAATAGGTTTTACCGCCCCCGATTTTCGGCGTGAGCGGACCTCCGCCCGAGAAGCCAAAGCGGTTGCGGTGGGTGGAGGGGAGCGGAGTAAAGGGCAAGCCGGACGACGGTGTGTGATTGTTCTTCCAGAAATTCGCGGCGCCCACGTTGGAAGCGAAATAGTGCTCATAGGCCGCGCCGTGGAACTGGTTGGTGCCGCGCTTGGTGACCATCTGCACCTGGCTACCCGCAGCCCCGGCGAAATCGGCGGTCTGGTTACTGGTGCCGATCTTGAACTCTTCGATGCTCTCGACGGGAGTGGGAATCACGCCGGAGGGCGCACCGCCTGCCGAAGCCGTGCCGGTATACCCGTTGGCGGGTGTGTAGACCCTCTGATTGCCGTCCATGTCGCTACTGTTGTTGCCGCCGTCCAACTGGAAACTGTTCTGGTCCTGATTGGCGCCGGCGGTGGTGCCGAACGCGGTGACGCCGACCTGCAACGTGGCCAAGGTCGAAGCATCGCGGCCGAGGTTGGGCAGATACTGCAAGGCGTCGCCGGAGATCGTGGAGCCGACGGTGGAATTGGTCATCTGCAACTCGGCACCGGCGGCGGCCGACACTTCGACCACGGTCGATGTCTGGCCGAGTTGCAGGGTGACGTTCATCGTCAGAGCCATGCCGACGTCCACCTTCTGCGCGGGCATTCGGGTGAGCGCGAAGCCTTCCTTCGTGACGGTCACGTCATAAGTTCCCGGAGAAACGGACGGAAACGTGAAGCGTCCCGCGTCGTTCGTGGTGCTATTGCTCGCGGAGTTGGTAGAGACTTCCGTCAGACGCACGGTGGCGCCTGGGATGGCGGCCCCCTGCTGATCGGTGACTTGGCCCGAGATGACGCCGCTGGCGGCATTCTGGGCCCACACTGGCGCGGCCGCGAGACCGATAGATAGAGCGAGCGACAAACGAAGAAGAAACTGTTTCCGTAAAGAATTCATGACCACCCCTCCTTGTTCAATTGCGCTTAAACGGAAGATCCCCACGGGGTTCGCTCGAACCGTGCCAGGCTGACAGGGCTCTGAAGCATTTCGTCTGAATTCGGCGAATTAAGAGATTATGCTCCGGCTCCTTTGAAAAATCAAGGCCGCGCGTGCCGTGATGTAGACTAGCTTGTGCTGGAGGGCTCGATGCGCGCTGCGAGATTTCTGTTGATCGCGGGGCTGGCAGTCCCGATTTACGGTCAAACTGTGTTTGAGGGCGCGCGGCTCATCACGGGCGACGGCAGTACGATTGAAAACTCCGCCTTCTCCATCGAGAACACGCAGTTTGTGCAAGTGGGACGGCGCGGGCAGGTGCGTGTTCCGCCCGGGGCGGCGCGCGTCGACTTGACGGGCAAGACAGTGATGCCCGCGAAGGTGGACCTGCACGGACATATCGGGTTCCAGCACGATACGGACGGGACGATGGCGAAGGAGTATTTCACGCGCGAGAATCTCGTGGACCATCTGCAGCGTCTGGCGTATTACGGAATTAGCGGGATCATCGGGATCGGCGATCTGGTGGACCGGTCGGATCTGAATGGCGGCAGGACCAACTGGGGCAGCGTGCCGCTGCTCGTGCGGGACGAAATCATTCCGGGGGCGGCGCTGTTTCGCACGGCCGGCACCGGGATCGCGTGGCCGGGATCGGGGGCCAACGGGCATCCATCGCGGACAGACGTGCCGTACCCGGTGACGACGGTGGGAGAGGCGCGTGCGGCAGTTCAAGACAACGTGCGGATAAAGCCGGAGTTCATCAAGATCTGGGTAGACGACCGGGGCGGGCGGGTCAAGAAGCTGACACCGCCGCTTTATCTGGCGATTATCGAGGAAGCGCACAAATACAACGTGCCGGTGGCGGCGCACAACGTCACGCTGGCGGACGCGAAGTTGCTTATGCGCGCGGGCGTGGAAGGATGGCTGCATCTGCCGGTTCGGAATGGAGAAGTGCCGGACGAGGAACTGCTGGGGATCATCCGGGACCGGATCGCGCGCAAGGACCGGCCGAATATTTGGTTCAATCCCGGGGCGGGATGGACCGCCTCCAGCCGCGAGGTGTGGGACGACCCTCTGTTGCGGGAGACGATTTCGCCGGGGCAGATCCGGGAGCATTGGGGAGACTACCTGGCGAAGCTGACGCCACAATCGGTGGAGCGGGCGCGGGCGAACCTGCGGCAGGTGGGGGCGACCAACGCGCTGAAGCTGCGCGACGCGGGGATGAAGATTGTGCTGGGCAGCGATACAGGCCAGACACGGTTCTTCATCGGATGGATGGGGCAGCTGGAAATGGAGAATTGGGTGTACCTGGGGCTGACGCCAATGGAAGCGATCGTGGCGGCGACGCGTGATTCGGCCGAGATGGCGCACCTGAACACGGGGCTGGTGGCGCCGGGGAAAAGCGCGGATTTCATCGTGCTCGACGCAAATCCGCTCGAGGACATCGGCAACACGCGGAAGATCAATAAGGTTTATCTGCGGGGCCAGGAGGTCGACCGCGCCGGGATGCGAAAGCGGTGGCAGGCAGCGTGGAAGGACCGGTGATTTTCTGGTCTACTGCTCTTTGAACTGCGCCAGGGCGGGGACATCTTTGGCGGGTTTGGAATCGGGAAGGGTCTTCACGTAGGCGTGGATGTCGGCGAGTTGCTGGTCGGAGAGCACCTTGGCGGAGAACGACGGCATCTGACGCGTGCGTGGGGCGCGGACATAGGCGGTGAACGAGGCGGGGGTCATGCGCATCGGAACCAGGCGGGCGCCAGGGCCGTTCTGGCCGGAGAAGCCGTGGCAGGCGTAGCAACTGTACTTCATGAAGAGATCCTTGCCGCGGGTGGCGTCGCCAGTTGGGGCTTGCTGAGCCGGGACGAGCGCGGGGACCAGCAGCGCAGCCATCAGCACCGAAAATTGTAGAGCCGTCTTCATATTACTCTCCTGAGCAACCGACGGGAATCATCTTATCACGCGCCTTTGACGCCGGCTTCGCGGAGAAAGAGGCGCATCTCGGCGAGGTCGTGACGGGACAAGCCCCATAAACGCGCGGTTCCTTGCGCGATTGCAGTCTCAGCCCGTTGGAGACGCTCGAGGTCATTGGCCTCTCGAGCCGAGTGCGCGCGGCGCGAGGCAGAAGCCAATGCGCGGTGCACCGGTTGCGCGCTGTCGAAACGCGGTACGGCGATGTGATCGAGGACGTGAGTATCGATCTGCGTCTCGATCGTGTAGGCGGCTACCGCCGCGCTGACCGGGAGCGAGTTGAGCACGGCGCAAACATAGTGCGCCTCGGCTTCGGACGTGAGCGGCACGATCATGAGCTTGTGATCGGGCACTGCGATTTTACCGAAGGCGGAGCCGACGACGGCCGCCGTGAACGGGAGCGCCTGTTCGCGCCAAACGACTTTCCATGGCGCGAAGGTGTACTCGCCGATGTTGAATAGCGAGTAAAAGGGCGCGTCTGGATTGAAGTAGCGTTTAAAGGCGGGCCGCTGGCGCAGCATCGATTCAAACCGCTGAAGGTAGGCAGATGCCAGCGGAAAGACACGCCGCATTTCGGCCTCGGGAATGGCTCGCAGTTTCATGTCCGGGCGATGCGTGATCAGAATCGAGTGTTCGGGAATGGCACCCCAGCGCGCGACGTTCTGACCGCGCAACAGCGGATAGATGAGGCAGGACTCGATGCCGGCCTGCGTCGCAGGCACCAGTTTGCGGGCGCCTTGGGTGATGTTACGGACGGTGGAACGTCCGGGCGATGCCTTCATAACAGAAATCCAGAACACCGCATTCGCGCCGCCGGTATTGACGCCTTCGCGCGCGCGGTAGGGCGAGGGGCCGAGAATGCGAGCGACGGCGGCCAGAGTCCCTCGGCGGGCGGAGATCCACGGACTGGCCGGATCCGCGCCGATGGGCTGGGCGTGCCAAAGATGTTGCGTCTGGCGAGTATGATACCTGTACTCGACGGGATATTCGGTGGCACGGCCCTTTTCCAACACGAGCGTGGCGGTGCGGTTCGCCGCCGAATCAAAGGGCTTCCGTTTCACAAAATCTTCCACCAGCCGGACATCCAGCGGAGTTCCATCGGGAAGACAGAAGCGGCGGAAGCCTTCCCCGGCAGCGGCGGCCTTGAACAGGGTTTGCGAGACGATAAAACCCAGGCGGCCGCCGTGGCGAAGGAAGCAGTCGGCAGCGCGATAGATCATGACCATCGACAGATCGTACTTCGCAGCACCGAGGATGGTCTGCATGCCGGAGCGCCGTTTCGGAAACAAGCCGTAGTGTTTCCAGAGCGGCATGGTCGCGCGACGGTAGTTCTCGTCGAGATCCTGCCAGTTGACCCAGGGCGGATTGCCGATGAGGAAATCGCAGGACGCCGCGAATGGAGGCGGCGGAGAGAGCAGCGAGTCGGCTTGATACACAGGAACTTCGATTGGGCCACGGTGCAGTGGAAGCAGATCGCCGAGAGCGAGCAGATAATTCACGCGGGCGGCTTTCACGGCAAGGGGATGGACGTCGAGGCCGACGATATTGCGCAAGATCAGATCGAGCGCCGTCGAACCAGCGATTTGCCCGGAGGCCACACGGTGATGGACGTGCTTGATCTGCAGGACGAGAAACGTGCCAGAGCCGCAAGCGGGGTCGAGGATTCGCTTTGAGGGATCGCCGAGATCCGCCCCGAGCGTCGATGCCAGCAGCTTTTCGGCTAACCAGTCGGGGGTGTAGTATTCGCCGAGGCCGTGCCGCACGGCGCGCGGGAAGAGTTGGAGGTAGAGATCCTTGAAAATGTCGGCCGCCGCCGAAGGCAAGGCATATTCCGAGAGCCGGCGTCCCAGAGCGCCGGCCTCATTTGGAGACGGCGCGCCCGTGGCGCGCGCGGCGAGGCAATCGAGCAAGAGTGAGTAGTAGGCGGACACGGGATCGGCACAGCCGGAGCGTTCGAGGCAGGAGATCGAATCGCTTGCGTACGCGGTATTGGGGCCGAAATCGGCGGCCAGTTGTGCAGCGGTGAGCGCCTTGCCGGCCGCGGGCAACGACACTCCCAAGACTAGCACGTTATAATTGGCCGACAAATATGCGAGGAGCGGTACTCACGGCAGCGGTGATGTGGGCAGCGGGTGCGGCGGCGCAAATGCCGCCTCCGAATCTTTCGGAGAATACGACGCGCGTGTCCGAGCACGTTCAGGTGATCCTCGGGTTTCCGAACATAGCGATCGTCACGGGCGATCGGGGGACACTGGTGGTCGATACCGGACTCGGGCCGTCGAACGGCGCAACCATCGCTCGTGCGGCGAAAAAGCTTGCCAAGGGGTCAAAGCTGTATCTGGCCACTACGCATTTTCATCCCGAGCATGCCGCGGGAGAAGGCGGATTTCCGGCGGAGACGATTTTAGTGCGCAATGCGGTGCAGGAGCAGGAACTGATCGATCACGGAGACGAGTTGCTGGCGTTGTTCAACCGGCTCTCACCCGAATACGCGAAGTTGCTGCAAGGTGTGGGGAAGCTGCGGACGCCCGATGTGGTGTTCGAGAACGAAATGACGGTCGATTTGGGCGGAGTGAGGGCGCGGCTACTATGGCTCGGCGCCGCTCACACCAAGGGCGACCAACTGGTGCTGGTGGAGACGGACGGCGTCCTCATTAGCGGCGACGTCGTGCAGAACAAAGTGGTGCCAGGTGTGGCCGGGGAAGGCGGCAGTTTCACCAGCTGGCTGGCGGTGCTCGACAAACTCGAAGCCCTGAAGCCGCGGTACGTGATTCCTGATCACAGCCGGCCTGGGGATGGTTCGCTGATCGCGGCCGAGCGCGCGTTTCTGGTGGACATGCGGGCGCGTGCGCTGGCTCTGAAGAAGCAAGGGCTGACGGCGGCGGATGCCGGTAAGCGGCTCGCCGACGATTTCAAGATGGCGTATCCGGAATGGGCGGCAAACCCGGACTGGCCGAATGTGAACTCGATTGGTGGATTCACGCAACGGGTCTACGCGGAAGCGCCGTAGTGGGAATCGGATTTGATAGACTGGCGGCGACCGGAGGTGACTGTGCGGGTTGGCGCCTACTCGATTTGCTTTGTCGTGATCGCCGCGACGGCGGTGACTGCATCCGCACAATGGCTGAATTATCCGACGGCCGGTGTGCCGAAATCGCCCGATGGACAACCGAACCTGAATGCGACCGCGCCCAAGATGACCGACGGCAAACCGGATTTTTCGGGGCTGTGGGCAATGAAATGCCCGACCGCGAATGGAACGGTGTTTTGCGCGCCGGAGTTCGCGGTGCCGCAGGTGTTTGGCGACATTGGCCGCGGCGTCAAAGGCGGGCTGCCGTATCAACCCTGGGCCGCCGACCTGGTGAAGACCCGCAAAGCGGATTTCGGAAAAGACGATCCGACCTCGCACTGCCTGCCAGGAGGAATCGCTAAACTGCACACGGCGGCGCTGCTGCGGAAGATCGTGCAGACACCGGGACTGCTGCTGTTTCTAACCGAGCGGAACGCATCGTACCGGCAGATTTTCACAGACGGGCGGCCGCTGCCGGAGGATCCCAACCCTTCATGGAACGGGTATTCCACTGGTCATTGGGACGGGGACACGCTGGTGGTGGAGACGATCGGATTCCGCGATGGACAGTGGCTTGACCGCGCAGGCAGCCCACTGACGGAGGCCGCCAAAATGACCGAGAAATTCCGGCGGCCGAATTACGGGACGCTGGAGATCGATCTGACAGTCGATGACTCCAAGGCTTATACGAAGCCGTGGTCCATCCATGTTACACAGGCGCTGATGCTTGATTCGGAATTGCTGGATTACATCTGCCTGGAGAATGAGAAGGACGACCAGCACCTCGTAGGTAAGTAGGTCAGGAGCCGATTCCCATAGCGGCTTCATAGGCCTTGCGCACATCTTCCGGCTGCTCGGCCTGAAACGGGAAGCCGTTGGTGAGTTGCTTGCCGAGGAGCGGATGCCGCAGCAATTCCTCGCGGGTCGCGCCCTGGGTGAGGATCTTGCGTTCGGCTATGGGCAGGCTGACGCAGCGATTCAGTTCGGGGTCGCGGATGATCGCTTTGGGATCCTCGCCCTTGCCGATGCGGTCGAGATCGGCGAGGAACCGGCTGCGCATCATGAGAATGCCGCGGTCGCTGGTGCCGAGGTGCTCCTGCGTCCGGTCGGCGACGGTTCCCTGCCCGATCCAGGCGATGAAATCCTGGTTCATGACGTGGCTCGAGATCCAGCGGCCGGTCCTTTCGTCGCGCACTGGACCATGCCAGGAGGGAATGTGCTCCTGCACATACGGCTCCTGCTCTTTCGGAACACGGGTGAAGGCCCAGGTGACGCTGAGCGTATTTTCATCGTCAATCGGAACGCGCCACTCGAAGTGATCGCCGGTGAACAAGGCGTTCGGCCAGAGACAGACGCGGCCAACGGTCCATAACAGGTCGGATTCGCTCATGCCTTCGCGGATACGGCGGTAAACGAACCCGTAATCGAACTCCTCGAAGGCGAGCTTGAGGTGCCGCGGCGAGTAAGGGCCGAGGCGATCGTTGAGGCGCAGGCTCCAGTTCATATGCATCCACTCGAAGTGGAGCGGGTCGATGGAGTTTTCTTGGCACTGGAACCAGTTGCAGGGGACATGGGCAAAGACGATCTGGACGAACCCATTGGGCCAAGCAAACGGCTCCCAGTTGGGAACCAGCGGGACCGGCTCGGGGCCCAGATAGGCCCAAATCAAACCAGCTTTTGTTTCAACCGGATACGACCGAATTCGAATTTTTTCCTTGAAGCGCGCCTGGGGCTCGGCGACATCTTCATACGGCTGCTCGGTGCAGCGACCTCGCTCGTCGAACAGCCAGCCGTGATAATTGCAGCGCAAGCCGCAAGACTCGACGAAGCCATAAGAAAGGTCGGCGCGGCGATGCGGGCAGCGCCGGTCCACCAAGCCGAAAGTGCCGCTGAGATCTTTGTAGAGTGTAAGGTCTTCGCCAAGTAGGCGAACTGGCTTGATGGATTCTTTCTCAAACTCGCTTACGCCGGCGATGGGCATCCAATAGCGGCGCAGCAAATCACCCATTGGAGTGCCCGGGCCGACCCGGGTGAGTAACTCGTTCCTGGCGGCATCGAGCATCTTGGCGTACATCCTATCACCGAATACTGCCAGGACATGGGAAGCGCTAACGCGGCTGACCGTTCGCCGGGTCCAGGTACAGCTTGCGGGCATCGCCACCATCTTCGAACTCAAACAGGTTGAGCAGAGATCCGGCCATCGCATCGAAAGAGGAGGAGATGCGTCCCAGACTCCAATTGTCTTCGATGAATCGGAGAATCGATGTCTGGTCGGAAATCGAATGGTCGACGTAGTTCGCTCTGGCGTGCCGCGAGATCACCAGCAGCGGTAGTCGCTGCCCATAGCCGCACCGGCCGTCGGGAGCACCGGGAACCGGTTTCCCACAGATTCCGGCACCGCCCAAGTCGTCGGCTGAAGAGGCGGATCCGTTTACGATGGGCGGCATGACGTGGTCGTACCAACCGTCGGAATCGTCGTAGGCGATGATCACCGCCGTGCTTCCCCAAAACGGAGAGTCCTCGAGGGCATTGATCGTGCTCACCAGGAACCGCTGCTCATCGAGAGGATTGGAATACATGGCGTGGCCGTCCTCGTAGGCAGGCGCCTTGAGAAACGAGACAGACGGCAGGTTGCCAGCGCGGAGCGCCGTGAAAAAGTCGGCGATATCGTACTGGTGATTGGCTGCGTCCGTTTGTCCGATCATGGCGACGGAACTGGCCGCGAGGTGGTGGGGGTTGGATGTGGATTGGTAGAACTGCAGCGGATTGTGGTTGGGGATGTAGTCGGCCACCGACGGCGTCCCATCGAACTGAGTATGCTGCGAGGCGCAGACGGCGGTGCCGTCCGCATTTCGCATGGTGGGGGCAAATCCGCCTTGAAACCAGCCCCAGGAGACGCCCTTTTGATTAAGCAGGTCTCCCACGTTCATACCTGACATCGAAATGGTGTTGGCGGTCGAGGGGACGCAGTCGTCGAAGGCCGGACGGATGTCGTTGATCACCGTGGTGTTCACGAGCGCGGCGGCCGCGTTTCCGGAGTCGTGCTCGACGGTGGCGCCGCTGGTCTGACCGGAGATCAGGTTTAGATGCCCCAGAGTCGATGGGCCGAACGTGGTGCTGAAGAAATTGTCGCTGAGGGCGAAGTGTTGGGCGTAGTTCCAAAGGGCGGTGACAGTGTTGCCGTCGTAGTAGCCCATGACCAGGCCTTTACCCATTGCGGGATTGTTGCAACCGGTTTGGGTGGTGCCGTCCAGCTCGACGAATTTGTCCATCAAGCCGTTGTCGACAGCTTTCTGTTCACCAGTGTAGTCGTGGCCTTGATCGCAGACGATGGCCTGAGCCCGCGACAGACGGAACGGCTGGACGGAGTTTGGGTTGTGATCGAGCAGTGGTCCGGAGAGGCCATTGACGCCCTGGGTGCGGCGGGCCGAAGAACGCGGCACGAAGACTGGTTCGCCGGCGGCATTCGCCGCGTTCGGATAGGTGGCGAAATAATGATCGAAGGAAACGTTTTCCTGGAAGATGACTACAAGATGCTCAATGGGCGTCGCCGTGCCGGAAGCCGCCGGAACATCGAGTGCCTGGGCGCCCATGGCGGTGAGCGCCGCAAAACTCGAGGCCACAAAGATAGATGCGCGGGCAATACGAAGTTGCATAGTCTCCTTTTCTAGTCGGACGAGGTTCGTCATTCTGGCCGACTCAGAAAGGCGATTGTGTATTCCCACGGTGCGGCACAGTTAACAGGAGGGTCCCAGAGAGGTGTACGATTCCGCGCAAAGGGCGTAACGGGGGTCTGTTTATAATGGCTCTGTTCTTTCTATCGCAGACGCGTCCCTGCGAGACCCGGGGAGTCGCATGAGGGCTTTGCGGGGCGGAGTCTTGGCGATGGTGTTGGCGCAATCAGCGGCGGCCGGCGATTCGGCGCGGATTTTCTCACGGACTCTCGGCGGCAGCATGGGAACAACGGCGATTAGCTCGGTTGCGACCGATTCATCAGGGAGCGTGATCGTAGCCGGTACGACTTCCTCGTTCGATTTCCCCGTAACCAACGGCAGTGTTAATTCGGGAACCGCGATTGCGGAGAGCTTCGACGCTGGCAAGACGTGGAAGCCTCTAGGAAACCTGCCGGCGGGTTCGACTTATGTGCTCGCCCGTGATGCGTCGATACCTCCGTTGTTGTTCGCCGGGGGAACTACGCTGTTGCTGTCGTCGTACATCGATGCGGGCAGCAGTCCGGCGGTTGCAGCCGATGAAGCCGGCGGCGCGTGGGTGGGCGGCGCGAATGGGCTCAGCCGAATCGGTGCCGTCCCGGACAGCGCGCTCACGATTACGGGCGCGGGCAACTCGTTTACTGGACGTAACTGGCCGTTATCGGGAGGCGAATTCGCGACGATCACGCTGCGGGATTTTCAGCCGGACCAAACCATCAACCTAGGGCTCAACGCTCCCCTACCCACGAGCCTGGAGGGCGTGCAGGTCTTATTCGACGGCGAGCCGGCTGCGATTGTCGCGGTGGGTCCCGGAGTGGTCGTATGCCTGACGCCGTATGATCTGGCGGGTAAGATTTCGACGGTTGTCCAGGTCCGGTTTTATGACCAGGTTTCAACCGCGCTGATTGTCGACATCCAGCCGGCTAACGTCGGCCTGCTGTCGGCCGATTACTCGGGACAGGGCCAAGCTTTTCGCGGGAATGCCGACGGGTCGCTGAATTCCATTGCGAACCCGGCCGCGGCGGGTAGCCAAATCACGTTGTATGTGACCGGAATCGGCCTGTCCGATGGCGCGTGCCCCTACGGGCAGATTGCGCCGACTGGGTATGCGCCGTCCATCACCGTGATCACGAACACCGCCGGCCGCTATCCCGCCGCCGCTCTACCGGGCTTTGTTTGCGGAATCTACTCCTTACAGGCAACGATACCCAATCAGCCAAGCGCGGGGCCGGACCAATCTATCTTGGTCGAGATCTCCACGCCGCCGACAGCAACAGCGTTTGCCGCATACAGCCAAAGCCAGACGCTGACATTCGCGGTGGTGCCGCAGTAACCACCGCTACGGTCGCGCCGTGAACCGATGGGTTAATATTCGCAATCCACGTGGTTATCGAGGGCGTTGACAATTGTCATACAGTGGTTTGTTTTCAATGAGATCCGGTGCCGAAACGGCAACCAGGGCCTGGACTGGGAAATGCCATAATACGCGCGGGAGCGAGATCGGAGGAAGCGCATGTTAGTCGATGAACTGGAGCGAGCGGACGTGGCCATTCTGGATGCGGCGCTGAGTGCAGAGCGTCTTGAGCCGCGCGCGGAACCCGGGGTTATCGAAACTGCCGCGGCCGAATCGGGTCAGACTCGATTCGGTGCGGCGCGCGGAGCGGCTTCAGGGGTTCTGTTGGGTGTAGCCCTGTGGGCCGCCATCCTCGCTCCCATCGTTCGACGTTAGTCATACCACGGAGGATCCATGGTCCCAGTGCCTCAACTGCAAAGCGCCCCGCCACATGAGAGAAGACGATACCGGCGATACCCGGTGAAGTTAAGCGTCCGCTACAGGCTCTACCGAGATCCCACCGTTTGGGAGGAGGGATTAGGGGCAACGCGAGACTTGAGCTCCGAGGGAGTATCGTTTCGGGCCGACCGAGACCTCCCAGTCGGCGCGGAGGTGGAACTGCGGATCGGCTGGCCAGTGAAAATCAACGGCGCACCCAATTTGTCCGCGGTGATTTCGGGGCGGATTCTACGCTGTAACAGGAATGAAATAGCCGTCGCCATCTTGCAGAGCGAGTTTCAACTGGACCGCCCGTTCGCGGCGGACTAAGTTGTGGAGCCGGCAAAGCAGGTATTCTAGAAGGCAAATGGCAAGTCAGTTTCTCGTACGAGTCAGCGCGGGCCTCGCGCTTGGAGCCGTTGGGCTCTGGAGCCAGGCACCCAGCGCGCCAGCCTTCGAAGTCGCCTCGATCAAGCCGGCAGCGCCCATCTCGCCCGCCGATGTGGCCAATGGCAAACTGCACGTTGGCATGAAGGTGGACGGTGCACGTGTGGACATCGGCTACCTGTCCCTGGCGGACCTGATCCGCACGGCTTACAACGTGAAACCGTACCAGATATCCGGTCCAGACTGGATGGGCAGCCAGCGGTTCGATGTGGTGGCCAAACTGCCCGA
This sequence comes from uncultured Solibacteraceae bacterium, assembly GCA_964438005.1. Taxonomy (GTDB): domain Bacteria; phylum Acidobacteriota; class Terriglobia; order Bryobacterales; family Bryobacteraceae; genus PSRJ01. Next base: position 3,103 of record CAYTJD010000018.1, on the reverse strand, counting down.
CGGCGCGACGAAAGAACAAGTGCCGGCGATGCTGCAAACGTTGTTGGCAGAACGGTTCCAGCTCGCCATCCATCGCGAAAGCAAAGACTATGTAGTGTACGCGCTCGTGGTCGGAAAAAGCGGATCCAAGTTGAAAGAGGCGCCTTTCGAGCCTGCAGACACAGCGGACGCCCGCGCAGAATCGGGGGTACGCGTGGCTGCTAGCCGTGATGGCATGATGGTGTCGGGCGGCAAGGGGGGACCAACTCGCATCTCGATGGGACCTGGCGGCACCATGCATGTGGAAGCTTCGAGGATCACGCTCGGTGATTTCGCTGAGCTGCTTTCGCGGTTTACGGACCGCCCGGTTGTCGACATGACTCAGCTAAAAGGGAACTACCAGATGGGGCTCGATTTGTCGATGGACGATTTGCGCAACGCCGCCCGATCCGCTGGCGTGGCCATGCCGGGTCTGCCACCCGGCGGCGGCGCGTCGGACCCGTCCGGCAGCTCGATTTTCAATGCGGTACAGCAGCTTGGCCTGCGACTGGATCCGCGAAAAGCGCCGCTGGAAGTGATCGTGATCGATCGCGCGGCAAAGACGCCCAGCGAGAACTAGGAAAGCCGGTCCGAATCTACGCCGCTTCGGTTTCCGGAAGCGGCGCAGTGACTCGGGCAACCTTGACACTCCTGGCGATACCCAGGCATTTCATAGCCTTGATGGTGATCCAGGAGATATCAAACTCATACCACGCCAGGCCGTGGCGCGCCGAAGTGGGGTGCGCATGATGGTTGTTGTGCCAGCCTTCGCCGAAGGTGACCAAGGCCACCCACCAGTTGTTGCGCGAGTCGTCGCGAGTGGCAAAGCGCCGTGAGCCCCAGATGTGAGTGATAGAATTGACGGCCCACGTGCAGTGAAGCCCAACCACCGTGCGCAGGCAACCGCCCCACAGGAACATGGGGAGCCCTCCGAAAACCAGCAGCACGAGGCCGAGGAGCACGGGAGGGATCCAATGATAATCGTTCAGCCAGACATAGAATCTATGCTTGGACAGATCCGGCGCGTATTTAGCCATGACACCGGTATTGTTGTGTTTGGATTCCCCCACCAGAATCCATCCCATATGGGACCACCACGCGCCATCTCGCGGGGAATGGGGGTCGCCAGGCTGATCGGACTTCTGGTGGTGTATACGGTGCGTGGCTACCCAGAAAATCGGGCCGCCCTCCAACGTTAGTGTCCCGCAAACGGCGAAAAAGTACTCGAGCGCAAGCGGCACTTTGTACGACCGGTGCGTGTGCAGCCGGTGGTAGCCCAAGCTGATGCCGAAGCCCGTCGCGACCCAGAGCAGGATCACACCCGAGGCCAAAGCGTGCCAGTTGAACAGGAACAGCGCAGCGACCGCCCCGATATGGAGTAGAGTCAAAACTGTGAGGACTAACCAGTTGGGCTTCTGGGCCTGGGATATGTCGAGGATTGAAGAGTTCACGGCGCGTCTCGCGGTTAGAACGTTCAAATTCTCAAGCTAGCAAGGATTTCTCTTGTCATTTGTAAGACTTGTGTAATCTTAGGTGGGGCGAGTGCCCGGTCTACCGACGGCAGCTATCACTGGATATTTCCCCTCCCGCCGTTGCATAATTCTTCGGAAGCCCTGCATGTTGAGTTTACAAATGAAATTCCTACCTTTTTTGATCGCCGGCGCATCTCTGGCATGCGCGCAGGAAAGAGCACTGCGGCCGCAGGTTCGCGAGATCATCGACGCTGTCTCCGAGAACCGGATCGGAGCCACCGTCAAGCGGCTGGCTAGCTTTCCGACGCGGAACACTCTGTCGACGGAAGGGGCGGCGGCCGCGCGCCAGTGGATTTTTGCCGAACTGCAGAGCTACAGCCCGAGGCTTCAAGTGAGTCTCGAGCACTTCAAGGTGAAGAAAAATGAAGAGCGCATCGTTCGCGACATCGATCTATATAACATAGTGGCGGTCCTGCCGGGCGGTTCAATGCCGGAAACGCAAGTGCTAATTAGCGCCCATTACGACACCCTGAATCTGATTCCCCTGCCGGGAAAAACGCCCACCGTGGAAGCCACGGACAATACAGCCGAGCGGGCGGTTAGCTATGACTGGACGAAGGTCGACGCCACGGCTCCGGGAGCGAACGACGATGGCAGCGGCACGGCAGCGGTCCTGGAGCTGGCCCGGGTGATGAGCCGGTACCAGTTCGCCAAGACGCTGGTGTTCATCGCGTTCGCAGGCGAAGAGCAGGGGCTGATTGGGAGCACGCTGCACGCGGGAGAGGCACGAAAGCGCGAAGAGGCGATCGAGGCCGTGCTCAATAACGACATCGTCGGCGGCGATACCAGCGGCAACGGCCGGTTTGGCAATAGTTCGGTCAGCCTGTACAGCAGTGACGTGATGGACTCGCCCACCCAGCAACTGGCGCGCTACGCTCGGCAGATCGGCGAACGCTATTTGCCCTCCATGAAGATCAACATGATGTTCCAGCAGGACCGGTTGGGACGGGGCGGTGACCATACGCCCTTTCAGTTGGACGGCTTTGCGGCCGTGCGCTTCTCAACTCCTAATGAAGATTACGCCCACCAGCATTCGGCGACAGATCTGCCGGAGTTTGTTTCCATACCGTATACGGCGCGAGTGGCGCGCATCAACGCTGCGGTGGCGGCGAGCCTGGCGCTGGCGCCCAAGCCCCCCGTGGTCACCCGGGAGGCGACGACCGGCGCCCTGAAGGGCCAACTGGTGCCGCGCATCTCGCGGGGCAAGTCGCGTTACGACGCCGAGCTGCACTGGAAGAACGGTGGAGCCGAGAATAACCTGAGAGGTTATGCCATCGTGATGCGGTCAACTACGGCGGCCGAGTGGGAGCAGGAGGTGTTTGTCGGGAACGTCAATGATTATGTCTTCAAAGACGTCTCGATCGACGACCTTCGGTTCGGCGTGAAGGCTATCGACAACGATGGCAATGAGAGCCTGGTGGCACCGTACGTGTATCCGCCGCGGACGAAGCGCGAGATTCCGGTCTATTAGCAGCGCACCGGCGTGCTACCGCAACACGTGCCATTCGGCAGTGCCGCTCACTTCTCTAGCTTGCAGTGATCGGGTTGCAATC